>QHSI01000065.1 GCA_003221515.1 Candidatus Rokuibacteriota bacterium
AATTGATGTTCGTGCTTACCAGCATCGATTTCGCGCCTACCGGAATTGGCCGCACGACTTCGAAGGCGAGGGAAAAGGCGACGACCGTGACGGGTACGCTGAGTCCCGAGCGTGTCGACGAATCGACCGACATCGACGTCGTGCTAATGCCGATCACTATTTTGGGAAAGGCGCCCTCGGCAAGAACCGTTATTCCGTGGTCTCGCAGCGCCTGGCTGACCCGATTCCTGATTGGCTCCACCTTCACGTCATCGGATGCGACAGCGACTGAAAAGGCCTTCAGGCCACGAAGGGCCTCGGCATCCGAGAGAAATTGCCCCTCGGTCGTTGCAGATCCTTTGGAGCCCTGGGGTGAGCCGGCGGCGGTTGGTGGCGCTTTGCCTGGTGGCGCGTACACATAACCACTTTTCCCGGACCCTCCGAGCGCTATGAAGGCGAGCTTCTTGGCTCTCTCCAGCTCGGCGGCCTCATCGGTAAACCCGAAGCTCGTTATTGTCAGTTCCGTCGTACCACTTACAAAGACGCGCAGGAAGCCCGACGACCTGGTGGTGTTCGTACCAGGACGCGCATGGGCCCAGTATGCTGCATCACCGAGGTCTGAGACGTCCTTGAAACTCATACTCGGGTCGGGCCGATACCTGACTGCCCTGTTGACGGGGTCGGGATTGGCCACGGTAGTCCGGCTGAGAGACACGATGATCCTTTTTCCAGTTGTGGCGAACGCGCCGGGTCCGCGAAATTCGCACGCTGAGAAGACGTCCTGGCCGTTCGTGGTCTGCCGGGAAGAACTTATCGGCTCTTCGAGAGTCAGGCCAAAAACGGACTCGACGTTCGCCTTGGTGACCAGCTCGCAGGCGGTCTTGAGTTGGGCAGCGGAGGCTGGGACTGCGACGACGCTAAGCCAAACCAGGAGCGCACAGCACACGACCTGATATCGAGGTATCCGAGTTCCCCCGCATGGACTCATGTTTCTTGCCTCCGCTGTCGCTCGAGCGACTCGCCGCCTAGCGGTTCCTCTCGGGCATGCACGCGATCAGCTCAGGTCGTCCCGCGTTCCCGTTTCGAGTTTCGACCCAGTACTGTCCGCTCGGCTCAACGCGAGTGATGAGCACATTGTTGCTGACGCGTCCCGCTGCTTGGCACGCTCCGTAGGCGGCCCACACCCGATCCTGTTCTGGTGTGTTGTGGATGGCGCTGCAGCCCGTGTCCAGCATTGCGGTCAAAAGACACACCAGGAGGACAAGACGCGCCCCTCGGATTCGCATAGCGCACCTCCGATGACGAGGCACTATAGCGCTTCCCGGGCGCACTCACGGCGCGTCGTTCCAGCACGTGGTCACGCCCCAGCCTACTCCTTGCCCGCCGCGCAGGCCCGTCGTCACGCCGATTTGCTGCCGGCCCCAGTCGCATTGCGCCTGGGTTGCGAAGGGGCCCTGGGTCGCCGCGGTCATGGTCCCACCCGGGTGCTGCGAGACGATCATGAACCACCAGAACAATAGCGGAACTCCCCGGCTCGCGATCTTGCTCGTGTCCATTGGGTCTCCTCCCGAGGATGGGGCCGTGCCGACGCACCGCTGGTTTCACGATACGACGCGATCGGAGGTCGCGGCTGCGCGACCGGTTACCGGCGGGTCAGCTTCGCGAGACCGTCCATGTACGGCCGCAGCGCCGCCGGGACCGTCACGGTGCCGTCGGCTTCCTGGTAGTTCTCGAGGATCGCCATCATCGTGCGCCCGATGGCGAGGCCAGAGCCGTTCAGCGTGGCGCAGAACTCGGGCCGCCCGCCGGCCGCCGGGCGATAGCGGATGTCGGCGCGCCGCCCGCCGAACGCGTCGTAGTTGGAGCAGGACGAGATCTCGCGGTAGCGCTCCTGCGAGGGCAGCCATACCTCGACGTCGTAGCCCTTCGCCGTGCTGAACCCGAGGTCGCCGATGCAGCGCTCGACGACACGGTAGGGCAGCGCGAGCCGACGCAGCACTTCCTCGGCGTTGGTCACGAGGGACTCGAGCTCCTCGTAGGACTGGGCCGGCGTCGTGATCTTCACGAGCTCGATCTTGTCGAACTGGTGGCGCCGGTAGAGGCCCTTCATGTCCTTGCCGTAGGTGCCCGCCTCGCGGCGATAGCAGGGCGTGAAGGCCGTGTAGCGGCGCGGCAGCGTCTGCTCCGGCAGGACCTCGCCGCTGTGCAGCCCGGCGAGCGAGACTTCCGCGGTCGGGATCAGGTAGAGCGTCCGGTTCTCGTCGGGCTCGACGGTCTTGAAGAGCTGCTCCTCGAACTTCGGGAGCTGCCCGGTCTTCAGCATCGTGGCGCCGTTGACGAGGTGCGGGACCCAGACCTCGGTGTAGCCGTGCTCGCGCGTGTGGAGGTCGAGCATGAACTGGGCGAGCGCGCGCTCGAGCCGCGCCGCGGCGCCCCAGAGCACGTTGAACCGCGCCTTCGCGAGCTTCACGGCCCGCTCGGGGTCGAGCAGGCCGAGCGCCTCGCCGATCTCGTCGTGCGGCTTCGGCGCGAACCCGAAGGCGCGCGGCGTGCCCCAGCGGCGCACCTCGACGTTGTCGTCTTCGCCGCGGCCCGGCGGCACCGACTCGTGCGGCAGGTTGGGCAGCTGCGCCGCCAGGGCGTCGAGCTGCTCGTCGACCTGCTTCAGCTCGGCGTCGAGGACCTTGATGCGGTCGCCGACGTCGCGCATCCGCGCCATCTCGGCCGACGAGTCTTCGCCGCGCTTCTTGGCCTGGCCGATCGCCTCGGAGGCGCGGTTGCGGTCGGCCTTGAGGTCGTCGGCCTTCCGGATGAGCTCGCGGCGGGAGGCGTCGAGGGCGACGACCTGCTTCACGAGCTCCGCGCCGCCCTTGACGGCGAGCGCGCGCGCGACCATCTCGGGCTGCTCGCGGATCAGCCGCAGATCCAGCACGGAACGCTACTGCGCTTCGACGGGCGCGGAGCTCTCCGCCTCGACGCGGGCGATGGACCCGACCTGGTCGTCGGCGTCGAGGTCGATGATACGCACGCCCATCGTGTTCCGGCCCTGCGAGGACACCGTGTCCGCGTGGAAGCGGATCAGCTTGCCCTTGGTGGTGACGACCAGCACGTCGTCGCCGTCGCGCACCTGGACCATGCCGACGACGTTGCCGTTGCGGCCGCCGGTCTTGATGTCGATGATCCCCTTGCCGGCCCGCCCCTGCAGCCGGTACTCGTCCAGCGGCGTGCGCTTGCCGTAGCCGCGCTCGGTGACGGTGAGGATCAGCGCGCCCTCCTGGACGACGTCGGCCGCGATGACCTCGTCGCCCTCGTCGACCTCGATCCCGCGCACGCCGGCGGCGGCGCGGCCCATCGGGCGCACTTCTTCCTCCGAGAAGCGGATGATCATGCCGAGCTTGGTCGCGATCATCACCTCGCGCCGGCCGTCGGTGCGCCGCGCCGTGATCACCGTGTCGCCCTCGTCGAGGCCGATCGCCTGGATGCCGCCGGCGCGCGGGTGCGAGTAGGAGTCGAGCTCGGTCTTCTTCACCTTCCCCTGCTTGGTCGCGAACAGCACGTACCCGCCGGCGGTGAACTCGCGTACCGGCACGCACGTGGCGACGCTCTCGCCCTCGCCGAGCGACAACAGATTCACCATCGCCTTGCCCTTGGCCTGGCGTCCGCCCTCGGGGATCTCGTGCACCTTCAGCCAGTGGGTCTTGCCGAGGTTCGTGAAGAAGAGCAGGTACGAATGCGTCGAGGCGACGAAGAGGTCCTCGACGATGTCCTCTTCCTTCGTCTCCATGCCCGTCACGCCCTTGCCGCCGCGCCGCTGGCTGCGGTACGCCTCGACGTGGGTGCGCTTGATGTAGCCGGAGCGCGTGATGGTGACGACCATCTCCTCGTCGGCGAGGAGGTCCTCGATCGTGAGCTCAGTGGTCTCGGTGAGGATCTCGGTGCGGCGCGCGTCGCCGTACTCTTCCTTCACCGCCAGAAGCTCGGCCCGGATGATGGCCATCAGCTTCGTGTCCGAGGCCAGGATGCCCTTGAGCTCTTCGATGAGGGCGAGGGTCTGCTCGTGCTCCTCCACGACCTTGTGGCGCTCGAGCTGGGTGAGGCGCTGCAGCCGCATGTCGAGGATCGCGCGGGCCTGGACCTCGGAGAGCTCGAGCCGCGACATCAACGCGTCCTTCGCGGCATCGGGGCTCTCGGCCGCCCGGATCAGGCGGATGACCAGGTCGAGCTGCTCGACGGCCTTGCGCAGGCCGGCCAGGATGTGGGCGCGCTCCTCGGCCCGCGCCAGGTCGTACTTGGTGCGCCGGGTGACGATCTCGCGGCGGAAGCTGACGAAGGCCGTCAGCATCTGCTTGAGGTCGACGACCTGCGGCCGCCGGTCGACCAGCGCCAGCATGATGATGCCGAACGTCGTCTGCATCTGCGTGTGCTTGTAGAGCTGGTTCATCACGATCTGCGGAATACCGCCGCGCCCGAGCTCGAGCACGACCCGGATGCCCTCGCGGTTGGACTCGTCGCGGATCTCCGTGATCCCCTCGATCTTCTTGTCGGCCGAGAGCTCCGAGATCTTCTCGATCAGGGTGGCCTTGTTCACCTGGTACGGCAGCTCGGTGATGATGATCGCCTCGCGGCCGCCGCGCATCTTCTCGGCGTGCGCCTTCGCGCGCAGCGTGAGCGTCCCGCGCCCGGTCGTGTACGCCTCGCGGATGCCGCCGGTGCCGTAGATGTAGGCCGCCGTCGGGAAGTCCGGGCCCTTGACGACCTTCACGAGCTGCTCGACGGTTGTCGCCGGGTCGTCGACCAGCATCACGAGCCCGTCGATGACCTCCGACAGGTTGTGCGGCGGGATGTTGGTGGCCATGCCGACCGCGATGCCGGAGGATCCGTTGATCAACAAGTTCGGGATCCGCGTCGGCAGGACCATCGGCTCCCGCTCGGACTCGTCGAAGTTCGGGACGAAATCGACGGTGTCCCGGTCGATGTCGGCCAGCATCTCGTGGGCGATCTTGGCCAGCCGCGCCTCGGTGTAGCGCATGGCCGCTGGCGGATCGCCGTCGACAGACCCATAGTTCCCTTGCCCATCGACCAGCGGATAGCGCAGCGAGAACTCCTGCACCATGCGCACCAGTGCCTCGTAGATCGGCGCGTCGCCGTGCGGATGGTACTTGCCCATGCAGTCGCCGATCACCCGGGCGGCCTTCTTGTACGCGCGGTTCCAGTTGAGCCCGAGGCCCTGCATCGTGTACAGGACGCGTCGGTGGACCGGCTTGAGGCCGTCGCGGATGTCCGGCAGCGCACGGCCGACGATGACCGACATTGCGTAGTCCAGATAGGACTTCCGCATTTCCTCTTCGATGGGGACCGGGACCTGGCGTTCGTTGGGCATATGTCAGCTCGTGTTCATGAGCGGGCGTCCGGAGCCCCGAGTGCCTTTCTCAGGCCACCCGCGGGCGATCCGGTCTCGCGCTCCGTTAAATATCCAGGTTGGCGACGTCCAGCGCGTACTTCTCGATGAACTCCCGGCGCGGCTCGACGGCGTCGCCCATGAGCACCGTGAACATCGCGTCGGCGCCGACGGCATCCTCCATCGTGACCTTGAGGAGCGTGCGCGTCTCGGCGTTCATCGTGGTGTCCGCGAGCTCTTCCGCGTTCATTTCGCCGAGGCCTTTGTACCGCTGAAACGTGGCGCCCGCCTTCGCGTGTTCGAGCGCGGTCCGGAGCAGCGCGGCGAGCGACGCCACCGGCGTCTCCTTCTCGCCCTCGATGATCGCGGTCGGGCCCTTGGCGGCCGGCGCCACTTGCTCCCACAGCTCGCACAGGCTCGTGTAGTCGGGCGACTTGAAGAGATCGGTGCTGAACGAGACCGGGGGCGTGCCGGCGATCGTCACCGTGTTGCCCTCGATCCCCTCGCCGGCCTGGACGCTGACGTCGTAGCCGTTGACCGCCGCCGCCGCGCTCACGATCGCTTCGCCGATCTCGGCGGGTCCGACGCCGCGCTTCGTGGCCCGGAACTTGGTCCGCAAGAGCTCCTGCAGCACCGGGGCCGGCACGCCGCGCTTGGTGAGCTTCGTCAGCAGCGCCTGCACCTCCGCCGTCGCCCGCAGGAGCTCGCGAAACGGCTCACCGGTGATCGGCGCCTTCGCCCCCGGCACCTTGACCCCCGCGCCCTCGACCCAGGTCGTGAGGAAGAAGTCCTCGAACTCCCGGTCGGACATCAGGTACTTCTCGACCTTGCCCTTCTTCACCTTGAACAGCGGCGGCTGGGCGATGAACAGGTGCCCGGCCTCGATGACCGCGTTCATGTGCCGGAAGAAGAACGTGAGCAGCAGCGTGCGAATGTGGGCGCCGTCGACGTCGGCGTCGGTCATCAGGATGATCTTGTGATAGCGCAGCTTTGCGAGATCGAACTCGTCCGTCCCGATCCCGGTGCCCATCGCCGAGATGAGCAGCCGAATTTCATTGTGGGACAGCACCTTGTCGTAGCGCGCCTTCTCGGAGTTGATGATCTTGCCGCGCAGCGGGAGCACCGCCTGGGTGCGCCGGTCGCGCCCTTCCTTCGCGGAGCCGCCGGCCGACGCGCCCTCGACCAGGAACAGCTCGCGATACTGCGGGTCGCGCTCCGAGCACTCGGCGAGCTTGGCGGCCAGCCCCTCGTCGTCCACGCCCTTCTTGCGCGTGAGCTCCCGCGCCTTGCGGGCGGCCTCGCGCGCCTGGGCGGCCCGCACGCACTTGTCGGCGATCTTGCGCGCCGTGGTCGGGTCTTCCTCGAACGCCTCGGCGAGCTTGTCGTTGACGACCTGCTGGACGAGCCCCTTGATGTCGCTGTTGCCGAGCTTGGCCTTGGTCTGCCCTTCGAACTGGGGCTCCGGCAGCCGGACCGAGACGACCGCGGTGAGCCCTTCGCGGACGTCGTCGCCGGTGATGCTGCCCTTGAAGTTCTTCAGGAAGTTGTTGTTCTGCGCGTAGCTCGAGATCGTGCTGGTCAGCGCCGCCCGGAAGCCGGTGAGGTGCGTGCCGCCCTCGCGCGTGTTGATGTTGTTGGCGAACGAGAACACGCTCTCCTGATAGCCGTCGTTGTATTGCAGCGCCACCTCGACTTCGATGTCGCCCTTGCGGCCCTCGAAGAACAGCACCTTTGGGTGCATCGGGGTCTTGTTCTGGTTCAGGTGCTTGATGAACTCGATGATGCCGCCCTTGTACAGGAACGTGTGGCTGCGGGTGTCGCGCTCGTCCTCGATGACGATCTTCAGCCCACGGTTCAGGAACGCCAGCTCGCGCAGGCGGTTGCTGAGCGTGTCGAAGGAGAAGGTCGTCTCCTCGAAGATCTTGGTGTCGGGCTTGAACCGGATGATTGTGCCCGTCTTCTTGGTGGTGCCCGTCGCCGACAGCGGCCCCGCCGGCACCCCGCGCTCGTAGTGCTGAGTCCACTCCTTGCCGTCGCGGCGGATCTCGACGTCGAGCTGCTCGCTGAGCGCGTTCACCACGGAGATGCCGACGCCGTGCAGCCCACCGGAGACCTTGTAGGCGGAGTGCTCGAACTTCCCGCCGGCGTGCAGCACGGTCAGGACGACCTCGGCCGCCGACTTGCCGCTGTCCCCGTGGATGTCGACCGGGATGCCGCGGCCGTTGTCGCCGACCGAGCAGGAGCCGTCGGAGTGCAGGATGACCTTGATGTGATCGCAGTAGCCGGCCAGCGCCTCGTCGACGGAGTTGTCGACCGCCTCGTACACGAGATGGTGCAATCCGTAGGCGGCCGTGTCGCCGATGTACATCGCCGGCCGCTTGCGGACCGCCTCCAGTCCCTCGAGGACCTTGATGTCGCTCGCGGTGTAGTTCTCGGCGCTCATGCGGGAGCTACGCTCCCTCCGTTGACGTGAAAGACCGCGGCGCCATTCGCCGTCGTGACGTCGGATGTGGTCAGGAACACCTGCTCGGCGGCCTGGATCTCACGCATCACGTGCGCGCGCACAATCGGATCGAGCTCCGACAGCGCGTCGTCGAGGAGCAACACCGGCGCGGTCCCGGCCGCCTCGGTCACCGGCAGGATTTCGGCGAGCCGCAAGGCCAGCGCGATCAACCGCTGCTGGCCGCGGGAACCGTAGGCGCGGGCGTCGACGCCGTCGATCTCGATCGCTAGGTCATCCCGGTGCGGGCCCACCAGGGTCTGGCCCCGGCGCGCTTCTTCCCGGTGCCGCCGCTCGAGCGCGGCCACCAGCGCCTCAGGCTCCGCGGCCTCTCCAAGCGCCGTCACGTACCGGACCTCGACCTTGGCGGCCGTTCCGGCCAGCGACCCATACACCCGGGCGATCTCGGTCTGGAGCGCCGCTACGGCCTTCCGGCGACGACCCAGCAGCTCCATGCCCACCGCGGCGAACTGCTCGGTCCACGGCGCCAGCCGGCCGGTGTCGTGCGGGTACTGCTGCAGGAGCCGGTTTCGCCGCGCCAGGACCTGGCGGAACCTCAAGAGCGTCGGCACGTGATTGGGGTGAAGCCGCGCCGCGAACCCATCGATGAAATTTCGGCGTGCCGCCGGCGCACCGTTCACGATCTCGAGATCCTGCCACCCGAACGCGATCACGCGCGCCCAGTCCGGCGCGGGATCACCCGATACCTGCCAGGTACCGTCCTCGAGCCTGGTCAGGCTCCGACGGACCGTGCGGCGGGTCTCGATCTGAAAAAGCTCTCCGGTCAGCATGGTCGACTCGGTTCCCCAGCGAGGAATTTCAGCGCTTCGAGCGGTCCGAAACGACCGGCCGGTGACCAGGAATCCCAGCGCCTCGAGCAGGTTCGTTTTGCCCTGAGCGTTGGGTCCAGCGAGGACGTTCAGGTGCGGCGCCGGGTGCCAAGATAGGGTGGGATAATTGCGAAATTCCAGTAATTGTACCCGTCCTATCTGCACGAGGTAAGCTCCCGTTTTACAAGGGGAATTCCTTCCCTAAATACGCATAGGCATTATAACACAGCAGTACCCTTCGTCCTCGGCGCTTTTAATGACGCCGGGGCTCTGGGCATCCTTGATTTCGAAGACGAGCCGGTCCTTCTCAAGCGCCGCCATGGCCTCCAGCAGGTACCGCGAATTGAAGCCGATCACGTGCTCCTCACCGGAGTACTCCACCTCGATGATTTCCTCGGCCTCCCCCAACTCCTGGCTCGAGGCCGTGACCTTCAGCGATGCCGGACTCAGGGCAAGCTTCACCGGCTTGTTCCGCTCCTCGGCCATGACCGAGACCCGTCTCAACGCCGCCGAGAGCGTGCCCCTGACCGCCACGAGCTTGCCGGGATGCGATTTCGGAATCACCGCTTCGTAGTTCGGGAACTGCCCGTCGATCAGCCGCGCGGTCATGACGAAGTTCGGCATCTGGAGAACGAACTGATTTTCCGTGATCGCGACCTGAACCTCTTCGCTGGCGCCCAGGACACGCATGATCTCCGTCACGGCTTTACGCGGTACGATCCCGGTCGCGCCGCCGACGCCTTTGCCGAGACTCCGCACGGACATCGCCAGACGATGGCCGTCGGTTGCGACCATCCTGATGTCCTTCCCCTGGAACACGAACAGGACGCCGTTGAGCGCGTATCTCGTCTCGTCGTGCGACACGGCAAAGCTCGTCTGGCCGAGCATGTCCCGCAGCGTCTTGGCGTCGAGACTCACCCACGAGTCCGGGGATGCCGGCACCACGGGCGGAAAATCGTCCGCCGCCAACCCGACCATCCGGTACGTCGCGCCGCCGCACCGCAGGCTGACCATCACGTTTTCGGTGACCTTCAACGCCACCGCCGCGGCCGGCAACTCTTTCACGATCTCGGCGAGCTTTCGCGCCGAGACGGTGATCTTGCCTTTCGCGGCGACCTTCGCCGGCACCGACACTCGCGCACCGACCTCGAGATCGGTCGCGGTCATCCGCACGATCTCGCCCTCGGCCTCGAGCAGCACGTTCGCGAGAATCGGAAGCGTCTGACGCGGCTCGACGATGTTCTGGACCATCTGGAGGCCTTTGAGGAACGCGTCGCGCTCAAGCACTACTTCCATGAAGCCGCTCGTAAATCGGGGATAAGCGGGTGGAGATCGCGGCGGGCGCCGTGGATCACAGGTTGATGCTCTGGATAAGCCCGTCGATCGTCTTGCGGAATTTGGGGTCTTCCTGCAGCAGAGTCTGGATCTTGTCCACAGCGTGCAGCACCGTCGTGTGGTCCTTGCCGCCGAACCCGCGGCCGATCTCGGAGAGCGAGGAATGGGTGAGCTGGCGCGCGAGGTACATCGCGACCTGGCGCGGGAACGCGATCGCCCTCGTGCGCATCTTGGCCTTGAGGTCCGAGAGCTTGACGCCGAAGAACTCGCAGACCCGCCGCTGGATCTGGTCGATGGTGATGATCTTCTCTTCCTCGCCCCAGAGCTCGCCGAGAACTTCCTGGGCGAGCTCGACGGTCATCTCGCGGCCGCTGAGCGCGCAGAAGGCGATCATCCGCGTGAGCGATCCCTCCAGCTCCCGGATGTTGGACTTGATCCGGCTCGCGATGAGATAGGCGACGTCGTCGCCCAGGCGCACGCGCTCGAGCGCGGCCTTCTTCTTGATGATGGCCACACGCGTTTCGAAGTCGGGCGGCTGGATGTCGGCGATCAGCCCCCACTCGAACCGCGAGCGCAGCCGCTCCTCGATTTCGGGGATGTCCTTGGGCGACGAATCGCTGGAGACGATGATCTGCTTCCGCGACTCGTAGAGGTCGTTGAAGGTGTGGAAAAACTCTTCCTGCGTACGCTCCTTGCCCGAGATGAACTGGATGTCGTCGATGAGCAAGAGGTCGATGGTCCGATAGCGGCCGCGAAATTCGGCGGTGCGGTCGTAGCGAATCGCGTTGATCAGCTCGTTCGTGAACCGCTCGGAGGACAGATAGACGACGGACATGCCGGGGAACAGACGCACGCTCTGGTGGCCGACGGCGTGGAGCAGGTGCGTTTTGCCGAGGCCGACACCGCCGTACAGGAAGAGCGGGTTGTACGCGCGCGATGGCAGCTCGGCGACCGCCTGACATGCGGCCTGCGCGAACTGGTTCGACGATCCGACGACGAACGCGTCGAACGTGTAGCGCGGATTCAGCCCTTCGACCGCGCTCGGCGGCGGCGCGTGATCCGCCCGCACCGGCGCGACGGGATCGGCGCTCTGGTTCTCGTCGACGACGAGGGTGATCCGCGGATGGCCGCCCATGCACGCGCGCGCGGCCTGAACGATCGCCTCGAGATGATTCTGGGCCAGCCAGTCGCGCGAGAACTTGTTCGGCGCGCCGATGCGCAGGTGGTCACCTTCGACGGCCACGAGGCGGCACGAGCGCACCCAATTGTCGAGGACCGGTGCGGGGAGCGTACGCGTCAGTGAATCGATTAAGCGGGTCCAAAGGCTATCCAACACTGGCGATGACCTCACTTACGCACAGAGTTATCCACAGGTGTGGATAGCTAGGAGCGCTGTGCTCGAGGACTATTCGCGCCGCCGCGCGCGTACACCGATGAAACAACTCCTCACGACGTCCCGGTGCTTGCTTGGATGGCGGACTTTAGCACGGCGAAGAATCGAGCCGCAAGCGTCTTCGTCACGACACGGTGAGTTGACTCGACTGCGAGCGATGTCTACACTGTGGCGATTCGATGACTGGAGGGGAGCGCGCCTCATGAAGCGGACGTTTCAGCCCAATGTGCGACGGCGGAAGAAGACCCACGGGTTCCGCGAGCGGATGAAGACCAAGGGCGGGCGCAAAGTTCTCAAGCGTCGCCGCGCGAAGGGGCGGAAACGGCTGACCGTCTGACGGGCCGCTTTCCACGTCGCGAACGGTTGACCACCAGCGCCGCGATCCAGGCGCTCTTCCAGCGGGGCAAACGAATTGACCGGCCGTCCATGATCGTGCTCTGGAGCGCGACGGCCGAGCCGCGCCGAGCCGGCTTCGCCGTGAGCCGTCAGATCCGCGGTGCCGTCCAGCGTAACCGCGCGCGGCGGCGGTTGCGCGAGGCGTACCGCGTGGCGCGCGCCGCGGCCCCCTCCCACGCGGCCCTCGTGATCATTGGGCGACCGGCATCGCTGCGCGCACCGTTCGCGACGCTCACCAGCGAACTGGGTGAGGCGCTGGCCGCGATCCCGGGCTCACGACCGTGACCCACGCCACCCGCGTCGCGGTCGGGGCGGTCGCGGCGTATCAGCACCTCGTCTCGCCCCTGCTGCCGAGCGCCTGCCGGTTCGCGCCGACCTGCTCCGAGTACGCGCGGCTTTCGCTGCAGGAGCACGGCGTCCTGCGCGGAACGTGGCTGGCCATAGGCCGCCTCCTTCGCTGCCATCCATTCCATCCCGGCGGATATGACCCGCCACCGCCTGGCTCCCGGCGCGCCTGACGATGGAAACGCGGGCGATTATCGCGGCGGTCTTGATGGCGGCGGTTTTCATCGTCTATCAGGTGTTCTTCCTCCCGACGGGCCCCGAGCCGACGAGCCAGCAGAAGCCGGTCGCGCCCCCGGCCGCACCGGCGCCGCAGACGCCACCGCCGCCGCACACGGCTGCGCCAGCGGCCAACAAGCCGCCGGCGGCACCCGCGCCGAAGGCGCCGCAGGCGCTGCGCCCACCCCAGCGGCTGGCGACGGTCGATGCGCCGCTCTACCGCGCCGTGGTGAGCAGCGAGGGCGGAAAGCTCCAGGAGCTCACGCTGAAATATCGCGGCGAAAAACCGATGGTCATCGTGGGCGACCTGGGGCCGGCCGGCCTCCGAGCATCATCGGGCGACGGCGCGGCCGCGGACGTCGTGGCGATGAACCTGTCGACCGAGGGCCTCACCGTCTCGGGCGACCGTCCGGCCGATCTCGTGCTGACAGGCGAGGCCGAGGGCCTCCAGATCCGCCAGACCCTGAAGTTCCACCCGGAGACCTTCGCGATCGACGTGCGCTTGAGGGTCGAAAACCCCGGGACCGCCCCGCGGGGACTCTCCCTCGCCTACTCCTGGATCACTCGACAGGCGTGGCGGGCGACGCCGGAGAAATTCCAGGGCCAGCACCCGACGGAGATCGTCTGGTCGACGAACGGCCACGTCGAGGCCCGCATCGACGATCTGAGCGCGGTGAGCGAGCGATCGATCGACGGCGACTGGGTCGGTCTAGACAGCGTGTGGTATCTGGCCGCCCTGGAGCCGCGCAGCCCAGGGTTCAAGATCGTGATCGCGAGCGACGGCAAGGTGCCCGCGGCGAAAAACGGCGACACGGCGCCGGTGGGCCACGCGAGCATCGCCCTGCGCGCGATGCCCACCATCGCGCCGGGACAGGCATGGGAAGGCGGTCTCGTCGTCTACGCGGGCCCGAAGGAGTACGACCGGCTGAAGGCGCTCGGCCTCGAGGACACGATCAACTTCGGCGGGTTCCCCGTACCCCAGCGCTACGGCGGCCTGCCGATGCGGTGGCTCGGCGTCCCGATCCTGTTGTTGATGAACTGGACGTACAAGCACGTCGGCAACTACGGCATCGCGA
Source organism: Candidatus Rokuibacteriota bacterium (assembly GCA_003221515.1). Lineage (GTDB taxonomy): Bacteria > Methylomirabilota > Methylomirabilia > Rokubacteriales > CSP1-6 > AR31. The sequence continues at coordinate 13,469 of QHSI01000065.1, forward strand.
TCATCCTGCTCACGGTGGTCTCGAAGGTTCTGTTCTATCCGCTGACCGTCAAGAGCATGCGGTCGATGAAGGCCATGCAGGCGCTCCAGCCGCAGGTGAACACGCTGCGCAGCAAGTATCAGAAGGACCCGCAGGCGCTGCAGCGTGAGACGCTGGCCCTCTACAAGAAGCACAAGGTGAACCCGATGGGCGGGTGCCTGCCGATGGTCGCGCAGATCCCGATCTTCTACGCGCTCTACCTGGCGCTGTCGGTGTCGGTCGAGCTCCAGAACGCACGGTTCCTCTGTTTCATCACGATGCCGGCGTGGGTGCCTGGGCTGGGCGGGGCCGATCTGTGGATCTGCGATCTCGCCGCACACGATCCGACGTACGTGCTGCCGGTGCTGATGGGCGTGACGATGTTCGTCCAGCAGAAGCTGACGCCGACGGCCGGCGACCCGCGCCAGGCGAAGATGATGCTCGTCATGCCATTCGTCTTCACCTTCATGTTCCTCAATCTGCCGTCGGGCCTCGTGCTCTACTGGACCGTGTCCAACATCCTCCAGATCGTGCAACAGAAGCTGATGGACCGACCCGCGCGGTCGGGCGCGGCGCGCGAGGCGAAGGACGCCGGCCGGGCCTGAGCGCCTTCGCGTCGACGACACGATCGTCGCCGTCGCGACGCCGATGGGCGAGAGCGCGATCGGCGTCATCCGGGTGAGCGGTCCGGACGCGATCGCGACCGTCGCTCCCCTGCTCCGCTCGGCATCGCCGCTCGCCGATTTTCCGTCACATGCGCTGCGCCGCGTGCGCGTGATCGATCCCAAGAGTGACGAGCTGCTCGACGACGCGCTCTGCGCGGTGATGCGCGCGCCGCGGTCGTCGACCGGCGAGGACGTCGTCGAGCTCTCCTGTCACGGCTCGCCGGCGATGCTCCGGCTGCTGATGCTGCGGCTCGTCGAGCACGGCGCGCGACTGGCGACACCCGGCGAATTCACGCGGCGCGCGTTCCTCAATGGCCGACTCGATCTCGCGCAGGCCGAGGCGGTCGCGCTCCTGATCAGCGCGCGCACGGATCGCGCGGTCACGCTCGCGGCGCGCGCGCTGGCGGGCGGGCTCTCCGATCAGGTACGCGGCGTGTGGTCCGCGCTGGTCGATCTCATCGCCGGGCTCGAGGTCGCGCTCGATTTCCCCGAGGAACAGATCGGCCACGATTGCGCGCCGGCGCGCGCGACGGTGACGCGACTGCGCGACGAAGTCCAGCGCTGGCTCACGAGCGCGCGCCACGGTCGTGTCGTACACGACGGGCTCACGATCGTCCTGGTGGGCGCGCCGAATGCCGGCAAGTCGAGTTTGTTGAACGCGCTGCTCGGCCATGACCGGGCGATCGTCTCGTCCGTCGCCGGCACGACGCGCGATGTCGTCGACGGCACGCTCGTGCTCGACGGTGTGCCGGTGCGGTTGCTGGACACCGCCGGCATCGACGTGGCGCGCGATGCCGTGGAAGCCGAAGGCATTCGGCGAAGCCGCCGCGCGATGGAAGAGAGCGATCTGCTGCTCGTCGTCGTGGACGGCAGCGTTCCCCCGGCGGTGCGCGTGCTGGCGGAGACCGCGAGCCGTGCGCGCGTGTTGGTCCGCGCGAAGAGCGACCTGCCGGTTCACCGCGAAACCGCCGCACTACTCGACGCGGTGCCCGCTTCGACGGTAACCGCGGGCGGGCTCGACGCACTCCGCGAGCGCTTGTTACGCGAGGTGGAGCAGCGTGCTGCCGCGGCCGGCGACGAAGGCGTGATCGTCGCATCCCTCCGACAGATCGGGCTGCTCGAAGCGTTGCACGTCGCGCTGGTGGCAAGCGACACTGCGCTCGGTGACGCGCCGTTGGAAGCCGCACTCGTCGATCTGAGAGAGGCGCTCGCACACGCCGGCGCCATCCTGGGCGTCGATGTCGGTGACGCCATCCTCGACCACATCTTCGCGACCTTCTGTCTAGGCAAGTGACGCGATTATTGATTAAATGGCAGAAATCACACCGCCTCATAGGCTCCTCCGAGCCGGTGTGGATCGTGGAACATCTGTTCCTCGATAGCCTGCTCTTCCTCAAAGTGCTTCCCTCGACTATCTCCACGGTTCTCGACCTCGGATCCGGCGCGGGCTTGCCCGGACTCCCGATCAAGATCGTCAGAAGCGACCTCGACATCACACTCGCGGAGTCACGCCGGAGGCGCGCATCGTTCCTCTCGAATGCCGTTCGCGAGCTCGTGCTGAGCCGAACCCGCGTCGTCTCGAATCGGCTCGAGGATCGTGCAAGCGAGCTCGAGGAACGATTCGACGCGGTTGTGATGCGATGTGCTGGAGATGTGAACGAGCTGATGCCTCTGGCCTCCAGACTAGCTACTCGAGGTGGAATCGTAGTCGCGGCGGGGCCGCCCGAGAGTCGCCGGTTGTCGATCGGGGACTGGGTAGTGATTCCGGGATGGGTGCCCGGAAGGACTCGTCGGTTCGCCGTCCTTCACATTGCTTGAAGGCAATACCGGAAACCTGGGGCAAGGCGTGGCTCGTGGAACAAGTCCGCTGGCCTCCAGACTAGCTACTCGAGGTGGGATCGTTGTCGCGGCCGGGCCGCCCGAGAGTCGCCGTTTGCCGATCAGGGACTGGGTGATTCCGGGATGGGCGCCTGGAAGGACTCGTCGGTTCATCCTCCTTCACATTGCTTGAAGGCAATACCGGAAACCTCGGACAAGGCGTGGCTCGTGGAACAAGTCCGCTGGGCTCCAGACTAGCTACTCGAGGTGGAATCGTAGTCGAAGATCGGGGACTGGGTAGTAATTCCGGGATGGGTGTCCAGGACTCGTCGGTTCGCCATCCCTCACATTTCTTGAAGGCAATACTGGAAACCTCGGGCAAGATGTGGCTCGTGGAACAAAGGCCCATACAGCACATCATATGTATGCTATCGGGTGTGAAACGTGGAACATAATCCCGAACCCGAACGTGAATCGGGCCCGATGGGGGCCGGGCGACGACCCAGGATCCTCGCGGTTGTGAACCAGAAGGGCGGAGTCGGAAAGACGACGACCGCCGTTAACTTGGCCGCCGGGCTCGCGCTGGCCGAGCGACCGACGCTGATCGTCGACCTCGATCCCCAGGGGAACGCCACGACCGGCCTCGGCATCCAGAAGGGCGGGCCTCATCCGACCATCTACCATGTGCTCCTTGGAGCTACGCCGCCCGAGAAGGCGATTCGGCCCACGGTCGTGGACAAGCTGAGAATCCTTCCGTCCGACATCGACCTTGTCGGAGCCGAGATCGAGTTGGTGGGCGCGATGGCGCGCGAGCATCGGCTTCGCACGGCGATCGAGCCCGTCGTCGGGGGCTATGACTTCGTCATCATCGATTGTCCGCCGTCGCTTGGACTCTTGACGATCAACGCGCTTGCGGCAGCCGATCGTGTTCTGGTTCCGCTTCAGTGCGAGTTCTACGCGCTCGAGGGGCTCACGCACTTGCTAAAGACGGTGAAGCTCGTTCGTGAGCGGCTGAATCCCAATCTACAAGTTGAGGGGATCGTGTTGACCATGTTCGATGGTCGCACGAGCGTCGCTCTCCAGATCCGTACCGAGGTCAACCAGTATTTTCCGGGGCAGGTGTTCGAAACCGTCATTCCGCGCAACGTCCGACTCACTGAAGCGCCGAGCTACGGCAAGCCGGTCATGCTTCACGATCTCAAATCCAGCGGCTCCATCGCCTATCTTGAACTGACTCGGGAGGTGTTGAACCATGAATAAGCGCGGACTCGGCCGTGGGCTTGGAGCTCTTCTCTCCTCGACACCGACGGAATCGGAAGGGGAAGAGTCCCTGATCGACGTCCCGATCGATAAGATCGAAGTCAACCCGAATCAGCCGAGAAAAGTCTTTGATTTTACGGCGTTAGACGAACTGGCCGCCTCTATCAGGGCCTCGGGCGTGATCCAGCCGATTATCGTGCGGCGCTACGGCGACGGCTATCAGTTGATCGCGGGAGAGCGTCGCTGGCGCGCTGCTCGGCAGGCCGGTCTCGAGCGAATCCCCGCGATCGTCCGCGACGCGACCGACGCGCAGAGCATCGAGATCGCGCTCGTCGAAAATCTGCTGCGCGAGGATCTGAATCCGATCGAGACCGCGCAGGCCTATCAGAAGCTCCTGGCCGAGTTCGGTTGGACCCAGGAGGAGCTAGCGCAGCGGATCGGCAAGGATCGGACCTCGATCGCGAACAGCCTGCGCATGCTGAAGCTGCCCGAGGAGATCCAGGCGGACTTGCGCAACGGGCGGCTGACGATGGGCCACGCTCGCGCGTTGCTCGCGGTCACGAGCACCGCCGAGCAGTTCCGCCTGCGCGACCAGATTCTCGCCAACGACTGGTCCGTACGCACGACCGAGGACTCCATCCGCGCGACCGAGACGGTCGCGGTCACCAAGGGCCTCACGCTGCGTCGTGGCCGCCGCCGATCCGTGGAGCTCGAGTCGCTCGAGGAGGCGTTGCAACGCGGCCTGATGACGCGCGTGCGGATCATCGGCAACGAGCGGCGCGGTAAGATCATGGTGACGTACGCGACGCCGGACGAGCTCGAGCGGCTCTCGGAAATTTTCGGCGCGCGACACTGATGTAGCGCCCGCGTCGCTCGAGGCGATCGCGGCGCGAAGACGAAATCGGCGAGAGGCAGAATGATCAACGAGGCGGCGGAGCGCATCGTGGTGGGCATGAGCGGCGGGGTCGACTCGTCCGTCGCCGCGGCGCTGCTGGTCGAGCAGGGCTACGACGTGGTCGGCATCACCATGCGTGTCTGGCCGTGGCAGGCCGCGACGGATGCGACGAAGCGCTTCGGCAGCTGCTGCGGCACCGAGGCCACCGACGACGCGCGAGCCGTGGCGCGCGCGCTGGGCATTCCGCATTACCTCCTGAACATGGAGGACGAGTTCGATCGAGAGGTGATCTCGCCGTTCGCCGCCGACTACGCGCAGGGCCGAACGCCGGTGCCGTGCGTCGCGTGCAACAGCTCGCTCAAGTTCGGGTCGCTCCTCGGCCGCGCGCGGGCGTGGGAGGCCACGGCCGTCGCGACCGGCCACTACGCGCGCGTCGCGCGCGATCCCGCGACGGGCCGCCATCTGCTCTTGCGGCCGAAAGACCGGCGCAAGGATCAGACCGATTTTCTCTGGCCGCTCACTCAGGAGCAGCTCGCCGCGGCCCGCTTCCCGGTGGGTGAGCTCACAAAGAACGAGGTGAGGGACCGCGCTCGCGGCCTCGGTCTGGTCACGGCCGACAAGCCGGAGAGCCAGGAGATCTGTTTCATCCCTGACGACGACTATCGCGGCTTTTTGCGTCGGCGCGCGCCAGGCATGTTCCGTCCGGGCCCGATCGTGGATCGAGGCGGGCGCGTGCTCGGGACGCACGACGGGATCGCCGCCTACACGGTCGGTCAGCGCCGCGGCCTCGGGCTAGCCGCCGGGCGGCCGCTCTACGTGATCGCGCTCGATCCCGATCGCAACGCGGTCAGCGTAGGCGAGGCGGCCGACCTCGAGCACGACCGGCTCTTCGCTCGCGCCGCGAACTTCATCGCGTGTGAGCCACCGCAGTCACCACTGCGCATCGAGGCGAAGATTCGCCACAACCACCAGCCCGCCGCGGCCACCATCCACGCGCTGGGCGACGGAACGGTCGAGGTCCTGTTCGACGCCCCGCAGCGAGCGGCCAGCCCTGGCCAGTCGGTGGTCTTCTACAGCGGAGACGTCGTCGTCGGGGGCGGGGTTATCGCGCGGCCCGGCGACCGCTGAGGGCTCCTTCGATTGACACCTGGCGTGATCGCGTGATAGTTTTCACAAACCTTCGTCGGGCATTCTCGGGACCGAGGAGACCTCCGAAATGTGTCAGCGTGAACGAGACTTGATCGCCACCGTCGCGCGCGTCGTCGTCTCGGTCATGCTGTTCGCGCCGGCTCTGGTGTGGGCGGCCTCGGAGGGCGGGCACGAGGGCGGCGGCCTCATCAGCCTCGACAAGTCGTTGATCGTGCAGGGCATCAACTTCGTGATCCTGCTCTTCATTCTCCAGCGGCTGCTCTACCGGCCTTTCCTCGCCAAGATGGCGGAGCGCACGCAGGCGATCCAGAAGTCGCTCGACGAGGCGCACGCCGCGCGCGCCCAGGCGACGCGTCAGCAGGAAGAGAACGAGGCGCGGCTCCGCGCCGGCCACGCCGAGGCCGCCGCGATCCGCGCGCAGGCGCTCAAGGAAGCGGCGGAGGAGCAGCGGCGCCTGGTCGAGGCCGCGCGCGCCGAATCGCAGCGGCTCGTCGAGAGCGCCAAGGCCCAGATGGACGCCGATGTGCGCCGCGCCCGTGAGGAGCTGCGGCGCGAAGTGGCCGACATCGCCACCGCGGTCGCCGAGAAGCTCGTGCGCCGCAGCCTCCGCGACGAAGACCATCGGCGCATCGTGGCCGAGGCCATCTCGAAGGTCGGCAACTAGGTGAAGGCGTCGGCGGGCGTCGGCCGCTCCTACGCGAAGGCGCTCTTCGAGCTCGCGCGGGAGCGCAATCAGGCGGACGCCATCGGGCGCGAGCTCGACAGCATCGTCGAGTTGTTCGCGCGTGACGCGACGCTCCACGCGTTCTTCGCCCGCCCATGGGTCGCGTCGTCGGTGAAGCGCAGCGCCGCTGCCGAGATCGCGACGCGTCTAGGCGTCTCGACGCTCGCGCGCGACTTCCTCGCGCTGGTCGCGGCGCAGGGCCGCGTCGACCACCTGAGCGCGATCGTCGCCGCGTACCGTGAGCTGCAGGACGAGGCCGAGGGCCGAGTCCGCGCGCGCGTCCGCACGGCGACGCCGCTCAGCGAGAACGAGCGCTCGGCGTTGGCGACCCGGCTCGGCCGCGCCCTCGGCGGCAAGCGCGTGGAGCTCGAAGAGGTCACCGACAAGGAACTGCTCGGCGGCTTCGTGGCCGAGATCGGCAGCCTGCTCGTCGACGCGAGCCTGGACGGTCAGCTCGCGCGGCTGCGGCAGCGCCTCGTACACGGTTAGGGACCGCAGGAGAACACCATGCTCAAGGCCGGAGAGATCAGCGAGATCATCAAGCGGCAGCTGGCGGGCTACGAGGCGGAGGTCGACCTCCAGGAGGTCGGGCGCGTCATCGAAGTCGGCGACGGCATCGCGCGCATCCATGGGCTGGACAAGGCGATGGCCGGCGAGCTGCTCGCGTTCCCCGGCGACGTCGTGGGCATGGTGCTCAACCTCGAGCAGGACCAGGTGGGCGCGGTGCTGCTCGGCGACGACAGGCTCATCAAGGAAGGGGACGTGGTCAAGCGCACGAAGCGCATCGCACAGGTGCCGGTCGGCGAAGCGCTGGTCGGTCGCGTCGTGAATGCGCTCGGCGAGCCGGTCGACGGCAAGGGCCCGATCGCGACGAAGGAGTTCCGACCCATCGAGCGATTCGCGCCGGGCGTCGTCGACCGCCGCTCCGTGAAGGAGCCGCTGCAGACCGGGCTGAAGGCCATCGACGCGATGATCCCGATCGGCCGCGGCCAGCGCGAGCTGATCATCGGCGACCGCGGGACGGGCAAGACCGCGATCGGCATCGACACGATCATCAACCAGAAGGGGCAGGACGTCTTCTGCTTCTACGTCGCAATCGGCCAGAAGCGCTCGACCATCGCGCAGGTGGTGAAGATCCTGGAGGACGCGGGCGCGATGAAGTACTCGACGGTCGTCGTGGCCTCGGCGTCCGAGCCGGCGCCGCTCCAGTACATCGCGCCGTACGCCGGCGTCACGATGGGGGAGTACTTCCGCGATTCCAAGCGCCACGCCCTCTGCATCTACGACGATCTCTCGAAGCACGCGACCGCGTACCGGCAGCTCTCGCTGCTGCTGCGTCGTCCGCCCGGACGCGAGGCGTATCCGGGCGACGTGTTCTACCTCCATTCGCGCCTGCTGGAACGCGCGGCCAAGCTGAACGACGAGCTCGGCGGCGGCTCGCTCACCGCGCTGCCGATCATCGAGACCCAGCTCGGCGACGTGTCGGCGTACATCCCGACCAACGTGATCTCGATCACGGACGGCCAGATCTACCTGGAGTCCGACCTCTTCTACGGCGGTATTCGCCCAGCCGTCAATGTCGGCCTCTCGGTCTCGCGGGTGGGCGGCTCTGCTCAGGTGCGGGCGATGCGGCAGGTCGCGGGCAAGCTGCGGCTCGACCTCGCCCAGTACCGGGAGCTGGCCGCGTTCGCGCAGTTCGGCTCCGACCTGGACCGCGCCACGCAGATGCAGCTCGCGCGGGGTCAGCGCATGGTCGAGCTCCTCAAGCAGGGGCAGTACCAGCCGCTGTCGGTCGAGAAGCAGGTCGTCATCATCTTCGCGGGTACGCAGGGACTCCTCGACGATCTGCCGGTCGACGCGGTCCGCGAGTTCGAGACCTTCTTCTACGCCTGGCTCGAGCGCCGCTCGCCGCAGATCCTCACCGAGATCCGCGACCGCAAGGAGCTCCCGGACGCGGCGCGCGATGCGCTGGCGGCGGCGGTGACCGAAGCCAAGACGGAGTTCACCGCGGCGAAGGGCATCAAGGCCGCGTAGGTCCGGGCGCATGGCAACGCTTCGCGACATCCAGCGGCGGATCCGCTCCGTCCAATCCACGCAGAAGATCACCCGCGCGATGAAGCTCGTCGCCGCGGCAAAGCTGCGACGGGCGCAGGAGCGCGTGCTCGCGGCGCGCCCCTACGCCGGCAAGATGGCCGAGCTCCTCGGAAATCTGGTCACCGGGAGCGACGGCAGCGACGACGCGGCGCATCCGCTGCTGGAGCCGCGCGAGGGACCGAAGCGCCAGATCGTCATCATCACCGCCGACAAGGGGCTGGCCGGCGCGTTCAACTCCAACGTGATCCGCCGCGCGCTCGAGCTCGTGCGCCAGTCGAGCACCGCCGACGTCACGCTGGTGGTGGTGGGGCGCAAGGCGCGCGATTTCTATCGCCGCCGGCCGTGGACGATCAAGCGCGACATGATCGGCTTCTGGGACCGGCTGGCCTTCAGCCACGCGACCGAGCTCGCGGACTACGTCATGCAGCAATACCTCGACGGCGAAGCGGACGAGGTCCATCTCGTCTACAACGAGTTCAGATCCGTGGTCGTGCAGCGGCCGGTGCGCGTGCAGCTGCTCCCGGTGCCGCGGACGGAGACCGCCGGAGCCGCCGAGGCGGGATCGATCGCGTACATCTACGAGCCGAACGCGAAGTCGATCCTCGACGACCTGCTGCCGCGTCACGTGCGGACGCAGGTGTTCCGCGCGCTGATGGAGTCGCTGGCCGGTGAGTACGGCGCGCGGATGACGGCGATGGAAGCCGCGACGACGAACGCCAAGGAGATGATCGACGTGCTGACCATCCAGTACAACAAGGCGCGTCAAGAGAAGATCACCAAGGAGCTGCTCGACATCGTCGGCGGCGCCGAGGCCCTCACGCAAGGCCGTGAGAGCTGAGGCCGTGCGCGGCCGAGGCGAGCCTATCAACGTGGCAGTGAGAGCCGAGGCCGTCCGCGGCCGAGGCGAGCCTATCAACGAAGGAGCGGAGGCATGAGCACCGGGAAGATCGTTCAGGTCATCGGACCGGTCGTCGACGTGGAGTTCGAGCCGGGCAGGCTGCCGTCGATCTACAACGCGCTCATCGTCCTGGGCGTCGAGAACAAGGACATCTTCTCCTACTCGCAGAAGCTGACGCTGGAGGTCGCGCAGCACCTCGGCGAGAGCCAGGTGCGAACGATCGCGATGGCCGCGACCGACGGCCTGACGCGCGGCATGTCCGTCGAGGATACCGGGCAGCCGATCTCGATCCCGGTGGGGAAGGAGACCCTTGGCCGCATCATGAACATCGTCGGCGAGGCGGTGGACAAGGGCCCGGCGATCCGCACGACGAAGACGTACCCGATCCATCGGCCCGCGCCGTCGTTCGAGGATCAGTCGACGCAGGTCGAGATGTTCGAGACCGGCATCAAGGTCGTCGACCTGCTCGAGCCGTACACGAAGGGCGGCAAGACCGGCCTGTTCGGCGGCGCGGGCGTCGGCAAGACCGTGCTCATCCAGGAGCTGATCAACAACATCGCGAAGCAGCACGGAGGCATTTCTGTGTTCGCCGGCGTCGGCGAGCGGACGCGCGAGGGCAACGACCTGTACCACGAGATGAAGGAGTCGGGCGTCATCGAGAAGACGGCGCTCATCTTCGGCCAGATGACGGAGCCGCCGGGATCCCGGCTGCGCGTCGCCCTGACCGGCCTGACCGCGGCCGAATACTTCAGGGACGAAGAGGGACAGGACGTGCTGCTGTTCATCGACAACATCTTCCGGTTCACGCAGGCCGGCTCCGAGGTCTCGGCGCTCCTCGGCCGCATGCCGTCGGCGGTCGGCTACCAGCCGACGCTCAGCACCGAAATGGGCGCGCTCCAGGAGCGCATCACCTCCACGAAGAAGGGCTCGATCACCTCGGTCCAGGCGATCTACGTGCCGGCCGACGACATCACCGACCCCGCGCCGGCCACCGCGTTCGCGCATCTCGACGCGACGACGGTGCTGAGCCGGGCGCTCACCGAGCTGGGCATCTACCCAGCGGTCGATCCGCTCTCGTCGACGTCCCGAATCCTCGACCCGAACATCCTCGGCGCCGAGCACTACGCGACGGCGCGGGCCGTGCAGTTGATCCTCCAGCGGTACAAGGATCTCCAAGACATCATCGCGATCCTCGGCATGGAAGAGCTCTCGGACGAGGACAAGCTGATCGTCGCCCGCGCGCGGAAGATCCAGCGCTTCCTCTCGCAGCCGTTCTTCGTCGCCGAGCAGTTCACGGGCTCGCCGGGCCGGTACGTGAAGGTCGCCGACACCGTGAAGAGCTTCAAGGAGATCGTCGAGGGCAAGCACGACGAGCTCCCGGAGCAGGCCTTCTACATGGTGGGCGACATCGGCGAGGCGATGGAGAAGGCCAAGAAGCTCGCCGAGGCCCGCTAGCGTGGCCGATCGCCTCACGCTCGAAGTCGCGACGCCGACCCGGCTGGTCGTCGCCGAGACGGCTGAGGAGATCGTCGTCCCCGGCCGCCAGGGATACTTCGGCGTCCTGCCCGGCCACGCGGCATTCCTGACGACACTCGGAGTCGGCGAGCTCATGTATCGCATCGGCCGCGACGAGCATTACCTGGCGGTGGCCGGCGGCTTCGCCGAAGTGCGCAACGACAAGGTCATCGTGCTCGCCGACAGCGCCGAGCGGCCCGAGGAGATCGACCGCGCTCGCGCCGAGGGTGCCCGCGACCGGGCCGAGCGCCGGCTGGCGGGTCGGAGCGAGAGCGATGTGGACTACACGAGGGCGATGGCCGCGCTCGCCCGCGCGCTGACCCGGCTCCAGACCGCCGGGCGGCGGGGGTAGGCAGCCATTCGCCGCGGCGATCCCCGACAGGAGGGCCCATGAAGAACCACGTTCCCAGCGTCCTGGTCGTGCTGGCCGTCGTCTTCGCCGCGGTGCCCGGCAGCGCCGGACCCGAGAAGATCGCGTTCCCGGCGAACTACAAGGACCACGTGCTCTACGCCACGGTCGACCGCTACGACAACAAGCAATACCGCGAGCTCTACGGCACCGCGGAAGGTGTCAAGGCGGCCCGCGAGGGCAAGCCGATCCCGAGCGGGACGGTGCTCACGCTCGTGCAGTACAAGGCCCAGGTCGACGACGCCGGCAATCCCGTCAAGGACGTGAACGGGCGGTTCATCAAGGGCGACGTGGTCGGCATCACGGTCATGGAGAAGCGCACGGGCTGGGGGACGGAGTACCCGGACGAGATCCGGAACGGCGAGTGGGAATACTCCGCGTTCGGGGCGGATCAGAAGTTCAACGACAAGGCGAACTACAAGGCCTGCTTCCAGTGCCACAAGCCTCACGCGAAGCAGGACTTCGTCATCTCGGCAGCCCGGCTCGCGGGCAAGGCGCCCGGCGGCCCCGTCGCGATGAAGACGAGCCCGAACGACGTCGGCATCTCGGGATTTGCGTTCGGGCCCGGAAAGGTGACGGTCGCGGCGGGACAGTACGTGACGTGGACCAACGGCGACGACTCGCCGCACCAGGTCACGATCACCCAGAGCCAGGAGCGATCCGCCGTGCTCCTGAAGGGGCAGAGCCACACCCGGGCGTTCGCGGCGCCGGGAGTCTACGACTACAGCTGCGGGCTTCATCCGAACATGAAGGGCTCCGTCGAGGTGAAGTAGCCTCCGTCGCGTCGGAAGGAGGCCGCCCAGCGGAAGCGGCACACCGCCCACCCCGCTGAGCGGCGCGACGGGGTCTCGCATCCTAAGTCCGCGCCACGCCACAGGTGCGTTCGTGGCATCCGACTTGCCAGAAGAGCGGCCATGCTGACGATCCTGATCGCCGACGACGAGCCGCACGTGGCAGAGCTGGTTCGCCTGACGCTCGAAGACGAGAGAATCCACGTGGTCGTCGCGCTCGACGGCCAGACCGCGCTGGCGCAGGCGGCCACGTTCCGCCCCGGGCTGATCTTCCTCGACGTCCAGCTGCCCGACATCAGCGGGCTCGAGGTGTGCGCGCAACTGCGGACCGACCCGCAGTTCGCCGAGACCAAGATCGTCATGTTGACGGCGGCCACGCAGGAGGCCGACGTCGCGCGCGGGCTCACCGCCGGCGCGAACCACTACATGACCAAGCCGTTCTCTCCGGTGCGGCTGCTCTCGCTCGTCGAGAGCGTCGTGCCGCAGGCCATCGTATGGCCTCGCGCGTAGACGCGTCCTCCGCCGACGATCTCACGGTCGCCTACCGGAGGCTCAGCGCGGCCTATCAGCAGACGCTCCGCTACGCCGAAGACGTGCGGCGCCTCTACCAACAAGTGCAGCGCGCGATCTATCAATCGCTGCTTGGCCTGGCCAATGCGCTCGAGGCGAAGGATCCATACACGCGCGGGCATTCCGAGCGAGTCGGGGCGTGGAGCCGCAGCGTCGCGGCGGCGCTGGGACTGCCGCCGTCCGACGTCGACATGATCGGCCAGGCCGGGCTCCTGCACGACATCGGGAAGATCGGCATTCCCGAAACGGTGCTTCGCAAGCCCGGTGAGCTCGATCCCGACGAGTGGGCGGTGATGCGGAACCATCCGCTGATCGGCGCCCAGATCGTCGCGCCGTTCGATTTCTTCGCCGCGGGGGCCTTGATGATCCGCCATCACCACGAACGGTGCGACGGGACCGGGTACCCCGACGGGCTCGTGGGCGACGAGATTCCGATCGGCGCGCGCATCATCACGGTGGCCGACGTGTACGACGCGCTGACGTCCAATCGGCCGTATCGCGCGGCGCTGTCGCACTCGACCGCGGTCGAGATCCTCACGGCCGGAGCGGGACGCGTCTTCGACGAGGACGCGGTGACCGCCTTCATCGGCCTGCTCCAATCCTTCGCGACGGTGAGGCACGATGTGGGCCCTCGAGCATCCCAGCGCGGCGCGAACGGGCCGACTCTTCGCTGACACGCCGGCGGCGCTGCTCGCCGTGCTGGCGGTCGGCGCCGTGGCGAGTCTGGCGCTGGCGCGGCTGGCCGTGCTGCCTCCGCCGACGGTCGCGATCGCCGTTCTAACGGCCGGCCACGGCGCGCTGCTCGCTACCGCGCTGGCGTGGGCTCGCCAGCCTTCGGGGACCGCGGCGCTGGCGGCTGGACTCATCGGCCTGGCCGCGGTGGCCTCGGGGCTCGGCGCCTTCGGACCGCTCGCGTACCTGGCGCCGCCCCTCTGGATTTGTGTGCTCGCCCGCCGGGGCCGGCTCGCGGCGCTCGGCCTCCGCGGCCCCGTGGGGCTGAAGGGCGTCGCCGCAGGGCTGCTCATCGGGACGTTCCTCGGCGGGCACCTGCTCGTGTCGGCCTCGGGCACGCTCGGCCTTCACGTACGGGTGCCGGCGATGCGTGCGGCGTTGGCCGCGCTGGCGTACGACGTCGGCGCCAACGTGCTTGCCGCCGAGTGCTTCTTCCGCGGAGCGCTCTTCACCCGCGCCCAGCGACGCTGGTCGTTTGCGGCCGCCGTGACGCTCGCGACCGCGGCCTACGTGCTCCGGTACCTGGTCGATCCGTTGCTGCCGATGCGGGTCGAGCTCGTCGTCGGCGCGGTCTTCTACCTGGCGCTGCTCGGCGCGATCAACTGCTGGCTCCTCTGGTGGTCGGAGAGCCTCGTGCCCGGGCTCCTGAGCGCGCTGATCTTCTTCACGGCGTATCGCGCCCTCGGCCCGGCATGATCGGCGTCGCGTTGGCGCTGGCCGTCATCACCACGCTGATCGCCCTCGGGGACGCCGGGCCACCCTCGCTTCTCCGGCATGCGTATCTTCTGCCGGTGGTGACGGCGGGATTGCGCTTCGGCTTGCCGGGCGGCGTGCTCACCGCGGCGAGCGCGGCGTTGCTGAACGCGCCGTTCCTGCTGCCGGAGATCGAGCGATCGGGCCTCACCACGGACGCGGCGGAGGGCCTCGTGACCCTCGGCGTTCTCGGGCTCGCCGGGGCGCTCAGCGGGACGCTTCGAACGCACGCCGACCGGCACCGGAAGCGCCACGAGACTCTGGTGGACGTGCAGCGAGCGCTGGCGGACGACGTCACGCTCGACGTGGCGCTGACCCGGCTACGCGCCACGCTCGCACCGCGCCTGGGCGTGGACGAACTGGCGCTCGCGGCCCGCGACGGCGCGCAGCTCGTGGTCGCGGGTGCCCGACGCGTGGCGCCCGGCTCGCTCGGCGCGCGGGTTCTCGCGCGCGGCGCGCCGGCGTTCGTCCGCGATGTAGGCGGCGGAGTCCGCGCGCGCCAGGCGTTCGTGACGCCGCTGGTCGCGGGCGGACGCGCCGTCGGCCTGCTCGCCGTCGAGCGACGCGGAGAGATCTTTCCCCAGGAGCGCGCGGCGCTGGAGGCGCTCGGCGCCCACGTGGGGCTGGCGCTGGAGAATGCGCGGCTGGCGTCGCGGCAGCGGCAGTTCGCCGCCGAGCTCAGCGAGAAGGTCGCGGCCGCCCGGCGTGAGCTGGAGGAGCTCGATCGTGCGAAGACGGCGTTCGTCGCGATCGCGTCGCACGAGCTGCGAACGCCGCTGACCTCGCTGCAGGGATTCAGCGAGCTGCTCGCCGTGCGGCGCTTGCCGCCCGAGGAGGTCACGCGGCTGGCCGGCGTCATGCGCACCGAGGCCAAGCGGCTCGGGCGCATCGTCAGCGACCTGCTCGATCTCTCGAGGATCGAGCGCGGCCTGGCGCCGGCGCTCTGCCGCGTGCCGCTCGCGCTGGCGCCGGCCATCGAAGCGACCGCCGATCTGTTCCGGCTGGGCACCGCGACGCACCCGATCGAGATCGAGTGCGACCCCGCGCTGCCGCCCGTCGACGCCGACCCCGCCGCGGTCGAGCGCGTGCTGACGAACCTGATCTCGAACGCGATCAAGTACTCGCCGACCGGCAGCACCGTACGGGTGAAGGCGCAGGCGCTCGCCGGCGTCGTCGCGATCGAGGTCGCCGATTCCGGGCGGGGCATCGCCGCCGAGGCGCTCGGGCGCGTCTTCGAGCCCTACT
>QHSI01000084.1 GCA_003221515.1 Candidatus Rokuibacteriota bacterium
ATCTCCACGAGCACGACGGTCCGCACGCCGGCGACAGGGTCGGCGGGCGCCGCGGTGCCGCTGAGCAATGCCCCCAGGTGGATCAGCGGCACGAGACGCCCGCGCAGCGGCGTCAAGCCGCGCACGGCGGGAAGCTTGCGAGGAACGGTAAGTACTTCGGACGCATCCCCGACCTCGAGCACACGGCCGACCGGCAGTCCGTATGCCTTTCCCGCGACGCGCACGAGGAGATAGCCCTTCACGATTCTGCTCCTTTGCGCCGCGCCAGCTCGGCCGCGACGCGGTCGGCGATCTGGCCGAGCGGCAGGACCGCGTCGACGCCGCCCGCCTGCACCGCGGCGCCGGGCATGCCGTGGATCACCGCCGTCTCCCGGTCCTGCGCGAGGCCGGTGCCGCCCGCGTCGTGGATCGCGCGCAAGCCGGCGGCGCCGTCCCGCCCCATGCCCGTCAGCACCACGCCGACGCCGCGTGCGCCGTAGACCTCGGCGATCGAGCGAAACAGCGGATCGGCGGCGGGGCGCACGCCCCACAGCGGCGCGGATTGATCGAGTGCGATCACGGGTCCGTCGGGAGCGGCATGCACCCGCATATGATAATCGCCGGGCGCAACGTATGCCGTATCCGCGACGATCGGTGCACCCTCAGCGGCCTCCACCACACGCACGCGGCTCATCGAATCGAGACGCTCCGCAAGACTGCGCGTGAATTTTGGCGGCATGTGCTGCACGATGAGAATCGCGGCACCGCGGCCGGTCGGCAGGCGCGGCACGACGTCGGCGAGGGCGCGCGGGCCGCCCGTCGACGCCGCCACCCCCACGGCCAGGAGCGCGCGCCCGCGCAACGCGAGCTCGGGTGGGTGCACCACCGGCGCCGGTGGTCGCGCCAGGACCTTGACGTGCGAGACGTCGGCCGCGAGCGCGCGGCGTACGGCGGCGAGAAGCTGCGGCGCGAGCGCTTCGAGCGCGGCGCGCGGATGGCCGAACACCTCCGGCGGTGGCTTCGCGACGATCTCGACAGCGCCGAGCTCGAGTGCGCGAATCGCCGCCTGCGTGCCCGGCCCCGCGTGCGCGCTGACGACGACGATGGGTAGCGGCGACTCCGACATGATGTAGCCGATCGCGCCCAGGCCATCGAGCTGCGGCATCTCGAGGTCGAGCGTCACGACGTCGGGCTTGTGCTGATGCACTTTGCGGATCGCGTCGAACCCGTCGCGGGCCGTGGCGACCACGCGAAACTCCCCGTCGTCCTTGCCGCCGCTCAAGACGTCCACGAGCACGCGGCGCATCAGCGCACTGTCGTCCGCGACGAGCACGGTGGGGCGCGCCGTGGTGTCAGATGACGGCGACATCGGCTCCGACCGACCGGATCTCGACGCGGCCGTCCTTGACGTGAAACCGGACGCTGCGGCCGCGCTCGCCGCCGACCGATTCCCGAAGGATCGGGATGGCCGCGGCGCGCAGGGCGCTGCGCGACGCCAGCAGGTTGCGCTCGCCCATCTGAATCGTCCCGGGCGTGACGAGCTGGCCGAACATGCTGGCGCCGCCGGCCAGCTTGGCGACGAGCCGGCGGGGGTCGGCGCCCAGCCCCTTGAGCCGCTCGATCAGCAGCGGCACGGCGGTCTCCGGAAACTTTGCCCGGTTGGTGATGTCGCGCGCGAGGCTCGTGGACGGGAGCAGCACGTGGGCCATGGCGCCGGCGTTCGCCTGCGCATCGTACAGCATGATGGCGACGCACGAGCCGAGGCCCAGCGTGACCAGCACGCCGTCGCCCCGCTCCGCTGCCCAGTCGGCCACTTTGACGATGACTTCTTTCACTTGGGCTTCGTATAGATCCGCTCGCGCGGGTCGACGAGCCGGAGGCGCTCACGCGCGGGGCCGAACAGCGTCTCGACTTTACCCAGCAAGAGCACGCCACCAGGCGCGAGCGCCTCCACGAAGACCTTAAACAGTCGCTCTTGCGCCTGGCGCTCGAAATAGATGACGACGTTGCGGCACACGATCAGGTGATAGAGGGGACGGGGCGGCGGCTCGCGCATCAGGTCGTGCGCGCGCACCTGCACGAGCTCGCGCACGATCGGGAGCGGCTGGTCATCGCGGAAGTAGCGGAGTTTCAGCTGCACCGGCATCTCGGTGAACGCCGCGTCGGGGTATTTCGCCTGCTGCGTCCGCTCGAGACTCAGCCGGTCGATGTCGGTCGCGTCGATGACAACGCGCGCCGCTCGGTCGCCGAGGGTCTCGAGCGCGAGCACCGCGATCGTGTAGGGTTCTTCCCCCGACGCGCAGCCCGCCGACCAGATCCGGAGGTCGGCATACGCGGCACCGAGCTGGCGGAGATAGGGCCGGAGCGCATCCCAGGTTTCGAGGTTGCGGAAGAACTTGGTGACGTTGATCGTGAGCGCATCGAGCAGCTCCTGATACTCGCGCGCGTCGCTATCGAGCAACCGGCTGTAATCGTCGTAGGTGTGGACGCCGCGGGCACGCATACGCACCGCGATGCGCCGCTTCAAGCACTTGTCTTTGTAGGATTCGCAGCTCAGTCCCCGCGCCTTGGAAATTTTCTGCGTGAGCGCCTGAAAGGCGCGCTCGTCCGTGCCCGCCGAGGTCACGATAGGCTGCTCAAGGTATCCAGATTCGCTTTGACGAGTTCGTGCTTGGGGTTCAGCTCGAGCGCGCGCCGCCAGAGCTCATTGGCCTGCTCGCGATCGTTTCGCTTGTACGCGATGTTGCCGAGCTTGAAATACACGTCGTCGCCGAGCTCGGGGGACAATTCGATCGCGCGCTGATACAGCTCCCACGCCTCATCGTAGCGCGACGCGCGGTAGGCCAGATCGCCGAGATTCTTGGAGAGCTGGGGCAGCGACGGCTCGTCGTGCAGCGCCGCCCGCGCCAGCTCCTCCGCTTTCGGCAGCTCACCGGCCAGCTCGTGCAGCACTGCCAGATTGTTGCGCAACACGCCATGCTGCGGATGGGCCGCGACGGCCTGCGTGGCTACCTGTTCGGCGGTCTCGAAGTCGCCGGCCGCGGCTGCGGCGAGCGCGCGCGCCCAGTACCAGATCGGTGGCACCTTGTCGCCGAACAGCTCCTTGGCGCGGTCGAGCCGACCGGCCGCGCTCGCGTGATCGCCCTGCTTCAACGCGACGATGCCCCATCCCACGTAGACGCGCGGATCGGTGCGCGCGCGCGTCGCCGCATCGGCGTAGGCGGCTTCGGCGTCTTCCAGCCGGCCGAGCTGCTCGTAGGCGAGCCCCAGGTTGTGGAGTACGGCGGGCCGCGAGCCGCCCTTTTCCGCCGCCAGCCGGAGCGCCTCCATCCCCTCGCGCCAGCGCGCCTGCTTCAACGCGACGAGCCCGATGAAGAAGTGCGCGTTCGCGTCCGAGGCGCGCAGCTCCGCCACGCGCCGAAACTCGCGCGCCGCCTCATCCAGCATCCCGGTCTTGTAGAAGGCGATGCCCAGGTTCCGGTGCTCCTCGACGCGCGCGTCCGTCATCTTCACATCTTCCGCGCTGGCCGTGCGGCCGGCCCGATGCAGGAAGCCCGCGGTCACCAAGCCATACAACGCCTTACCGACTTCGAACTCGCCGAGACCGGAATCCTCGATGACCTGATTGACGTCTCGCGATCCGTCGAGCAGCGGCAGGAGCCGATCCTGCACTTCGGTCAACTTCGCGTCGCTGATCGCCAGGCGATCGCGGTCCACGAGGAAGATCAAATCGAAGGAGGGGATCTTCTTCACGATCAGGCCCCACTCGTCGACGCGGCGCGCGCCCTCGAGGAGCAGCGACTCAGGGTTGATCGAGACGAGGAAGTCCTGCTGCTCGGGCCGGACGTCGGCCTCGAAGTTGAACGTCCCCTGCGTCCAGGTGAACAGGTAGAAAACCGACTCCTCGATCTGCATCC
>QHSI01000108.1 GCA_003221515.1 Candidatus Rokuibacteriota bacterium
AACTGCATGCCCTCGACCACGTCCAGCACGGTGTCGGCCGACTTCGACTCCTCGACCGTGATGACCCCGTCCTTGCCCACCTTCTCCATCGCCTCGGCGATCAGGTTGCCGATCGTCTTGTCGTTGTTCGACGCGATCGTCGCGACCTGCGCGATCTCCTTCTTGTCCTTGGTGGACTTCGACAGCTTCTTCAATTCATCGCTGACCGCCTCGACGGCAGCTTCGATGCCCCGCTTGAGGCCCATCGGGTTGGCGCCGGCGGTGACGTTCTTCAGCCCTTCGCGGAAGATCGCCTGCGCCAGCACCGTCGCGGTCGTCGTGCCGTCGCCGGCGATGTCCGACGTCTTGGACGCGACTTCCTTCAGCATCTGGGCGCCCATGTCCTCGTACGGGTCCTTGAGCTCGATCTCCTTGGCGACGGTGACGCCGTCCTTGGTGATCGTGGGGCTGCCGAACTTCTTGTCGATGACGACGTTGCGGCCCTTGGGGCCCAGCGTGGCCTTCACGGCCTCCGCCATGATGTTGACGCCCCTGAGCAGGGCGCTCCGGGCTTCTTCGTCGAACTTGAGCTGCTTCGGCATGAGTCGCGTTCCTCCTTACTCGAGAATGGCGAGAACATCTTCCTCGCGCAGGATGAGGTATTCCTTGTCGTCGATCTTGACCTCGGAGCCGGAGTACTTCCCGAAGAGGATCTTGTCCCCGGCCTTCACGTCGAGGGGGATCTTCTTGCCCTCGTCGGTGACCTTCCCGTTGCCCACGGCGATCACCTTCGCCTCTTGCGGCTTCTCCTTGGCCGTGTCGGGAATGATGATCCCGCCCCGTTTGACCTCCTGCTCCTCGAGCCGCTCGACGAGGATGCGGTCATGCAGCGGACGAATCTTCATGGTGTGTCTGCCTCCTCCGTGCTTTGTTGATGTTGAGCCGGACCTTCCTTAGCGATGGGCTTGGCCATCCGAGCCCCGCGAGGGTTTAGCACTCAACAATTGCGAGTGCTAATATACCCGCGGCCCCGCGCTACGATCAAGGGCGAAATTCCGGAAAGGCGTTCATGCCGAAAAGCGTCCTCGTGTCGAACGTGTTACCCGGAGAAGCGCTCGCGCTGATCCCTCGAGACGTCGCCGTCGACTACCACGACAGCCTGGAAGCGCTGTCCCGGCCCGATCTCATCGCGCGCCTCAGGGGCAAGGACGGTCTCATCTGCCACATCCTCAGCGCGATCGACGACGAGGTCCTGGCCGCGACGCCGACCCTGAAGGTCGTCGCCAACGTCGCGGTCGGCTACAACAACATCGACGTCGCGGCCGCCCGGCGCCGTGGTGTGGTGGTCACCAACACGCCCGACGTGCTCACGGAAACGACCGCGGACTTCGCCTGGGCGCTGCTCATGACGAGCGCGCGGCGCGTACTGGAGGCCGATCGATTCGTCCGCGCGGGCCAGTGGCAGCGCTGGCGGTGGGATCTCCTCTGGGGCGCCGACGTCCACGGCAAGACTCTCGGCGTCGTCGGCTTCGGGCGAATCGGGCGCGCGGTGGCACGGCGGGCGATCGGCTTCAACATGCGGGTCCTCTATCAGGACGCGGTGCGGGCCGACGCCGCTGTCGAGCGCGAGCTCCACGCGACCCGCGCCGACCTCGAGGAGCTGTTGCGGGAGTCCGACTTCGTGAGCCTCCATACGCCACTGCTGCCGGAGACGCGACACCTCATGAACGCCCGCACGCTTCGGCTGATGAAGAAGTCGGCGATCCTGGTCAACGCCTCGCGAGGCCCGGTCGTCGACGAGGCGGCGCTGGTCCAGGCCCTCCAGGAACGCTGGATCGCCGGGGCCGGGCTCGACGTATTCGAGGACGAGCCCAAGGTGAATCCGGGATTGATCCCGCTTGCCAACGTGGTCCTGGCGCCGCACATCGCGAGCGCGTCGTCCGACACGCGCGTCGCCATGGCCATGCTCGCCGTCCGCAACTGTCTGGCCGTGCTCGACGGCAAGCCGCCGCTCACGCCGGTGCCCTGACGGAGGCCTTGAGACCCCGTCGATGGCGCTCGTCCGGGGTCCGCCCGGAGGCGCACGTTCTCCACGTCGTCACGTTCCCGGCGGCGTGATTCCGCGCCCGGCGGCATCGCGCGCCATCGCGCGCGCACGCTCCTCCCACGTCTGGAGGCGCGGGAAATACAGGACGAACCCTATCAGGGCGAGCGCCGTGAAAACGTAGAAGTCGCTCGCGCGACCAGCGACCATGAACAACACGAATCCGTAGATCACGACCGATTCGCAAAGAGCGAGGCTCACGACGGCAGCGGTGTGAAGACGCCTGACCGGCGGGAGCGCCGCGTTCGCGAGGATCGTCCGCTGGAGGAAGCGGACGAGCCCGAGAGTCGCGAGCGCGACCGCGGCGAGGATCCAGCGCACAAGGTCGTGCGGCACGCCGGGAGCGAAGCCTGCGAACGGCGCGTTCGCCCGCTGGATCTGGCTCACGACGACGGCATAGAGACCGAGGCTCACGATCATCGCGCCGCCGATCACCTGCGCCGTCCGGCACGCCTTCCCGAGCTCGTCCCGCGCCGGAGGAACGGCCATCGGTGTCAGCCCCGGGCCAGCAGGCGCCGGTCCAGGCGGGCGCGGCGGTAGGAGAACGCCTCCCGCACGCGTGAGGGCACGCCGGCATCTTCGGCGAGGCCCAGCGCGTCGTCGACGATCGCGCGCGCCGTGGCGAAATCGCGCCGGCGATGCTCGTGGAACTTGGCCAGCTCCTCCCACGGGCGCGGGTCGAACACCGCGTGGCGCGCGGCCGCCTCCCACAGGGCGCGCGCGGTGTCCCACCGGGCGCGGCGCTTCTCCCACCACGCCAGGCGCATGCGCACCACCTGGGCCGGCTCGCCGGCGAGCCCCGCGCCGAGGGCTGCGTGGTAGCACTCGAGCGAGCGCTCGAGATCGACCGGCTCCCAGAGCCGGCCGAGACCGGCCAGCTCCGCGGCGCCCAGCTCCGCCGGAGCGGCAAGCGCGCCGCCGAACCAGCCGAGCAGTCCCACCAGCGTGAGGATGTCGTCGCGGTTGTGCGCGAGCACGCGGGCCAGCGGCGCGGCCCGACGCGAGCGCAGAAAATCGAAGTAGAGCGCCGGGATCAGGCTGCCGGCGACGTCGTCCTCACGCTCCACCCCGATCACTTCGCGCTCCAGCGTCGCCAATCGACAATCGGCGAAGCTCGCCGTCCACATCCGCCGCGACGGCCGCAGGA
This sequence comes from Candidatus Rokuibacteriota bacterium, assembly GCA_003221515.1. Classification (GTDB taxonomy): domain Bacteria; phylum Methylomirabilota; class Methylomirabilia; order Rokubacteriales; family CSP1-6; genus AR31. Next base: position 3,231 of record QHSI01000108.1, read on the forward strand.
GATCCAGATGGGGTAGGTCGGCCGGCCAGCGCCGGCGCGCCAGGATGAAGCGCGTCTCGAGCAGTGGCAGGTCGAAGGCCGTTCCGTTGAAGGTCACGACGCCGTTCGCCCGCTCGATGAGCGGCCATAGCGCCGCCAGCAGCGCTGGCTCGTCGTCGAAATCGCGCATGAAGTGCTGGGTCAGGACCAGGCGGTCGTCCTCGAGCCATGCGGCCCCCACCAGAAACGCGTAGGTGCCGGTACCGCCGGCGAGGCCGGTCGTCTCCGCGTCGAGGAACAGGAGCTGCCGCACGTCCTCGAGGGGCGCCTCCAGCCGCGCCAGCAGGCTGAGGAGATTCAGCGGCGCACTGAGAGCGCCCGCGAGCGGTTGGTGGCCGTGCCGGTGCGAGAGCGGAAACTCGCGTCGCACCACCACGAGCTGCCCCTCACCGGTGTCGATCAGCTCGCCGCCGAGCACCTCCTCGACCGGCGCCGGGGCGGCACGCGGGAGCCGGCGCGTCTCGATGCGCCGGATGACGCGGCGGAGATCGTCAAGCGTCTGGTGAGCCACGGGATCTCAGTCGGTGAGGGCGCGCAGCAGCGCTCGCGCCGTCGCCTTGGCCCGGCGCCCGACCTCGTTGACGGGGCCGACGCACGAGGGACAGCCGACTTGGCAAGCGCACGATTCGAGGGTGTCGAGCCCGCGACGCAGCAGGTCGGGCAGGATCTCGAAGACGTGCTCGGCGAGGCCGATGCCGCCGGCGTGGGAGTCGTAGAGATAGATCGTGGGGTTGAAGTGCTCTGCCTCCATCAGCCGCCGCTTGGCCGAATCGCGCGTCGCCGCGACGCCACTGGTCACGGGCGTCGTGTCGCCGAGCCAGGAGCCGAGGTCGCGGATGTCGCACAGGAGGAAGATCGGCGCCAGGTGGTGGAGCAGGTAGGTCACCGCGCGCAGGCCGTCGATCAGCTCCTCGCGCGAAGGGCCGACCCGCGCCAGCACCTCGGGCGTGACGGTGATCCAGGCGGCCGTGGTCTGCTTCTCCTGTTGCGGGAGCTCGACCTCGCCCGAGCCCACGTTCTCGAGCGTGCCCATCTTGATCTTCTTGAACCCGACCACTTTCTCGGCGACCAGCACCTCGCCCTGCTCGGCCAGATACGCGGGCTGCGAGGCCTCGGTCAGGCGCTGGACGATCCAGACGCCCTTGGCGCTGATCGCGTCGGTGAAGTAGTCCACCGCAACGCGCTTGACGTAGGCGACCTTCTCCTCGTCCTCGCGGAAGTGGAGCTCCTGCACCTCGAACGGCTCGCTCTCGACCAGATAGATCGCCTTGGGATAGATCGTGGCGAACGCGCTCCCCCAGTCGACCTCGGCGATGATCGAGCGCCGCTTCGTTTGCTTCTCGTCGCGCGCCGTGGTGTCGATGACGACGAAGTTGTCGGTGGTGACGGTGCGCAGCGACGTGTGGTCGGCCGGATAGGTCTCGGCCGACCAGTGCCAGTTGCGCCCGGTGTGGTGCAATACGCCCTCGTCCTCGAGCGCGGCCAGGAAGCGCCGCACGTCGAGGTCACCGAACCGCTCGCTGTCGCCGACCGGCAGCTCGAACGCGGCGCACTTGAGATGGCTGACCAGGATGAACGGGTTGTCCGGGTTCACCCGCGCGTGCTCGGGTGGGGTGCCGAAGAGGTACTCGGGATGGGTGATCATGAACTGGTCGAGCGGCGCGCTCGTCGCCACGAAGACGGCCGCCGACGAGCCGCTGCGGCGACCGGCGCGGCCGGCCTGCTGCCAGAGCGACGCGATGGCGCCCGGATAGCCCGCCAGCACCGCGACGTCGAGATGGCCGATGTCGACGCCGAGCTCGAGGGCATTGGTGGAGACGACGCCGAGCACTTCGCCCTCGCGCAACCCCTTCTCGACCGCCCGGCGGCGCGTCGGCAAATAGCCGCCGCGATACCCGCGCACGATGCCGCTGTCGCCGGTCTTGTCGGCGACGCCGCCCTTGATCGCCGTCAACAAGACCTCGGTCGCGAGCCGGCTCTGGGCGAAGACGATCGTCGCGATCTTCTGGCGGAGAAAGCGGATCGCGAGCTTCGCCGCTTCGCCCAGATAGGGCGCGCGGATTCCGAGCTCGGGATTGACCACCGGCGGGTTGTAACAGACGAAGATCTTGTCGCCCGTCGGGGCGCCGCTCTCCGTGATCTCCTCGACCTGCTCCCCGGTGAGCCGCCGGGCCAGCTCCCCCGGGTTCGCGATCGTCGCCGAGGCCATGATGAACTGCGGCGCCGAGCCGTAGTGCCGGCAGATACGCCGCAGGCGCCGCAGCACGTTGGCCAGGTGGGACCCGAAGACACCCCGGTACGCGTGGAGCTCGTCGATCACGACGTAGCGAAGGTTCTGGAAGAGCGTGGCCCACTTCGTGTGGTGCGGCAGGATCCCGGAGTGGAGCATGTCGGGATTCGTGAGGACGAGGTTCGCGCGGGCGCGAACGGCGCGCCGCGCGTCCTGGGGCGTGTCGCCATCGTAGGTGAACATGCGCATCTCGGGGAGCTGCCGGGCGAGCTCCTCAAGCTCGGCCAGCTGATCCTGCGCGAGCGCCTTCGTCGGGAACAGGTACAGCACGCGCGCGTCGGGCTGGTGCACGAGGGCCTGCAGGGCGGGCAAGTTGTAGCAGAGGGTCTTGCCCGAGGCGGTCGGGGTCACGATCACGACGTGCTGGCCCTTCTGGATCAGCTCCCACGCGCGCGCCTGGTGCGAGTAGAGCTCCTCGATCCCCCGGGCGCGGAGCGCCTCACCGATGCGTGGATCGAGCGAGCCGGGAAACGGGACGAGCACGGGGGAACGGGGGGGGAAATGACGCGTCGCCGTGATGCACGGTCCCGTCGACGGCGAGGTGAGCAGATCGTCGAGGATCCCACCGAGCATCGCGGACCGACTCTAGCACGCTCTGCGGAAGCCGAGCGCGTTCTACTTCAGAATCTGTTCGTAGGCCTCCTCGTTGAACCCGACCAGGAGGGTGCGCCCGACCCGAAGGGTGGGCGCCCGGAGACCGCCGGTCGGGCCCAGCAGGAGCGCCAGCAGCTCACCCTTCCCGGGCCGCGACGTCTTGAGGTCGACGTGGACCGCCTTCTTGCCCTTGGCGACGTAGATCTCGTCGACACCGCGGGCCACGGCCAGCGCCGCCTCGCCGACGATCGGGGATTTCCGCGTGTCGACCTGCTCGGCGACACCAATCCTCTTTCGCGCAAGGAACTCTTGCGCGCGCGCGCAGGAGGTTCAGCCCTTCCGGTGATAGCTCCAGTCGACTCGCGCCATGGCCCATATCTGTATCATGATCGGGGATGCGACCGACCTTCTGGGTTCCACCCGTCCTGTGGATGGCACTGATCCTGTGGTTCTCGTCCGACACGGGGAGCGCGGCGCACACCGGGCCCTGGCTGTTGCCGATCCTCCGGGCGCTCGCGCCGTGGGCAACGCCGGCCCAGCTCGACACGATCCACGCGCTCACTCGCAAGGGCGGCCACGTCACCGAGTACGCGATCCTGGCCGCGCTCTGGCTCCGCGCGCTTGTCGGCGGCCGCGCCGTGCGGCCGGCGGCCACAGCCTGGATCGCATTCGCGCTCAGCCTCGGGTGGGCGATCCTCGACGAGACTTACCAGTCGTTCTTCCCGAGCCGGACGGCGAGCGCCACCGATGTGGCGATCGACGGCACGGGCGCCCTGCTGGCGGTCGTCGTCGGGCATCTGGGCTGGCGCCAGGTCGCGGAGCGCGCGACCGTCTTCCTGCTGTGGGTGACGGCCCTCGGCGGCGGCGCGGCGCTCGCGCTGAATGCGCTCAGCGGTGTGCCGTCGTCGCGTGCCCTCTGGCTGACCATGCCGCTGGCGGCGTTCGGTCTGCTGGGACGGCGTCTCTGGTGGGCCCGGCGACACGACTCCAGCGAGGAAGGCCCGACGGCGCCTCGCTGAACGCGCAGCTCAGACGTTGAGGCGCGGGTCGAGCGTGTCGCGCAATCCGTCGCCGAAGAGATTGATGCCGAGCACGGTCACGAGGATCGCGAGACCAGGGAACGTGGCGAGCCACCACGCGGTCGAGATGTAGACGCGGCCGTCCGCGAGCATCCCTCCCCACGTCGGCGTCGGTGGCTGGACGCCGAGCCCCAGGAACGAGAGCGCCGACTCGATCACGATGACGCGCGCCATGTCGAGCGTCGCGACCACGAGCCACGGCGTGAACGCGTTCGGCAGGATGTGCCGCAACAGGATCCGAACGTCGCGGCTGCCGAGCGCCCGGGCGGCTTGCACGAACTCGCGCTCGCGCAGCGACAGCACGGCGCCACGCACCACCCGCGCGTAGACGACCCAGCTCGACACCCCGATCACCACGATGATCACGGGCAAGCTCGGGCCCAGCACGCCGATCACGGCGATCGCCAGCAGGATGAACGGGAACGCCAGCTGAATGTCGGCGAGGCGCATGCACACGTCGTCGACTCGGCCGCCACAATACCCCGAGAGGAGCCCCACGAGCATGCCGAGCACGCCGGAGATCGCCACCGCGGCGAACCCGACCATCAGCGCGGGCCGAGCGCCATAGATGATCCGCGCGAGGATGTCGCGGCCGAGATGGTCGGTGCCGAGCGGGTGGAGGCGGCCCGAAGCGTCGGGTGACCCGGGCGGCTTCAGCCGGTTCGTGATCTCTTGCTCGGTCGGATCGTAGGCTGAGAGCCAGGGCGCTCCGAGCGCCGCGATCGCGACCCACGCCACGACCACCAAACCGAAGAGCGCTGTCCGCCTCCGGGCGAGGCGCCGCGCGAACAGGAGCCACTCGCGATGCGCCGGGCTGCGATCGGCGGCGAGGTCCAGAGTGCGTGCGCTGATGCTCATTCTAGCGGGGTCCGTGAGGCCGGCTTGGACCGAGGGTGGCCTGAGATAGATGCGCGCCGGCTCCGCACGCCGGTCTCCCGCGTGGTGGCCGGCGAGCCCGGCTTGAGGAAAGGTGAGGCGCTCATTGCAGGCGGATCCGGGGGTCCAGATAGGTGTAGAGGACGTCGACGACCAGGTTGACGAGCACGAACGTGGACGAGAGCAGGAAGACTGCGGCTTGCACCACCGGGTAGTCGCGGTTGTAGATCGCCTGCACCGACAGGCGCCCGACCCCCGGCCAGGCGAAGATCGTCTCGGTGATCACCGAACCGCCCAGCAGTGTCCCCAGCTCGATCCCGACGATCGTCACGATCGGGATCGCCGCGTTCTTGAGCGCGTGCTTCCACACCACCGGAGGGTCGCTCACGCCCTTGGCGCGCGCGGTGCGGATGTAGTCCTGCCCCAGCACCTCCAGCATGCCCGAGCGCGTGAGGCGCGTGATGCGCGCGGTCGTGAAGAGCCCGAGGGTGATCGCCGGCAGGATCAGGTGCTCCAGCGTGCCCCGCCCGGACGAGGGCAGGAGATTGAACTGCACCGAGAAGACGAGGATCAGCATGATCCCGAGCCAGAAGGTCGGCATCGACTGCCCGAGCAGCGCGACGACTGTCGAGACGTAGTCGAGCGCGCTGTTGGGCCGCACGGCCGAGACGATGCCCGCGGGGATCGCCAGGCAGAGCGCCACGACCAGCGCGGCGCCGGAGAGCTCGAAGGTCGCCGGCATACGTTCGATGACCAGGTCGAACGCGGGCTCGCCGTGGCGCACGGACTGCCCGAAGTTGCCGCGGAGCGCGCCGGCGAGGAAGCGACCGTACTGCACGATGAACGGATCGTTGAACCCCATCGCCTCGCGGAACTTCTGCACGTCCTCTGCCGAGGCGTCCGGCGGCAAGAGGATGAGCGCCGGATCGCCGGTGAGATAGAGGATGAAGAAGACGATGAAGGAGACGCCTAGCAGGACGAGCAGCGACTGGCCCAGCCGGCGCGCCAGGTAGATCCTCATCGGGCCCGTCGCAGACGGGCCACCGCCTCGATGTGTGGCGTTTGCGGGAACATGTCGACGGGCTCGACCCACTCGAGCTGATACCCCTGACGGACCAGGTCGCCGACGTCGCGCGCCAGCGTCGAGGGGTTGCACGAGACATACACGAGCCGCGCCGGCGCAAGGGTGGCCAGCGCGTGCAGGGCCTTGGGATGGAAGCCGGCGCGCGGCGGATCCGCGACGACGACGTCGGGCCGCACGCCGTCACGCATCAGCGTGGGCAGGACGTGGCGGACTTCGCCCGGTAGAAACGTACAGTTCTCGATCCCGTTCGCCCGCGCGTTCCGGACGGCGTCGACGATGGCCGCCGCGGAGACTTCGACGCCGTACACCCAGCGGCTGCGGCGCGCGAGCAGAAGGCTGATCGCTCCGGTCCCGGAATAGAGATCCATCACCGTCTCGTGTCCGTCGAGCTCGCAGGCCGCCTCGACCACCGCGAAGAGGCGCTCGGCCTGAACGGTGTTGGTCTGGAAGAACGAGTTCGCCGACACCTGGAACGTGAGCCCGCCGAGTGATTCGCGGATGTGATCACGTCCGAGCAACAGATGCTCCTCGGTGCCCACCGCGACGGCCGCCTTCTTGGCGTTGACGTTCAGAACCACGCTTGCCACGGAGGGGACGCGCGTCCGCAGCCCTTCGGCGACGGGGGTCAGCGCCTCCACGTCTGGCGTGGCGGCCACGATGTTGACCATGGCTTCGGCGGTGCGTCGCCCTTCGCGCACGGTCGCGAAGCGCAGCAGTCCCTCGCCGGAATCCTGGTCGTAGACCGGCAGCCTCCGGGCGCCCGCTTGCACGCGCAGCTCGTCGAGCAGGCCGTTCATCGTCTCCGACTGCAGGAGGCATCGCTCGATGTCCAGGACCACGTCGTAGCGATCCGCCTGGTGGAGTCCGATCGCCGGTGTGTCACCGTTGCCGCGCACGATCGTGAACTCCATCTTGTTCCGGTAGCCATACACATCGGGCGCGGCGAGGATCGGCCGAAGCTCGAAGGGCCCGAGCCCGCCGATGCGCGTGAGACAGTCGCGCACTTGCTTTTCTTTGAACGCCAGTTGCGCGGGATAGGAGAGGTGCTGAAGCCGGCAGCCACCGCAGCGGCCGAAGTAGGGGCACGGGGCGTCGATCCGGTCCGGCGAGGGGCTCACGAACGACTCGATCACCGCGCGTCCGAAGCGGGAACGGGCCTCGACGACCTTCACCCGTACGCGGTCCCCTGACACCGCGCCGCGCACGAAGAGGACGTAGCCCTCGACCCGCCCGACGCCTTCACCGCCGAAGGCGAGGTCATCGATCGTCAATTCGAGCGACTCGCCGCGCCTCGGCTTTGCCATAATTCACGCCACTATAGCAGGGTTTTCCGGCGACTCTCGCTGCCCGCGGATGTATGATACGAAATGATGGTACGCGCAGCAGCGCCGCGCTCCGTCGCGGACCTCCTGGTGAGCGCAGTCCCTGACCTCCGAGACCGGTTGCTGGAGCACCGCATCCGTCGGGCCTGGCCGGCCGTGGTTGGTGGCGACGCGGCGCGGCGCGCCCAGCCCCGCAGCTTCGTGGACGGCTGCCTCACCGTGGTCGTCGACAACTCACCGTGGCTCCACGAGCTCACGCTTCGAAGCGACGAGCTGACCCGCCGCCTGGCTGAGCGGTTCGGGGCGGTTCGCTCCCTCCGATTCGTCTCGGGCAAGGTCGAGGCCGAGCCGACGTCCGGCCGCGCGGGCGTTCGGCTGCCCGCGCCGCTCGACGCGCAGGCCCAGCGCGAGATCGACGCGGCGGCGGCCGTCATCCCCGATCCAGAAGCCGCGGCGGCCGCCCGACGCTTGATGACGAAGGCCTGGCGGCGGCTCCCGGCCATCCTCGTCGCCGCGGTGCTCGCGGGCTGCGCCTCCGGCGGCGCCGCGCGAGGCCCCATGGACGACGAGATGCCGCGGCTCGCGGCGCTCGGTCCCGACCCCCGCGCCGACGCTTACTACGCCTACACCCAGGCCCAGATGCATGTTCAAGCCGGTCGGTTCAAGGACGCGATCCCCTTCATGCAGAAGGCGCTGGAGCGCGATCCGAACTCGGCCGCTCTCTGGACCCAGTTCGCCCAGATCCTCATGCGTGTGGACAGCGTGGACGAGGCGGTGACGGCCGCGCGACGGGCCGTCGAGCTGGCGCCGGATCAGTCGGTCGCGCACCTGACGCTCGCCGAGCTCTTCCGCGTCAAGGGCAAGATCTCCGAGGCCGAGAGCGAGCTGGAGAAGGCGATCGCGCTCAACCCGACGGCGGAGGAGCCCTACCTGACGCTCGCGCGGATCCACGTCGAGCAGAAGGCGTTCGACCGCGCCCGGGCCGTGCTCCTGCGCCTGGCCGAGAAGCAGCCGCGTCTCGCGCAGGCGCAGTTCCTCCTGGGCCGCCTGGCGATCGAGACTGAGTCCTGGGACGAGGCGATCGGCCGCCTCACCAGCGCGGTCGACCTCGATCCCGATCACGACGCCGCCTGGCAGGCGCTCGGCCACGTCTACGAGCGGCGCAACAAGGGCGACGAGGCGGTCGAGACCTATCGGCGGGCCGCCAAGGCGAATCCCGACAACCCGGCGCATGCGGAGCGGCTCGGCGATCTGCTGATCCGCCTCGGCCGACTGCCGGAAGCTCAGACCGAGATCGAGGCGCTGGCCGAGACCACGCCGCGCGACCCGCGCGTGTGGATGAAGCTTGGATTCGTGTACTACGAGCAGAAGATGTGGGATCGCGCCAGCGACGCGTTCCACCGCGTCGTGATGCTGGAGCCGTCAAACCTGCGCGCCCGCTACTTCCTGGCGACCAGCTACATGGACGGCGGCCGCGACGCGGAGGCGAAGTCGGAGCTCGAGCGGATCCTGCGCGCGGACCCCCGGTCCATCGACGCGCGCGTCCAGCTCGGGTTCCTCTACGGACGCGCCAAGCGCTTCGACGAGGCGATCGCCATCCTGCGCGACGCCGTCAACATGGAGCCCAAGCGGCCCGAGCTGTTCCTCTACCTCGGGACCGCGTACTACCGCGCCAAGCAGTACGATCGGTCAGTCGAGACGCTCCAGGAGGGCCTCACCCTCGACGACAAGCAGAAGGACCTCCACTTCCAGCTGGGCGTGGTTTACGAGAAGCAATCCCGCTTCGATGACGCGGTCGGCGCTTTCCGGCGCGTGATCTCAATCGATCCCAAGCACGCCGAGGCCTACAACTACGTCGGCTACATGTACGCCGAGCGCGGTCAGAACCTGGAGGAAGCGATCCAGCTGATCCGCAAGGCCCTCGACCTCGAGCCCGACAACGGCTACTTCATCGACAGCCTCGGCTGGGCGTACTACCAGCAGGGGAAGTACCCCGAGGCTCTGAGCGAGCTCAAGCGGGCCGTCGCGCGCACCAAAGAGCCGGATCCCGTGATCTACGAGCACCTGGGTGACGCGTTCGTGAAGAACGGGCTCGACGACGATGCGCTCGCCGCGTGGGAGAAGGCTCTGCAGCTCGATCCGGCCGCCGACGGGGTCAAAAAGAAGGTGGACGACCTCAAGGACCGCCAGCGCCGGGTCAAGGGTGGCCCCAAAGCCTCGCAGTAGCTCCCGCATTGCTCTGGTGCTGCTTCTGGTCGCGGGCTGTGCGACCGTGCCGTCGCGGGAGCCCATCGGAGAGGACGCCCAGCGCGCGCTGACCCGGTTGGCCGAACGCTCCAGCGAGTTCACCGACCTCCGCACCCTGGCGGACATAGATCTAAAGCAGGGTGAGGAACGTCAACACCTCCGCGGCGTCCTCCTCGTGAAGGCCCCCGCCTCCGTCCGCTTCGAGGCGCTCTCGCCGCTCGGTCAGCCGTTGCTGCTCGTGACGGTTCACGACGGCCGCCTGACCGCGTACGACGCCGGGAAGAACGAGGCGTCGACCGGCCCGGCCAACGCCGAGACGATCGCGAAGGCGCTCGGGCTTCCGCTCGAGCCCGGCGATCTCGTCGCGGTCCTCGCCGGCCGGGCGGTGCCTCCCAACGACTTGCGGCGCGCCGAGCTGGTACCGGCCGACAACGCCGGGCCGTCACTGCGCCTCGTGGGAGCCCGCGCCCGGGAGCGCGTGTGGCTGGACCTCGAGACCGGCTCGGTCCGGCAGCTCGAGATCTCCGGGAAGTTCGACGTTCTGATCAAGTACCGGCGCGCAGCGACCGGCGCACTCGCCGGGTTCGACCTAGACGCGGCACGGTCGTACGTCACCGGGTCGATCGCCTACCAGAACCCCGTCGAGAACGGGGGAATCGACCAGGAGCGATTCGAGCTGACGATCCCGAAAGGGGCGAAAATACAGACCATCCGTTGAAAGGCCCTCGGCCGCGTGCTATCGTGCGATGTCTTGTCGAAGCAGTCGGGGAGGCCGCGTCGCCTTGAGCTCAACGCAGCGGCGAAGGTCAATCTTGCGTTGGAGGTTCTCGGGCGGCGGGACGATGGCTACCACGAAATCGCCACCGTCATGCAGACCGTGGATCTCTCGGATCGGCTGGTGCTCGAGGATGCCGACGTCGTCGAGCTCCGAACCACCGCTCCCGATGTTCCGACCGACGGAACGAACCTGGCGCTCAGAGCGGCGCTCGCGTTGCGGGACGTGGCCGGGTCGAGCCGCGGGGTGCGGATCACGCTCGAGAAGCGGATCCCGGTCGCGGCCGGGCTCGGCGGCGGCTCGACGGACGCCGCGGCGGTGCTGGTCGGGCTGAGTCGGTTGTGGGGCCTTCGGTGGCCGATGGCGCGGCTCGCGGAGGTCGGCGTCACCCTGGGGATGGACGTGCCGTTCTTCCTGCACGGGGGCGCCGCGCTGGGCACGGGACGAGGCGAGCGCCTGGAGGCATTGGCCGGCTGCGCGCTCGGGCTCGTGCTGGTGAACCCGGGAGTGGGCGCGAGCACCGCGGAGATCTACGGCGGCGTCGTGCCCGCGATGTATTCTGACGGCGGCCGGGCGCGGCGGATGGCGGCGGCGCTCAGGAGCCGGCAGCCCGGGCGGGTGGCCGCGAATCTGGGCAACACGCTCGAGCGCGTCGCGGCGCCGCGACACCGTGAAGTGGAGCAGATGGAGGCGGCGCTGCTGGCGGCGGGCGCGCTGGGCGCGTCGATGTCGGGCAGCGGGCTCACGGTGGTGGGCGTGGCGCGCTCCTACGATCACGCGCGGCAGATTCGGGCGCGCGTGACGCGCGCGCGTTGGGGGTGCTGGGCGGTCCGGGCCTTGCGCGGGCCGGCGATACGGGTGCGATAGCAGCAACGGTGGCGCACACGGGGGATCCGGAGGTGAGCTTGAACACGATGGGGCGTGGCCAAGTGGCTAAGGCGCGGGACTTTGGATCCCGTATTCGGAGGTTCGAATCCTCCCGCCCCAACCAGCCTTGAACGAGGCGCAGATGGCTTACGAGCTGAAGCTGTTCTCGGGCAACGCGAATCGCGCTCTCGCTGAAGAGATCGCGCAGTACCTGCGTGTGCCCGTGTCCGACGCGGAAGTCACGCGCTTCTCGGACGGCGAGATCTACGTGCAGGTCAACGAGAACGTGCGCGGCGCCGACGTGTTCCTGGTTCAGCCGACGTGCCCGCCGGTGAACGACACGCTGATGGAGCTCCTGATCATGGTCGACGCGATGCGGCGCGCGTCGGCGCGCCGCATCACGGCCGTGCTCCCCTACTACGGCTACGCGCGCCAGGACCGCAAGGTGCAGCCGCGGGTCCCGATCTCGGCCAAGCTCGTGGCCGACCTGCTGGAGGCGGCGGGCATCGACCGCTTGCTGGCGCTCGATCTGCATGCCGGCCAGATCCAGGGGTTTTTCAGCGTCCCGGTCGATCACCTGTTCGCGGCGCCAGTCATCATCGACTACCTGGGCAAGAAGGATCTCCGCGATCCGGTCATCGTCTCGCCCGACGCGGGCGGCGTGGAGCGGGCGCGCGCGATCGCCAAGCGACTGAACGCCAGCCTGGCCATCATCGACAAGCGACGCGAGGGCCCGGGTTCGGCGATGGCGATGCACCTGATCGGTGACGTGCGGGGCAAGGACGCCGTCGTCATCGACGACATGATCGACACCGCCGGCACCCTGATCCAGGCCGTGACCGCGCTCGAGCGCGAGGGCGCGCGTCGGATCCTCGCCTGCGGCGTCCACGCCGTGCTGTCGGGCCCGGCGGTGGAGCGGATCGGCACGTCGCCGCTCGAGGAGATCGTGGTGACCAACTCGGTGCCGGTCTCCCGCGAGAAGCGCGCCGCGCGGGTCACCGTGCTGAGCGTGGCGCCCCTGCTAGGCGAGGCGATCCGCCGTATTCACGACGAAGAATCGGTTTCGACGCTGTTCGTGTGAGTCGAGCGCGTCTGGAGGGAGCTGACGATGGCGACGGCAGAGCTGACGATCAAGCGGCGCGAGGGCACGGGCAAGGAAATCGCCAAGCGGCTGCGCCGCGCGGGCGCCGTGCCGGCGATCCTCTACGGCGGGACGAAAACCGAGACGGTCTCGCTGGATCCGAAGGCGGTCCTCCGGATGATCCACGGTCACGAGGGGACGACCCAGCTGCTCACCCTCAAGTTCGAGGGTGAAACCGGCAACGGCGCCAGGCTCGCGATCATCCGTGAGCTGCAGTTCGATCCGGTCAGCGATGCGCTGCTCCACGTGGACCTGCAGGAAGTCTCCGCCGACCGCGCGATCACGGTGCGCGTGGCGGTGCGTCCGGTTGGCGAGGCGGCGGGCGTGCGCGACCAGAAGGGCATCTTGAACCTCGTGCTCCACGAGCTCGAGGTGTCGTGTCTGCCGACCGCGATCCCGCAGCGGATCGACGCCGACGTCAGCGCGCTCATGATCGGCAACGTCCTGACCGTGCGCGAGCTCGTCGCACCCGCGGGCGTGAGGATCCTGAACGACCCGGGCCAGGCGGTCGCGACGGTTGCCCCGCCGATGGCCGAGGAAGCGCCGGTGGTCGCCGCGACTGCGACGACGGCGGTCGCCGAGCCGGAGGTGCTCACCGAGCGGAAGCCGAAGGAAGGCGAGGAAGCCCCGGCGGCCGACGACAAGCGGCCGAAGCGACCCGAGAGAGCCGAGAAGACGGAGAAGTAGCCGAGCGGAAAACGCGTGGCCGGCCGCCAGGTAGTCGTCGGGCTTGGGAACCCCGGGCCCGAGTATCGGGATACCCGGCACAACGTCGGCCAGCGCGTCCTCGACTCCCTCGCCCGCACGCTCGGCAAGCCCTGGCGGCGTGACGGCGCCGCAGTGCTGGCGCGGGGCCAGTGGCGAGGTGAGCCGCTGTGTCTCATCAAGCCGCAGGCGTTCATGAACGCCTGCGGTCCGGTCGTCGCCAAGGCGCTCCGCCGGGTGGAGGCGGGGCCCGCCGAGCTGATCCTCGTCTACGACGACATCGACCTGCCGTTGGGGACCGTGCGCATCCGGATGAAGGGCAGCCACGGGGGCCACAACGGCGTGCGCTCCGTCATCGAAGCGCTCGGCACCCAGGAGATCCGCCGCGTCAAAGTAGGGGTCGGGCGTCCCGACAGCAAGGACGACGTCCCCGACCACGTGCTCGCGCCATTCGAGCGCGACGAGCTTCCGGCAGTGGACGCCGCCGTCGCAGAAGCCGCGGAGCGCGTCCTCAGCCTCGTTGCGTAGCCAAGACGTTCGATTGTTGTTGAGCCACGGGGGCATGGGTGGCCCGTCGAGGCCCACGGGACGCCGAGCAACATCGAGGAGCGCCACGGCTACCCGCCGGGGCGCTTCCGAGCGTTGGGGGGCTTGGGGGGCCCGTCGAGGCCCCCATCAAAAGAACACCAGGGTAACCAGCGCGAACAGCGGGAGCAGAATCGCCCCGCTGTAAACCATATAGCCGCCGAAGCTCGGCATCTTCACCCCCTGCTCCTCGGCGATCGACTTCACCATGAAGTTGGGCGCGTTGCCGATGTAGCTGTTGGCCCCCATCGACACCGACCCCACGCTGATCGCCGCCAGAATCACGTGCGGAACATCGACCACCTCGCGGGCCAGGCCGAGACCCTGCGCCAGTGCCAGGAAGGTCAGATAGGTCGGCGCGTTGTCGAGAAACGACGAGAGCATCCCCGAGGCCCAGAAGAACTGCCAGGGCGCGTACACGCCCAGCTCTCCGCCCCGAAGGCGCAGGAGCTCGAGCGCCGGGATCATCGTGAGGAAGATCCCGAAGAAGACCACCGCGACCTCCACGATCGGATGGAACGTGAAGCCGTTGGCCTCGCGGATCGCACGCGGAGTCATCCACAGGGAGACCAGCGCCAGCGTCGCGATGAGGAACTCGCGCCATGGCTCGTGCAGGAGCGCGACCGCTAGGACGACGAGCCCAAGCCAGACGACGTTGATCGCGCCCTGCAGGCGCAGCGGCTCGACTCGCAGGTGATCCTGCCGCAGCGCGGTCGGTGGCTCATTCTCGTACTGGTGCGTATCCCAGACGAAGTACAGCGTCAGCAACAGGGCGACCTGGAACGCCCAGTGCGGCCAGAGCCGGAAGGTCCACGTGAACGGCACGCCCTGCAGATACCCCAGGAACAGCGGAGGATCACCGAGTGGCGTCAGCATCCCGCCGATGTTGGACACGAGGAAGATGAAGAAGACCACGGTATGTCTGACCCGGGTCCGCTCTCGGTTCGTCTGGAGCAGCGGGCGGATCAGGAGCATCGAGGCGCCGGTGGTGCCGACGAACGAGGCCAGGAGCGATCCCAGCGCGAGGAACGCGGTGTTGACGACCGGCGTCGCGGGGAGATCGCCCCTCAGTAAGATTCCGCCCGAGATCACGTAGAGCCCGCCGAGCAGGATGATGAAGGAGACGTATTCTTCGGCCATGGTCCCGAGCGCCCCCGGCCGCCTGGCCAGGTACAGGGCGAGGACCGGCAGGCCCAGCACGGCCGAGACGATCAGCTTGTTCCGGTTCGCCTCCCACCAGTGCGGGAGCCAGAGGGGGCACAGGGCGATCGCCAGGAGCATGGCGACGAACGGGATGACGGTGTAGATCGGAGGCGCGAGCGCAGTGGTCAAGGCGCATAGTCTAGCAAGGAGGGGCGCTTCGTTGCCCGAGGGTGGGTCGCGTGGTATATATTGTTGTTTATCCAGAGTGTGGCCTCATCCGGAGGGGGGAGCAGCGTGACCAAGGTCATCGTCGAGCCCGACGAGTCCTTCGAGAGCGCCCTCAAGCGCTTCAAAAAACAATGCGAGAAAGCCGGGCTCTTGTCGGAGTTCAAGAAGCGTCAGCACTACGAGAAGCCCAGCGTTCGGCGGAAGCGGAAAGCCCTCGCCGCCCGCAAGAAGGCCAAGCGGCGCGAACGGATGTCCGATTAGCCGCGGCACTCCTGGATGCACGCCGACACTCCCGTGATCCGGGGCGGGAGCGAATGAGCCGAAGGGTGGAGGCAGGCCGAACCTGGGAGCCGGGCACCGAATGGAACGCGGTGCGGGCGCTCCTGGCTCATGAAGCAGTGACCGAGATGGGTCGCGAACGAGCGACGACGGCGGAACCCCTGACGGACCTCGCGGGGGTTCTGGCGGCGATCGACCTGACCCGCCAGGCGCGGGTCGCCCTCTCGACCGTCGGATCACTCCCTCTCGAAGGCTTCGCCGACATTCGCCCCGTGCTCACCCGCTGTCGCGCCGACGGCAGCGTCCTGGACGGTCTCGAATTGGTTCAGATCATCCCTGCGCTCGATGCGAGCCCGAAGCTTCACGCCTACGGCAAGGCTGTCCGCGAGACGAGCCCCGACGTGAGCGCGATCACCGATGCGCTACCACGCGTCAATGAGCTCGCCGATCGGCTTCGCCGCGCGCTCGACGCCGACGGTGGTGTGGCCGACGACGCGAGCCCGACGCTCAAGCGCCTGCGCCGGGAGATTCGTGAGCGTCGCCGGCGGCTCTCGGTCGAGCTGGAGCGCGCCTTCCAAGGTAGCGAAGCCGATCGGCTCTTCACCGACCGATACGTGACGCTCCGCCACGGCCGGTACGTCCTGCCAGTGCGCGCCGAGGCGCGTGGTCGAGTGCGCGGCATCGTCCATGACCGCTCGCAGAGCGGCCAGACCCTCTTCATCGAGCCCGAGCACGTCGTCGACGCCAACAACGATCTCGTGCAGGCCACCCGCGAGGAGGAGCACGAGACCGGGCGGATCCTCGGCGAGCTGACGGACGCGGTGCGGGCACGCCTCGACGACATCCAGGCCCTGCTGAACGCGGTGGGGGAGCTCGACTGGGCCTTCGCGCGCGCTCAGGCCGCCGAGCGCATGAGCGCCACGGCGCCCCTGATCGACACCGCCCACACCGTCGCGATCCGCGGCGCGCGCCATCCGCTCCTGCTCGCCCAGAGCTGGGAGGATCCGACCAGGCCGATCGTGCCCGTCGACCTCGAGCTCGGCCCCGATCGCCCGCTGCTCGTCATCACCGGCCCCAACGCAGGCGGTAAGACGATCGCGCTCAAGACCCTCGCGGTTCTGGCCCTGATGGCGCAGGTGGGTTGCCACCTCCCTGCAGACGAGGGCTCGCGGCTACCCGTGTTCGACGACGTCTTCGCGATCATCGGCGACGACCAGTCGGTCGCCGAGAACCTCTCGACCTTCTCGGCCTTCGTCAAGCAGGTCCGCGAGATCCTCGACGCGGCCGACGAGCGCTCGCTGGTGCTCCTGGACGAGCTCGGCGCCGGGACGGATCCGGACGAGGGCGCGGCGCTCGCGCAGGCGATCCTCGAGGAGCTGGCCGGCCGTGGTGCGCTCGTGATCGCGACGACCCACCTCGAGCCGCTCAAGGCGTTCGCGTCCACCCATCCGCGCGCGCGTAACGCCTCGGTCGAGTTCGACACCGCGACGCTGGCGCCGACCTTCCGGCTGCGCTACGACCAGCCCGGCCAGAGCTACGCGCTGACGATCGCCGCGCGCCTCGGCCTCGACGCCCAGCTGATCGCGCGGGCGACGGCGCACCGCTCCGAGCACGCCGTCCGGCTCACCGACCTGCTGTCGACGCTCGACGCCCACGCCCGCTCGGACGCCGAGCGCACGCGCGAGATCGAGCGCGTTCGGGCCGAGACCGCCGCACAGCTCGCGAAAGCCTCGGAGACGGCGACCGCGGCCGAGCACCGGGCTCAGGCGATCGTCGCGCGGGCTCGCGCCGAGGCCTCCGCGCTCGTCGCCGACATCCGGCGCGCGCTCGCGACGGAGTGGGACAAGCTCAAGCGCACCGAGCGCTCGCGCCGATCGCTCGAAGAGAGTCGCCGCCGCGTGCGTGATGCCTCGTCGAGCATCGAGACCGTGGCCCCGCACGTCCCGGTGGAGATGCCGGCCACCCTCGTGCCCGGCGCGACCGTCGCCGCCGAGCACCTCGGCATCCGCGGCGAGCTCGTCGCGATCGCGGGCGGGTCCGCCACCGTCCGCTCGGGCTCGGTCACGGTCCGCGTGCCCCTCCAGGCCCTCCGCCCGGCCGGCGCAACCGGGCGAGGGGGAGTCGGGGTGGGGTCCGGGGCGAGTGGGGTTCCGAAGCCCCGCGACCCCACCCCGACTCCCCTTCGCCCGGTCGCGCCGGAGATTCTCCTTCTTGGCAAGACGACCGACGAGGCGCGCGACGCGGTCGAGCGATATCTGGACGCCGCGTTCCTGGCGGGGCTCTCCAGCGTGCGATTGGTTCACGGCAAGGGCACCGGCGCGCTGCGCAAGGCGGTGCGCGACCTCCTCGGCGGTCATCCGTTGGTCGACTCCTTCCGCGAGGGCGAGCCCTCCGAGGGCGGCGGCGGCGCCACCGTGGCCGCGTTGAAGGTCGGGTGATGGCGCAATACGCTCAGGCGCTGCTCGACGACGTCCGTAACGCCGTGGACATCGTCGACCTCGTCGGCCGGTTCGTGAACCTCCGCAAGGCCGGCGTCAACTGGAAGGGTCTCTGCCCCTTCCACGGGGAGAAGACCCCTTCGTTCATGGTCAACCCGAAAAAGGGGATCTTCCATTGCTTCGGCTGCGGAGTGGGCGGCGACGTCTTCGGCTTTCTCATGCGCCAGGACCGTCTCTCGTTCCCCGAGGCCGTCCGCTCGCTCGCCAAGACCGCGGGGATCGCGCTGCCGGAGGAAGGCGTCCGGAGTGGTGATTCCGGCCGCGAGGAACTCATCCGGATCGTCGATCTCGCCTGGCGCTTCTACGACGACACACTCTGGAGGACGGCGGGAGACCGCGCGCGCGCCTATCTCGAGCAGCGCGGCATCGACGCCGACGTCGCGAAGCGCTTCGGCCTCGGCTATGCCCCGGAGGGCTGGGACGGGCTCCTCACCTTCATGCGCTCGCAGAAGGTCACGGACGACGCGCTGGTCACCGCGGGGCTCGCGGTTCAGCGCGAGAACCGTAGCGGCGTCTACGACCGCTTCCGAGGACGGCTGCTGTTCCCGATCCGCGATCTCCAGGGCCGGGTCGTGGCCTTCGGCGGGCGTGGATTCGGGGACGAGCAGCCGAAATACCTCAACTCGCCGGAGACCCCGCTCTACACCAAAGGCAATCTGCTCTACGCCGCCGACATCGCCCGACCCACGATCCAGACGAAGAACCGCGCGCTCCTCGTCGAGGGCTACGTCGACTGTCTGATGGCCCACCAGCATGGGTTCACCGAGACGGTGGCGGCGCTGGGCACCTCGTTCACGGCGGCTCAGCTCGCCCTGCTGCGCCGCTACTGCGACGAGGTCGTCACCTTCTTCGACGCCGACGCGGCTGGCCAGAAGGCGGCGGAGCGCGCCGAGGAGCTGCTCGAGCCCACCAGCGGCGGCATGGCGTGGGCCGTGAACCGCTCCGGATCGTTCGAGGGTGGTGGCACCTTCCGAGTGAAGGTCGCCCTGCTCCCAGCCGGCCACGACCCCGACACCTTCTTGCGTGAGTCGGGCGCCCCGGCGTTCGCGGAGCGGATCGGCGCCGCGCGGAGCCTGCTCGCCTACGCGCTCGATCGCGCCGTCGTCGATCCCGACGGCGCCACCGGCGCCCGCGCCCGGACGACCGCGTTCGCGCGCGTGGCGGTGATGCTGGCGAAGGTCGCCGACGCGCAGGAGGCCGCGGCGCTCTCCCGCGAGGCGGCGGCCAAGCTCGGGGTGGACGCGACTCAGCTCTGGATCGAGGCGCAGCGGCTTCAGTCCTCGCTGCGGACGCCACCCGCGCGGCCGCAGACGGCGCCGGCGCCGTCGTCCACGCCGCCGGTCGAGCGCGATCTGGTCACGCTGCTACTGCGCTCCGTCGAGGCGCGCGCCGGCTTGTTGGCGATCCTCGACGAGACCGACGACCTCGGCCACCCGCCGCTCCGCTCGATCGTGGCCGCGCTCAAGCGCCGGCCCGACGCTCCCGCGGAAAGCCTGATGACCGATCTCGAGACCGACGAGGCGCGCTCGGTCCTCTCCTCGCTGCTCGTGGAAGATCGCGAGAGCCTTGACGTTCAGGTTAGCATCGAACAGTTCCAGCGACGGCTCGAGCGCAGCCAGCGGTTGCGGCGTGCGCGAGAGGTGAGCCAGACCATAGCCGAGACTCAGGCGAAGACGGGGGTCGCGGCGCCCATGCACACGGAGCTACGAACGCTGCACGAGGAAAGCGCCGTCGTGTACGGGATCACGGGTGGTGTCGCCCAGTCGTTAGAACATGGGACTCCGGGGTCCCCAAGGAGCTCAGACGAATGAGCGAAGAGCCAAAGCTGGAGGAGCTCGACCGACTGATCTCGATGGGGAAGCAGAAGGGCTTCCTCACCTATGACGACGTCAATAATGCCCTCCCTTCGGACCTCGTCTCGCTCGACCAGCTCGACGACATCATGATGATGTTCGGCGCCATGGACATCGAGGTGGTGGACTCCGCGAAGGCCGGCCGCCTCCCGTCGGAGGTCCGCGAGCGCAAGGCGCAGGCCGAGCCCGAGGACAATGACGACGACGGCCCGCCCGAACCGATCGACCTGACGCCGGGGCCGGTCGGGCGCACCGAAGACCCGGTGCGGCTCTACCTGCGCGAGATGGGCCGCGTCGCGCTGCTCACGCGCGAGGGCGAGATCGCGCTCGCCAAGCGGATCGAGGAAGGCAAGAACCAGGTCACCGCCGCCATCCTCAGCACCAACCTGGCCCTCGAGCGGTTCCGCGAGCTGCGGGACCAGCTCCGTCAGCACGACATCTCCGTCAAGGAGGTCGTCGACGTCAACGAGGAAGAGTTCACCGAGGAGAAGGAGGCGGACCTGACCCGCCAGGTCATCGCGGCGTTCGCCATGGTCGACCGGCTCCTCCGCGAGCGCGACAAGCTCGTCGCCCAGGCCCGGAAGCTGCGGCTCAAGTCGCCCGGCCGGCGGCGGACCAAGAAGGGCAAGGAGCCGGCGTGGAAGCGGCTCGAGGCGCAGGCGCAGCAGCGCCAGGTGAAGGTGCTCGAGCGGCTCCGCGCGCTCAACATCGGCAACCAGATCATCGATCGCGAGGATTCGGACCTGGGCCGTCGCGGCCTCGTGCAGCGCCTGCGCGACCTGCTCGACGACGTCGAGCGCGCCGAGCACGTGATCCGCCTGTGGACCAACGGTCGACGCCCGTCGGCGGACGAGGTCCAGAACCTCATCTACGTCTCGTTCCGCGATCCGGGCGTCAACGGCGGCACCGCCGTGGGTGGCGGCGACCTCCATCTCAGGGCCGCCAAGAAGTTCCAGTCCCCCAAGCAACAGCAAGTGTGGGTCGCCCAGCAAGAGATCAAGGTCGCGGAGGCGCGCGCCAACGCCAAGGCCGACGAGATCAAGCGCGTCATGACCATCATCAAGGCGGGCCAGGTCAAGGCGGCGCAGGCGAAGAAGGAGATGGTCGAGGCGAACCTGCGTCTCGTCATCTCGATCGCGAAGAAGTACACGAACCGTGGCCTGCAGTTCCTGGACCTGATCCAGGAAGGAAACATCGGCCTCATGAAGGCCGTCGATAAGTTCGAATATCGGCGAGGCTACAAGTTCTCGACGTACGCCACCTGGTGGATCCGCCAGGCGATCACCCGGGCGATCGCCGATCAAGCCCGCACGATCCGCATCCCGGTGCACATGATCGAGACCATCAACAAGCTCATTCGGACCTCGCGCCAGCTCGTGCAGGAGCTCGGCCGCGAGCCAACCCCGGAAGAGATCGCGACGAAGATGGACGTGCCGGTCGACAAGGTGCGAAAAGTTCTGAAGATTGCTCAAGAACCAATTTCACTGGAAACACCGATCGGAGAGGAAGAGGACAGCCACCTGGGCGATTTCATCGAGGACAAGCAGGTCGTGTCGCCCGTGGAGTCGATCATCGGCCTCTCGCTGCGCGAGCAGACGAACAAGGTCCTCAACACGCTCACGCCGCGCGAGGAGAAGGTGCTGCGGTTGCGCTTCGGCCTCTCCGACGGCTGCGAGCACACGCTGGAAGAGGTCGGGCAGGACTTCGCCGTCACGCGCGAGCGGATTAGACAGATCGAGGCCAAGGCCCTGCGCAAGCTCCGTCATCCGTCGCGCTCGAAGAAGCTCCGGAGCTTCCTGGAGTCCTGATTGCGTATGATGACCCCGCGGGCCCATAGCTCAATGGCAGAGCAGCCGGCTCATAACCGGTTAGGTCTTGGTTCGAGTCCAGGTGGGCCCACCATTGGAGCGATGGCCTTGAGACCGGCTTGGACCGAGGGTGGCCTGATAGAGGCGCGTGTGGCTCCGATCTGCGGGCAACCCGAGCGTTCGGCGCGGGTGGCTCCGATCTGCGGACAACCGACGGCGCTGTTTAGCATAAAATCGGAGGTGGCGTGGACGCTCAGCTCCTGACGCTGGTAGATTTGCAGGCCTTCGATGCGCGCATCGCCGCGCTCGAGGCCGAAGCCGCCCGCCTGCCGAAACAGATCGACGCCATCCACGCCGCCCTCGTCCAAGCCAAGAAGTCGCTCGACGCGCTCCGGACCAAGGCCGACACGACCCGCAAGGATCTCCGGAGCCGGGAGAAGGACCTGGAGGTCACGACCGCCAAGCGCGCCAAGGCCGACGCGCGCCTGTGGGAAGTGAAGAACAACGTCGAGTACTCGGCGGTGCTCGCCGAGATCGAGGCGATCAAGCAAGAAAAGGCGCAGGGCGAGGAAGAGATCCTCGGCCTCATGGAGCTGCAAGAGCGTCTCGCCGGGGAGATCCGCGAGGGCGAGTCCCGCTTCCGGGCCGAGGAGCAGCGCGCCCAGCAGGACGAGGTCGTCGTGAAGAAGAAGCTGGAGGCGGTCGAGACCGAGCTGGCCGTCGTGCGCGCCGAGCGCGACTCGCGCGCGCGCGAGCTGCCCCGCCCCTTGCTCACCGATTACGAAAGGATCTTGAAGGCCCGGGCCGGCGTCGCGGTGGCCCGCGTGACCAACACCGCCATTTGCGGCGGTTGCCGCGTGTCGATCCGCCCCCAGGCGATCCAGGAGCTGAAAGCCGCTACGACCCTGATGCTCTGCGAGAGCTGCGGCCGGTATCTCTACTGGCAGGAATCCGCCTGACGGCCCGACGGGCCGGCGCGCCACCGCCCGCCTCCCCGTCCGAGATCGTCCTCTACACCGACGGCGCGTGCTCCGGGAACCCCGGCCCCGGGGGCTGGGCCGCGATCATCATCGACGGCGGTCAGGAGCGCACCGTCTCCGGCGCAGACCCACGGACCACCAACCAGCGCATGGAGCTTCTGGCGGCCATCGAGGGCCTCGCGGCGATACCATCGGGTAAGCGCGTGCTCCTGCACTCGGACAGCGCCTACATCGTGAACTGCTTCCGTGAGCGCTGGTGGGAGCGCTGGCAGAAGAACGGCTGGAAGAACGCCCAGAAGAAGCCGGTCGCCAATCGCGACCTCTGGGAACGACTGCTCGCCGAGGCGCAGCGCCACGACGTCGTCTGGTGCAAGGTGGCCGGCCATGCCGGCGACCCGCTGAACGAGCGCGTCGACGCCCTGGCCCGCGGCGCGATCGCCACGCTCGGCGCGCAGCTTGGCCGGGACGCGTAGATCCCTCGCGATCGCGGCCGCGGCCCTTGGCCTGGTGGTGGTGGCCCTCGTCGTCCGCTTCGGCTCGGCCGCGACCTTCTCGCTGGTGCTGGCCCTCCCCGCCGCCCGGCGCGTGACCGCGCCCTTCGTCCAGGCGACTAAAGCCGAACGGACGGCGATTCCCTTCGGCGCGAGCACAGTCGCCGCCGACCTCTATCGCCCGGCGCACCCGCGTGGCGCGATCCTGCTCGTGCACGGCCTCTCGCCGGCGGGTCGTCGCCAGCCGGATCTGGCGCGACTGGCCGAGCTCCTCGCGCGCCACGGTCAGCTGGCCCTCGTCCCTCAGTTCGAGGGGCTGGCCGCGTTCAGGCTCGACGGCACCGAGGTCGCGGCCGTGGTCGCGGCGCTGGACCACGCGGCGCGGCTCGCGAGTCCCGTTGCGATCGCCGGCTTCAGCTTCGGCGCCGGGCCGGCCCTCCTGGCGGCCGCCGAGCGGCCTCGCATTCGTCTGGCCGGGAGCTTCGGCGGCTACGCCGACCTGCGCTCGGTCATCGCGTTCGTCACGACGAGCGCCGCCCCGGAGCCCTACAATCGCTGGAAGCTCCTTCAGCTCCTCGCTGGATTCGCCGAGAACCCCGTCGACCGCTCTCGACTCGACGCCATCGCGCAGGTGAAGCTCGCCGACCCGTCGGCGGACACGACACAGATGGAGGCTATGCTCGGCGCGGACGCGCGATTGGTGCTGGCGCTCGTCTACAACCGACGCCCGGACGCGCTCGACGGCCTCCTCGCGCGGCTGTCGCCCGGCGCCCGCGCCGCCCTCGACCGGCTCTCGCCGTTGCCCGCGATGGCCCGCCTGCGGGGCCGCGTGCTGATCGCCCACGGCCGAGCAGACATCTCCATCCCGTACACGGAGAGCGTGCGGCTCGCCGAGGGGGCTCGGACCCGCGCCGTCATCTTGAGCACGTTCCATCACACCGGCCCGCTCTCCCCGCTGGAGCTCGTGCGCGCTGGCGTGCCGGACGCGTGGAAGCTGCTCGGGCTGGCCGATGCCCTGCTGAGCGACGGGAGCCTCTGACTCCCCTAGGCTATACTGTCGGGTGCGCCAGAGAAGGCTGGACGGTCGCCGGCCGTGGCAACGCGGCGGGAGGAAAGTCCGGGCTCCGCAGGGCAGGGTGCTGGGTAACGCCCAGGGGGGGTAACCCCACGGACCAGTGCCACAGAAAAGAGACCGCCGTCTCGTCGAGCCTGCGAGGGTGGCGAGGCGGTAAGGGTGAAACGGTGAGGTAAGAGCTCACCAGCGGCGCGGGTGACCGCACCGGCTAGGTAAACCCCACCCGGAGCAAGACCAAATAGGGGAGCAATGGCGTGGCCCGCGCCGCTCCCGGGTTAGGTCGCTGGAGACGCCGGGCAACCGGCGCCCTAGAGAAATGACCGTCGCCCCGGCGGGAAACCGACGGGGAGACAGAACCCGGCTTACGGGCCTTCTCTGGCGCGCTTTTTGTTCTCCATCACTTGGGCACCACCAAGTTGTCCACACTGGGGGGTGGCCTAGAATCCGGGCCGGTAATCCGTAGCCGCCTGATCGCTTTCACGAGCTCCGGATTCGCGACCTGCGTGTAGATCTCCGTCGTCTCGAGCCTCGCGTGCCCGAGGAGTGCCTGGATGTAGCGAATGTCCGTCCCCTGCCGGAGGAGGTCCGTCGCGAACAAGTGTTGGAACCGATGCGGCACGCACTCGGGGACCTTGCGCCGCCGTCCCCAGCGCGCCGTGCGCCGCTCGACGGCCTTCCGCTGCCAGGGGGAAACTTCGACCAGGGCCCTTGACCGAGAATGCGCCGACCCTCCGTAACGGCCGAGCACCTATTGTCCTCTCACGCCACGGTTGCGCATATTCCGGAAAGGTAACGCCTTATGGAATGCGCGCGCGCGTTGACGAGGTAGACGGGTTATGGGAACTTACACGGACATTGCTGCTTAGCTGGGAGGGAGCTGCGAGAACGCGTTGGGAACAATAGTAATCGTCTCGCCTCCGGCTCTCTTCTCTTTGTCGTGTCGTCAATGAGCGTCGGAGAAAACGCCTGACTTCGTGAAACGCGCTATGCTGATTCTATGAATCTCTTCATCGTCTCCCGTCAGCACCACGATCTTTACGAGTACCTGTGTGAGCGTCTATCCGGAAACGCATGCGTCCGCGTTACCGTCGATCGTCGATCGGGAGAGCGCCGGCACCGGGCGACGCCGGCCGCCGCGGAACGCCGCCGAATGGAACGACGGATCCGTCCGGAAATCGACGAACAACTGAGGATCCACTCCCACGCGATCGTGACGGTCCCTTCGGAAAGGCCGCCAGCCGAGCCCCTCACGCCGCTGCGCGATACGCTCCGCTGGGTCGATACGGTCCAGCATCACGTAACTGCCGTCCGCTCGGTGCTTTACGAGCACGAGCGGTTGCAGCGGGAGAGCGACGCGCTCAAGCAGGAGAACGAGCGTCTGCGGGCCGAATCGGACCGCGCTCGGAAGGAGCTCGAGCATATCGATGCCCAGCTCGCCCGCGCGATCTCGATCGCGAATGACCTTTTCGCCAGGATTCACCACGGGCCCGCACCTCACGACGCGGAGGGATCGCGTCCCGCCGCTTCCTGAGCCATTCTCGGAAGTTGCCCCTCACTCGCACTGCACCCGCGACTGGCTCGTACTCGAAGCCGCGTCAGTCTCTTCGAGCCCACCGTCACAGGTCGATTCAGCTCGCTCGGAAGTCCTGAGGCCGCCCGAGGCCGCGGCGTCGAAGGGTCAGCGCGAGATGCGGGCCGTCGTAGAACCCGAAGCGTCGAGCGACGGTGCTGACCTTGTCGCGGGTCTCGCGGAGCATGGAGATCGCCGCCTGGACGCGCACCCGAACCAGATACTCCATCGGCGGCAGGCCCATCTCTTCGCGGAAGACGTGCGCGAAGTGGTCGGCGGAGAGCCCCGTACCCGCGCTCAGGTGCGCCACGCGCACCGTGTGATCGGCGTAGCGGGCCACCGCGCGCTCCACGGCTTTGCTCGAGGCAGCGCTGAGCGGTTTCATCAGTGCGCCCTCCGGATCCGGAGGCAGCAGCGTCGCGATCTCTCGAAACAGCCTCGCGAAGTCCACGGGCTCCGGGATGACGAGCGCGGAAGGGCCAACGGCCGGCTGCAGGAGCGGGCCGATACGATCAGCCGATCCGATGACGATCATCGGGCCCTCGGGAAACATCGTCTGGAGGCTCTGCAGGCCCAGCACACGCTCCAGCGAGGCGGACCTGAGGTCCACGATGACGAGATCCGGCGTCATCGTGCCCAGCATCTCGACGGCCTTGCCGATTCGCGCCGCCACGTCCACGCGGCACCGCGGCTGCAGCGCCACCGCCAGCGCGGCGCGCAGACCCGGATCCGATCCGACGACCAGTACGCGGCGCGCGACCAGGGTCGGTTGCGGGATTGCGACCGCCGGGTCACCGTGGGCGGCCAGGAGCTGCCGCACGACGAGCTCCATCACCTCGGGCTCGGTGGGCTTCACGAAATAGTCGGCGGCGCCCAGCCGGATCGCTCGGAGCGCGCTCTGTGACGTATCGATGACGGAGCTGACGACCACGATCAGGCTCCGCTTCAGCCTGAAGGCCTGCTCCAGCACTTCCATGCCGTGGAGGCCGGGCATCCGGAGATCCAGCACCATCACATCGATGGTCTTGCCCCGGACGATCTCCAGCGCCTCCTCGCCGCCGTAGGCGCGCACGTGCTCGTAGTCACGCTCGAACGCCAGCGTGTACACCTCGTGGAGCCCACGATTGTCATCGACCGTGAGGACGACGGGCCGCCGTGTTCCCGGCACGTCTGGACCCTAAGCCGGTGTGCGCCGGGCGTCAAGGCGACGCGAGTCACCAGCACGCGAGTCGCGCCGGTCTGGACGTGCCCGCGGGCGAGCGCTATGCTCAGCCCCCAGACCATGCGTATCGCCGCGATCGATCCCCTCGTCGTCCACGTTCCGCTCCGCGCGCCGGTTCAGGGCGTCCACGGCGAGACGACGGTTCAGCAGAGCGTCCTCGTCCGTGTGACGGAGGCCGACGGGCTCGAGGGCTGGGGCGACGTCGACCCCACCCCCGGATACTCCCTCGCATCGGCGGTCGAGATCCGCGACGACGTCAGCCGGCTCGTGCCCACGCTGCTCGGAGAGGACGCGCTGAATGTCCACAGGGCGCTGGCCGCGATGGACGCTGCGCTGGACGGCGCCTTCGAGGCCAAGGCGGCGCTGGAGATGGCGCTATGGGATCTCAAGGGCCGCGCCCTCGGCGTACCGGTGCACTCGCTGCTGGGTGGCCGGGTGAAGGATGCGATCACGCTGAACGCGTGGATCGGCGCGGTGGCGCCGGAGCGGGCGGCGCGCGAGGCGACCGAGTGGCTCCGCCGCGGCTTCCGCACCGCGAAGATCAAGGTCGCCGGCGCGACCGACGAGGGCGTCGCGCGCGTCGCGGCGGTCCGTGAGGCCGTCGGCGATCGCATGGCGCTGCGGGTCGACTTCAACGAGAGCCTGGCGCTCGATCAGGCCGTGCCCTTCATCCGCCGGCTGGAGCCGTTCGGGCTCACGCTCGTCGAGCAGCCCGTTCCGCGCAACGACATCCCCGGTCTCGCCGCGATCCGCCGCGGGATTGCCATTCCACTCATGGCCGACGAGAGCGTGACGGGACCGGCCTCGCTGATCGAGATCATCCGTCGCGAAGCCGCCGATCTCGTGAAGGTGAAGGCGATGAAGCAGGGCGGCCTCGCGCGCACGCACGCGATGATCGAGTGCGCGGCGGCGGCTGGCCTGCGCGTCGTCATCGGCCACGGCTTCGGCCTGACGCTCTCGACGCTCGCCGAGGCGGCGCTGGCCGCGGCGCACGCGGCGGTCATCGACGGCTGCGAGGCGGTGGGCCCCCTCAAGATGGCGGGTGATGTCGTCACCGAGCCGCTGAAGCTGGACGCGGGCGTGATCGAGCTCACCGACGCGCCGGGCCTCGGAGCGACGGTGGATCCCGACGCGATCAAGCGCTACCAGCCCGCGGGCGCCTAATCATGTCCATCCAGGTCGTTCGCGCACACCTCGCCAAGCACCCGGCGCCTGCTGCTCTCGACGCCCAGCGGGATCAGTACGACAAGGCGGAACGCTTCTTCAAGGTACCGTCCGATGTCGCGGTCGAGCCCTTGAATGTCGGCACGCTCACCGCCGAGTGGTTGCGGCCGGCCGGGGCGCGTCCCGACGTGACCGTGCTCTACCTTCACGGCGGCGGTTACGCGATCGGCTCCGTCAAATCACACCGTCATCTCGCTGCCGCGATCGCCAAGGCTTCGGGCGCGCGCGCACTCCTGATCGACTACCGGCGCGCGCCCGAGAACCCGTTCCCGGCGGCCGTCGAGGACGCCGTCGCCGGCTATCGCTGGCTGCTCGAGCAGGGTCAGACTCCGGGACGGATCGTCGTCGCCGGCGACTCGGCGGGCGGTGGACTCACGGTGGCGACGCTGCTGGCGCTGCGCGACGCCGGGGCGACCCTGCCGGCGGCCGGTGTGTGCATCTCACCGTGGGTCGACCTCGCGTGCAGTGGGCAGAGCTACCAGACGAAGGCCGCGAGCGATCCGATCGTCACGCGCGATGGTGTCGGGCGCATGGCGTCGTGGTATCTCGCGGGCGCCGATCCGCGGACGCCGCTCGCCTCGCCGCTCTACGCGGACCTCCACGGTCTACCTGCGCTGCTGATTCACGTGGGCGGCGACGAAGTGCTGCTCGACGACGCCCGGCAGCTCGCCGCGCGGGCGCGCGCCGCCGGCGTCGAGGCGACGCTCGACGTCTGGCCCGAGATGATCCACGTCTGGCACTGGTTCCTCGGGATGCTCGACGAAGCTCAGCGCGCCGTGGACGGCATCGGAGAATTCGTCCGCAGCGCGACGTCCCTCATGACAGCGCCAACGCGCGGATCCGCGTAGACCCCGAACGCGTCCGCCAGCGTCCCCCGAACCCCGCCCCGCGCTTCGATCGCGTAGGGAATCGCCATGTCGCCGGGGTCCGAGGCGCCCTCGAAGCGGTGGTACTCCGCGATCGCGAGTCCGCTCGCCGGAAAGGTCTTGCCGCTCTCCTCGGCGCGAAGCCCGCCGTCCACCGCCGTGAAGTGCTCGGTGAACCCCTGACGCGCCAGATCGTCCATGACGCCGACGCGAGCAAGCGCAAAATCCTCTGGGACAACTGCGCTCGGCCCTATGGGATTGCGTAGCCGGCGCTTTTACTTCTTCTTCAACCTGACCTCCTCGAGCGGCGCCGACCACGGATACGGATTGATCATCAGCAGCGCGGGCTCCTCCACCCGCGGCCCGATCCCGCTGGGCCAGAGGAACTCGAAGATCGGCGCGAACCTCGCGCGGTCGTGCAGCGTCTGCTGGATCTGGAACAGCATGGCCTCGCGCTTCTTGCGGTCGGTCTCGAGGGCCTGTTGCTTGTAGAGCGCGTCGATGTCGGGATAGCCGCCGTACGCATAGGTGCCGTCGCTCGGGACGATCTCCGACATCCGCGTGGCGGCGTTGCCGTAGAGCCCGCTGCCGCACACGCACACGCCCTTCAGCTTCTTGGCCGCCCACGCCGCGAAGAACGCGGCGCGCTCCATGGGCCGCATCCGGAACTTGATCCCGATGGCCCCGAGGTAGTTCATCACCGCTTCACCCCTCGAATAGAACGGGGGCGTGACATGGAGCTCGCCGCCGTCGAAGCCGTTGGGATAGCCGGCCTCGGCCATCAGCTGCTTCGCCTTCACCGGGTCGTAGGGATACGGCTCGATGGGCAAGGCGAACTCGAAGGTGCGGGGGATGATGCTCCCGGTGGCCTTCGAGGCGCCGAGCGTTTCCATCTCGCTGATCGCCCGCCGATCGATTGCGTGGTTGGCGGCCAGACGCACGCGCTTGTCGGCCCACGGCGACTTGGGATCCCACATGTCGAGGAAGTCGATCGCGGCGATGCCGATGCCGCCGGAGAAGGCCAGGCGTAACGAGGGATCCTTCTGGAGCTCCAGCGCCTGCGGGGCGTCAAGCATGTAGGCGATGTCGACCTCTCCCCGCTTGAGCATGGCGGCTCGCGTGGTGGGCTCGGGGACGACCTTGAACACGAGCCGCTTGACCGAGGGCACTTTGCGCCAGTACTGCTCATTGGCTTCCATCACCAGCTCGACTCCGGGTGTGTGGCTCACGAAGCGATAGGGCCCGAGCCCGATCGGGTGCTTCTTGAACCCGTCGTCGCCGACCTTCTCGACGTACTTCCTGGGCACGATCCAGCCCGCACCGGTCGTCAGCGTGCCGTAGAACGCCATGAAATCCGGGAACGGTTCGTTGAGATGGAACCGCACGCGGGAGGGATCGACGACCGTGATCTCGCGCACCTTCTCCTTGAGGATCTTGGTGCCCTTGGTGCGATGGAAGCTGAACTTCACGTCCTCGGCGGTGAAGGGATCGCCATTATGGAACTTGAGCCCTTCGCGCAGCTTGAACTCGTACGTGCGCTGATCGGGGCTCACCGTCCA
This sequence comes from Candidatus Rokuibacteriota bacterium, assembly GCA_003221515.1. Lineage (GTDB taxonomy): Bacteria > Methylomirabilota > Methylomirabilia > Rokubacteriales > CSP1-6 > AR31. The sequence goes on from QHSI01000108.1 coordinate 33,631, forward strand.
CGACTCGGCCAGGCTCGGCGTCATGAGGTTGCCGGGCATGGGCTTCACCAGCGCGTCGTGCATGGCGTAGAGCACCCAGAACGGCGTGATCTGGCCCATGACCTCGGCCGGATCGAACCATTGGGGCGCCAGCGTCACGTAGATCGCCCAGCGCATCTCGCCCTCCGGCTTAGTCTGGGCGGCCTCCGCCCGAGGCGGGGCGGCCGATCTTGGCTGGGCCGCCGCTTCTTCGAAGGGCGCGCACGCAAGCGACAGGGACAGCAGGCCGACGGCCACCGGGACGAACCGTGCAGGGCTCATGGTTTCCCTCCACGCTGAGGGACACGGTCAGGTCGGTGCGCGGACGATAGCGCTCCCGACCGTTTCCGTCAATGGAGGTAAATCATCCTGACGGATCGCTCGTCTAAGTCCACATGAGACGCTCGGTGATCGTCCCTATCCTGGCGACGGCGCTGCTGCTTTTCACGGTCGTCCCAAGCCATGCGTGGCACCATCGGGGCTGGTGGGGCCCGCCCTACCCGTACTGGTACTACCGCCCGTACTACTACGTTTACGCTCCGCCGCCGGCCGTCGTCGTCGAACAGCCGTCGGTCTACATTCAGCAAGACCCGCCTCCCCCGCAGGCTTACTGGTATTACTGCTCGAGCTCTCAAGCGTATTACCCCAACGTGCAGACGTGTCCCGAGGCGTGGATCAAGGTTCCCCCCAGGTCGCCCTAGGTCTGGCGACACAACGAAAGGATCAGGTGAGCTCATGGCGCGCAGCGCATCGATCGTGTCTGTCGCGGCGGGGCTGCTGATGACCGCGTGCGCGACGGTGCCGACCGGGCCGAGCGTGATGGTGCTTCCCGCGAACGGAAAGTCGTTCGAGCAGTTCCAAGCCGACGACGCCGTGTGCCGTCAGTGGTCGCTCCAGCAGGTCGGCGTGACGACGAAGCAGGCGTTGGTCGGAAACACGGTCGGCGGCGCCGCCATCGGGACCGCGGTCGGAGCTGCTGCCGGAGCGGCGATCGGCGCCGCCGCCGGAAGCCCCGCCACCGGGGCGGCGGTGGGCGCTGGCGCCGGGTTGCTCGGCGGCACGGCCATCGGCGCGAGCGCGGGCAGCAGCGGGCAGGACACGGTGCAGCGCCGCTACGACATGACGTACATGCAGTGCATGTACGCGAAGGGCAACCAGATCCCGGTCTCGAGGGGGTCGCTGCCGACGACCTACACGTCGCCACCCGCGGCAAGCGCTCCGCCACCGCCGCCCCCCGGCATCAACGTGCCGCCGCCGCCGGCTGGAACTCCGCCGCCACCGCCAGCGGGGCCCGCTCGCTGACGGCGAGCGCCCCGCTATTTGAAGGCGGGCATCACCTCTCGCGCGAAGCGAGCGAGATTCTCCTTCATGATCTTCTTCGGCGTTCCCAGGGGACACGAGACCATCACGTGCTCGAGCCCGGGATAGCGCCGCTCCACGTCCTTCAGGTACGTGATGAACTCCTCGGCCGGACCGCAGAGCCAGGTACGGTTCTGCACGCCGTTCTCGATCGTGGCGGCGGTCGGTGACTGCGGCTGGCGGGCTGCCACCGCCTTCACGTGTTCCTCGCTGTAGCGCAGCATCCCCAGCGGACCCATGAACTTGGCGTGTTCCTCGAAGTAGGGCCGCGCCTTGCGGACGGCCAGCTCCTGGGTGTCGTCGATGCTCATGCGGAACCCGAGGATCAGATCCTCGCCGAGCTGTAGCTCCCGACCGGCGCCGCGGGCGACCGTCTGGTAGTCGTGGAACCATCGATCCACGAACTGCTCGGCGGTGGCCGAGACGACGCCCTTGATGCCGTGCTTCACCATGAAGTCGAGGCCACGGGCGCTGCCGCTCACGATCGGCTGCCAGATCTCCACGGGAAGGCGACGAGGCCGCGGGACCAGCGTGATCTCCTTCAGCGTGTAGCCGCGGTACGGCACCGCCGGCGGAATCGTGTAGTACTTCCCGGAATGCGAGAAGGACACCTGATTGAACGATTTTAAGATTATCTCGAGCTGTTCCTCGAAGAGCTCGCGGTTGGCCTCGGCGTCGAGCATGGGGTTGCCGAAGCTTTCCACCTCGCGGGTGTGATAGCCGCGGCCGATGCCGAAGATCAAGCGGCCGCGGGTCAGGATGTCGGCGGTGGCGTAGTCCTCGGCCAGCCGGATCGGGTGCCAGGTCGGAATGATGTTGAATCCGCAGCCGATCTTGAGCCGCTTCGTGTGGTTGGCGATGTGGACGGCCAGCAGCGGAATGTTCGGGATGCACTCGTACCCTTCGTGCTGGAAGTGATGCTCGGCCAGCCAGAGGGCCTCGTACCCGAGCTCGTCCATGGTCTGTGCGAGCTCGAGCGTAGTGTCGAACGCCTCGATGACACGCTCGTTCGAGTAGCGACGGTCGTCGGCCGGCGTACCCGCGTGGCCGCAGTTCTCGAGCTCGATGTGTCCAATGTAGAGGGTCGAAAATCTCTTGATCATGCGGGCCTCTCCGACGGGGCGAGCGTTCGCAGGTCGACGTTCGGATCGGCCAGGCGCGCGGGGTCGATCGCCACCCGCGCCTTGATGATCGGCAGCGTCCGCCGCAGATCGCGCCCCTGATTGACTGCGACGACCGACTCGACGCGGCCCTCGGCCATATAGAACGCGAGGAACTTGCGCTCCGCCAGGCTGCCGCGGACGACGACCGCGTCCCACGCCGCGTGAAATCCGGCGTACTGAATGTTCGCATCGTACTGATCGGACCAGAACCAGTGCACCTCGTCGTACGGCTGACCGCGGCCGAGCATGCTGCGCGCGGCCGCCGCGCCCTGCTTGATACCGTTCTGCCAGTGCTCGACGCGCATCTGCCGGCCGCACACGGGATGATAGTGATTGGCGACGTCGCCCGCCGCAAACACGCCGGGCACGTTGGTGCGGCAGTGATCGTCGACCACGATGCCGTTGTCGACGCTGACGCCGGTGCCGGCCACCAGCTCGGTGACGGGCTCGATGCCGAGGCCGAAGACCGCCAGCGCGCACTCGATGCGACGTCCGTCCCGGGTGACGACGCGCTCGACGCGTCCCTTCCCCTCGAACGCGGCGACTGCGTCGCCCAGGATCAGCGTGACACCGTGATCGCGATGGAGCCCTTCGACGACCAGGCCGATGTCTTCGCCGAGCGCGCGATAGAGCGGCGTCTTGAACGGCTCGATCGCGGTGACCTCGAGCCCGCACTGGCGCATCGACGCCGCGACCTCGGCGCCGATGAAGCCCATGCCCACCACGACCGCGCGGCCGCCCCGGACGATCGCGTCCCGAATACGGTCGGCGTCGGCGACGGTGCGCAAGTCATAGACACCGGGCAGATCGAGCCCCGGGATCGGGAAGCGCCGGTTCCGTCCGCCGGTGGCGATGAGCACGTTGTCGAACTCGAGGCGGTCCCCGCCGTCGAGCTGCAGCGCCCGCTTCTCGACGTCGACCCGTACGACCGTGGTCCCGAGCCGGGTCTCGATCTGGCGCTCGCGGTAGAACTCCGGCGGCCGCAGCAGCGTCTTTTCGAACGGCATCCCGCCGCGCAGATAGTTCTTCGAGAGCGGCGGGCGATCGTACGGCAGCTGCGGCTCGGCGCCCACCAGCACCACCCGCCCGTCGAAGCCCTCCTCGCGCAGCGTGGCCGCCGCCGACTGGCCGGTGAGGCTCGCGCCGACGATCGCGATCGTCGAGGCCGAGGCCATCAGAACTCCACTTGCAGGTCGTTCCCCTGGACCCGCACGGGATAGACCTTGAGCGGCACGGTCGCCGGCGCCACGAGCACCGCGCCGTTGCGGACGTCGAACTCCGCGAAGTGGCAGGGGCACACCACCGCCGTGCGCACGAGCTCGCCGTCCGCGAGCGAGCAGTCTTCGTGGGTGCACGTGTCGTCGAACGCGTGAAAGGTGCCCTCGACGTTCGCCACCGCGATCGGGAAGTTGTCGATTTCGACCTTGATCATCTGCCCGGGCTGGATGCTGTCCGCCTTCGCCACCGTCACGAATCGGGCCATTGTCCGTGTCCTTTCAGTGTCGCGCTAGTCGCCGCCGGCGCGGCTCCGTGGGGTGCGGCCGTGCGCTCGCCGGGCGACGATAGACAACGCCGCGGGCCCGGTTTTGTCAAGCGCGGGAGGCGCCCGGCAGCCCCCGTGACCGCGCTCGCGACGGCGCGCGCCGAATGACGCCGGAGTCCTGAACAAGAGCGGGGCCCGGCGTGTCACGCGATGCGCCGGGCCCCCGCGCGACCTGATCTGCTGGCTCGCCTGCCGTTCCCCTGTCAGGGCTTCGCACGCGGTCGACGACGCGCGGGCGCCGGCGCCGACCGTCCGTGCTCGTCGTGCCAGCGGGCCACCTCCTCGCACGTCGTAAACCAGACGCCGCGCTGGCGACGCATGTAGACCACCAGCTCCTCGATCAACGCCACGCGGGAGGCGCGGCCGCTGACGAACGGATGGCACGTGAGCACGAAGCAGCCGTTCTCCCGGTGCATGCCGAGGAATTCCTTGCTCCACATCTGGAGGACTCGGCCGGGGTCGGCGATCGCGTTCGTCGACCCGTAGACGTGACGGAAGAGCGGCGCGTCGTCCATGATCCACTGGACGGGGACCTCGGTCAGCGGCCCGTCGGCGGTCGGCACGTCGTAGGGCACGTCGTTCCCCATCAGCGAGCTGTCGTACCGGAACCCGTGAGCTTTCAGGAGCGCCGGGGTCCACACGTTCACGTCCCAGGACGGCGACCGATAGCCCGCGGGCTTCACGCCGAGCTGATCCGCGAGAATCCGGAGCTGCTCCACCATCACCGCCTTTTCTTGCGGCTCGTCCAGCGAGCTCACGGCCTCGTGGACGTTGCCGTGAGCGCCGATCTCGTGCCCCGCGTCGCGGATACGCTTGCACTGCGGCAGATGGTGGACGACGGTCCACCCGGGGATGAAGAAGCTCGCCCGCAGTCGGAGTCGGTCGAGCATTCGCAAGATGCGATCCACGCCGACGCGGGGGCCGAAGCGGCGCTCCTCGAGGTCGGCGAGGCTCCGCTTGGCCTTCTCGGGCTCGCGGAAGAGGAAGCCCGACTCGGCGTCGAAGTCGAAGGACAGCACCGCGGCGGATTGTTTTTCGTCAGGCCACACGTAGCGCATCGCTGGGATCCTCACTTTTCGGGGGAGCGGGCGCAACGTATCGTCCGCATCGCCATCGTGTCAAGCCGGTTACGCGTCTTGCCGGCCTCCACGCTTTGTCCATCCGCAAGCGGAGTCAGCGGCGAACGATTGGGAGGGGCTGCGCCAGCGGGCCCGAAGCGAGGGCTTCTGGACGCGGTAGGGCGTTCTACCTGACTTTCGGGATGACTTTCTCGGCGAACAGGCGCATCGAGCGGATGACCTTGTCGTGGGCCAGGCCGCCGCGTGAGAAGGCGCCCATGAAGTGCGAGAAGTGGTGGTCGGCCAGCCATACGACGTCGAAGCCGAGCTCGCCGGCCAACCGGCACTCGGTCACGGCGTTCTGGGACACCTGGGCGTGGGTCTGTCAGTCACGAATCGACAGGAGATTCTGTGTGGAGAATTTCATGGGAGCCGATTATCGGCGAACGGCGCTCGATGTCAACCGGCGAGGGTGGTACGGCGGCGGTCCCGCGCGCCTCGCAGCACGGCGGCGACCTTGCGCGCGATGTCGTCGGGCGTGACGGGCTTCTGGAGCAGGACGTTCTCGGGCAGCGGCGGCTCGGCGTAGCCCGACATGAACAGCACCTGGGTCTCCGGCCGCGTGGCCTGCAGCCGAGCCGCGAGGTCGCGGCCGTCCATGCCCGGCATGATCACGTCGGTGAGCAGGAGATCGATCGAGTCGGTGTGGGATTGGCTCAGCGCCAGGGCCTCGGCGCCGTCGCGCGCGACCAGCACCCGGTAGCCGAGCCTGCGCAGGACCTCGTGCACCAGTCTGCGCACGGCGTCCTCGTCCTCCACGAGCAGGATCGTCTGGTCGCCGCGAGGAACCGGACGTGGCCCGTCGGCATCGCGCGGCGCCTCCAACGGCGACTCGGTCCGCGCCAGATAGACCCTGAACGCCGTGCCCCGTCCCGGCGCGCTCTCGACGGTGATGTAGCCTCCATGCTGCTTGACGATCCCGAACACCGTGGACAGCCCGAGGCCGAATCCTTGCTCGGGCGCCTTGGTCGTGACGAAGGGCTCGAAGACCCGTTGGCGCGTCTCCTCGTCCATCCCGATGCCGGTGTCGCGCGCCTCGAGCAGCACGTGCGGTCCGCGCGTGGCGGCCGGGTGGGCGGCCACGAACGCCGCGTCGAGCTCGACGTTGCGCGTCTCGATCGTCAGGCGGCCGCCCTTCGGCATCGCGTCTCGCGCGTTGACGGCGAAGTTCACGATGACCTGCTCGAGCTGGCCGGGATCCGCCTTGATGAGGCCGAGGCTCGGGTCGAGCGTGACGACCAGCTCGATGTTCTCGCCGATCAGACGCCCGAGCATGTCGCTGATGCCGGTGACGGTGCCGTTGAGGTCGAGCGTCTGGTGGGTCATCGTCTGGTTGCGGCTGAACGCGAGGAGCTGACGCGTCAGGTTCGCGGCGCGCTGCGCGGTGATCTCGATCTGCTCGAGGTCCTGGTACACGGGGTCCTCGGGCTTGTGGCGCGCGAGCAGGAGCTGGCAGCGACCGAGGACCACCGTGAGCACATTGTTGAAGTCGTGCGCGACGCCGCCGGCGAGGCGCCCGATCGCCTCGATCTTCTGCATCTGGCGCATCTCGCTCTCGCGCTGGCGCAGGACCTCCTCCGAGCGCTTGCGCTCCGTGACGTCGCGGCCCACGCCGCTGAGCCCGCTCACCAGGCCGTGCTCGTCGATCAGCGCGGCACCGGTCCACTGGTAAGCGGTCAGCGTGCCGTCGGCGCCGCGGAGGCGGCTCTCGAGCTCGAACGCCTGATCTCCGAGACCCGAGGCCAGCGCCGCGCTCATCGCGCCGCGATCGTCCTCAGCGAGGAGGTCGACCAGCGGCTTGCCCCGGAGCTCCCGCGCGCGCAGGCCGGTCGCGTCCTCGAGTCTCCGGTTCCACAGGCTCAGGCGGCCGCCACGGTCCAGGACGAAGATGACGTCGGGGATGGCCTCGACGAACCGCTCGAGCTCCTGCGAGGTGGCGCGTAGCCGACGGCGGCTCTCGCGGAGCGCTCGGGCCAGGACGGCGATGAGCAGGCCGGCGATGTTGAGGATGATCAAGTTGAACGCCGCGACCATGCTGGGGTTCGAGAGCTCGGGCGCCGGCATGGCGAGGATGCCGCTCTGCTGCAGCGCGACGATCGCCGCGTAGCTGGCCGTGGCCGCGGCCGTCGCCACCAGGCAGGCCGAGCTCGAGAACGTGATCCCCGCGTAGATCGTCACGATCAAGTAGATGCCGAGATACTGCGCGGCGCCCAGCCCGCCGGCCAGGTAGAGCCCGACGGTGATGAGCACGACATCGACGAGCATCCTGGTGTAAGCCTGGGTTCGATAGGCATGTCCGCCGCGGGCCGTGAGGTAGTAGAGCCCGTTGAGCAGGAACGAGAAGAGCGCGATCAGCGAGACGAGGCGGCCGACGCCGTCGAAGTCGAGGCGGAAGACGATCTGGAACGCGATGATGAAGATCGAGACACCACCGCGGATCGCCAGCTCTTGCCGGAGGCTATGCCGGCAGCGACGTTGGCGAGCGCCGGCGTCGTCGTGACGACGCTCGAGCGACGCCCGGACATATCTCGCCACACTGGTGACGGTGCGCACCGCGCTTCCCCGACGCAAGGCGGGTGCCACCATTCGGGCCCAGCCAAATCAGCTACATAGACAACGTGGCGAGAAGTGGCGCTGTAAAGAAAGGGCTTACCGCGTTGAGAAATCAACCGAGCGTGCGCGTATACTCCCCGGCCGTGGAGACCCCGCACCGGCTACGAGTCGTCGAGGCATTCCGCTCGATTTTCTACGCGCCGCCGTTCGTCGCGATCCACGGCGGTCACTTCGCCGCCGAGGGTCTGGACGTCACGATGACGACCGCGCCGCGGAGCGCCGCCACGGTCGACGCCTTGCTCGGCGGCCAAGCGGATCTCGCCCTCTCCGGCCTCATGCGAAGCTTCGATCTCGCCGACCGCGGTGCGACTCGCCTCGTCCACTTCGCCGCGGTGAACGATCGGAACGGGTTCTTCCTGCTCGGCCGTGAGCCGCGATCGCGCTTCAGCTGGTCGGATCTCGTCGGCCGAACGGTCATCTCGTTTGGCGGCGCCCCGACGCCGTGGCTCTGCATGCAGGCCGTGCTGCGGCGGCACGGCGTCGATCCGGCGCGGGTCACGTTCGTGCGAGATCTATCGGGGCCCGACGCGGTCGTCGCCTTCCGCGCGCGGAAGGCGGCGTTCATCGAGCTCGGACCGCCGGCGGTCGATCAGCTCATCGACGACGGCACCGGCTACCTGCTGGCCTCGATGGGGGACGCGACCGGCGCGGTGCCGTTCAGCTCGCTCATGACGACGCCGGAGATCCTCGAACGCGAGCGCGAGGTGCTCGTCAGGTTCGTTCGCGGACTCTATCGGGCGCAGCGCTGGATGGCGGCGAGCGGGCCGTCCGCGATCGCCGCCGTTCTCGCGCCCGCGTTCCCCGACGTGGATCCCGGGATCCTCGCGCGGGCGGTGGCGCGCTATTTCCGGCAATCCACCTGGGCGACGGACCCGGTGTTGACGCGGACCGGATTCGACGCGCTGCAGTCGATTCTGCTGGCCGCCGGCTTCATCAAGCGCTCCCACCGCTTCGAAGATCTGGTCGACACCGACATCGCCCGGCAGGCCGTACAGACTATCTAGCCTCTACTTCCTCCGTTGACGTCGATGGTGACGCCGGTAACGAAGTCGGCGTCGCTGGACGCGAGGAAGCAGATGACGCGCGCCTGATCCACCGGCTCCGCCACGCGGCCCAGCGGCACCTGCGCCGCCTGGCGTGCGCGCTCTTCCGGGGACATCGCGTCCCAGCGCGGGCGCAGCCGTGGGCTGAGCGTGAGGCTGGGGGCGATCGCGTTCACGGTGATGCCGTACGCGCCGAGCTCGAGCGAGAGCTTCCGGGTGAACGCGATGATCCCGCCCTTGGCGGTGGCGTAGGCGCTGCTGCTCGTCGCGCTCAGGCCGCGGCCCGCGATCGACGAGAGGTTGACGATCTTCCCACCGCGCTGACGCTTCATCACGGGCACGACCGCGTTGGTGAAGAGGAAGGTGCCGGTGAGGTTGAAGTTCAGCAGCTTCTGCCAGTCCTCGAGCGTCAGCTCGTCCACGGTGGCGCCCGGCTTCGCGATGATCGTGCTGCCGCCGACGGCGTTCACCAGGATGTCGATCCGGCCGTGCTCCTCGACGACCCGTCGCACCACGCCCGCCACCTGCGAGGCATCGAGGGCATCGGCCACGACGGCGTGCGCGGTTCCGCCGGCAACCCGGATCGCCCCCACCACCTGATCGAGGCTCTCCTTGTCGAGGTCGACGGCGATCACGGTCCCGCCTTCACGACCGATGATCTCCGCGGTCGCCCGGCCGATGCCGCGCCCCCCCGCGGTGATGAGCGCGGTCCGTCCCTGGAATCTCATGGTTCGCTCCTTCCGCACGCACCGTAGAGCCCGCGACCGACATCGTCAAGCCGGTCTACTTGCCGGTCTACTTGCCCTGAGGTGGTCGCTGCTGTTAGGCTCGCCGCCATGCGATACGAAATGATCTCCGCGGACTGCCATCTCGATCTGTGCTGGCTTCCTCCTGACCTCTTCACGTCGAACGCCGCCTCCGCGCTCAAGGAGCGGATGCCGTATGTGACGGACGGGCCGCGGGGCCCGGCGTGGGTGACGAAGAAGGGCGCCGCGCTCGGCCTGGCGTGCGGTATGGGGTCGGCCGGCCGGGAATACATTCCCGGAAAGATCCACCGCTCGGACCGGATGGCCTCCACCGGGCTCTACGACGACGGCAAGCGCGGCATTCGTCGTATTAGCGATCCGGAGCTACGCCTGAAGGATCAGGACCGCGACGGCGTTCAGGCCGAGGTGCTCTACGGTGTCCTCGGCACGACCGGGCGCATGAGCGATCCCGAGGCCGCGGTCGAGGTGCTGAGGATCTACAACGAATGGCTGGCTGATTTCTGCTCGACGCATCCCGACCGCTACGCCGGCCTCGCGTCGATTCCGAACCACCCGCTCGAGGCGGCGGTCGAAGAGGTCGAGCGCGTCGCCAAGCGCGGCGCCCTGCGCGGCTTGGACATCGCGAACTCCTCGGACCTCACGCCGCTCTGGGATCCGTACTGGAATCCGCTCTGGGACGCGATCGACCGCTGCGGGCTGCCGCTGCACTTCCACACCGTCGGCGGCTACGTCCCCGACCACATCCGCAAGATCATGATGATCGGCTCCGATCCCACGCGCGCGGCCGCACCCGACGCCCCCAAGATCGATCTGGCGGTGGCCCGGTCGGCGTTCGCCACGAACATCACCCAGTTCCAGATCAACATGGCGAACATCCTCACGTCGATGATCTTCTCGGGCGTCCTCGAGCGCCATCCCCGCATGAAGCTCGTGCTCGGCGAGTCCGGCATCGGCTGGATCCCCTACGTCCTCTGGCGCATGGACGCGGAGTGGGAGGACCAGTTCAAGGACCTCGCGCTCACGATGCCGCCGAGCGAGTACTGGAAGCGGCAGTGCTGGGCGACGTATCAAACCGACCCGATCGGGATCAAGCTCATCGACGAGCTAGGCGTGGGCAAGGTGATGTGGGGCTCCGACTTCCCGCATCCCGACGGTGTGTGGCCAGATTCCCGCGACTACATCCAGCGCGAGCTGGGCCACGTCGCCCCCGACGTGCGCCGCAAGATCGTCTGCGAGAACGCCGGCAAGCTCTACGGATTCATCCAGTAGGGCGAGGCGGGCGGAAGACCGCCGCGACGACTGCGCCGCGTCTTACGCGCGACTGAGGGCCGTCGGGCGACGCCCGGAGGACAGCGCGAGCGCGACGATGTGGTCGACCTGCACGAAGTCGAAGGGCTTCGGGATGAACGCGAACACTCCCTGATTCAGCACCTCGGCGGCCACCTTGCTGTCGCGGCTCGCCGTGATCACCAGCACGGGCATCGTCAGATTGATCGCACGGAGCTGCTTCAGGACCTGGAGCCCATCCATCATCGGCATCCGCATGTCGAGGAGCACCAGATCAGGCGACGAGCGGAGCGCCAGCATGACTCCCTCCGCGCCGTTCGCCGCGCTCTCCACCACGTAGTTGTAGCCGTGGTTGAACGTCTTGAAGAACTCCGACAGCACCTGTCGGATCGTCTCCTCGTCGTCAACGATCAGCACACGTATCTTCGGCTTGCTCGTAGGCGCCATGGGCGGCATGTGCGCATACACGCAAGCGAAATGCCACAGAAGCCGGGTCGGAATTGATGATTTTTTCCGGGCCGTTACGCAGCGCGCCGAGGCCTCATCGGCGGGAATTTGTGACAGGCTGCTTGCCAATGAGGCCCACGCCCGTTTCCGGAAGTACGACGCCCACTCAGCCGCGAGCGCGTCAGATCACGCGTTTTTGCTGAAGCGCCTTGAGCTCGTCGGCGCTGCAGCCGAGCCACGCGCCCAGCACGTCGGCGTTGTGCTCGCCGAGCAGGGGCGCGCGCTTCACCTCCGTCGGCGAGTCGGAGAGCCTCACGGGGTTGCCGAGCATCGGGTACTTGCCGCGCTGCGGGTGCTCGAGCTCGACGATCATGCCGCGCTCGACCAGCGACGGGTCGCAGAGAACTTCGCCGGAGTCGAGGACGGCGCCGCACGGGATACCAGCATCCCCCAGGATCTCCATCGCCTCGTGCTTGGTCCGCTTCTCGGTCCACGCCTCGACGAGCGCGTCGAGCTCGTCGTTGCGCGCGGTCCGCCCCAGGCGATCGGCGAGCGTCGGATCGTCGCCGAGCTCGGGCCGCCCGAGGATCTTCGAGAACGTCTTCCACATCTCGAGCGTGGCGCAGTGAATGAACACGTAGTCGTTCGGGCCGAACGGCCGGCAGCGGTACATGTTCGACGGCGAAGCGCCGGGCGAGCGGTTCCCGCGGCGCATCACCGGCTTTCCGGTCTGGTACTGGTCACGGAAATGGATCCGGACTAGATTGACCACCGCATCCTGCTGAGCGACCTCGACGCGCTGGCCGACGCCCGTCGTCTGGCGCTGGACGATCGCGGCCAGGATGCCGATGGCGAGGTGCAGCCCGGCGCCCGTGTCTCCGAGCCCGGCCTCGACGCGAACGGGCGGCCCGTCGGCCGCGCCGGTGACGCTCATCGCGCCGCCCATCGCCTGCGCGATCATCTCGAAGCTCTTGTAGTGAGCGTAGGGGCCGCTGCTGCCGAAGCCCTTGACGGACGCCGCGATGATCCGGGGATTCATACGGCGGAGATTCTCGTAGCCGAATCCGAGCCGCTCCATCGAGCCGGGACCGAAGTTCTCGATGAGGACGTCGGCGCGCTCGACCATCCGCGTCAGCAGCGCGCGTCCCTCGGGCGCCTTGAGATCGAGCGTGACGCCCTTCTTGTTGCCGTTCAGCAGCAGGAAGAACCAGGCGTCGATGTCCGGCCGCTCCGACAGCGCGCGGCGTCCCGCCTCGCCGCCCGGCGGCTCGATCTTGATGACGGTCGCGCCGAGCCATCCGAGCATCTGGGCACAGCTCGGCCCCGCTTCATACGCCGTGAGGTCGAGCACCACGATCCCTTCGAGCGCTCTGGCCATGTCTCCTCCGTTTGGAGAAGGGGGCTCTGCCCCCTCTCGACTCCCCTGCGAACCCGCGGATCGCTCTCAACTCCCTTGCGGCGCTCCCCGCTGCTAGGTGGAGTAGGCCGAGAAGCGAATCGTCTGGGCCCGAGCCCGGTAGTCGGTCTTCACGTTGACCACCGCCGGCTTGCCGGACGCCCAGGCCCGCTCGAGCGCCGGGCGGATCTCCGCGGGCTTCTCGACGTACTCGCCGTGCGCGCCGAAGTCCTGGGCCACCTTGTCGTAGCGCGTGTAGCCGAGGTTGCGCCCGGGTTTGTCCTGCTTCGGGTCGGCCGTCCAGCCGCCGTTGAGGCTGATCACCACCAGGACCGGGATGTTGTGGCGGACGGCCGTGTCGATCTCCATCCCGTTGATCCCGTACGACCCATCGCCGTGCAGCACGACCACCTGCGTGTTGGGCCGCGCGACCTTCGCGCCGATGCCGAACGGCAGGCCGACGCCCATGCAGCCGAACACGCCGGAGTTCAGCCGGTGTCCCGGCACGTAGGTCGGGATCGACTGGCGCCCGTAGTTCAGGATCTCCTGGCCGTCGACGACGAGGATCGCGTCGCGTTGCA
>QHSI01000066.1:0-5198 GCA_003221515.1 Candidatus Rokuibacteriota bacterium
GGGCCAGCGGCGGGTCTTCGCGCGGACCAAGCGCGCGCGGCTCGAGCGCGCCGATGACCGGCTCAAGCTCTTTCACTCCATGTACGACAACGTCCACGGGTTCGAGCTCACCTACGAGATCGAGCTGGCGACCGGGCGCATCGTCCGTGCCGAGCACATCACGCCGCGCCTGCCCTACATGGGCATCTGCTCCGAGCCCCAGCGGAAGATCGCCGCGCTGCTCGGCGAGACGGCCGATGAGGGTCTACGCCGGCGTATCGGGGATCATCTGGGCGGCGAGAGCGGCTGTGCCCAGCTCTACGACCTGACCGCCGATCTGCTGAAGCTCCTGACCTGACCGGGACCGCGGATGGCCGATGCCGCGACGTTGCACGGTGCGCTGGTCGGCACGCGCGAGCGTGGGACGCTGCCGGGCGCCCTACCTCCAGCGGGCTCCGTATCCGTGCGCTGCCGATCGACGCGACGTACACGCCGAACGCCGCCGAGCACGTCGTCGAGAAGCGATGGACGCGGCTCGTGCTCGACTGGCCGCACGCGACCGACGACACGGTGAAATAGCGCCGGGCACGGCGGCGCGCGTCGGCCAGGCGGTCGATGACGGCGCGGTCGCGTCCCTCGCCGACGTTCGGGACGCGCTCGAGGAGGCCGACGCGACGGGCGGGAGCGGCATGCGGTGTATACTACCGGTCGGCATGCAGTCCCTGCCAATCGGCAAGCTCCGTGCCGGGACGCTGCAGGCGATCTTCGACAAGTATCACTCCAAGGATCCCCGCGTCGTCGTCGGTCCCAGGGTCGGTGAGGACGCCGCGATCATCGACATCGGCGACCGCTATCTCGTCGCCACCACCGATCCGATCACGTTCGCGACGGCCGAGATCGGCTGGTACGCCCTTCACGTCAACGCCAACGACATCGCGGTCCGCGGCGCGCGCCCGCGCTGGTTCCTCGCGACGCTCCTGCTGCCGCCGGGCGCCACCACCGAGGCGTCGGTGGAGGCGTTGTTCGCGGAGCTGCACGACGCCTGCGAGGAGCTCGAGGTGACGCTGGTCGGCGGTCACACCGAGGTCACGCACGGGCTCGACCGTCCGATCGTGGCCGGCACGATGCTCGGGGAAGTCGAGAAGGACAAGCTCGTGACGACCGCCGGGGCGCAGGTCGGCGACGCCATCGTGATGACCAAGGGTGTTCCGCTCGAGGGCGCGGCCATCATCGCTCGGGAGAAAGAGGCCGAGCTGCGCGCGCGCGGCGTATCGCCCGCCGTCATCCGCAAGGCGAAGGGCTTTCTCAAGACCCCCGGGCTCAGCGTGCTGCCGGAGGCCGAGCTCGCGTGCGAGCTGGCCACGGTCCACGCGATGCACGATCCGACCGAGGGCGGAATCGCGACGGCGCTCGTCGAGCTGGCCGCCGCGGCCGGCGTCGGCCTGCGCATCGACCGCGATCGCGTCATGGTGCTGCCGGAGGGGAAAGCGCTCTGCGAGGCGTTCGGCCTCGACCCGCTCGGCACGATCGCCTCCGGCGCGCTGCTGATCGCGCTGGCGCCGGCGGACGCCGGCATCGTCATCCACGCGCTCGCGCGCGAATCGATCGACTGTCACTTCATCGGCCAGGTCGTCCCGCGCGAGCAGGGCGTGACGCTCGTCAGCGGTCGCCGTCAGGACCCCATGCCCGTGTTCGCTCAAGACGAGATCTCGAAGCTCTTTCAGGGCGCCTGAGCGATGCCCCAGGTCGGCTACTCGCATCGATCGCTGGCACTCGGCCGCCGCGGGATGGTCGCGGCGGCGCATCCCTACGCGGCGCTCGCCGGCCTCGACGTGCTGAAGGCCGGCGGGACCGCCGCCGACGCCGCGGTGGCGACGAACGCCGTGCTCGGAGTCACGGAGCCTCAGGATTGTGGCGTGGGCGGCGATTTCTTCTGCCTCTACTACGAGGCGGCGACGGGCCGCGTGCACTTCCTCAACGGGGCTGGCCGCTCCGGATCGCGGGCGGGCCTCGACGAGCTGCGTCGCCGCGGCATGGATCGGCTGCCGGTCATCGGTCCACCCACGATCAGCGTGCCCGGCTGCGTGCGCGCGTGGGGGATGCTGCTCGAGCGGTTCGGAACCCGGCCGCTCGGCGAGCTCCTCCAGCCGGCGATCGACTACGCCGCCCACGGCTTTCCGACGACCTCGTTCGTGAGCCAGGTGATCCGCGAGTACGCCTCGGTGACGCCGGACGCCGAATGGCACCGCGTCTTCACGCCGAGAGGCCGCGGCCCGGAGCATGGCGGGCTGCTGGTCCAGGCGGACCTGGCCCGCACACTCACCGAGATCGCCGCGCACGGGCCCGACACCTTCTACCGGGGGCGCGTGGCCGAGGCGATCGCGCGCCGATTGGAGGGCGAGGGGTTCTTGACGGCCCAGGATCTCGCGAAACATTCCGGCGAGTGGGGCGAGCCCATCTCGGCGCTGTATCGTGGCGTGCGGATCTACGAGACGCCGCCGCCGACCCAGGGGCTGGCCACGCTGCTCGGGCTCAACATGCTCGAAGGATTCGACCTCAAGGACTATCCGCTCCACTCCGCGGAGCACCTGCATCTCCTCATCGAGATCGTGAAGCTCGCCTACGCCGACCGCGACCGATGGATCGGCGATCCCGCCCACGCGCGCCTGCCGATGGCCGGGCTGCTGTCGAGCGCCTACGCCGCGCGGCGCCGGCGCGAGTTCGACCCGGAGAAAGCGCGGCCGCACACGTTCGGCGATCCCCAGGGGGACACGACGGGCTTCGTCATCGCCGATCGCCATGGCAACCTGATCAGTGTGGTCGAGAGCCTCTTCAACGCGTTCGGCTCGGGCGTCGTGGCGCCGGGCACCGGGGTCGTCCTGCACAACCGGGGACGGCACTTCACCGTGGATCCGACGCACCCGTCGGTCTTCGCCGCGCGCAAGCGGCCCTTCCACACGCTGATGGCCGCCGTCGCGACGCGCGACGATCGCCCGGTGCTGGGCTTCTCCACGATGGGCGGCAACGGACAGGCGATGTTCCACATTCAGGTGCTGAGCAACCTGTTCGACTACGGCCTGGACGTGCAGGAAGCCATCGAGCGCCCACGCTTCCTGATCGGCGCGTTCCTGCCGGGCGATCCGGACGACACCACACACGTGGAGTCGCGTCTGGGCCCCGACGTGCTGGCGGCGCTCGAGGCCCGGGGGCATCGCGTGAAGCCGGCCCCCGAGCTCTTCTGGCGGTGCGGCCAGGCGCACGGCATCGTGCTCCGCGACGGCACCATGATGGGCGGCGCCGACCCGCGCGGCGACGGCGCGGCGCTGGGATTCTGATGGTGCGCCCGGCCGCGGCGCTGGCGCTCCTGGTCGCCCTGGCGTCCCCCGTCGCGGCCTCGGAGTGGCGAGAGATCAAGCCGGGCGAGTCCACGATGACCGACGTCCGCGCCCGCTTCGGCGCGCCCTCTCGCGAGACGGCGCAAAAAGTCGAGGGGTACGACACGGTGCAGTGGGTGTACGAGGGTGCGCGCGCGCCCGCGGGCATGCTGAAGGTGACCATCGACTTCGGTCTGAAGACGCCGGCGCGCTACAACAAGGACGTCGTGCGGACGTTCACCCTCGAGCCCAAGCACGACGTCTTCAACCGCCGACTCGTCCTGTACGGCTGGGGCCCGCCCGACCGGCAGGGCAAGCAGGGAGACTCCGAGTTCTTCCTCTACCGGGAGGGCTTGCTGGTCTACTTCGACAAGACCGGCGAGCAGGCGGTCACGATGACCTTCACGCCGCCCCAGCCGCTGCCCGAGGATCCTCGGCCGACGCCACCGCCGCAGCGCTGACGCGGCGGAAGCCCCTCAGCGCTGCAGGACGAAGATCTGCGCGGGCTCCACGTCGGGGTGCAGGTCAACGTAGCCGCGCGGGCCCCGCCACTCGTACTCGCGGTCGGTGATCAGCTCGCGCATCCGGTACGGCTGGCTCGCGCCGATCCCGAGCGCGGCGATCGGCACGTCGACCAGGCACCCGTGGGCGGCGAAGGGGTCGAGATTCGCGGCCACGAACACGAGGTTGTCGCGCGCCGGCGTCATCTTGCCGTAGAAGAG
Source organism: Candidatus Rokuibacteriota bacterium (assembly GCA_003221515.1). Lineage (GTDB taxonomy): Bacteria > Methylomirabilota > Methylomirabilia > Rokubacteriales > CSP1-6 > AR31. The sequence continues at coordinate 4,076 of QHSI01000066.1, forward strand.
GATGTTCGGATCGTCCGCGCCGTAGAATCTTAGATTGGCGTACCCGTGCAGCGCGCGGTTCTCGCGCCGGATCCGGTTGATGCGGGTCACGTAGTCCACGAGGTTGCCGGGGGCGTCCCAGGCGCGCACCTTGTACTCGTACTTCTCGGAGTTCAGATACTCCTCCGATCCCGGCTCGCGCGGCGTGTTCTCGCAGAGCTCGTAGCCCGAGTAGATCCCGTAGAGCGACGACAGCGTGGCGGCCAGCGCGAGGCGTGTCTTGAACGCCGGCCGCCCGCCGCGCTGCAGCGTCTCGTGCAGGATGTCGGGCGTGTTCGGCCACAGGTTGCCGCGGAAGTAGTCGGCCATGGGCGGCCCCGTGATCTCGGTGAGGTAGTCGATCAGCTCCTGCTTCTCGTTGCGCCAGGTGAAGTAGGTGTAGGACTGCGTGAAGCCCGACTTCGCGAGCACGCGCATCATCTTCGGGCGCGTGAACGCCTCGGCGAGGAAGATCACGTCCGGGTGCTCGTCCTGCACGGCGCGGATCAGCCACTCCCAGAACTTCACCGGCTTGGTGTGCGGGTTGTCGACGCGGAACGTGTGGACGCCGTGGCCGATCCAGAATTCGAGCACGCGCCGCATCTCCTCCCAGAGCGGCCGGGGATCGGCGCACAGGAAGTTGACCGGATACACGTCCTCGTATTTCTTCGGCGGGTTCTCCGCGTACTTGATGGTGCCGTCGGGCCGATGGAAGAACCACTCCGGGTGCTCGCGGACCCACGGGTGATCCGGCGAGCACTGGATCGTGAGGTCGAGCGCGACCTCGAGGCCGAGCTGGCGCGCCCGCGCGACGAACCGGTCGAAGTCGTCGAGGGTGCCGAGATCGGGGTGGACGGCCGTGAAGCCGCCCTCGGCGCCGCCGATCGCCCAGGGGCTTCCCGGCTCGCCGGGCCTGGCCACCAGCGTGTTGTTGCGTCCCTTGCGGTGAGCGCGGCCGATCGGATGGATCGGCGGCAGATAGACGACGTCGAACCCCATCGCCGCGGCGCGCTCGAGCTGGGCCGTGGCTTCCGCGAAGGTGGCGCTCCGGTCGACGGCCGCTTGGGAGCGCGGGAAGAACTCGTACCACGCGGCGAAGCGCGCC
>QHSI01000066.1:5267-18708 GCA_003221515.1 Candidatus Rokuibacteriota bacterium
CCCGGACCAGCTGCGTGCCCTCCCGCAGCGCGCTCGTCAGATCCTGGTCCGCCGCGCGGCGCTTCTCCAGATCCGCGAGCCACGAGCGGAAGGGATCCGGGAGCGCCTCGATCGTGTACTGATATCGCCCGTTCGCCTCGAGCGTGAACTCGCCGGCCCAGCGGTCGTTGTCGACGTGGCGCATCGGCGTCTCACGCCACGCGCGCTCGCCGGCGCGGCGGTACCTCAGGTAGGCGGCCAGCACGTCGTGGCCGTCCTTGAAGATGTCGGCGGAGACTTCGAGGACGGCGCCGACCTCGCGCTTGACGGGATAGCGTCCGCAGTCCACCGCTGGCGCCACGGCCTCGATGACGACCGTGCGCCGCGGGGCGTCGATGGGCGCGAGGGTCACGACGCGGTCACGCTTCGAGATTGAAGGCGAGCGTGTCGGCAAGCGGCAGCAGAATCCGGCGCGCCTCGGGGTGCTCGCGCCAGAGCTGGAAGAAGTGGTTCTGGGTCACCCACTGCCCGTAGCGGAGGTTGAGGCGTCGCGCGCCCTCGATGAGGGCGACCGCGCGGGCGACGAGCGCTTCTTTCGGAGCCGCGGCGATCGCGGCGATGGCCGCGACGACCGCGCGGTGCATGAGGAAGCGCATCGGCGAGAGGTCCAGCGCGAGCCCCAACCCGCGCGCTTCGTCGACGACGGCGAAGACGCGCTCCGGGATCTCGCCGAGCTCCAGGAGCCGCTCGAGCCCGTCGGAGGCCTGGCGCTCCAGCACGTGGCGCGCGGCGAGGGCGAGCGCGTCGGGAATGGGCGCGTCGACCTCGCGCAGGTAGTGGACGAGCTTGCGGTTCTCCTCCCAGATGCGCCGGTACGCCTCCTCGTGGGTCTCGAGCAGCGCGCGAATGAGGCTGGTCAGGACGCGCCGGCGCTCCTCCAGGAACAGGTGGCTCAGCGAGCAGAGCCCGCCCGGGAAATGCTCGTCGAGGCCGCGGACGAGATCGGCAACGCTCGAGCGCGCGAGCCGCCGGAGCAGGTCGGCCTTCAGCGCGTCGTAGGCCGCCTGGCCGCGCCAGGCGCCGATGCCGCACGAGAAGTCGTGGCCGCCGAAGTGCAGCAGCGCGTACATCTCGTCGCGCGTCTCGCCGGTCACCTCGGAGCGGACCCGCACGTGGGCGACCCGCAGCGCGGTGCCGTCGGAGATCTCGCGCGCCTCGTCCAGGCGCTGGACCCGATACGCGTAGACGCGGGCGTCCGGCTCGTATTCCTCGAGGACGCCGGTGATCGCGTAGTGCGCGACGACGCGGCTGACGCCGACGAGCGTCGGCTGAACGATCCGCCGGTAGACCTCGGCGCCGTCTCGCCACTCCGGCAGGTTGCTCGGTGCCGCCGCGAGCCGGCGGACGAACTCGTCCTCGAGTCGGCCGCCGCCGAGGTCGTTCAGGTACTGGAGCGCCATCGCGGCGTAGCGCAGGATCTGCACGGCCTCGATGCCGGAGATCTCGTCGAAGAACCAGCCGCAGGAGGTGTACATGAGCATTCGATTGCGCTGCAGCTCGAGCAGGCGGCGGACTTCGACGCGGCCGGCGTCATCCAGTGTCGCGCGGGCGTGCGCGGCGAAGAACTCGCCGAGCCGGTCGGGCCGCCGGTCGAGGAGCACCGCGATGTAGGCGTCGCGCGCGGCCCACGGATCTTTCACATACGAGGACGCGCGCGCCTCGAAGAACGGGTCGATCTGGTCGCGCAGCCAATCGAGCGCCTCCCGGAGCGGCGCGCGCCAGCGCTGGTGCCAGTCGGCGCGGGTGCGGCATCCGCAGTCGGCGTTCCAGCGCTGGACGCCGTGGGCACAGCTCCACGAGGTGCGCTGGCGGATCTCGACCTCGTGCGTGGGGGGATTCGCCGCCAGGAACGCGCCATAGTTCGTGAGCGTGGCCGTGTCCTCGGCGTCGATCTGCTGGACCGCCGCCGCCAGCGCCATCTCGCCGAAGCGGAAGTGGTGGCCGTAGGACTCGCCGTCGGTGGCGCAGTTCACGAGCTGCGGCCAGTCCCGGGCATCCGAGAAGGCGGCGTTGAGCCACGCCACCAGGTGCTCGCCGCGCTCCAGCAGCCGCTCGAACGCGATCCCGCGCGAGATCGGCCCGTCGTAGAAGAAGACCGCGAGCGAGAGCCCGCGGGCGCCGCGCCAGCGATAGGCGCGGCTCGGGTCGATCCCGTCGCCGATGGCTTCCCAGGCCTCGGCGCCCAGCGGCCGGACGCGGTGCGCCTGGCTCGGCGCCAGGATCGTGAACTTCACGTCCGCCTCGGCGAGGACCTCGAGCGTCTCGTCGTCGACCGCGGTCTCCGGCAGCCAGAGCCCTTCGGGCTCGCGGCCGAAGCGCGCGCGGAAGTCCTCGATCGCCCAGCGCACCTGCGTGACTTTGTCGCGGCGCGTGGCCAGCGGCATGATCATGTGGTTGTAGACCTGCGCGAGGGCGTTGCCGTGGCCGCCGCGCGCCGCCACGCTCTGCCGGTCGGCCTCGAGGATCTTCTGGTACACGTCGGGCCGATGACGCTCGAGCCAGGAGATGAGGGTCGGTCCGACGTTGAACGAGATCTTCTCGAAGTTGTTGCCGATGTCGAGCACGCGGTTCTTGTCGTCCACGCGCCGCGCCGCGGTGTTCGGCGCGTAGCACTCGGCGGTCACCCGCTCGTTCCAGTCGTGGTGCGGCGCGGCCGAGTCCTGCACTTCCACCGACTCGAGCCACGGGTTCTCGCGCGGTGGCTGGTAGAAGTGCCCGTGAATGACGATCGCGCGGTTCAAAACTCCTCGAGGCCTCTCAAGAATTCGCGCCGGCCGCCCCGCGGCACCACCACCAGCCCGGACGCGTCGACGTGGTAGGCCCGGCGGTCGGCCGCCGCGTCGAGCCCGATCTCGCCGTCGGCCGGGATGATGTTGAAGCGATCGACGATGGCGCGCCGGAGACGGGCGCCCTTCCCGACGGTGGTGTGATCCATCACGATCGAGTCCTCGATCACCGCGCCCTCGTTGACCCACACCGAGCGGCCGAGGATCGAGTTGCGGATGGTGGCGCGCTTGAGGAGACAGGCCTCCCCGATCTGCGCGTTGTCGATGTCGCTGCCGATGAAGCGCGCCGCCGGCCCCGGGTGGTGCGCGCTGCGGATCGGCCAGGAGCGGTTGTCCAGATCGAAGCGCGGCGACTCGCCCAGGAGGTCCATGTGGGCCTCCCAGTAACTGGCGATCGTGCCGACGTCGCGCCAGTAGCCTTGCTCCTCGTAGGGCTTCACGCCGGGGACCTCGTTCTGCTGGAAGTCGTAGGCGAACGCGCGCCCGGCCGACACCATCTCGGGAATGATCGAGCGCCCGAAGTCGTGATCGGTCGACCGCCGCGCGTCGGTCACGAGCGCGTCGACCAGCGGCTGGCGCGAGAAGATGTAGTTGCCCATCGAGACCAGCGCGCGCTGCGGATCGCCCGGTAGCGGCGTCGGACGGGCCGGCTTCTCCTCGAACGAGACCACGCGGCCCGCCCCGTCCACGCTGAGCACGCCGAACTGGCGGGCGTCGGCGATGGGCACCGGCCGCGCGGCGATCGTGGCGTCGGCGCCGGCCTCCTGATGGAACGCGAGCATCTGGTTCACGTCCATCCGGTAGACGTGGTCGGAGCCGAAGACGGCCACCACGTCGGCGTTGAAGTCGTCGACGAGGTTCAGGTTCTGCAGCACCGCGTCGGCGGTGCCGCGGTACCAGCCGGTGCCGAACCGCATCTGTGGCGGCACGACCGTCACGAAGAAATCCGGCAGCAACCCGCTCGTCCGCCAGGCCAGCCGCAGGTGCTCGATCAGCGATTGCGACTTGTACTGCACCAGGACGTAGAGCGAGGGGTGGTCGGAGTTCATGAAATTCGAGAGCACGAAGTCGACCAGGCGGTGACGGCCCCCGAAGGGGACCGCGGATTTCGACCGCTCTCGCGTGAGCGGCTGCAAGCGGTCGCCCTTGCCGCCGGCCATGATCATCGCGAGGAGGCGGGCGCGCCGCGGCATCGCGCTCAGCTCGCGCGGGCGGTGCCCAGGCCCCAGGCCGGGTCGAGGTCAGGGAAGCAGAAGTCGTCGCGCTCCAGGCGGCGCAGGGTGTGCTCGGCGTCGGGCGAGAGCGCGGTACCGATCTCGAGCAATCGCGCCATCTCGCAGAGCCGCTTGAACTCGGCGTAGTGCTCGGCGACCCGACGCTCGGCGTAATCGGCGGCCGAGCGCGTCGTGATCAGGAACTGCCAGTCGGAGGACTGCAGGAGCAAGAGCTCGCGCGTCGCCTGCACGAGCACGCGGCGGAACTCGGGTCCGCCGTTGGCGCCGAGACGGGCCAGATGCGCCACCCACTCGGCCTCGGCGCTGTAGATGCGGTCCCACGTCCACTCGGTGTCGCGGTTGAGCCACACGCGGTGGTCGCCGCCCTCACCCCACGAGCCCTCGGGCAGCGCGAGCGTCACCCGCGGCGGCACCGCCTCGAGCGCCTCGCCGAGCGTGGTGCGCAGGACGTCGGCGCGCGCCATCTGGCGGGCCACGTGCTCGAGGAACATCGGGCCCTCGAACCACCAGTGGCCGAACAGCTCGGAGTCGTACGGCGAGCAGACCACGGCCGGACCGCCGCCGCTGGCGCGCGCCAGCGTGTCGGTCACGAGCTCGACGAAGTGCCGCGCGTGCTGGGCGGTCTTCTGGGCGGCGACGTCCGGGTTGTAGGTCGCCTTCGTGCCGAAATCACCGAGGTTGTCGGTGATTCGCCAGAACCGCAGGCCGCCCGGGAAGTGCTTCTTGTGGAACTCGAGATAGGCGTACTCCCCGGGATAGCCGTGTTCGCGGCTCCACACCTGGAGCGTCGACCGTGGGTCGCGGAAGAACGCGACGGCGTGGCCGGTGCCCCCGCGCGAGGCGACGCGATAGGGCGCGTAGGGCGACCGGGCCTCGGCGGACGGCATCGTCGCGATCGGCTCGCTGCGGCCTTCCTTGAGCGGGATGTAGTCGCGATAGAGGAAGACCGGCTGGCCGGCGCCGACCAGATGGGAGTCGGCGACGAAGTACTCGATCCCGTGCTGCGCCAGCAGCTCCTCGATACCGGGCCGCATGCGCCGGTCGCGGCCGCTGTCGCGCCCCGTCGGCGGCGTCCACTCGTATCGCGGGCGGTAGGCGCATTCCGGCAGCCAGATGCCGCGCGGCGCCCGCCCGAAGTGCCGGCGGTGCGTCTCGACCGCGGTGCGCAGCTGCAGGTGGATCGACTCGTCGCGCCCGAGCAGCGGCAGGTAGCCGTGCGTCGCCGCGCAGGTGATGATCTCCACGTGCCCGGCCCGCTGCAGATCGGCGAACGTCCCGGGGATGTCGCCGCCGATCCGACGATGCATCTCCCACATCCGCTCGAAGAACTCCTCCCAGAAGTGGGTGAGCCGCACGATTTCCTTCTGGCCCTCGCGGGTGAAATACTCGCGCGACTCGGCGCAAGCGCGCCGGAGATTGTCGTGGTAGAAAGAAAGTTCCCTCTGGAATTCAGGAGAGGCGAGCTGTTCCGTCAGCACCGGGGAGAGATTGAGGGTCCACTTGGGCGAGATGCCGTCGGCGATGAGGCGATGCGCTGTCTCCAGCAGCGGCAGGTAGCACTCGAAGGTGGCCTCGCAGAGCCAGTCGCTGCCATGGGGCCAGCGGCCGTGATTGACCACCATCGGAAGATGGGTATGAAGTACGAGGGCGAACGGTGATGCCATGGGGCTCGCTTCATTGGACCGTATGACCGCTCTCGGTGCAAGCCTTCTCGATCACGGCGTCACATTTCGGGTCTGGGCGCCGGGCTGTCGGACGGTGGATGTGACGGTCGACGGCCGGTCGACCGAGCCGTTGGCCCCCCGTGGGATCGGGCTGTTCGAGGCGAGACTCGAAGGTGTGGTCGAGGGCGCGCGCTACCGCTACCGGCTCGACGGCGAGCGTTACCGGCCCGATCCGGCGTCGCGCTACCAGCCGGAAGGTGTTCACGGGCCGTCGGTCGTCGTCGACCCCAGTCGGTTCGCCTGGACGGATCAGGAGTTTCCGGGACACGCCATGGCGGATATCGTCTTCTACGAGATCCACGTGGGCGCGTTCACGGCCGCGGGCACGTTCGAGGCGATCATTCCCCACCTGGACCGCCTGGTCGAGCTCGGCGTCACCGCGCTCGAGCTGATGCCGGTCGCCGAGTTTCCGGGCTCGCGCAACTGGGGCTACGACGGCGTGCACCTGTTCGCGCCGCAGTCCACCTACGGTGGCCCGCACGGCCTGCGCCGGCTGGTCGACGCGTGCCACGCGCGCGGCCTCGCCGTGTTCCTGGACGTCGTGTACAACCACCTCGGGCCGGAAGGGAACTACCTCGCCGAGTACGGCCCGTACTTCACCGCCCGTCACTCGACGCCCTGGGGCCCGGGGGTGAACTACGACGGGCCCGGCAGCGAGGGCGTGCGCCGTCACGTGATCGAGAACGGACGCATGTGGGTGCGCGAGTTCCACATCGACGGCTTCCGCCTCGACGCGATCCACGCGATCCACGACGCGAGCCCCACCCACATCCTCACCGAGTTCGCCGAGGCGGTGCGCGCCGAGGCCGCGCGGGCTGGCCGGCGCGTGCACGTCATCGCCGAGTCGCACGACAACGACCGGCGGCTCGTGCTGCCGGCGAGCGCGGGCGGCCTCGGCCTCGACGCGGTCTGGTCGGACGATTTCCACCACGCGCTGCATCGCGCGCTCACCGGGGAGACGACCGGGTACTACGTGGACTTCGGCTTCGATCTCCACCTGGAGCGGGCGATCGTCGAGGGGTTCGCGTTCCAGGGCGAGCCGTCGGAGTACTGGGGGCGGCCGCGCGGGACGCCGAGCGGCGATCTGCCCGGCGACCGCTTCGTGATCTTCCTGCAGAACCACGACCAGGTCGGCAATCGCGCCCAGGGGGATCGGCTCGGCACGCTGGTGCCGTTCGAGGCGCTGAAGCTCGCCGCCGGCCTGCTCTTCGTCAGTCCGGCGGTGCCGCTGCTCTTCATGGGTGAGGAATATGCCGAGACGGCGCGCTTCCAGTTCTTCACCTCGTTCCTCGACAAGCGGCTGACCGAGGCCGTGCGTCGCGGCCGGGCCGAAGAGTTCAAACGCTTCGCGTGGCGGGGCCCCATGGCGGACCCCGACGCCCCGAACTCGTTCGTGAGCTCGCGGCTCAGCCACTCGCTCGCGTCCGCCCCGCGCCGCCGCGGCCTTCGCGAGTATTATCGGCGCTGGCTGACGCTGCGTCGGACGCACCCAGCGCTCGGCACGCAGGGCAAGGAGCTGACACGAGTGACGCGCGACGAATCGGGGGTGCTGACCGTGATCCGTGCGAGCGCCGACGGCAACGAGGTGAGGCTGGTCGCGAACCTCACGCCGAAGACGCAGTTCATGCCGCCCCTCGGCCCGCCGGCCTGGCGCGTGGTGCTCGACAGCGACGCCGAGAGCTTCGGCGGCACCGGTACCGCGGCCCCGCTGGCGCCGTACCAGTGCCTGCTCCTCGAAGCGCGGCGCTGACCGTGTCGCGTCGCCCGCCGGACCTCATCGACCAGATCCTGGCCCTCGACCCCGCCCGTCGCGCGATCGCGGCGTTCTCGACGCCCGGCGCCGCGGCCGCGGCCGCGCGAGCGCTGCGCGGCGCGCGACGCGTCCTGATCGTCACGGGCTTCACCGTCCAGCCCGGCATGCCCGAGACCGACGGGCCCCCCGGCGCCGCCGTGCTCGGCCGCGCGCTGCGCCGGGTCGGCGCTCAGGTTCGCTACGTGACCGATGCCGCCAACGTGCCGCTGGTGGAAGCGGCGCTCAAGACGCTCGACGAGCCGCTGGACGTCATCCTCTATACAGGCGAGACGGACGGCGCCCGTGGGCTACTGGACACCGAGCGGCCGACGCATCTCGTGGCGATCGAGCGCCCCGGGCGGAACCGCACCGGGGAGTACCTGAACATGCGTGGCGATTCGGTCGCGGCGTTCAACGCGCCTCTGGACGAGTTGTTTCTTGTAGCAAGGATTGGCCGGCGTAAACTCCGACGGTTGTCCACGGACCCGGAGCCGGCTCGCACCTCTCTCAGGCCACCCTCGGCCCGACCCGGCCTCACGGCCCCCGCTACAACAATTGGGATCGGTGATGGCGGCAACGAGATCGGCATGGGTGCGGTCCGGGCCAAGCTCGTCCGGATCGACGCGCTGCGTGCTCGGATCGCCACGGTCGTGCGGGCCGATCACCTGGTCGTGGCCGGAGTCTCGAACTGGGGCGGCTACGGCGTCGTCGCAGCGCTCGGACGGCTCACCGGCGTCGATCTCCTGCACACGCCCGAGATCGAGCGCCGGCTGATCGCCGCCTGCGTGGCGGCGGGCGGCTGCGACGGGATCACCCGGCGGCGCGAGCCCACCGTGGACGGGCTCTCGGCCGAGGCACACGCGGGCATCGTGGACCTTCTTCGATTGGCGTCCCGTTCCGGTATATTGGGAAGCAGCCGGCAGGGGAGAGGAACGAGAACATGACGATTCACGAGGAATACCGCGCCACGCACGCCAAGTCCGCCGCGCTCTACGAGCGGGCCCGCCGCTCGATCCCGGGTGGCATCACGCACGACATCCGTCATCTGACTCCGCATCCGATCTACGTCGAGCGCGCCGCCGGCGCGCGCAAGTGGGACGTCGACGGCAACGAGTACGTCGACTACTGGATGGGCCACGGCGCGCTCTTCCTGGGCCACTGCCACCCCGCGATCGTCAAAGCCGTCCAGGGTCAGATCGCGCGCGGCACCCACCTGGGGGCCTGCCACGAGCTGGAGGTGCACTGGGCCGAGCTGGTGACGAAGCTCATCCCGTGTGCGGAGCACGTGCGCTTCACGATGTCGGGTACCGAGGCGACGCACCTGGCGATGCGCGTGGCGCGCGCCTACACCGGACGCTCGAAGATCGTGAAGTTCACGGGCCACTTCCACGGCTGGCACGACGGCGCCGTCGCCGGCGTGAACCCGCCGTACGAAGTGCCGATGTCCGCCGGTGTGCCCGGCGCCATGCTCGACCAGATGGTCATCTGCCCGCCGAACGACATCAAGGCCGTGCAAGTCGCGCTCGAGCGCGGCGACGTCGCGGCCGTCATCCTCGAGCCGGCCGGAGGGCAGGCGGGGACGACCCCGACGATCCCCGGTTATCTGCAAGAGCTCCGAGCGCTGACGGAGCGTCATGGCGTGGTGCTGATCTTCGACGAGGTGATCACCGGCTTCCGCTACTCGCCGGGCGGCGCCCAGGCATATTTCAGCGTCACGCCCGACCTGACGACGCTCGCCAAGATCGTCGCCGGCGGACTGCCGGGCGGCGCCCTGTGCGGCAAGCGCCCGCTGATGTCGCTGCTCGCGTTCCGCGGCGATCCCGACTGGGACCGCAGCCAGCGCGTGGCCCACGCCGGCACGTTCAACGCCAACCCGCTCTGCGCCTCCGCCGCGATCGCGACGCTGGAGCTGGTCTCGGACGCCGCGCACCAGACGCGCGCGAACAAGCAGGGCGAGGAGCTGCGTCGGGGACTGAGCGAGGCGATGAAGCGCACGGGCGTTCCCGGCGTGTGCTACGGCGAGTCGTCGATCTACCACGTGTCGTTCGAGGGCAAGCCCGGCCTGGCCGGCCACGACCGGCCGCGGCGCGCGAGCCTCTATCATCTATTGCGCTGCGCCCTCATGAACAACGGCGTCGATTCCTCGATGAACCACGGCTGGATCTCGGCCATCCACAACGACGAGGACCTGGAGCGCACCCTGCAGGGCTACGAGCGGGCCTTCCAGGCGATGGTCGCCGAGGGCGCGTTCCAGGGCGCATGACGGGCGCGGGCCGGCGTCGCGCCGTTGGGGGCGTAGCGGTCGGCCTGGCTGTTCTCTTCCTCGCCGGCGGCTGCGTCTACTACCCGACCGTGGCCGACGTCGGCGGCGTCCGCATCCAGCCCGAGCACGGGCGCGTGGTCCGCGGCGGCGACGGCGCGCTCTTCTTCGTCGATCTGAACAGCACCGGCATGTTCGAGGACGTACTGCTGCGCGTTGAGACCGACTTCGCCAAACGCGCGCAGCTCCTGGGCCCGAACGGCGCCCGGGTAGAACGCCTCACCGTGCCGGGCGCGACCCTCGTACGCCTGCACGAAACGGGCGAGCGCGTCGCGCTCTCGGAGCTGACGCGCGAGCTCAAGACCGGCGAGGTCGTCATCGTCACGCTGGTCTTCGAGAAGTACGGCCCCCTGGGCGTCGTCTCGGCGGTCGAGTAGCGTCGCGCCGCCGCTCGCAAGTGGACGCGCTCATGCGCGTCTGCTATCCTCACGCGTCTGGTGGGCAGGTAGCTCAGTTGGTAGAGCACAGGACTGAAAATCCTGGTGTCGGCGGTTCAATCCCGTCCCTGCCCACCAGTTTCTCAGCTACTTAACCGACCGATCGCTCATCGCCTTCACCGTCCTCTCCGCCTCGTCGAGACGCGTGTCGTTGACGACGACACGCGCCCCCTCCTCCGCGAAGGCGAGGCAGATGGCGCGGCCGATGCCCGAGCCGCCGCCCGTCACCAGCGCCACCCGGTCCTCGAGCTTCATGGCGTTGGCCCTCCTGGCGCGTCTCGAAATCCTGCCGAGGATAGGGGAGGGATCAGCTCGGTCAAGGGACGGAGCGGGACGTAGTAGGATGAGTTCGGCTGATGTCCAAACGGGGCCGAGGCGAACTCAAACGGCAGCCGGCGATCACAGGCACGCACCGCGACACGCCCCAAACCTCGAGACTCACCCGCCTGGCCGCGTCCTTCTCGATCTGGCCGGACGCCTCACCGGTAAATCTCAAGGCGCAGTGGCCCCACCTCCTGGTCGTTTTCGTCGCGCTCTTCGGCCTGTATGCTTATAGCGCCCCGCGCACCGTCACCCTCGAGGACGACGGTCTCTTCATCATGTCGTCCTACTTCCTGGGCATCGACCACCCGCCCGGTTATCCGCTGCATACCCTGCTCGGCAAGCTCTTCACGCTGCTGCCGGTGGGATCCATCGCTCTTCGCGTCCACCTGCTGAGCGCCTTCTTCGGCGCGCTCACCTGCGCCGCGGTGTGGCTCGTCCTCCGCTCCCTGATACCTAACGCCGCGAGCGCATACACCGGCGCGGTGTTGTACGGGCTGTCGGCGACGTTCTGGTCTCAGGCCACCATCGCCGAGACGTACACGCTCAACACGTTCTTTTTCTTTTCGCTCTTCTACATGGCGTTGGTGTTTCTCGCAACGAAGGACGTCCGGCTGCTCTATGTCGTCGCCGGGGTCTTCGGGCTGAGCCTCGCCAACCATTGGCCGTTGATGCTTCTCTCCACCCCGTGTCTGGTCGTGCTCCTCCTGCCGGCCCGACGTGAGGTGCTTCGCGCGCTGCCCCGGATGCTCGGTATCGCGATCGTCGCCTGTGTTCTCCCCTACGCCTGGATGGTCGTCCGCTCCAGGATGGATCCGGAGACGAGCTTCTATGGGCCGATCTCGGACCTCGAAAGCCTCCTCTTCTTCGTCTCACGCCGAGGCTTCCGGCATGTCGACGTGAGCCAGAGCGCCGACCTCGCCGACAAGGTCTCCTATCTCGGCTTCCTCCTCGCAGAGATGGTCCGCCAGTACACTCCGGTGGGCGCCGCGCTCGCGGGATTCGGACTGGTTCAGCAATGGCGGCGATTGAACCTCGCAACCGGCTTCGCCCTCCTGACGGGCTGGCTCGGAAGCTCGCTGGTTCTCGGCGCCATGCTCGGCTTCGACTATGAGCCGCTGATGAAGGGGGCCATCCGTCGCTACCCGCTCATTCCGTACGGCATCCTGGCCGTCTGGCTCGTCCTTGCCCTGGATGCGCTGACATCGAGGGTACGCCGAGGGGCAACGGCGGTTCGAGTCGTCACGGTCGCAGCGCTCGCGGCCATTCTCCTTCTCTCGCATCGGGATGCCAACATCCGCAAGGACGACACGTGGGCCCGAGACTACGCGAGCGCCGTCTTAGAGTCCCTCGACAGGGGAGCGGTCCTGTTCGTTCACGGCGACGACGACGCGTTTCCGATCGGATACCTGAATAAGGTCGAGGGCCTCCGCCCGGACGTGACGCTGTACAACGATCAGGGCCTCGTATTCCGCAATCGGTTGTTCCGTTTCGATGCGCCCGACACGGGCGGGCAGCTGAGCGCGTTCGTGCGGGGCTCCCAGCGGCCAATTTACTACGCGACGGCCAGCATCCCCCACGAGTTCTCGGTGGAAGACGGTGGCCTGTACTCGAAGGTGCTGAAGGACGTTCCCGGCCAGCGCATGGTTTTCGAACTGTCCCCCACGACTCGAGCCCTGATCGAACGGATGGAAGCGATCACGTCTGATGATCCGTCGACGCTGCATCAGCGCGACACCCTGCGTCGTCGGATCATGGGTGTCCTCTCGTACTTCAGGTACTACAAGCCCGAGGTGTTCCTGACGACGGGCCTTTCGACCTACTACGACCACCTCGCCAAGACTCCGCATGGCGCGCTCGGCAGACTCATGCCGTTCGTGCTCGACAAGGCCGAGCCGTCCGAGTTTCTGGCCTACGTCCGCGAGGCGACGTCCCTTCTCGAGCACACCGGCTCGAAAAGTGAGAGGGCCTGGCCGCCGTACATGAAGGGTCTGCTCCTGCTGCGACTCCACCGCGACGAGGAGGCGGTGGCCAGCCTTGACGAGGCGGTGAGGATCTATCCCCATCACAAGAACCCGGCGGCGCTGGCGCTGCTCCAGTATCACTCGGAGCACGGGAACCGTACGGCGTTCCTCGATATGGGCAACCGCCTCTTCCTCGGGCAATTTCTCGATCTCTCGACGACCGAGAAGCTGCGCCAGCTGGGCGCCCGGCTCGGCCTTTGATCTCGCCTGTCACTCATCGGAAGCGACGCTGACAGGACTCGCGCCATCCCCGCCTCTCGTTCGAGGTAGGCCAGCAGCGCGAAGCTATCGAGGACGTAGGCCGCCGTAGCCCAAACGCGGATGGGCTCCCAGGTTCCCTTGCTAGTCCGCCACACCACCCACGCGCCCTCAGCACAGACGGGCGCATCCGAGAAGAGCAACGAGAACGCGACGAGCAGGCTCGCAACTCGCATCATCGTACCCTCAGCTCCCGATCGACTCCAAGTCGTCGCACCGATAGTCGCCAGCGGGGTTTCGACCGGCACTACTTCCTTGGAGCATTTCTCAGAAGTCGAATGGTGCTTTAGGTTACGGGACGATTTGCGAGTGGCATAGGGCTGCGGCAGGAACATTGAGCTTATCGAACACCCGACGCTGCACCTGGACGTTGGCAAGCAGGACGTCGCGCCAAGGCGCCACAAACTGGAGTCCCTCGCCGATCTGGCCTTTGATGCCGCCAAACTCATAGACGACACCTGTATGGCCGGCCGGCACTTGGTGAACGGAGGCAAAAAAAGTGCTA
>QHSI01000149.1 GCA_003221515.1 Candidatus Rokuibacteriota bacterium
CATCCGGTGGCGAGCAACGCCGCCGCGAGCGTCAGCGCCGCGGCCGAGGCGAGCGCAGCCAATTCCCGGGATCCAGCGCGATGCCGCCCTGGCCGCGAATTTCGAAGTGGAGGTGCGGGCCTTCGTCGCTCGACTGGCCGCCGACATGGCCGATCAGCTGGCCGCGCAGGACGCGGTCACCCTTGTGAACGGTCGCGTCGTTCAGGTAGGCGTAGAACGTGTAGTAGCCACCGCCATGATCGATCAAGACCGACGTCAGATAGAGCCCGAGCGGTCCCGCGAGACTCACGGTGCCGCTCGCGACCGCCCGGACCGCGGTGCCGACCGGTGCCTTGATCCCGATGCCGTGCCGCGGGATGCGCGTATTGTTCGGCCCCGTCGTCATGCCGAACGGATAGATGATGACGCCGTCGACCGGCCAGTCCAGGCTCCCGAGGTCAGCCGTCGTGATGGCGCCTGCTGCCGTGGCGAGGCCGCGCAATTCCGCTTCGCGACGGGCGCGTTCCAACGCTTCGATCCGGTCGTTGAGCGCGCGCTCGTCGCGATCCAGGCGCGTGAGCCGCTGCTCCGCCGCCCGCGCGCTGCGCCGGGTCGCGCGGAGGTTGGTTTCGCGCTCGCGCTCGAGGGTCAGGTACCGGCCGAGCTCATCGGTCCGCTCCTGGCGGCGACGGGCGAGCGTCTCACGTGCATCCACCAGTAGCTGGCGCTGGCGTGCGACGCGGTCGCGCAGCTTGAACATGTCATTGGTGAGCAGGCGGTCCTGCCGGGTCACAAGGAACAGGTACTTGTAGCGCGACAGCAGATCGCCGAAGCTCTCGGCGGCGAGGAGCACCTGCCACCCGTACAGCGCGCCGCGCTTGTAGATGTCCACGAGCCGCCGCTCGAGCACGGCCCGTTTCTCGAGCAGCGCGTCCTGGGCGATCAACAAATCCACGGTGATCTGGTCGATCTGCCCGCCGAGTCCCGTGATCTGGCGGTCGAGCTCGTTCACGATGCGGTTGGTGCTTTGCTTCTGCTGCTCGATGTTCGCGATCTCGTCGGAGAGGGAATGCGCCTGCGTGCGAAGCCGGTCGAGCTCCTGCTCGACCTCGGAGCGCTCGCGGCGGATGCCCTCGAGCCGCCGCTGATTGTCCTGCATCTGTTGCTGATAGGCGGGGCGTTGGGCAGCTGCCGGCTGAGCTGCGAGTAAGGCTACCACGCACCACGCACCACGCACCGCCGTTCTCATACGCGTTTGAGGTGGCGCCCGACACTGAGTGAGCTTCCGAGCAAGCCGATCAAGGCGCCGAAGGCCACGATCGCGGCAGCCTGTTCTTGCGTGAAGAACGCCGACTGCAACAGATACCGATTGATCAGCAGGTACGCACCAAATGAGAGTCCTATGGCCACGGCTCCGCCGAGCAACCCCTTGATCGCGCCCTGGAGCAGGAAGGGGCGACGGATGAAACCGTCGGTCGCGCCCACAAGCCGCATAATCGCGATCTCGCGGCTGCGCTGCAGCACCGCCATCCGAATCGTCGTGCCGATGATGATGATCGCCACCACCGCGAATGCCGCTCCCACAATGATGCCGACCGCCGCGGCCAGGCCGCGCAGGCGATCGAGCTTTTCCACCCAATCGCGCCCGAAGCGCACGTCGTCCACGAATCCGAAGCCCCGCAGCCGCTCCGCGACGGCGCTGACGTGATCCGTATCGCGAAAGCCCGGCTTGAGCTTCACCTCGATCGATGCCGGCAACGGATTGCGCTCCAGCTCCTGCATCACATCGCGCAGCTCGACCAGCTCGGCGCGGGCGCGGGCGAGCGCGTCGTCTTCGGAGACATAGGACGCCGACTGCACTTCCGGAAAGGCTTCGATGTCCTTGAGCGCCTGGGCCACGGCCTCGACGGGAGCGCCCGGCAGCAGGTAGGCGACGACCTCGACGCGCTCTTCGACGCCGCGTAGCGCATCCTGCAGGTTCACGACGACCAGGCCGAACAATCCCAGGACGAACAGCGAGAATGCGATGGTCGTGACAGAGAGCGCCGACAGGAGCGGGGCGCGTTTGAACGTCAGCATCGCCTCACGGAACGTCAGATTCATGGCGCTGCCGCCTGGTCACGGGGGGACGCCTCATCCACCGCCGAGTCGTAGACGAGCGCCCCTTCCTGCAGCTCGATCACGCGATACGGCGCCTGCCGCACCAGGTCGAGGTCGTGCGTGGCCATGACCACGGCCGTGCCGCTGGCATTGATGTCGCGCAGCAGCTGGAACACGCCGCGCGTCGCCCGCTCGTCGAGGTTTCCAGTCGGTTCGTCGGCCAGCAGCACGGTCGGCTCATTCACCAGCGCCCGCGCGATGGCGACGCGCTGCTGTTCGCCGCCCGACAGCTCGCGCGGATACGCTTGCGCCTTGGCGGCCAGCCCGACCTGCGTGAGCACGCGCATCACGCGCGCCGCGATCGTCGATACCCGAGCGCCGGTGACCTCGAGTGCGAAGGCGACGTTTTCCTCGGCGGTGCGGTCCTCGAGCAGGCGGAAATCTTGGAAGACGATGCCGAGCTTGCGGCGCAGCATGGGGACGTCGCGGGGACGCATGTCGTTCACGTTGTAACCCGAGACGCGCACCTCGCCCGCGGTGGGGCGCTCCTCGGCGTAAATCAGCTTCATGACGGTCGACTTGCCGGCGCCGGAATGGCCGGTGAGGAAGGCAAACTCCCCCTTGGCGACGTGGAAGGAGACGTCCTTGAGCGCCAGGCCACCCTTGGGGAAGGCCTTGAAGACGTTCGTGAACTTGATCATCTAGTGCCGCGCCAGGGCCTGGGCGAAGTCCGCGATGAGGTCATCGGGATCCTCCAGTCCCAGGGAAAATCTCAGAAAACCGTCCGGGATGCCAGCCTGCGCGCGCTGTTCCGCCGTGAGACTCGCGTGGGAGGTGAGCCGCGGCTCCGAGACCAGCGTCTCCACACCCCCGAGACTCGGCGCGTGGGCCGCGATGGTCAGTGCCTTGAGGAACCGCTCGGCGGCGCGCACGCCGCCTTTCAACTCGATGCCGAGCATGCCGCCGAAGCCGCCCAGGACGCGCTTCGCCAGTTCATGATCGGGATGCGAGGGCAGGCCGGGGTAGTGGACCTTGGAGATCGCGTCCTGCTTCGCGCACCATTCCGCCACCGCCAGCCCGATCTCGTTCTGGCGCCGGACGCGCACGGTCAGCGTCCGCATGCCGCGGTCGATCAGCCAGGCAGCGAACGGATCGAGCGCTTGTCCCCAGACCTGCATCAGCCGGCGGACTTCTTCGACCACCTGATCCGTTCCCGCGACCGCCCCGGCGATCACATCGGTATGGCCGTTCAGGTATTTCGTCGCCGAATGGATGACGAGGTCGGCGCCGTGCTCGAGCGGGCGGAAATTCACCGGCGACGCGAACGTCGAATCGACGATCAGCGCGAGGCCCTCGGCTTTGCACAACGTCGCGACGGGCTCGAGATCGATCACGCGCATCAGCGGATTGGTCGGCGTCTCGAGGAAGACCGCGCGCGTCGTTTTCCGCATCGCCTTCTTCCAGGTACGCTGTTGCGTCGGATTCACGAACGAGACGTCGATCCCCAGCTTCCCGAACTCTTCGCGAAACAGGCGATGGACGCCGCCGTAAATCCACTCGCTCGCGAGGAGATGATCGCCCGGCCGGAGGACGGCCAGATGCGCGAGGGCGCATGCACCCATGCCACTCGACAAGAACAGGGCCGCCTCGGCGCCCTCCAGCAGCGCCAGCTTTTTCCCGATGTCGACCTGGTTCGGGTTGTTCCCGTAACGGCTGTACAGCACTTCGGCCGTCGAGCCGACGGGATTCGTGAAGGTCGAGCTTTGGTAGAGCGGGGGAGCGACAGCCGTCCAGTCGGCACGCGCCTTGGGATCGCCGTGGATGGCGCGCGTGGACAGCCCCAGACGGCGTCGTTTCACGCCGCGGTGAGTCTGATGGAGCCTCCCGGAATGCGTGCCGCCAGCCGCCGCTCGATGAGCTCATCGAGGAGCGCCGGCGCCGGCTCACTGGCGCCGAGCCCCTCGAGGACACCGTCGGCCCGCTCGCACAGCACCGCGAGCCCCGCACCGGCGAGGACCGGCTCGATCGCCTCGCGATGAGCGTCCGTCAGCCCGCGCAGCAGCAGCACTTTGACCTTGTCCCGTACGAGTTTGGCCACGATCTCGTCCGCGCAGGAATAATCGAGGCAGCCGACGCCGGTAAAATCCATGACGGCGACGGTGCCTGGAGGGAGATCCCGCTCGATGTTTTCGCGAACCGCGCGCCCGGTGGGCCGCGTGACGAGGTCGGTGTAGAAACCGGCGACCGCTTGCTGCAGAACCGCATGCACCATGATATGTGGAATCACCGCTGCGACGATCCTCCCGCCTTCTCCGCCACTTGTTCTGGAATGATCAACAGAACCTGCGATCCCGGAAACGCCGGCAACCCCTCCTTGAGCGGGACATCGTCGTCCCAGCGTGGCACGATCGCGATCCGCGCGGTGCCGCTGCGGATGGCGACCTTGCCTTCCCAGCGTGTGAGGTAGCGCCGAATCCCGGCCAGTCCTTGCCCGCGGCCCGGATCGCGAAAGCGGCTCACACCCTGAACCAGCGCCGCTTCCAGCGCCGCGGCATCGCCCCAACGCTCGCCGAACCGCTTGGCCTGCGTGGGTTCCAAGGAATGCCGGAATCCGACTCCGGCGTCTGCGACGGCGATCACCACCACGCGCCGCGCCAGCTTGCGCCGCCAGTTGTACGCCTGCACCGCGACCCAGCCCCCGGTGCCCGCGTGCTCCACAATATTCTGACAAGACTCCGAAAGCGCCATAGCGAATCCCATGGTCGCCTTCGGATCGAGTCCCAACTCCGAGCTGAGA
>QHSI01000150.1 GCA_003221515.1 Candidatus Rokuibacteriota bacterium
CGAGGAGCATCAAGCCCAGCGCGCCGAGCGTGGCGAAGCCCGGCAGCACGTGGTGGTACTCGGTCTCCGGCGGAAGCATGAGCATCTTCCGGCAGAGCCGCCGCTGCCGCGCCTCTTCGGGGCTTTCAGACTGCCAGAGGTCGAAACGCATCGACTTCCAGAAGTGCAAAAGTCGCACCGGGTGGCACATCGCTGCAAGTATGCGGATCTACGTGGCGACTTGGCGCCGGGTCGCGTGTCGGATCGGTCCAGATCTATACGGGCTGGTCAGAAACCGACGGCCTGTTTCCGGATCCGGGACCGGAGGCTACTCGGCCTCGTTGAGCGTCGACGGCGCCGCGGGCAGCGGCGCGGACGACGGCGCGCGGTGGGACGCCACGACCTCCAGTCCCCCGAGCACGAGGATCAGCAGCACGAGCAAGAGCAGCATCAATCGTTGCATTTGCAGCATGAGATGCGCGCGGCGCGCGAAGGGATTCTCGAAATTTTCGCTCGCGCGTTCGGCGGAATCGCTGGCGACGCCGCCGGCGTCCCAACAGTGCAGAAATGACCACACGACGGAGGCGGGCGACAATGGCGAAGCGAATTCTCACTCCGATAGATGGTCGCGAGCAGAGCGAGGGCATCGTGCCGGTCGTGGCCGCGCTCGCACGTGGCGCCGGCTCGACGGTACGCCTGCTCAGGGTGTTCCCGGTACCGGAGCGCGTGATGGGCGCGCACGGCCAGACCATCGCATACGTCGACCAGGAGATGACGCGGCTGACCGCGGCGGGGCTCGACGAGCTCGCGCACGTCGAGGCTCAGCTCGACGGGATCGACGTGGAGCGGGTGGTGCGCTTCGGGAACCCGACCGACGAGATTCAGCTCGAGGCCGAGGCCTTCGGAGCCGATCTGATCGCGCTGGCGACGACGGCGCGCGGCCGACTGCGCGCCATCTTGACGCCCGGCGTGGCCGAGCGGGTCGTCGGCCGGTCGGCGGTGCCGACGCTGGTCCTGCACGTATGAGGTCTTACGCGAGCATGTGCCGGACCATCTTGCTCTCGACCATGTAGATCACCATCTCGGCGATGTTGGTCGCGTGGTCGGCGGTCCGCTCCAGGAAGCGGGATACCAGAATGAGCCGGATCGCCCGGGGGATGGTCTTCGGATCCTCCATCATGAAGGTCAGCAGCTCGCGGAAGATCTGCTCCTTCAGCGCGTCCACGTCGCCGTCCTCCCCGCACACCCGCCGGGCCAGCTCGGTGTCGCGGGTCACGAATGCGTCGAGGCTCTCCTTCACCATCTGCTGGGCCTTCTCGGCCATCCGCGGCAGGTCGACGTACGGCTTCAGCTGGGGCTCGCGGTTCAGCTCGATCGCCCGTTGCGCGATGTTGACGGCCTGGTCGCCGATCCGCTCGAGGTCGGTGACGATCTTCATCGCGGTCGTGATGAAGCGCAGGTCGCCGGCGGTGTAGTGGCCATCGGGGGCGAGTGTCGGCGCGCGCGGTTACAGATTCGTGACGGGCGAGTTAATCTGCGACGCGCCCGCGGAGCTCGATCATGGACGGCGTCATCGGCGCCGATAATCCCGAAATGGTGATGGACGCGTGAATTTCGACGGGAGAAGGAGGGTCAGCCGCGGAGCTTGTTGGAGGCGTCGAGCGCCGCGACTTTGTAGCACTCCGCCAGCGTCGGATAGTTGAAGACAGTCTCGAGGAAGTAGTCGAGTCCACCGCCGAGGCCGAGCACGGCCTGCCCGACGTGCACGAGCTCGGTCGCGCCGGTGCCGAGACAGTGGACGGCGAGGAGCCGGCGGTCCTCGCGGTGGAAGAGCATCTTGAAGAACCCGCTGCCGTCGCCCAGGATCTGACCCCGCGCGATCTCGCGGTATCGAGCGACGCCGGTCTCGTACGGCACCCGCGCGGCGGTCAGCTCGTGCTCCGGCGGGCCCACCATCGAGATCTCAGGGATCGCGTAGATGCCGATCGGGAAGTGGCGTGCCATCGGTCGCGCCTCGATCCCGAATGCTTGGCACGCGGCCAGGCGACCCTGCTCCGACGAGGTGGCGGCGAGACTTGGATAGCCGATCACGTCTCCGGCGGCGAAGATGTGCGGCACCGCCGTGCGGAAGGCCTCGTCCACCTTGATCCGGCCGCGGGCTTCGACCTCGAGACCGGCGGCGGACAGATTGAGGCTCTCCGTCGCGGCGAGTCGACCCGCCGAGAACAGCACGGCGTCGGCCACTAGACGCTTGCCCGATTCGAGCATCAGGATCGCCCGCGGCGGCGAGCCATCGGTCAGCGCCAGGGTCTCGACCCCTTCCCCGAGTCGGAACGTGACGTTGCGCTGACGGAGCTGATGCATGAGCTCGTCGACGATCTCGCGGTCCACGAACTCGAGCGGCCGCTCGCGACGCTCGACGAGCGTGACCTGCACGCCGAGGGCCGCGAACATCGACGCGTACTCGATCCCGATGACTCCTGCGCCCACCACCGCCAGCGCGCGCGGCAGTTGCTTGAGATGCGGCACCTGGTCGGAGTCGAGGACGATCTGGCCGTCCGGCTCCGCGCCCGGCGTCGGCGCCGGTCGGGTGCCGACCGCGATCACGATGTGGCGCGCCGTCACCTGGCGCACACCGCTCTCCCCACGGATGGCCAGCGTATGCGGATTGACGAACGACGCCTCACCGTGCAGGAGCTCGACGTCGTTCCGGCGGAGCTGCTGCTCGATCACCTCGATCTCGCGGCCGACCACGGCTTCGACACCGGCGAGGAGCTGCTCGGCGGTGGGTCGCATCGCCGGCCGCGCCCACGGCGGCCGCTCGGCGCGCCCACCGACGCCGGCGTGCGCGAGGATGGCCTCGCGGAGGGTCTTGCTGGGGATCGTGCCGGTGTCGATGCACACGCCGCCCACGCAGCGACGCTTCTCGACCACCGCGGCCCGGCGGCCGAGCTTGGCGGCCTGCACCGCGGCGCGCTGGCCGGCGGGGCCGCTGCCGATCGACACGAGCTCGAAGTCGTAGTCCGGCGCCACGGAAGGGCACCCCCAGTCGGCCCGGGTGCCGGACACGCGGGCCACTCGGCATTGTGACAGGACGACGCCGCCCCGCGCTACGGAATGACGTCGATCGACTGAAGCTCCTCGAGCCGCGCGAACGCCATGATGATCAGATCGGCGGCGACGTCGAAGTATTTCTTGAAGTCGTCGCGCGCGGCGACGCGCTCCTCCACCCATTCGCCCTTCTTCTCGGGCGCGCCCGAGCGCAGCACGCGGACCTGGGTGAGGCTCATGTTGGAGTTGAGGCGGGTGCCGACCGCGACCTTCTCGCTCCACACGTACTTGACCGCCCTGGGCCCGGTGATGCGGGAGTAGGGCACGAGCAGGTAGACGGCCAGGACGCTGTCGTTGGTCTTCGACTCGCGCTCGTCGCCGCCCTTGGGGAACTCCAGCGGCCGCCACGACCACGTGAGCACCGGATACGCGTCGAGGTCCCACTCGAACTGTCTGGCGGCCTGGATGCCCAACTCGCGCGACGTCGCCCGCAGGAAGCGAAGGCCTCCCTCCTCCATCACGCGGTAGACGTCCTTGCCGGCGTCCTTGCGGGGCTTCCAGTCGGACGGAAACTGGCCGACCTTCGACTTGGCGAAATCATCGACCGTGATGCAATCGGGCTGGGCGGCGACGCGAGGAGTGAGGGCGATCGGCAGCAGGAGCGTCGCCGTGACGATCGCCGCCAGTCGTCGCGACGATCCGCGCGAGGCGCGCGGCTCGCCTGAGCGGACGAGCGAAGCGGGGTCGGCGTGCGTCATGCCTGAAGGCTAACACACGCCGACCCCCTCGGCGGACGCGCCGCGCCTAGCGAAGGACGCGGCGGGCGATCTCGAACGCTTCCTGGAACTCGTGCACGGCCAACCCGTAACGGCCCTTGGCGAGGTAGCTCAGGCCGTTGTTGAACTCGGACTGGGCCCGCTTCACGCGCCAGTCCTTGGTCCCCGCCTTGGCGAGCGCGAGCGTCAGCTGCTGCTGCGCTTCGTCACGCGCGGCCAGCGCCACGTTGAGGTCCGTCGCCCCCTTGAACAGCCGCTTGACGAACGAGTCGATGGTCGTGTCGGCCGCGGCCAGCGAACTCTTCAAGCTGGCGACCTCGGCCTTCAAGGCGTCGACCTGCTGCTGGAGCGGCGCGACCTGATCCCGCAGCGCCTTGTTCTCCGCGGTCAGGTTCGCGATCGTCGTATTGGCTGCGTTCAGCTGGTTCTGGAGGGTCGAGACTTGGCCCTGCAGGATGCTGACCTGCCCGGTCAGGCTCGCGATGCTCGCGTTCGCCGTATTCAACTGCCCCGTGAGGCTCGTGACCTGGCCCTGGAGCGCGTTGTTCTGATTCGTCAGGCTCGTGACCTGGCTCTGGAGCGCGTTGTTCTGATTCGTCAGGGACGTGATCGTCCCGTTCGCGGTGTTGAGCTGCGCCTGGAGCTCGGCGAGCTGATCGTCGCACGACGACGACGGCGCCGACGGCGCGCCGCCCGCGAACACCCCGAAGACAACCGGATTGACTCCGACTCCCACGGTGCTGACAACGGCGTTCGTCGCCGCGTCGACCACCGACACGTTTCGGGTGGCCGCGTTGGCCACGAAGACACGGGCGCCGCTGGGATCGGTGGCGACGCCCACGGGATTGCCACCGACTTGCACGCTGCCCAGGACCTGGTTCGTCTGAGCGTGGATCGTGTACAGGCGCTGGCCGCTGGCGTTGGCGACATAGACCAGGGCGCCCGACGGGCTCACCGCGATGCCGTTCAGGGTATCGTCCATGGCGCCCGCCATGACCGTCGCCACCACCGCGTTCGTCGTCCCGTTGATTACCGACACCGTGCCGTCACCGTTGGCGACGTAGACGCGCGCTCCCGAGGGACTCACCGCGACGCCGAAGGGGGCGAAGCCGACGGTCACCGACGTCAGCACCATGTTCGTGGTGGCGTTGACCACCGAGACGGCGTCGCCGAGGATCGCGTAGACGCGTGTGCCGGCCGAGTTCGCCGCCACCCCGCTCGGCGAACCGGGAAGCGGTACGGTCGCGACGACGGTGTTGGACGTGGTCTCGATCACCGAGAGGCTGCCGTCGCCGAAGTTGGCGACGTACGCGCGCGTGCCAGCCGAATTCACCGCCACGCCGTACGGCTGGCGGCCGACGTTCACGGTCACGACGACGGTGTTGGTGGCAGCGTCGATGACCGAGACGGTGCGGTCACCCATGTTGGCGATATACGCGAAAGGCGCTCCTATCGCGGCCGGCACCGCGACCAGCGAGAGCGCGAGCAGACCGACGAGAATTCCGGAAAGCCGCTTCGTTCCGGAAAATCGCTTGAGGAGCGGGCCTTTAGTCTTCATGGTCCTGGGAGAGTGCAGCGTCGATGCCAGCGCTGAGAACGAACACCGCTTCGGGGTGTTGGCGCGAAGTTCGCCGCGAGCGTGAGTCAGAACGGCGTGACGGAACGGCAGCGACTAACGAATTTCGTCAGCTTCCGAAAATTCGACCGGAAATTCACCGCTGGCGATTTCCACCTATTTCGAACCTACACTCCCCCGGCCCAAAACCGCCCACGCACCGATCCTCGCTCGTCGATGTGAAGCGCTTCGCCTCACGAAAGACACGTCGAGAAGATCGCCCAGAAAAATCTCGAGTCCACCCAGCGAATTTCGCGGGCACCGACACGCGCCGAGCAGGGCGCCGAGAAGGGTCCAGATGCGAGGCGACGCCCGGAGGCCCCGCGCGAGGCGTACTTCGAGTACGTCGAGCGCGCGGCCGAGGGCGGCAACGAAGCAGATGGGCCCTTACCGGCGCCCTAGCGGACTAGCGGCCCCGACGCCACCAGTGGTGGACGAGGTTATCAACCACCTCCCCGAGCTGGCCGAATGCCCTTCACGCGCTCGCGGATGAGCCGCAGCGCCCACGCCTGGGGGTCGTTGTAGTTGTTGCGCGCGTCGCCCAGGACCAGGATCGTCGTCTTGCGATCGAGGGAGTCGAGCTCGGTCTTCGAGAACCGGCTGAAAGCAAATCCAAAGTCCGACCGGCAGTGGTAATCCACCGGCGCACCCTTCAGGGCCCACTCGATCGCGCGCTCGACCGGATACGTATTGAAGGCCTGCGTGACCTCCGCGATCTCCGACACGAACACGTACGAGCGGACCCGGCTGAAGCATTCCTGGAGGCTCCAGACCAGCTGCAGCATGAAGCGCGAGGCGTTGCGGACCGAGTCGGACACGTCGCAGATCGTGATCAGCTTCGGCTTCTCGCGGTGCCGGCGCTTGAGGAAAATCTCCATCGGGATCCCGCCGTACTGGAGGCTCTTCCGCGTGGTGCGCCGCGAGTCGAGCCGGCCCTTGTGCTCCTGGCGCTGGCGCAGCGCCAGCGCGTCCTTGATCTTCCGCGCCAGGCGCGCGACCACGTTCTTCATCTGCGAGATCTCGTCGGGCGTCAGCGCGAAGAGCGGCTTGTCGGCCAGCACCTCGCGGGTGAGCTTCTCGCCCTGGCGATACGCCCGGCGCTCCAGCTCGCGCTCGACGTGCTGGCGGATCATCCGCTTGAACGCCTCGAGCCGCAGCTCGAGGTAGTTGCGGATCCGCGCGAGCTGCCCCGGGTCGAGGCCGCGCTGCTCCAGCGCCTTCATGATCCGCTCGAGATCGCCCTCGATGGCCGACCAGTCGAAGTTGTCGGCGATGCGGCGCGAGAAGAAGCCGACCTGCAGGAAGTACATGAGCCGCTCGAGCCCGGCGTTCTGGCCGCCCGAGCGGATGGCCATCTCCATCTGGCTGCCTTCGCCGCGCATGAGCAGCTCGGTGAGCGCGTCGAGCTCCAGCCCCTCCTCGTCCAGGAGCTGATCGAGCATGTCCTTCACCCGCGGGTCCTCGGGGCCGAGCGCCTTCTTGAGGCCCTCGCCGAGCGCCTCCAGATCCAGGAAGTACAGGTTGAAGAGCCGGTCGAAGGTCGGGTGGTCCCGGTACTCCTTGATCAGCGTCGCGGCGAGCGTCGACTTGAACGTCTCGCGGTCGGAGAGGCCGACCTCCGCGCTCGCGGCCAGCGCGTCGAGCGCCTCCGAGGGCGAGATGCGGATCTCGGCGCGGCGGAGGTCGCCGATGAACTCGAGGATTCGCTGGTCCAGGGGCTACTCCGCCAGGACCTTGTCGAGGGAGCCCTTCACCCGCTCGAGGTCCTTCTCGTGCTTGACCAGCATCGTCAGCGTGGACTCCACGAGCGCCGCGTCTAGCTCTCGGGCGTTCAGGATCACCAGCGAGCGGGCCCAGTCGAGCGACTCGGAGACCGACGGCAGCTTCCGGAGATCCAGCGCGCGGATCTTCTGTACCGCGGACACCACCGACTTCGCCAGCCGCTCCGGAATTTCCGGAACCTTGAGCCGGATGATCTCGAGCTCGTCGGCCGGAGACGGAAAGTCGATGAACAGGTGCAGACACCGCCGCTTGAGCCCGTCGGAGAGCTCGCGGGCGTTGTTCGACGTGAGGACGACGAGGGGGATGTGCTTGGCCACCAGCGTCCCCAGCTCCGGCACGGAGACCTGGAAGTCGGAGAGGACCTCGAGCAGGAACGCCTCGAACTCGGGCTCTGCCTTGTCGATCTCGTCGACGAGCAGGACCACCGGCTGCTCGGCCTGGATCGCCGAGAGGAGCGGGCGCGGCGACAGGAACCGGAACGAGAAGAACGCGTCTTCCTGGCCGGCGATCTTCGCGACCGCGTCCGGCAGCGACGGCGAGTCGGCGATCAGCTCGCCGATACGCTCGCGGAGGAGCTGCGTGTACAGGAGCTGCTTGGCGTACTTCCACTCGTAGAGTGCCTTGCCCTCGTCGAGTCCCTCGTAGCACTGCAGCCGGATGAGCGGCCGGCCGGTGATCTCGGACAGCGTCTTGGCCAGCTCCGTCTTGCCGACGCCGGCCGGCCCCTCGATGAGCACCGGACGGCCCATGCGCGCGGCCAGGAACACGACCGTGGACACGCGACGGCTCGCGATGTAGCGCGCGTGCCTGAACCGCTGCTGGACCTCCTCGACGGACTCGAACATGATGGCTCCCTTTTTATCCCGCTGAATTCCGATGATTGTACCCCGGAGGGGCGAGACGCGCGTGGGTACAATGCCCCATGGCCGACGCGGCCCGCTATCATCGGCTCCAGCGCCGCCTGTCGCTCCTCGGCTTCGTCGTCTCCGCGGCGTATCTCCTCGCGCTGCTGTTCACGCCCGAGGGCCGCGTGTTCGCTCGGTGGTCGGCGGGCGCCGCGGAGTCGCGCTGGGCACAGGTCGGGCTCGTTACGGTCGTGCTCGTCGGCGTTCACACGGCGCTCACGTTTCCGCTGGGCCTGATCCGCGGCTACTGGCTTCCGAAGCGCTTCGGCCTCCTCCATCAGCCGCTCGGTGGGTGGCTCATGGACCGCGTCAAGGCCGCGCTGATCGGGAGCGCGCTCGGCCTGGCCGCGATCGAGATGGTGTACGCGCTGCTCGCGCTCACGCCGCTCTGGTGGCTCTGGACGTCGGCGGTGTTCTTCGTCGCGCAAGTGGCGCTGGCCGCCGTGCTACCGATGTGGATCGCGCCGCTCTTCTATCGCCTGACGCCGCTCGCCGATGCGCGACTCGGTGAGCGACTGCTGGCGGTTGCGCGCCGCGCCGGCGTCGAGGCGATCGGCGTGTTCGTCGCCGACCAGTCGCGGAAGAGCCGCACCGCGAACGCCGCGGTCGTGGGACTGGGCCGGACGCGTCGGATCGTGCTCTTCGACACGTTGCTCTCCGACTTTCCGCCGGAGGAGATCGAATCGGTGCTCGCCCACGAGCTCGGGCACCACGTCCACGGCGACGTGCGCCGCGGCCTGCTGGTCAATGGTGCCGTGAGGCTCGTCACGTTCTGGCTGGCCGCGCTCGCCCTCGACGCTGGGGTACCGTTGTTCGGCCTCGACGGCCGCGCCGACCCCGCCGGGCTGCCGTGGCTCGCGCTCGTCCTGGTGGCGCTGACCCTCGTCCGGCTTCCGCTCGCCAACGGGTTCTCGCGCTGGCTCGAGCGGCGGGCCGACGACTTCGCGCTGGTCACGACCGGCGACGCGCCGGCGTTCATCGCCGCGATGGAGCGGCTGGGCCGGCTCAACCTCGCCGAGCCGAGCCCCAGCCGCTTGCGGGAGCTCGTGTTCTACTCGCATCCGGCGCTGGAGCGGCGGATCGCGCGCGCCCGCGCAAGCCTCGCGTGACGACGGCGCCGCTCGCGGCGACCGCGCGCTAGCCGGACGACGGTCGCTCGGCGAGGTAGGCGGCGAGCGCCGCGTCCCAAGGGCGCAGGTCGTCCTCGCCGAGCGCGGCGAGGTTCGCGTGGCCGAGCACCGAGTAGGCCGGCCGGCGAGCTCGCGCGCCGAATTCCTCGGCGGTCACTGGTGTGAGATCCGCCCGCACCCCCGCGCGCTCGAGCGTGGCGCGCGCGAAGTCGTACCAGCTGG
>QHSI01000046.1 GCA_003221515.1 Candidatus Rokuibacteriota bacterium
ATGGAGCGGCTCGCCGTGCGACACCCGCTGTACGCCTGGGCGAGCAACAAGGGGTACGGCACGCCGGAGCATTTGAGTGCGCTCGCGGACTACGGCTTCACTGCCCATCACCGGAAGAGCTTCGCGCCGGTGATTCAGCTGCTGCTGTCTACCGACTTTCTCTCGCGCGTTTAAGCGCCTTCCGAAATTCCGCCAGCGGGCGCGTGTTCGCGATGTCGCCCGACTCGAGCCACGCCCGCCGCGCCAGATCCACGGCGTACTTCATGAACGGCAGGTTGTTCGGCTGGTGGCTGTCGGTCGACAGCACGAAGCGGACGCCGTGCTGCTTCGCTGCAGCGGCGAGCGTGTCCGGGAGATCCATCCGCTCGGGGTGTCCGTTCAGCTCGAGCAAGCACCCCGCGGCGGCCGCGGCGCGGGCGAGCTGGTCGAAATCGAGCGGGTAGGGCTGCCGCTTGCCGAGCAGCCGACCGGTGGGGTGCCCGATCGCGTCGATCCAGCGGTGCTGTGCCGCGCTCACCAGGCGGCCCGTCAATTCCCGCTCCGTCTGATTGAGCCCATAATGGATGGTCGCCACGACGTAGTCCGCCTCGGCGAGCACGTCGTCGGGAAGATCGAGCTTGCCGTTTTCCAAGATATCGAGCTCCACGCTCTTCAGGATCGTAAAGCCGTGCGCGCTCGCGTTCCACCGGTCGATCGCCTGCCACTGCTGCCGGAGGCGCTTCGCGTCGAGCCCGCGCGCCATCGTCACGCGCTTCGAGTGGTCGGTGATGGCGATGTATTCGTACTTGAGGGTTCGCGCCGCTTCGGCCATCTCGTCGATCGTCCCCTTGCCGTCGGTCTCGCTCGTGTGCATCTGGAGGTCGCCGCGGAGGTCCGCGAGCTCGACGAGCCGGGGGAGCCGGTGCTCGCGGGCGAGGGCGATCTCGCCGCGTGCTTCGCGCAGCTCGGGTGGCATCCAGTCGAGGCCGAGCCTGGCGTAGATCTCCGCCTCGGTCTTGCCGGCCACGCGGCGGGTGCCCTTGAACAGGCCGTACTCGTTGAGCTTGTACCCTTGCTCCTGAGCGATCTTGCGCAGCTCGACGTTGTGCGCCTTCGACCCGGTGAAGTACTGCAGCGCCGCGCCGTAGGCTGCGGGCTCGACGGCTCGCAGGTCGACCTGGAGCCCACTCTGCAGCTTCACGCTGGACCGCGTTTCACCCTGCGAGACCACTTCGGCGACCTCGCCATAGGAGACGAAGCGCTCCATCACCTTCGGGCTGTCGCCGGACGTGACGAGGATGTCCAGGTCTCCGATCGTCTCGCGCCGCCGCCGGTAGCTTCCGGCGACCTCGATTTGCGAGATCCCGCCGCTCGCCCTCAAGTACGCGACGATCGCATTGGCCGCCGTCTCGGCTTCGTGCAGCAGCAAGCGCCGCTCACTTTGCTCAGCGACGCCGAGCCCCGTGCGGATCTTCTCCTCGATCTTGGGCCCGAAGCCCTTGAGCTTCTGGATCCGGTGCGTGGCGAGTGCGGCGGCCAGGTCCGTCGCCGATTTCACCTTCAACTTCTTGTGGAGCAGCTTCACGCGCTTGGGCCCGAGACCGGGAATGCGCAACAGGTCGAGCAGCCCCGGGGGGAGCTTGGCGGCGAGCTGCTTGCGGAGCGGCAGCTCGCCGGTGGTCACGATAGCGGTGATTTTTTCGGCGAGGTCCGCGCCGATGCCAGAGATCTCGGTCAAGTCCTTGGCGCCCACCCGCACCAGCTCCGCGATCGGCTCGGGGAAGTCGCGGATCGTGCGGGCGGCGTTGCGGTAGGCGCGCACCCGGAAGGGGTTGGCGTCCTGGATTTCGAGGAGATCGGCGACCTCGTCGAACACGCGGGCGATGTCGGGATTCTGCATCGGCGGTAATGGGCGGTAATGGATGGTACCGGGCGGTAGCCGTCAATACCGACCCGACCCTTCCCGCCCTTCGCATCTCCTTGCGTGCCTCCCATTCCGGTGCTAATTCTGCCGCGCCCTTGTGAACCTCCTGCCGGTGTCGGACCAAGCATGTGTTGAAGCCGCTGTTCCATCATCCGCTGCAAGGGAGGATTGCGTGAAGCCCACCAGTCTGTTGCTCCGGTTCGGGCGCGTGCTGGTGCCGTTCGCGTTGCTGGGCGTCCCGGCGGTGCTGTCCGCGCAAGGCGTGACGACGGCGGCGATGAGCGGCGTCGTGGCCGCGCAGGACGGAACTCCTCTCGCCGACGCGACGATCGTGGCGGTGCACGTCCCCAGCGGCACGCAATACCGGGCCGTGACGCGGGCCGGTGGGGCGTACAATGTGCCGAATATGCGAGTCGGCGGGCCGTATCGGGTGACGGCCACGCGCATCGGCTACAAGTCTCACGCCCAGGAAGGCGTGTTCCTGAGCCTGGGGCAGGACCTGCGCGTCGATTTTGCGCTCGAGCCTCAAGCGATCGAGCTGGAAGCCGTCGAAGCGGCCGGACAGCGCGACCCGGTGCTCAACCCCGGGCGGACAGGGGCGGCGACCTTCATCGATCCGGAGAAGGTCGCCCTGTTGCCCTCGGTCAAGCGCAGCACGCGCGACCTGATCCGCGTGGACCCGCGCAACGACGGCAACTACAGCTTCTCGGGTAGAAACTGGCTGTACAACAACATCTCGCTGGACGGGTCGTACTTCAACAACCCGTTCGGCCTGGACGACCCGGCGCCCGGCGGCCAAACCGATGCAGAGCCCGTGCCTTACGACGCGGTCGCGCAGG
The DNA here is from genome assembly GCA_003221515.1 of Candidatus Rokuibacteriota bacterium. Taxonomy (GTDB): domain Bacteria; phylum Methylomirabilota; class Methylomirabilia; order Rokubacteriales; family CSP1-6; genus AR31. The sequence continues at coordinate 2,743 of QHSI01000046.1, forward strand.
TGCAGGTCTCGGTCGCCCCGTTCGACGTGCGCCAGGGCGGGTTCACCGGCGCCAACGTCAACACCGTCACCAAGAGCGGCACGAACGAGTTCCACGGCTCCGCCTACACGTTCGGCCGCAATCAGGACTTGCTCGGCAACACGGTGCGGGGGCAGCCGGTCGTTGCCAACCCCAACCTGAGCTTCATCCAGGCCGGTGGCTCGCTCGGCGGGCCGCTGGTGCACGACAAGCTGTTCTTCTTCGTGAACGGAGAGATCGTGCGGTCGGACAACCCCGGTTCCGACTTCGTGGCGTCGAGCAACGGGTCGTCCGGGTTCGGGATCTCGCGCGTGGACGCCGCCATCATGGACTCGATCCGCCGGCGCATGATGAGTGCGTACAACTACGATCCGGGACCGTATCAGGGGTACCTGCACCACACCGACAACGACAAGTTCATCGCGAAGCTGGACTGGAACGTCAACGCGAGCAACACGCTGTCGTTCCGTTGGGACTACCTGAAGGCGAAGCGCGATCTGCCGCCGCACCCCTTCGTGCTGAGCTTCAACAACACCGGCCGGGGCCCGAACGAGAGCAGCCTGCCGTTTTACAAGTCGGGCTACGCGATCAACAACCACCTGAATTCGTTCGCGCTGGAGCTCAACAGCCGAACGCGCGGCTTGGCGAACCGCTTCTTCGCCAGCTACAACCGGTTCCGGGACTTCCGCCAGCCGTTCAGCGAGGATTTCCCGACGATCGAGATCGGCCAAGGGTGCTGCACGTACACGACGGTTGGCCACGAGCCGTTCTCGATCCACAACATCCTGGATCAGGATGTGTGGCAGTTCACCGACAACGTGAGCCTGTTCCAGGGGAAACACGTATTCACCGTCGGGGCGAATTTCGAGTCGTTCTCGTTCTTCAACTCGTTCAACATCTTCCGGGACGGGGTCTTTTTCCTCCCCTACACGATTCCCCCCGGCAGTACCTTCTCGTCGCTGAGCGACTTCTTCAACGCCACCGATCCGACCAATCCCAACCGGAAGAACTTCCGGGCGCTGATCGGAACCGGACCGTACAAGGGCGAGGACATGTCCGTGGGGCAGGTGGGCTTTTACGCCCAGGACGAGTACCCCGCGTCGGACCGGCTCAACCTCACCTACGGGCTGCGGGTCGATTTCCCGATCTACTCCACCACTCCCGTGGACAACGCGTTCTCGCGGTCGTTGACGGCGCTCGATCAGAATCGCCAACCGGAAACCGTCGATCAGAGCAAGCTGCCCGGCGCCAAGCCGTTATTCGCTCCGCGCGTCGGGTTCAATTGGAACGTTGTCGGCGACCGGCACACGCAGGTGCGGGGCGGTACCGGCATCTTCACGGGCCGCGTGCCGTTCGTGTGGATCGGGAACGTGATCTCCAACCCGGGCGCCAACCCGAACCTGTATAACCAGAACAACCCCGCGTCCGGGGGGCCGTTGCGCCCTCAGGGCCCCGCCAAGGACTCCTCCACGCTGGCCCAGTCGTTCGACGTGAACGCGGTCGCGCCGAACTTCAAGTGGCCGCAAGTGTGGACGACGGACTTGGCCATCGATCAGGAGCTCGGCGGCGGCCTGCTGGGCACCCTGGAAGTGATCTACGGGAAGGACATCCACGCGATCGTCATGCGCAACGCCGACCTCGTGGCGCCGGTGCGCACTCTCCCCGCGCCCGACGGGCGTCCGTTCTTCGGAGGGGCAGGCAACAACAGCCTGAATCCGACGACACTCGGCGGCGCCGGGATCTACGTGCTCGACAACACCAGCGCCGGGCATTCGCTCAATCTCACGGCGCAGCTGCGCAAGAATTTCCCGTTTGGCCTGGGGGCGACCCTCGCGTACAGCTTCACCGACGCGAAGAACAACCTCAAGTCCACGGAGATCGCCAGTGTCCTGTGGCAGAACGAGCCCGTGAAGGGTGATCCCAACAACCCCGAGCTCGGCTACTCGGAGTTCGGGGCGCGGCACCGCATCGTCGGGTCTGCCACGTACACCAAGTCGTGGTCGCCGACCCTCAAGACCCGCATCGGGCTGTTCCTGGAAGTGGCGCAGGGAAACCGCTTCGCGGGCGCCGGAGGGAACCGCTACTCGTTCATCTACTCGGGTGACGTCAACGGGGACGGCCAGGCCGGCAACGACCTGATCTACATCCCGCGGAGCCAGAGCGAGATCCAGTTCGCTCCGGACACTCTTCCCAGCGGCACTATCGTGTCGCCGCAAGAGCAGTGGAATCAACTGAACGTTTTCATCAATCAGGACGGCTATCTGAACTCGCACCGCGGTCAGATCGCGGACCGGTTCGGGGAGCCGAATCCCTGGTACAACGACGTGGATCTACGGATTCTCCAGGAATTCGCCATTCAAAGCGGCGCGCAACGTCACGGGTTCGAGCTCAGTCTCGACATCCTGAACGTAGGGCATCTGCTGAATTCGTCGTGGGGCGTCCGCAAGGTGGCCAGCGCCGCCGCTACGTCCCCACTCAAACTCGTGCGGTTCGATTCGAATGGGGCGCCGGTGTTCAACTTTACCGGCCCGTCGCAGACGTTCATCGACGACGCGAGTCTGCTGTCGCGCTGGCAGATGCAAATCGGGCTGCGGTATCTGCTGAACTAGCTGGTAGGGTATGGCCGAGGTCTCCCGCAGCGACTGCGTATTCTTGTCGCGGAGGGAGACCCCGGCCGTACCCTACGGACTTAGCTCACAGTGATCTGCTTCCCCATCCCGTGCATCAGGTGCGGCTTGCCGTCCTTCGCGTCGGGCCAGAAGCACAGGATTAGATAGTTCCCGGGCGCGAGGGTCGCGGTGAACTGGGCGTGCCCTCCTGCTTCGAGCGCCGTCACACCACCCAGCCACACGCCGGTGGGCAATGGGCCTTTCTCACCGCCCTGCTCCCAGGCGATGAAGTCCTGCAGCGTCTTTCCCGGCGTGAGCGCCGTGATCACGATCTCGTGGGCCTGGAGGCCGGCGCTTTCGACCCGAATGGTGTGGCTGCCAGCCGTGAGCGGCTGGGAGAACTGGAAGTCGTAGTCGGTGAGCTTCACCACGACGTCGGCGGGCGGCTCGGGTACGGCCGCCCCTCCCGGCCCCACGACGGCGATGGGCCGCAGCATGCCCTTCATGATGTGTGTCGCCCCGTCCGCGCTCGGGATCCAGCAGACCAGCACGTACGACCCGGGTTCGAGCGTCTGAGTCGCCCAGGCGGTGTCACCGACGGTCACGGCGTTGGGCCCGCCGGCGAAAGCAATCCACGGCGGCGGGGGGGTGTGCTGCGTCATCGCAGCCTGCAGCCCGGCTTGGAAGTCGGCGATGGTCTTGCCGTTGCCGAGCCGGACGAGCGAGGCGTGGTGGAGCTCCTTGCCTTGGTTGACGAGACGCAGCGTAGTGAGCCCGGCGGGGATGGTGTCCGGCGCGCCGAACGCGTAGTCGGTGGCGGTGATCGTGACGAGGTTCGGCGCGGCGGCCTGAGGCGCCGGCCTGGCGCAGGCGGTGCACGCTGCGAAGCTGACAACGAGCAGACGGGGTCGCATGGTTTGGTTTCCTTTCGATTGGTCAGCGGCGTCCCAGCAGCACGATGCCGGAGAAGCGACGGAACTCTTCCCGCTTGCGTTTCGGGTATAACCGGCCGAGCAGGCCCCACAGCCAGGCGAGGCGCATCGTCCGTTTGAGCCGCAGCGATTCCTCCCAGGTCGAGCGGAACTCCGCCTCGCGCCAGCCGAACGGCTCGAAGAACTGGGTCCCTTCGGGAGGGGCGAACCGGAACGGCGCGTTGTCGGCGACGGCGCGACCCCACGTCCGTGCCATCATTCTTAGCAGCCCGGGCGAGGCGAGGTCGATCAGCCACCATCCGAAGGACGCCTGTGCAGCGAGATCGCTCGCCAGCGCGCCAACCTGCTCGCCTGTGAGGTAGATGAGCAGGCCCTCGCTCACCACCAACACCTGCCGCGCCCCCACGCCGATCTGCGCGAACAGCGCGCGCCGGCGCGCCGGATCCGTGAGATCGACGCCGACCTGTTCGAGCGCACACGCCGGCCGCTCGCCCGCCAGCTGCTCCTTCTTATAGGCGATCACGTCGGGGAAGTCTACGTCGATCCAACGGAGCGAGGGAGCGAGCGGCAGGCGGTACGGTCGCGTGTCCAAACCGGCGGCGAGGTTCAGCACCGTTCCGACGCCGTCGCGCGCGACGGCTCGCAGGATCAGCTCGTCCATCACCGCCGTCCGCACGATCATCGCCCACGCCCACGTCCGGCCCTTGGGCAGGGACGCGAGAATCTGCTCGCCGCGCGCCCCGGCCAGCCGCCGCGCGTAAGGGTCGTGGAACAAAGCGTCCGGCCGCTCGGACTCCATCGCCCGATACAATGCGACCCAGCGCGCGGTATCGGAGACGTGCTGGATGGTTCCGGACGCTTCGGTCACGGTGCGCCTCGAGAATCGCGGGCCGCGAAAGCTACAGCAGCTGGTGCGCGGCGTCGAGCGCCGTAGCTTTGGTCGCGTGGCTGATCGCGCCATCTACCTATCGATCGTCGTACCGGTGCGCAACGGGGCGGATCGGCTCCCGGCGCACCTCGCGGCGCTGCGGGCGTTCGCGTGCGCTCAGGGCCACCCCACCGAGCTGGTCCTGGTCGACGACGCCAGCGAGCCCGCCGCCGCCCGCCTGCTCGCGGACTTCGGTCGCGACGCCGCGGAGGTGACCGTGCTCCGGAACGAGGCGAACCGGGGCAAAGGCTTTTCGGTCGCCCGGGGGATGCTCGCCGCCCGAGGGCGCTACCGGGTCTTCACGGACGCCGATCTGGCGTATCCGCTCGACGAAATTGCACACATCGTGCACCGGCTCGAGACAGGGAGCGACGTGGCCATCGCCTGCCGCGTGCTCCCCGAGTCGCGCTACCTCATGAGTCCGTCGTTCTTCCATTACCTGTACACGCGGCACGTGATGAGCCGGGTGTTCAACCGCATCGTGCGGCTCCTCTTGTTGCCGGGGATTCTCGATACGCAGGCCGGCCTGAAGGGCCTTACGGCGCGCGCGGCCGAGCTGATCGTCCCGCGGCTCACCATCGCCGGCTTCGGCTTCGACGTCGAGCTGCTCTACCTCGCCAAGAAGCACGGGCTGACGGTCGCGCAGGCGGCGGTTCAGTATCGGTACGACGACGAGCCGAGCACCGTCCGCTTCGCGGCGGACGCGGTCGAGATGCTCGAGGACCTCGTGAAGATCCGGTGGAACGACTGGCGGGGGCGCTACGGCTGACGCA
>QHSI01000095.1 GCA_003221515.1 Candidatus Rokuibacteriota bacterium
GGGTCAAGAAGCTCACGCGCGCCGACGGCACGATCGCGTTCTCGTTTTCTGCATTAGATTCAAGGTAGAAGAGCGTCGAGGGCAGCGAAGATGGCGGCGATCATGGGTGTCTATGCGTCCCTCAGTCACCGCCACCGCCTGGCCGACCGATTTTTGTGTGGGCGCAGGCCCGTCCAATCCTATGCTCGATTGACAGCAAGCTGAGGGCTATGGCGACAGCTCAAAAAGAAGAGCGGCCGCCCACAGGGAGGTTTCACTATGCGCATTTATTCGATTGCTCTCGTGTGTTCCCCCTTCGGCCGGTGAGTAACCGACGTTCCTCCCTCTCTCGTCTCCTCCCACGCCCGTGGTGGCTACTGGCGCTAGCGCTCGGCCTCGCGTCGCCAGCCTCGGCTCAGGCGCCCGGGACCTGGGCGCCGATTGCGGACTTGAACCAGGCCCGCGCGGGGCACACCGCCACGCTGCTTGCGAACGGCACGGTGCTCATCGCGGGCGGCAAGGACGCCGCGGGCCGGCCGCTCGCGACGGCCGAGCTCTACGACCCGGCCATCGGACATTACACCCAGCTTGCGGCGAGCCTGCCGGCGCCCGTCTGGGGCCACACCGCGACCCTGCTCAATGACGGCTCGGTTCTGATCGCGGGCGGGGAAGGCAATGGCGGGCTCCCGGTCGTCGCCGCCCAGTTGTTCGATCCTGGCACGGGCACGTTCACCGCGGTCGGCTCCATGGCGACGCCGCGGAGTCATCACACGGCCACGCAGCTTCACGATGGCCGCCTGCTCGTGGCAGGCGGGACGGACGGGTCTAACGCTCTCGCCACGCTGGAAGTCTATGATCCGGCCACCCGGACGTTCTCGCTCGCACCCAGCGCGCTGCGGACTCCGCGCCAGGCCCATACCGCGACCCTGCTGAACGATCGGCGGTTGCTGCTTGCGGGTGGCTCGAATTCTTTGGGCGCTCTGAATTCGGCAGAGCTCTACGATCCGGCCGCCGGCACGATCCGCCCGGGGGCTCCGCTCAACGTGCCCCGGACACTGGCGAGCGCAGCCCTGTTGCTGGACGGCACGGTCCTCGTGGCCGGCGGCCAGAGCGGACAAAATCTGGACCTCGACACGGCCGAGGTCTACAACCCCGCCACAGACAGCTTCACGCTCTTGCCCACGCTCATGAGCACGGCGCGAAGTGGACACCTTGGCGTGCAGTTGCTTCACAACGGGAAGCTGCTGGTGTCTGGCGGGACGAGGGGCGGTCAGGTCGTCGCGACCGCCGAGATCTATGATCCCGTGACCGGCACGTTTCGGCCAGTCGACACGCCCGCCACGGCCCGTTGGCTCTTCGGTGCCAACTTCTTCGCCCTCCCCTATCCGGGGATCCTCCTCGCGACCGGCGGCCTCGACAGCGCTCAGAGCCCGCTCGCTTCGTCCGAGGTCTTTTTCTACCCCACCCTGCGCACCGACAAGCGCGACTATTTGCCCGGCGACAGGGTCGCCATCATGGGGGAGGGTTGGCACCCGAACGAGACAGTGAGCATCAACATCCACGAGTCGAGCGGTGATCCTGACACGAACCTGACCGCCACCGCCGACGTCATTGGCTCGTTCATCAATCAGCAGTTCATCGTCCAGATCTCGGATCAGGGCGTCACCTTCTTCGCCACGGCCACCGGACATGCGTCCCGCTGGACGGCGCAGACGATGTTCACGGACGGCAACGTGAAAGCGTTTGCGGCGCCAAGCGGAACGACATTCACCCTGACGAAAAGCGCCTTCTCGAATGCCACGTGTAGCGGCGCTCCGAGCTCCACCGCCACGGCGACGGCGGTCAACTCGAGCTCGGGCAACACGAGCGGCGTGGGCAACACGGAGTCAGTCAGGCTCGAGGCGGCTGCCAGCTCGGACCAGAGCACGACATTCATAAACTGGAGTAGCTCGAACCCGTTCACGGTCGTCGCACCGCGCGCGATCTGCGCGCCAGGCTTCTCCGGAGGTGGCAGCCGCGACTACTTTGCCAACTACGCCGGTGGGGGGGCGGATCTTTCGATAACCAAGACCGACTCGCCAGACCCGGTGGCCCCCGGCGGCACCCTCACCTACAGCATTAACGTCGGCAACGCCGGTCCCAACGCGGCCGTCGCTGTGACCATGAGCGACCCACTGCCGTCGCAGACAACCTTCCAGTCGGTTGCCCCGCCGGCAGGCTGGTCTTGCACGACGCCGCCTGTCGGGACGACCGGTACGGTCAGCTGCACCACGTCGTCCCTGGCCAGCGGGGCGCCGGCGAGCTTCACCATCGTGGTCCAGGTCACCCCAGCCACGGCGGACGGCACCACCATCTCCAACACTGCGACGGTCAGCAGCTCGGTGACCTCCGACCCCACCTCCACCAACAACTCCGCCACCGCGACGACGACGGTGACGGTGACGACGACCTCGGCCGATCTCTCGATCGCCAAGACCGATGCGCCCGACCCGGTCAGCGCTGGCGCAACCCTGACCTACACGCTCACGGTCAGCAACGCCGGGCCCAGCACGGCCGCCGCCCCGATCAGCGTCACCGACTCACTCCCACCCGGGGTGACTTTCCAGGGAGCGAGCGGCGCTGGCTGGACTTGCAGCGGCACCAACACCAGCGTCGCCTGCACCCGGGCCAGTACTCTGCCCCCGGGCGCCGCGCCGCCCATCACGATCCTCGTCACGGCGCCCAACGAGGGCAGCACCATCACCAACACCGCCTCGGTGAGCTCCTCGACCTCTGATCCCGACGCATCCAACAACACCGCCACCGCGTCGACGACGGTCATCGGCTCGGCCGACCTCTCGATCACCAAGACCGATGCGCCCGACCCGGTTGCCGCTGGCGCAGCCCTGACCTACACGCTCACGGTCAGCAACGCCGGGCCCAGCACGGCCGCCGCCCCGATCAGCGTCACCGACTCACTCCCACCCGGGGTGACCTTCCAGGGAGCGAGCGGCGCTGGCTGGACTTGCAGCGGCACCAACACCAGCGTCGCCTGCACCCGGGCCAGTACTCTGCCCCCGGGCGCCGCGCCGCCCATCACGATCCTCGTCACGGCGCCCAACGAGGGCGGCACCATCACCAACACCGCCTCGGTGAGCTCCTCGACCTCTGACCCCGACTCATCCAACAACACCGCCACCGCGTCGACGACGGTCATCGCCTCGGCCGACCTCTCGATCACCAAGACCGATGCGCCCGACCCGGTCACCGCTGGCGCAGCCCTGACCTACACGCTCACGGTCAGCAACGCCGGGCCCAGCACGGCCGCCGCCCCGATCAGCGTCACCGACTCACTCCCACCCGGGGTGACCTTCCAGGGAGCGAGCGGCGCTGGCTGGACTTGCAG
>QHSI01000109.1 GCA_003221515.1 Candidatus Rokuibacteriota bacterium
AGTGCTGGACGAGCGCGCGGCCGACGGTCTGGGCGATCTCCACGACCTCCTCTTCCAGGAGCGCCGTCGCGCAGAGCGAGGCGCTCCAGGGCACATCGTGGGCCAGGCGGCGGAAGAACTCGATGATCGCGGCCATCTCGGGGACGGCGACGATCGCGTCATAGGCCTCGCGCGGGTAGCCGAGATCGTCGCCGATCCGCCGGAACATCTCGTCGTGGTCGGGCGTCCCCCCCACCCGGCCCTCGAAGTAGCCGAGGTCCTCGACCAGCAGATGGCGCGCGCAGTCCTTGCGTACTTCGAGGTCGTCGCACCGCGCGTGAATGCCGCTGAAGATCCGCGGGAACCACGCGACCAGGAGATAGTGCTGGGCGACGTGCCCCCAGACCTGCTCGCGGCTCAGCGCGCCGTCGGCGAATCGTTTGAAGTAGTCGGAGCGCCGGAACGGGCTCCGGGCGAGCAGCTCGGCGGTCAGCGCCTCGAACCATTCCTCGGGTGTCATATCGCGGGATTATAGCGGAGCGCCACGAGCCCCGGCGCTCAGGCGATGTTCGGGGGCGGGCGGCGATGACCGGTTCCGCGCTCGAACGCGCGGGCCAGGCGGATCAGCGTGGGCTCGCTCCACGCGCGGCCGAGATACGTCAGGCCCACGGGGGCTCCGGCGGCGGTGTAGCCCGCCGGCACGATCACGCTGGGGTAGCCCGCCTTGGCGCCGATGGCGGCGCCCGACCACCCGGGAAAGATGAGGGCGTCGAGCCCGGCGCGCTCCATCACGGGATCGACGCCGTCGGTCTTCGCGAGCCGGACATCTTCGGCGCGACTGTAACGGTAGGCCGCGGACCGCACGCCGCTCGCCGCCTGCGCCGCGAGCAGGTGGACCTGCCCGTAGCGCAGCATCTCGCGGGGATGCGCCTCGTTGTAGCGGATCACGTCACGCAAGGACCGAATCGGTGATGTCCCGTCGAGATCAGCCAGGTAGCGGTTCAGATCCCGCTTGAACTCGTAAAGCAACACGTTGGAGCGAAACTCCGCCGCCTCACGGGCCGTGAGGATGTCGACGGGATCGACGAGAACGGCGCCGAGGCCGCGCAACGCCTGCAGTGCCGCGTGGATCACCGAAGCATCGGCGGCGCCTAGCGCGTCGAAGAACGGCGTCCTCGGCACGCCCAGTCTGGCGCCCTCGAGCCCCGGCGGATCGAGGGCCGCCGCGTGGGCGCGGCGACCATGGGCGCGGCTCGCGCGGGTCGCCCGGTCCCGCGGATCGACACCGGTCATCGCGCCCAGGAGCACCGCCGCGTCGGCCACCGTGCGCCCGAACGAGCCCGCCGTGTCCTGGCTCGCGGCGATCGGGATGATCCCAGAGCGCGAGATCAACCCGAGGGTCGGCTTGATACCGACGATCGAGTTCTGATTGGCCGGGCTCAGGATCGAGCCCGAGGTCTCGGTGCCGACCGCGACCGTGCACAGGTTGGCCGTGACGGCCACGGCTGAGCCGCTGCTGGAGCCGCCGGGACTCAGCACCGGATCGTACGGGTTCATGACCTGACCGCCGCGCGAGCTGTAGCCGGCGGGCATGCCCGTCGTCATGAAGTTGGCCCACTCCGTCATGTTGGTCTTGCCGAGGATGACGGCGCCGGCCTCACGCAGACGCGTCACGAGGAACGCATCGCGGGCGGCGACGCAGTCGCGAAGGGCGAGCGAGCCCGCGCTGGTGTGCAGGTGATCGGCGGTGGCGATGTTGTCCTTGAGGAAGAGGGGAACGCCGTGCAGCGGCCCGCGGACCCGGCCCGAGGCGCGCTCCCGGTCGAGCGCGTCGGCGATCTCACCCGCCTGGGGGTTCACCTCGAGCACGGCGTTGAACCGCGGGCCGCTGCGGTCGTACGTCGCGACGCGCTGCAGAAACGATTCGGTCAGACGAACGGAAGTCAGGCGCCCGTCCTGCATGGCCGCCTGGAGCTCCGCGATCGTCGCGCCGCACGGATCGTCAGGCGTCGCTGCCACGCGAGCGATTCTAGCGCACGGCGCGGCTCAGCACTTCGGCGCTTCGCGAAGCTTCGCCTCGATCTGATCACCGGGCTTCATGTCGTGTAGCGTCTCCGGGTTCGCCTGAAACTCGTGCGTGCTGCCGTTCTTCTCACGGATCGTCACCTTGCCCGAGTCCTGGTCCACGTTCACGACCTGACCTTCGACCCGCTCCGGCGCCTGCGCGCGGCCCTTGCAGTCCGCGGCCTTCGACTGCCCGAAGGCCAGCCCGGCCGAGAGGGCGATGGTCGTCGCGAGCACTCCGGAGAGCATGAGTGAGCGATTCATCGGAGTCCCTCCTTTACTTGTTGTGCTTGGTGATGTCGTAGACCGCACCGGCCGCCACGCCGACACCCAGGCCGATCAGCGCACCCTTCCCTGCCCCGTAACCGGTCCCGGCGCCGATGGCGGCACCGCTACCCGCACCGACCGCCGCGCCCGTCGCGGTGCCGCAGCCGGCCGCCGCCAGGCCCAGCAACGAGAGACCCAGCACACCCGAGATCAGCTGTCGCGGAATCTGTCGCGGAATCATTCGTGACCTCCTTAGATGGTCCGTCGGGACTTCTCTGTCGTTCAGATCTTCGTTGTCGTCGCGTCGATCGAGCGTGATGCACTCGACGCGTATGATTCGAGTGTAGACCCCTCTCGCACCTCTCGCATCTCCAAGCACGACCGAGTATCATCGAGCGCATGACGACGGAGATCAGGTGTTGTACGGAGAGGGCGCCGCGGAGGAAATCCATGACGAGGCTGGCGGGAAACACCCGGCGCATTGCGGCTCGCTCCACGACCACGAGTCTCGCGCTGGCGCTGGTGCTGGTGGGCATCGTCCCGTCGTCAGCGCAGATGCTGTACGCGCCCGAAAGCCTCCAGCGCGATTTCCGAGTCGAGTGGCAGCCCACGCAGAATCGACGAGGGGCGGGGATCGAGGGCTACGTCTACAACACGTCCAACCGGACGGCCCAGCGTGTCAGCCTCCGGATCGAGCGCGTCGACGGCTCCGGGAGCGTCGTCGGGTCGTCGACGGTGTGGATTCCCGGCGAGCTCCCGATGACGGATCGCGTGTACTTCAGCGCGTCCGTCCCCACCGCGGCCAGATACCGCGTCCAGGTTCTCTCGTTCGACTGGTCGTGTCAGGGCGGTGGCGGCGGCGGGATGTAGCCGAGCGCCGCCCGATCAGGTCCAACGCGACCACCTCCAGCCGATGACCTACCCGCCCGGCCTGCCGCTGATCTTCGTGCTCCTGATCCTGCTCGGGCTGCTGATCTTCCTGGTCGAGATGCGCATCTTGACCTACGCCTACCGCAAGGTCGGCGTCCATCCGCGCTACGCGTTTGCGGTCATGGTGCTCTCCCTGCTCGGCAGTTACGTGAACATCCCGCTCTACGCGGCGCCGGGGCGCACGGTCGTCGCGCTCAACGTGGGCGGCGCGCTGATCCCGATTCTGGTCTCGCTCTATCTGGTGGCGCACACGGGAATGTTGGGGCCGATGCTGATCGGCACGGCGGTGGTCGCGGCGATCGTGCACCAGATCGCGTACGTCGTGCCCGGCCTCGGGATCGCGGTGCCGATGCTGGTGCCGCCGATCGTCGCGGCCGGCGTCGCCCTGGTTCTCGCCTTTCGGCGCGCGCCGCCCGTGGCCTACGTGTCGGGATCGATGGGCACGCTGATCGGCGCCGACCTTCTCAACCTCCGGCAGTTCTGGCGGCTCGGCGCGCCCATGGTCTCGATCGGCGGGGCCGGCACGTTCGACGGCGTGTTCCTGACGGGGATCTTGGCGGGCCTGCTCGCCTGAGCGTGGTCGGAGCGTCCCGACCGCCGCGCGGTCGTGCTCAGTCAGCGGTCTCGACGGCGATCGGCGTCTCCAGAAGCGTCGGGCGATCAGGTGGCGTTCGCCGCGTCTGGACGAGGATGAGCGCCGCGACGGCGCCGAGCGAGTCGATGACGAAGTCGCGCGCGCTTCCCGAACGCATGGGGAGCGTCGACTGATGGGCCTCGTCGGCGAACGCGCACAGGAGACACACGCTCAGCGCGACCCAGGCCGCCACGCGCGGCGTGCGCCGAGCGCTGAGGACCAGCGCCTTGAACCACAGCACCGCGAGGATCCCGTACTCGGTGACGTGCGCCACCTTCCGCGTGCCGAGGTGCATCACGTTGAGTTGCCTGATCGACGCGTGGGGCGCCAGGAGCTTCAAGACGGGCAGGATGAACATCGCGGTCTTCTGCGCCGCGAAGTACGACGTGCCCATGAGCATGACGATCGCGAGCCAGAGCGCGGCGACCGTGAAGCGAGTTCGACTCACCTTCACCATCGTACTCTCGACGGGGCGGGGCTGCACGCGCCGTCGAGCCCGAAGCGGCGCCGCCGTCAGTTTCCGGGTGGCGTCGCCGTCAGCTTGTCGGCCGCCGCGGCCGCCGCCGCTTTCCGGAAATCGTTCTCCGTGAACCCGTAGAGCTGGGCGCCGCCCATGAAGATCTGCCCCGCGATCTCTCGCGGGACGTTCTTCAGGAGATTCGTGGACACGTACGGGAAGTTGGAGTCGAAGTGCGGGTAGTCCGTCGAGATGCACATCCGATCAGCGCCGATGAGGCCGGCCGTCGCCTCGATCTCCGGCTCGCTACCTTCGACCGCGGCCCAGCAGTTGCGGCGGAAGTACTCCCGCGGCATCAGGCTGAGATAGGGCGCGTGGGAGTCACGGTACTGGGGATAGTCCCACTCGATCCGCGACAGGAGCCCGGGCACCCACGAGTTCTGGGCCTCGAGGAAGCCCACGCGGAGCTTCGGATGGAACTCGAACACGCCCCCGATGATCATGGCGATCAGGGCCTGCTGCATCTCGATCCAGTGGCTGGCCACGTGGCGGTAGAACCGGTTCTCGCCGTAGAGCACGTTCATGTGCGAGTACCAGGCGCCGGTGCCCTCGTGGAACCCCCACGTCACGTTCAGCTCCTCGTGGAGGGAGTAGAGCGGATCCCAGTAGTTCGAGTGCCAGAAGTGCCCGTTCACGAGGTTCGGACGGATGAAGGAACCGACGGCGCCCATCTCGCGCACGCAGCGCACCAGCTCACGGCAGGCCAGGTGCACGTCGTGCACCGGCAGCATCGCCACGAACTTCAGGCGCTCGGGGCTGTACTGGCAGAACTCGTGGATCCAGTTGTTGTAGGCCTGGCAGAGCGCCAGCGAGAGCAGCGGATCCAGGTGATCACGCGCGATGAGGCTCAGACCGGTGGTGGGGTAGAGCACCGCGATGTCGACCCCTTCCATTTGCATCCCGATCACCTGAGCCTCGGCGTTGTACTTGCGCTCGATCGCGAAGTCGAGCCGGCCGGTGTCGGCGAGCCGCGAGCCGGAGAGCGGCTGCGAGCTGTGGGTGCCGCCGGGGCGGCTCCGTTTCCGGTATTGCTGCAGCTCGGCGTCCTGCGTCGTCGGGAGGCCGTCGATCACGATCGTGCCGCGCCGCGACGTGCCGTCGGCCCCGATCGTCGTCGTCACGCGGTCCTTGAACCGTGGATCCAGATACCGCTCGAACAGATCCACCGGCTCCATGATGTGCATGTCGCAGTCCACGAACCGAAGCCCGTCCTTCATGCCATCCTCCCCGTGTGACGACCTCGTCTCCGCCCGCGCCGCCTGCCGACGCTCGCCTCACCGCCCTATGCTCGCGTCACCAACCAACGCACGAGTCGCGTCCAGACTCGCGGGCACTATGATGCCACGACTAGAGGGAGTCAAGTTCACCACGGTGATCCGGGGAGGAGGTGACACGACGTGGGCGGGGTCAGACTGGACCCGTTCCCTCCAAGGGGAATCCGAAAGTGGCGCGCCCAGATGGAGCCCAGCCGAAGCGGGGCAGCGCGCGCGTGCCGCGTGGTCCAGCGACCCCGTCCACGTCGGGTCACCTCCTCCCCGGCCACCAGCGTGAAGATTGACGCGCGAGAACAGGGTTGATATAGCAGCGGAGTCCGGAAAGGAGGACTCGTATGTGCGTTGACAACGATTCGCGGCCGCCGATTCGCCCGATCGCGGGAGGCTCGGCCGGCTCCCAGGACTTCAAGCTCGCGTCGGCCGACGGCACGCGCTTCATGGCCCACGCGGCCCGGGCGAGCGCGCCGACGGGCGCCGGGATGGTCGTCATCCCTGACGTGCGCGGGCTGCACCCCTATTACAAGGAGCTCGCGGACCGCTTCGCGGAGATCGGCGTGGACTCGGTGGCCATCGACTTCTTCGCGCGGACGGCGCCCTCCGAAGACCGGAGCGACAGCTTCGACTTCATGGCGCAGGTGCCACTGACGAAGCCCGATAGTCTCCAGGCCGACATCGCGGCCGCGGTCACGTATCTGCGCAGCCCGGCCGGGGGCCAGGTCCGCTCGGTCTTCTCGGTCGGCTTCTGCTTCGGTGGGGCGCTGTCGTATCTGCAGGCGGCCAGCGGGCTGCGCTACGCCGGCGTGATCGGATTCTACGGCTGGCCGCTCGGGCTCACGCGCTGGCCGGATCGGCCCAAGCCCATCGACGCCGTCACGCGCTACACGTGCCCCGTGCTGTCGCTTTTTGGCGGTGCGGATCCGGGGATTCCGCAGAGCGTCGTCGATCAATTCAACGCCGCGTGCACCAAGGCGGGCGTCAAGCACGACGCCACGGTCTACCCGGGCGCGCCGCACAGCTTCTTCGACCGCAAGCAGTCGGAATTCGCCGACGCGTCGGCCGACGCCTGGAAGCGCGTCCAGGGATTCGTGCGACAGAACACCGGGAAGTAGCGAGGAAGCGGCGCGCCCGGATGGAGCCCAGCCGCCCCGGGCCAGCGCACGGGTGCCGCGTGGTCCTCGATGACCCCACCCGTCAGTCCACCCGGCGCCCGTTCGCCGCAGAGCGTTTGTTGCCTGGACCCGAGGGAAGCAGGTACTCTTCGGGGGAGCCGCACGGCCCAGAGCCGCGGCGACCGAGAGGAGCGCCTCCCACCGTGAGCACGCCCGCCGACGGCTGGACCACCGAAACGATTCCTATCGCGGGCCTCGCGACGCCCGTGGCCCGCGCCGGTCAGGGCCCGCCGCTGCTGATTCTGCACCACGACATCGGATCGCTACGTCCCCTGCCCTTCTACGACGCGTTGGCCCGCCGGTTCACGGTGCTCGTGCCCTCGCACCCCGGGTACGACGGCGCCGAGCGTGGAGACTGGATCCGCAACGTGCGGGACGTCGCGGCCATCTACCAGTGGATGCTCGGCGAGCTCGCCGCCACTCGCGCCGTCGGGCCGATCTCCGTGGTCGGCCTGGGCTTCGGCGGGTGGATCGCCGCCGAGATGGCCGCGCTGGCGCCGCGCACGTTCCACCGGCTGGTGCTGGTCGGGGCCATGGGCCTCAAGCCCGAGCGTGGAGAGATCGCCGACCAGGCGCTGGTCTCGTACATCGACTACGTGCGACTCGGATTCGCCGACCAGCGAACGTTCGATCGCGTGTTCGGCGCCGAGCCCCCGACCAGGCTCCTGGAGCAGTGGGACCTCAATCGCGAGATGACCTTCCGCATCGCGTGGAAGCCCTACATGTACAACCCCACGCTGCCGCATCTGCTGGGCGGTGTCGCCGCGCCGAGCCTGGTCGTGTGGGGCCGCGACGATCGCATCGTCCCGCTGGAATGCGGCGAGCGCTTCGCCAAGATCCTGCCCAGGGCGCGCCTCGAGATCGTCGAGGGTGCCGGGCACTTCGTCGAGATGGAAAAGCCGGACGAGCTGGCGCGACTCGTCGCTGACTTCGCGAGCTAAGGAGAGACCGATGCACCTCATGTACTTCACCGAGCAGCCGATGTCGGCCTATCCAGCGGACAAAGGGCGCGAGTTCGGCGCCACCGCGTTGATGTTCTCGAACAAGCACTTCGATCCGGTCGCCGGCAGCCGCCTCTACAACGAGTATCTCGAGCACTATCGGCTCGCCGAGGATGTCGGCTTCGACGGGATCATGCTGAACGAGCACCACAACGCACCGTTCTGCATGCAGGCCAAGTGCAACGTCTTCGCGTCGATCCTGGCGGCCACGACGAAGCGCGTGAAGATCGTTTTGCTCGGCAACCCGCTACCGCTCGCCGAGAATCCGGTCCGGCTCGCCGAGGAGCTGGCGATGATCGACATGGTCTCGCGCGGCCGCCTCGTCTCGGGCTTCGTGCGCGGCGGCGGCCAGGAGCAGCTCGCCACCGGCGTGAACCCGGCCTTCAACCGCGAGCGCTTCGAGGAAGCGCACGACCTCATCGTGAAGGCGTGGACCCAGCCGGGGCCGTTCCGCTGGGAAGGCACGCACTACCAGCATCGCGTGGTGAACCCGTGGGCGGTGCCGCTCCAGAAGCCGCACCCCCGCGTCTGGATCCCGGGTGTCCTCAGCAAGGAGACGATCGTCTGGGCCGCGCGCAAGCGCTATCCGTACATCGCGCTCAGCACCGAGATCGAGGCGACCAAGAAGATCTGGGAGCAATACGACCGCGTGGCGGCCGAGACCGGCTACGCCGGCGGCCCCGAGTACCGCGGCTATCTCCAGCGCTGTCACGTCGCCGAGACCGAAGAAAAGGCGATGCAGAACGCGCAGCAGTTCATGTGGATGCAGGGCGAGTTCACCGGTCTGGCGCATCCGGTCTGGTCCACCCCTTCGGGCTACTTCTCGCCGTCCTACCGGTCGGCGTTCGTCGAGTACGCGGTCGGGCGTCGCTCCAACCCGCGCGGCGCCGCGTTCGAGGAGCAGATCAAGAACCAGCAGATCGTCGCCGGGACGCCGAAGACGGTCATCCCGAAGCTCCGGCGCCTGCTCGAGGAGACGCGGCCGTCGATCATGGGGTTCTGGGCGGCCGACGGGTTCGTCTCCAGTGAAGACACGAAGAAGTGCATCCGGCTCCTCGGCGAGGAGGTGCTTCCCGCGCTCCGGGAGTTCGCCAAGGAGCTCGACCTGTGGAGTCCGTTCGAAGCCAACTCGCCCGTGAGCATGCAATTCCAGGCGCCCGCCCAGCCGGCCGGCGCGACGACCATTTGAGGAGAGATATCGAGATGCCGGTCCGCTCCCTCGTGCTGGCCCTTGCTCTCGGCGCCGTCCTCTTCACCCCGAGCTCGCCGGCTCTCGCGACGACCGACCCCGGAACCCTGCACATCGGCGTCCACGTGACGCTCGTCTCGCGCTGGCTCGATCCCGGTGATACCGAGGCGCTCATCACCCCGTTCATGCTGCTCTACTTCCTGCACGACGCGCTCGTGAAGCCGATGCCGAGCTCGATCAACACGCCGAGCCTGGCGGAGTCGTGGTCGACATCGAAAGATGGCCTCACGTACGACTTCGTCCTCCGCAAGAACGCCAAGTTCCACAACGGCGATCCGGTGACGGCCGACGACGTGAAGTTCACCTTCGAGCGTTACAAGGGCGCGTCGGCCAAGCTGCTCAAGGACAGGGTGAAGGAGGTTCAGGTCGTCGCCCCGAACCGCGTGCGCTTCGTGCTCAAGGAGCCGTGGCCGGACTTCATCGCGTTCTACGGCACCTCGGCGACCGGCGCCTCGTGGATCGTGCCCAAGAAGTACGTCGAGAAGGTCGGCGAGGAGGGCTTCAAGAAAGCCCCGGTAGGCGCCGGACCCTTCAAGTTCGTGTCCTTCAACCCCGGGATCGAGCTCGTGCTCGAGGCGTTCCCCGAGTACTGGCGAAAGGCGCCGCAGGTCAAGCGAGTCGTCATGCGTAGCATCCCCGACGAGAGCACGCGCGCGGCGGCCGTGAAGACCGGCGAGGTCGATCTCGCCTATCTCTTCGTCGGCGCGGTCGCCGAGGATCTGCGTCGCGCGCCCGGCGTCAAGCTCGTCGCCCCCCTGCTCTACGGCATCTACTGGCTGGACTTCCTCGACCAGTGGGATCCGAAGTCGCCCTGGCACGACCGGCGCGTGCGCCAGGCCGCAAGCCTGGCCATCGACCGGTCGGCGATCAATCAGGCGGAGATGCTGGGGTACGGGAAGCCCACGGGAGGCTTCGTGCCGCCCGAGTTCGACTTCGCACTGCGCATCGAGCCGCCGGCCCTCGACCCCAAGCGCGCCAAGCAGCTACTGACCGAGGCCGGCTATCCGAACGGCTTCGATGCCGGCGACCTGACGCCGCTGCCGCCCTACACGTCGCTGGGCGAGACGGTCGGCGGCTATCTGCAAGGCATCGGGATCCGCAGCAGGGTCCGGGTCATGGAGCGCGCGACGTACATGACCTCGTGGCACGAGAAGAAGCTGAAGGGGCTTCTCATCGGCGCGACGGGCGCCGCCGGGAACGCGGCGGCCCGCCTCGAGCCGTTCGTGACCAAGAACGGCATCTACGCGTACGGCTCGCTGCCCGAGATCGACGATCTGTTCCAGCGCCAGGCGAAGGAGCTCGACCGCAAGCAGCGCGAGGTTCTCTTGCACCAGATCCAGAAGCTGGTCGCCGACCAGGTCATCGCCGCGCCGATCTTCCAGCAGGGCTTCATCTGGGGCGTCGGCGCGCGCGTCGACGTGTCCGGCGCCGGCCTCATCCAGGGCTATCCGTACGCGGCCCCCACCGAGGACCTGAAGCTCAAGTAGTTTCTAAAGCTCGAGTAATCTCTGAGGTCACGTCGCCCGCGCGGGTCTCCACGCGAGGCCCGCGCGGTGCGCGACCAGCACGATCACCGCCACGCCCAGCAGGCCGGCCGCGCCACCCGCGGCGCAGGCCACGCGCACGCCCAGGTGCTCGGCGATGGTCCCCACCAGCAGCGAGCCGAAGGGCGTCATGCCGGCGAAGGTGACGGTGTAGAGCCCCATCACCCGACCGCGGAGGGCGTTGGGCGCGGTGAGCTGCAGCGTGGTGTTGCAGCCCGTCGTGAAGAAGATCTGACAGCCTCCCAGCAGCGCCAGCACGAAGGCCGCGGTAGCGAAATGGTGGGCCGTCGCCAGCGCCAGAAGGCCCGTGCAGAGGACCAGCGCCGAGCCGGCGAGGAACGAGAGCGGCGGCAGGTCGCGGCGCAGCAGCGCGATCCCGAACCCCCCGGCGACGGCGCCGACGCCGAGCGCCGACATGAGCAGGCCGAATCCGTGAGCGCCGAGCTTCAGCATGTCGCGGGCGACGAGCGGGACGACTACGTTGAAGTTGAGGACCAGCAGGCTCACCACGATCATCAACCCGAGCGTGAACGCGACGGGCGGAGTTTCCGCCGCGTAGGTCACCGCGCCGAGGAGCCCCTTCCCGATCCCGATGCGTCCGGCGGGATCGGGCTGGCCGTCCGTGCGGATCGCGAGAAGCACCGCGAGCACGACGACGAAGCTCGCGCCATTCAGGAGGAACGCCATCGCGACACCGAACCCCGAGATGAGCAGCCCAGCGACGGCGGGCCCGACGATGCGCGCGCCGTTCATGACGACGGAGTTGAGCGCGACCGCGTTCGCCAGGTCGGGGCGCCCGACGAGATCGGTCACGTAGGCCTGGCGCGCTGGAATATCGAGCGCGCGGCCGAGCCCGTAGACGGCCGCGAGGACCGCGACGTGCCAGAACTGGACGTGGCCGCTCCAGACGAGCCCGGCCAGCACCAGCGCCTGGAGCTTCATCGCCAGCTGGCTGATGAGCAACACGCGTTTCTTCGCGAACCGATCGCTCAGCGCGCCGCCGACCGGCGACAGGAGGAGGATCGGCGTGAACTGCAGCGCGCTGACGACGCCGAGCTGGAGCGGAGACTGCGTGATCTCGAGCACCAGCCACGCCTGCGCCACGCTCTGCATCCACGTGCCGATTTGCGAGATCAGCTGGCCGGCCCAGAAGAGCCGGAAGTCGCGGTGCCGGAGAGCGCCGAGACGTGCTCCGCGCGGCGCATGCTCGCCTGCTCCTCGGGTGCCATCCGGTCCCCCGGGCATCGCTCCTGACTCTACACGAGCCGACTTCGCGAGAAAGACACGTAATGCACACAGCCCCGCAAACGTGACATGCTCTGATCCGCCTCGAGAACAGGAGAGGACCCCATGGACCGCGCACCACGCGCCGTCGCTCTCGTCACCGCCATCGTCGCCGCCATCGCCGTCGCCGCCTGCACCCACTTCGCGGCGGCCGACGAGGGCCGGATCAAAGCGTCGAACCCTCAAGTCGTCGTGATCTCCCTCGACGGCGCCAAGTCGGATCTGGTCCAGAGCTATCTGGCGACGGGCGTGCTGGACAAGAAGACCGGCCTCGGCCGCCTCAAGGCGCACGGGGTCGTCGCCGAGCAGAACGTCACGGTCACACCCTCGGTGACCGCCGTCGCTCACATCGCGATCGCCACCGGGTCCACCGCGCCGCACAACGACATTCCCCTGAACACCTTCCATCCCGTCGCCGCCTCGATCGGCACCGGTATCAGTGGCTTCGCCGCGCCGATCGGCGGCTACCAGCTGAGCCCGCTCGGCGCGACCACGACGCCGACAGCGGAGCCCTTGTGGGTGCAGCTGCGAAAGGCCGGGAAGAAGGTCGTGACCGCCACGTGGCCGGGCAGCGACGGCGCCGACATCAGCATCGCCGGAACGCTGGTGCAGGCCGCAGTCCCGGCACGCACGACCGACTACACGCTGCCGTTCGGCGCCTTCGGCGGGTTGGGCGCGCAGGGCTTCTCGCTGAACGCCGGGAGCTTCGTCGCGGCCGACGCGACCTTGAACGGCCAGCTCGCCGCCGCCGGCCGCGTGTCGTTCAGTCCGGTCCAGGTGACGTCGGCGCCGGTCGAGACCGTGTTCTGCGCGCCGGCGACCACGGCCACCTGCGGGACCACCAACGCGTCGGGTCGCACGCTGCGCTACGACATCAAGGCCGCGGCGCTCGACACGACCGACGACGACATCGTCAACTACGACACGCTGGTGTTCTTCGAAGCCACCGCCGGCATTGCGCCCGGCCCGTTCGCGCTTCCGTCCACGGGCCCCGGCTACGTGAAGGTGGGAGGCCCGTCGGGGAAGTTCTTCTTCGAGGGCTCGGGCAACAAGGTCGGCGCCGCGTATTTCGTGAGCCGGCTGGCGGCCGACCTCTCGACCGTGCGCTTCGCGCGCTACTCGGCGAGCTTCATTCCGCGCAACGCACCCGTGCTCTCGGTGGTGGACGACATCAACAACACCGTCGGCTTCTGGGCGCCGCAGCCCGACTTCCGCATCCCCGAGCGGCTGAGCCTGGGGTTCGGCAGCTTCCCGGACCTCGAGCTCGAGATGATGTACCGCGATCAGGTCGAGACGTGGACGACTTATCAGATCCAGGTGGCGCTGCGCGCGATCGCCCAGAATCCCGATGCAGATCTCATCATGCTCTACTTCGAGCAGCCCGATGGCTCCGGGCATCAGTTCACGCTCACCGACCCTCGCCAGGCGACCAACCCGCTCGACGCCACCACGGTCGGTACACCTGGCAATCCGCCCGGCGCCGTCGGCCAGGACGCGGACAAGATCGCCCGCTACGACGGCTATCTCAAATTCGCCTACCAGCAGGCGAACAGCGCCGTGGAAGCGATCCTGAACGCGGTCGGCTCACGCCCGAACGGTGAGCCGCTGCGCGACGTGTTCGTGGTGTCGGACCACGGGATGGCCCCCTTCCATACTGCGGTGAGCCTGCGAAATCTATTGTCGAACGCCGGCGTGAACGTGAACCTGCTCGGCTTGCGCACGACCGGCCCGGCGGCCAACGTCCACGTGAACCTCCAGGGCCGCGAAGCCGGCGGGACCGTGACACCCGCGGACTACCCAGGGCTGGTGGCGCAGGTCGCGGCAGCGCTGCAGGGGGCGATCGATCCGAACGCGTTCTACAACCCCGGCGCCGCGTGGCTCTTCAGCGACGTCCTGACGCGGCCGAACGACTGTGGCTTCCCGGGCTTCTGCACCAACGAGAACATCGGCCAGGACACCGGTGACGTCGTGGCCCTGATGATCGAGGGCTACAACTTCGACGGCTCCCAGAGCCCCGGGGTCGCCCGCCTCGGCGACGCGCCGTTCAACGGGACCACCACCGTCTACTCCGTGCCGAACTTCTATGGCGCCCACGGCCACAACTCCGAGCTGCCCGCGATGAGCGCGATCCTCTACGCCGCCGGCCCGAGCCTGAAGCAGCTCCGGAAACTCGACGTGATCCACAACATCGACGTCGCGCCCACGGTGATGGAAATCCTCGGCGTGGCGCCGGCGCTCACCGTCGACGGCGCGGTGATTCCGAAAATCCTGCGCAAACAGCGCGACTGACGCATCGTCGATCGACGAACCGGAAACTGCAGCGAGCTCGATCTGACACAGAACTGGCCACAGTGACCAGAGTCCAACCGGTTCGTCCTGCCGCCCGGAAATCGACGGGTCGCAAGTGGGCGCGAAGGCTCCGGTGTCGCTCGGCTGACGCGTGGCACCAAAGCTGCTCTCCTAAGCACCAACGATCAAACTTTCACTCCAGAGCAGCCGAGACTGAGTCAGGGGGCTCTAACTAATGTTTCAGTGGTGGACGAAGAAGCGCCTCACGCTCGCGAACCAGCGAGGCTTCACCCTCATCGAGCTGATGATCGTCGTCGCGATCATCGGCATCCTGGCGGCCATCGCCATCCCGCTCTACGCCAACGTTCAGGCGCGCGCGCGGATCGCCAAGGCCCAGGCCGACGCCCGGGCCCTCGCCTCGGCGGTGTCGATCTACGCGGCCCACATGGGCAACCTCCCGCCTGCGCTGGCGGATCTGTCGGTGGCCACGGTCAACGCTCAGGGGCAGAATGCCGGTCCGTTCATGGCCGGTACCGTTGCGCCTCCGACCGGTTGGTCCAATTACGCGTATGCGCTAAGCCTCGCGGCCGGTACCTTCAACATCTCCGCGACCGGCGACACCACGACCGTCTCGCTCCCGTAACGATCGGCTCGGAAGCACACCGCGCACGGGAGGGGTCTCGGACCTTCCCGTGCGCGTGTCTACGTCAAGCCGTGCTGAGGCGTTCGTTCGAGCTCGTCGTTCTAGATCCAGCCCGAGCCGGGACTCTGATGGAAGGTGTAGTCCCACACGGTGACCCGGTACTGCGCCGCGACCGGAAGGTTGGGAATCTCGAAGTAAGCGCGCTGGAACCCGTTGACGCCGCCGACCACCCATCCGATCCGCTGCGCCACGAGGGCGCCGGTCGAATCGAACGCCTGCGCCAGGACGCGAACCGGCTCCGCGCACTCTCCTTGCAGTCCCGTCAGGTGGCCGACGATCCGGCGCGCGCCGCCTCGCTCCGGCTCGGCCGTCCAATCGACGGCGAAGTGGTGCTCCCAACCGGCCATCAGAGTGGTCGCCGACGTTGAAGGCGTCAGGTAGCCCGAGCTCGCGCAGGCCGTCGCAGCGACGGCGACCAGCGCGAGTCGTGCAGCCGTGAAGAGCGGCGCAAAGCGCGGCGTCATGCGCGGTCCTCCCGGCTCAGCCTAGCACTACTCCACGGAATCTTGACGCGCCCCGCTGGTGGGAATCAGGGATGTTCGATACCGCCTCGATCGGCATGTTCAGTTCATGGCTCCGATCAACTGCTAGATCGTCCGGATCGTCATCGATGCGCTCGACGAATCTTCGGCCATCGCTGTCGGCTTTCGCTGCCTGGCTCACGGTGGCGTCCATCAGTCTCCACGGCGGTCTGCCGATGCGAATACAAGACCGCCAACATCGAGGTGGACATCGGACTCTTCACGGACGGCCGACTGGCGCATGTCATGGGGCGGGAGTCGTCAGGGATCGCCGTCTACGACGCCGGGGCCGTGAAGGCGATCAAGGCGGCTTCGCCGTTCCCGCCCGTGCCGCGCGCGTTGATGGCCAAGGCGAAGCCGGGAAGCGCCCGCGTCCGACGCCCTACTGGCGATCGGCTGCCATATCGAGCGCCTGGAGGCCGTGTACGTCGAGGGACATCGGCCGTGGCAGATGACCCACGTCCTCGGAATCCTGAGTAGCCGTATAATCCGGGCGACCGCCGAGACACTATGCGCGGCGCGGAGGAGGCGGACATGCACGTCGGCCTGGTGATGGAATGCGACTACCGCGAGGGGAGAACCCAGGAGCAGGCGTTTGCCGAAGCGATGTCCATCGCCGAGATCGCGGAGACGCAGGGGCTCGACGGCGTCTGGCTGGCCGAGCGACACTTCGCGATCCACCGGCGACCGACTGATCCGATGGGCGCGGGCATTCCGTCGATCGCCTCGGTGCCCCTCGTGCTCGCCGCGGCGATCGCCGCGCGCACGACCCGCATCCGGATCGGAACCGGCGTCAGCGTGCTTCCGCTCTGCCATCCCATCCGCACGGCCGAGGAGGCCGCCACCGTCGACCAGATCAGCCAGGGGCGTCTCGATTTCGGCGTCGGGCGCAGCGGCTTCCCCCGCGCCTACTCGGGCTACGGCATTCGGTACGACGAGAGCCGCGAGCGCTTCCAGGAATCGCTCGACGTCATTCTCAAGGCGTGGACGCAGGATGGCTTCTCGCACACGGGCAAATACTTCACCTTCGACAATCTGACCGTGGTGCCGCGGCCCTATCAGAAACCGCACCCGCCGGTGTGGGTCGCGGCCACGACCCACGACACGTTTCCGATCGTCGGGCGCATGGGCTTCTCGCTGGTCACGGGCTTGCGCGGCTTCGACGTCCCCGAGGCCATCGGGCACCTGAAGGCGTATCGTGCCGCCTTGCGGGAGGCCGGGCATCCCGGTGACGGCAACGTTTATCTGCGCATGCCCGTCTACGTCGCGGCCACTGCCGATCAGGCTCGCGCCGAGCCGGAGGAGAGCACGATGCGCGCCTATCGCCGGCTGGCCGAGAACATGGCCTCGACGGTCGGCGCGGCGGGGACGACCGCCTCCGAGGAGCGAGCGGAGCGCGCGGAGCGCCTGTCTCAGGTGACCTACGACGATCTGTTGCGCGATCGGGTCGCGTACGGCACGCCCGACATGGTCGTCGACCGGCTGCGCGACCTGCGGGACCAGCTGGGGCTGTCGGGCGTCATCATGGAGTCCAACGTCGGTGGGCGCATCCCGCTCGAGCGCGTGCTCACCTCGATCCGCCTCTACGCGCAAGAGGTCGCTCCGCGTCTGCGCTGAACAAGGACCTCGGGCTGCGTCGCGCCATTGCGCGGCGCGACTTCCTCAACGGCGTCGCGCTCACCGTTGGCGGCGCCTTGGTATCGCCGCGCGAGCTGCTCGAGCTTGGACGCGCCGACGCGGCGAGCGAGTCGGCGCCCTATCCGCCCGCGCTCACGGGCCTGCGCGGCAGCCACGATGGCTCGTTCGATGCCGCCCACGCGCTGCGCGACGGAACGTTCTGGGAGACCGCGGGCTCCCCTGCCGACAACGGCGAGCGCTACGATCTCGTGGTCGTGGGCGCCGGAATCAGCGGACTGGCCGCGGCGTGGTACTTCCGCAAGGCCGCCGGGCGTTCCGCGCGGATCCTCATCCTCGACAACCACGACGACTTCGGTGGTCATGCACGGCGCAACGAGTTCCAGGTCGGCGGGCGCACGCTGATCGGCTACGGCGGTACGTTCGCCATCGACAGCCCGGCGCCATACAGCGCGACCGCACGGGCGATGCTCGCGGAGCTCGGCGTGGACGTTTCGCGCTGGGCACGCATGTTCGAGCGGAGTCTCTACGCGAGCCTCGGCATGGGCGCGGCGATCTTCTTCGACCGCGAGACGTTCGGCGCCGACCGGCTGGTGCGCGAGCCGGCCGTGGGCGATCCGTGGTCGGCATTCCTGGCCCAGGCGCCGCTATCGGAGGCAGCCCGGCGCGACATCGGACGCCTCGTCAAGGAACGCCCCGACTACCTCCCCGGGCTCGACGACGACGCGAAGAAGAGGCGGCTGGCGCGGATGAGCTACGCCGACTTTCTGGTGAAGAGCGCCGCATGCCACCCCGACGTCCTGCCGTTCTTCCAGGCGCGTCCCCATTCGCTCTACGGTGTGGGGATCGACGCCGTCTCGGCGCTCGACGCATGGGGCCTCGGGTTGCCAGGCTTCACGGGCATGAAGCTGGATCCGACGCCGGGACCGGGCATGGGGCTCGACGCGCGCCCCGGCCCGCGCTCCCCGTTCCTGCACTTCCCTGACGGGAACGCGACGCTGGCCCGGCTGCTGGTCCAGCGGCTGATCCCACGTGCTGTGCCCGGCCGCAACGTCGACGACGTGGTGGTGGCGCGCACCGACTACGCGCGGCTCGACGAGCCGGGACCGGCGCGCCTGCGTCTCAACAGCACCGTCGTGCGCGCGCGCCACACCGGCGATGCGGCGCGGTCTACGCAGGTCGAGGTCATGTACGCGCGAGATGGTCGCCTGGAGCGTGTCCGCGCCCGGAACTGCGTGTTGGCTTGCTGGAGCAGCGTGATCCCGTATCTGTGCCCCGAGCTACCCAAGACGCAGCGCGACGCGCTCGCGTATGAGACCAAGGTCCCGATCGTCTACACCAGCGTGCTTCTCCGAGCCTGGACGAGCTTCCACTCGCTGCGCGCCAGCCGCGTGCACTGCCCCGGGAGCTTCCACACGTCGGTCGATCTGGACTTGCCGGTGCGCGTGGGAACCTACCGTCCCTCGCGCCGGCCCACCGAGCCCATCGTGGTCCACATGATGCGGACGCCGTGCCTGCCCGGACAGTCGGCGCGCGAGCAGCACCGCGCCGGCCGCCTCGAGCTGTTCAAGACGACCTTCGAAACATTCGAGCGCAACGTTCGCGCGCAGCTGACGAGAATCCTGGGGGTCGGCGGCTTCGAACCGGCGCGCGACGTGCTAGCCCTGACCGTGAACCGCTGGCCGCACGGCTACGCGTATCAGTACAACTCGCTCTGGGATCCGTTCTGGATCGACGGCGGCCCCCTGCCGTGCGTGGCCGCGCGACAACGCTTCGGTCGCATCGCCATCGCCAACGCCGACGCGGCGGCCTACGCCTACACCGACGCGGCCATCGACCAGGCGCACCGCGCGGTCGGCGAGCTGTTGGGGCTCCCGAGCGCGTCCGGCGCAGGAGCGCCGCTTCGTGTTCGCACCAGAACGTTCAGATCCTCTGTTGAATCTTGTGACGAGACACCGGGACAGTGGTCGCCGGCTTGAGACGTGCCGATGCGCGCTGGGTTGGGGCATCCAAATGGGCACACAATGGTAGTATTCGGCGCGAGTGCCTCGTAGGTGGTTACGCCCCCGTAGCTCAGGTGGATAGAGCAGCAGTTTCCTAAACTGCGTGCCGGGTGTTCGAGTCACCCCGGGGGCACCAACTCCTTCGCGAACTTACGGCGCGGTGTGCTTCTTGCCGGTGGAATCTGGTTGCGGCTGGGTTGCGGCCAGTTGCCTTCCGGCCTCCTCGATCGCCTCGGCGAGCCCTTCGACGTGGTGCCACCGGCCTTGGCTCATTTTGGGCGGAGTGTAGACCGTCGCGGGCACGTTTTCGGGCACGTTTGGCGGGTCCGGTTCCAGTCCTACGGAGAGCATATTAGAAACTCTCGCAAGCGAGAAGCGGCCGCCAAGTCCCAACACCCGCAACTGTTCCGACGTGGCGGGCCTGAGCCGGGCCAAGGCCCTGTGAAGGCGCGTCCTCCAGAGGATGGTTCAACGGTCCCCGCTTCCGCCCCGCGCTGGATCCAATGGCTTGTGCCCTTGCTCGTCGCCGTTGTCACTCTTGCGGCCTTCTTGCCGACCCTGCAGAACCAGTTCGTGAACTGGGACGATGACAAGAATTTCTTAGACAACCCCCACTATCGGGGGCTCGCCGGAACCCACCTCCGCTGGATGTGGACCACGTTCCACATAGGCCACTACGCTCCCCTGACCTGGATGACCCTCGGCTTGGACTACCTGCTCTGGGGCATGAATCCCCTCGGGTATCATCTGACCAGCCTTCTCCTGCACGCCGCGAACGCGGTGGTCTTCTACGTCCTCGCTCGTCGCATCCTGACTCTCGCTCGGCCCGGTCTTGCTGACCGCGGTCACGCGCTCGCGGCTTCTGCAGGGTTTGCCGCCCTCGTGTTCGCCATCCATCCCTTGCGCGTCGAATCCGTGGCGTGGGTCACCGAGCGGCGCGATGTGCTCTCGGGGCTCTTCTACCTGCCGACGATCCTGGTGTACCTCCGGGCGTGCGCGCGGGAGGCGCCCGGCCGCCGATCGTACTGGCTCTCCGTGACCCTGTTCGGCTGTGCGCTTCTCTCGAAATCGATGGCGGTCAGTCTCCCGGTCGTGCTCTTGATCCTAGACGTCTATCCCCTCCAACGCCTCGGCGGGCCCATCGGGTGGTGGGGCCAGCGCGCACGCCGCGTCTACGCGGACAAGATCCCCTTCGTGCTGCTGGCCGCTGCGGCCTCGGCCCTCGCATTCAGAGCCCAGACCCTCCTCCATAGCCTGGTCTCCCTGGATCAACTCAGCGTGCCGGGCCGCTTGGAGGTCTCCGTCTATGGCTTGAGCTTCTACCTCTGGAAAATGATCTTGCCGTTGCGCCTCTCGAACCTCTACCCGCGGCCGCCTACGCTCGATCCCTGGGCGATGCCGTTCCTCCTGAGCTGCGGCGTGGTCCTCGCTATCACCGCGCTCGCCCTGGCTTGCCGCCGTCGATTGCCGGGCCTGCTGGCGGCCTGGGCGGCGTACGTGGTGGTCCTCATGCCGGTGCTCGGCATCGTTCAGATCGGCCCGCAGATCGCCGCGGATCGATACACCTACCTCGCCGGCCTCGGCGGGGCGCTCCTGGCCGGTGCCGGTCTCGGGGCCTGCTGGCGAACCGTGGCGAGCTCGACCACAGGCACACCAACAGCTGTGGGGCTTGCAGGCACTGCCACGGCTATCGTCCTCGCGTTGGGAGTCCTCACCTGGGACCAGGCCCAGGTCTGGCACGACTCGGAAAGGCTCTGGACCCACGCCCTGGCGATCGACCCCAGCTCTGCGGTCGTCCAGAACAACCTGGGATACGCGCTCGATCTTCAAGGCAAGCTAGCTGAGGCTACCGAGCACTACCGCCAGGCCCTGCACATCGACCATAACTTCGCCCACGCGCACACGAGCTTAGGCCAGGCGCTCCTTGCCCAGGGTAAGCCGACCGAGGCGATCGAACACTTCCAGCAGGCCCTGCGCATCCAGCCCGAGAATGCCGAAGCCCACAACAACTGGGGCGTGGTGCTCGGTCAGCAGGGCAAGCCGGCCGAGGCGGCCGAACACTTCCAGCAGGCCCTGCGCATCAAGCCCGACTATGCCGACGCGCGCGCCAACTTGGCCCGAGTAGTCACTCTGCAAGGCAAGGGCAGATAGATGTCGCATCGGGGGCAGGCTGTTCCGATACGGACACTAAATTAGTTGGCCCCAGACGGCACTGGAGTGCTCCCTGGAACCGTTGCGCGTCCCCATGCGATGGGTGCCCCCGGAGCGTTTCCTCAACTGCGTGCCGGGTGTTCGAGTCACCCCGGGGGCACCATCTTAGATTAGCCATTTGCAGCCCGCTCGCGGCGCTTGCTCTTCCCGCCCTGTTCCTCAGTCGAAAGGAACGAGGCTCGCGGCCATCGAGACGAATGTTATTTACGGAGTCGCTACGAGCCGCTAACGTGGACTACCGGAAGCCGCGCCCATTTTCCACAGCAAGCGGGACGCGACCATCGAAACCCACTCGGAGGCCTGTGAAGAATACTCGCCGGCAACGGGGCGGGGACCTTCAGCGTGAGGGACTACCGACGTCGCAGAATATCTTCGAGCGCAAGCGCGCCATGAGCCGCGTCAGGGGTACGCAGGTCGTAGCGACCTCTGCGCGGCCAGCGAAGTGAGTGTGCCCCACACCGGCGAGCCGCCGAACGAGGAGTGAGCGGGGCTACCGCTCGTAATCCCCCATGAAACGAAATCGGCACCTTCGACTGTCCCTCTTCACAGTTCCTGAACTCTCGATCGGCCGCGCTCCGCTAACACCACAAAACAGCCAGTTCGATCCGAGACGCTTGAAGTACTTAGAGGGGATGGTCACTTATCTCAATGACCTCTTCGAGGAGCTCCAAAAGGGTTACTCCCAATCCGAAGCACTTTCCCGCCTTGAACATTTGCTCGCACAATTGCCCTACTCGGAACTGGTTAAGATCGACACCGCTGGAGAACCACGTGTTACGGAAATCCCAAACGCTCGTGACCGAATCGTATTCAACAAGGACCGCCTGAGGATCAACTTCCTGGACGGTCTCCACCGTGGTGCCAAGAGCCCGGGTATCCCTGCCGGCCGCTACTCGCCGCAGGTTTCCCATATCATTTCAAAGCTTTCACAAGGAGTCTCGGAGAAGGCGCTCTCGCGAATTCTTGGGCAGTGCGACGTGAATCTTTCACCAGTGGTTGAGGCTCTCCGTAACCTTGAATTGATCGAAGAGGTCGACCCATCGACGCAGATCGTCTCTCAGAATCTGTTGGAGGGGAATGAGGACCGTCTCACTTGGTTGGGACACGCCTGCATCCTCTTTCAAACCTCGCGATCATCAGTTTGTGTTGATCCATTTCTTCGACCGCATATTAAGTGGACAGAAAGGGACTTACAGTCGTCGTTTTCAGACACCTTCGGGGATCGCTTTTTCTTTGAACCATACGGCCCGCAACTCACTCAGCTGTCACCAGCACAGCTGCCACCGTTGGATGCTGTCTTTGTCACCCATCAGGACATCGATCATTGCAACCTGGGAGTTCTGATGATGTTGCCCGAGGACATCCCCATTATTGTGCCGGACTGTCACCCGGATCACCCGTGGGAGGTTGATCTTTTGGCGGTCATCCACAACGTTCTAGGGCGAAGGCGGAAAGTGATCCGCCTGAAGCACGGGGAGACGATAACGATCGGTGACATCCGTGCGACAGCGTTCCCCTTTATCGCAGAGATGCCGTCCTCTCTCACGACATTCTGGAACTGCTATCTTTTCGAAACGCATGATTCAGCCGTTGCCTGCACAGCGGATTCCGCTGTCACGGATGAGTCCGTCGACCTTCTGAGCCAACGGCTACGAGCAAAACGAATCCCTCTTGTGCTCTGTGCTCGATTCATTCACTCAGGTAAGAAATCCCCCGGCTTTCGCGATGAACCGGAACATCTCTTTAACTTCACGCGGCTCTGGGCCTGGTACATGCCCATGTGGGACCTCTTTCAACCCGTAGAGGAATCGGGGATAAGCGAAAGCCGTCTTCGTCGTCTTTCCCAGGAAACGAATTTGCGGTTTTATCTTCCCTATGCGATGGGCACGGCGCCATGGTTTCGCATTGTGGATGTCAACGATCCCTTGAGTGTCCCCATGGCCAATCTGTCGGCCCACGATCTGCGCGCGTTATCCGAAACACTGAAGGCCATCCCGAGAGGTCCGTCTCTGTTCGCGGGTAAGTTTGGCAGACCTTTCCCGCTCACCGGAGACTGACCGTAGAAGTGTCCTCTTCGCTGTTCGACTGCTGTTGAGCGGGGGGGTCTTCCGGTGCTGCTGAGAGCCGTCTCGTATGGTGGCGTTACCACCATGACCAGAACTCAACCCGCAGGTAGCGGGCGAGCCTTCTGGTGAGGACATCGAACAGGCGGCGCTCGCCGCAATAGATCTTGGCGGTTCCGGTCATTTCGGACCGGAGGACGAGGTCGGGATTCTCGAGGGTGGTCGTCACCCTGAATACCTTGCCCCGCCAGCCCTCCTCCTCCTTGATGGCAGCCGGCGCGATCGCGGTCACCCGGCCTGGAAAGGCGCGCTCAGGATAGGCCCGGGCCTTGACGACGACCGCCTGCCCGACCTTCACGTCACCGATCTCTCTCTCCGGGATGGCGATCTCCGCTCTGACGGTCTGGAACTCGTGCACCTCCAGGATGAGATCGCCCTTCTTCACGTACTGTCCGATCTTTTCGCGGGGCTTCGGAGTCGTGACAACGCCGGGAACCGCGCTCCGCACCATGACGAGCCGGAGCTGGTCCTCGAGGTGGTTCCGCTGGCTCGCCAGTCGCGCCAGCACCGCCTGGGCGCCCTCGATCTCCTCGGGCCGGCTCCCCGCCGCGAGCAGCCGGAGCCGGCCCCCGGCTTCCTCCGCTTCCTTCTGGGCCACGGCCATCTCCTTGCGAAATCCCGCCAGATCGCCGGTCGACGCCAGATCGCCAACCGACACGGTGTCTACTTCGGCCCTGGCCGCCGCCAGCTCCTTCTCACGGACTCCCGCCAGCTCCTGACTCTCGTCGAGCGTTCGGCGAGCGATCAGCTGGGCCGCGAAGAGTGCGTGGAACCGCTCGAGATCGTTGCGGGCGTACCGCAGCCGCTCTTGGGCCGTCGCAACGTCGGCCATCGCCTTGGCGAGCCGGGCGGCCTGCATCTGCTCCCCCTCCTCGTACCGTCGGCGGGCGTACTCGTGCCGGGTCTCGGCGGTCTCGATGTTCTGCCGGGCCAGGCGAAGCTCCTCGGCTCGAGGTCCCGCCCGCAGCATGTTGAGCCGGGCCAACGTCTCGTCGATCTGTGCGCCGACAGCCCGGAGCTCGGCCCGATAATCCCGATCGACGAGCCTGACGATCAGCTCGCCCGCGGCGACCCGCTGCCCTTCGTCGACGTAGACCTGGGCGATGATCCCGTCAACCTCCGCACGCACGTCGGCGTTGTGGCGGGGGGCGACCGAGAAGTCACCCGAGACCGTGAGCTGCCACGGGACGAGGAAGAGCACGGCCAGGGAGAGGCCGAGCAGCAGAAGGGCCCGCATCGGACCGTTCAAAGATTTCCAGCGCGCGTTCACGCGCTCGCGCCAGGCTCGGAGCCGGGGTGTCGCCGTCGCGCGCAGCAACGGGTTCTGGAACGCAAGCCCGAGCAGGCCGGCGTAGACGAACGCCCCGGCGCCCTGGTAGCGCTGGGTGAGCCAGTCGCCCACCATCAACGCTACCAAGCTGAGGAGCCACGCGGAGTAGCCGCCGGCCAGGAGGCCGTACGCCAGGTAGACCCGTTGCTCCCGGGTGGTGGGCTCCTCCCGCGCCGGCCCCGGCGACGCCACGAGAGCCGAAAGTCGGCGCTTGACGTAGCCGAACGCGCGGGCGCGGAGATTGTGGATCCCCAGCGCGTCGCTGAGCAGGTAATAGCCGTCGAGCTTGATCAGGGGATTGAGGTTGATGAAGAGCCTGAAGGCAGAGGCGGCGACCACCACCAGCGCGACAGCGCTGGGCCAGGTGCCCGGCTCCGTGACCCGCCAAATGATGACGGCCAGGGCCCAGAGGAAAATCTCCAAGTAAGGCCCGGAGATGGTCACCCAGAGGCGCTTGGACTTCTCGGCGAAGAGCCAGGCATCGCTCACGTTGCAATAGAAGGCAGGCTGAAAGTAAATGAGCATGAACCCTATCTCATGAACGTGGCCCCCGAACCGCTTGCAGGTGAAGCCGTGCGCGAACTCGTGCGCCGCAGAGACCATGAAAGTGATAAGCCACGCCACCAGGAGCATCTCGACACCCCAGAGGCGCTTCAGGTCTCTCGTGATGTGACTCCATTCCGCCACAGAGATACCGAACCCGAGCACGATGACCGAGGCGGAGAACACGAGGAAGGCCGGCGTGAAGCAGAAAGCGACCTTGTCGACCAGCCGGTCCAGGAGGCGGTCGGGATCGAAGGCGCTGAACCTCATGTACAGTGGGCCGCCACGATTGTGTCGGCGCGGGGCGGCCGGACGCTCAAGCGCAGCGTCGTCGGCCTCGAGCAGCCCGAGACGCCTGAGCGACCCGACGAACCCTTCGACCATCCCCGGCTCGGGTAGCGACCCGAATTCCTCGCCGGCCCTCTGGCGGACGACTGCGATCGGAGTGGTGCCGTCGAGCTGGCTCGTGATGAAGTGCTCAGCTTCGCCGAAACGGAAGAAGCGTCCAGTCGTCGGATCCTTCAGAACGACCGCGCCGGCCTGCCGGCTGATCACGAGATCGCTCCGGAGCTTGGGCAGCTCTCGTGTCACCGCAGTAGACATGGACCTGTCACCAAGGGAGCGAGGCTCCTGGGCGGATGCCACGAGTGCGGGGCTCAGTAGTGCCTCCTCGCCTTTGCATTGAGGGGTACGCGCCAAGCGCCAGGGCTAGAACCCCTGGCCCCTCGGCCTCGAGCGGGCGGGCGGGTTGCCCCGCCCGCCCGCTGGCCCAGATCTAACGCGCTGTGGAGTTCGGCGTGCCGCTGTTCGGACCGTCGAGTGTCGTTGCGTGCTCAGAAATCTTTGAATCTGCCGTGAGACCGTTGTCGCTGCCGGGGGTCGTACCCTCCGCGCCGTTGCCCCACCCATTTTTGCCTTTGGTGGTTATGACACCGGGCGCGATGCGCTCTTCGAGCTCCTCGATCACGAGCTTGAGCGTGTCTCTCTTTTCCATAGTCTGATTTCCCCTATCCTTGGGTTGGAAGTGACCAGCTTGACCTCAACACAACCGCGGCTATGCTTCACCTCCTCTCGACGAAGAGACGGAGAGCGCTTTGCCGTAGGCGTCCTTTACGTCTTCAAGCTGCTTCACGGTGTGAATCGGTTCCGAGACGACCCCTGCGTGCTCGGGCAATACCTGTGCCAAGTGTCGAGATTCGCATATTTAGGGATTTAGAAAGACCTCGTTACCCACCCACTACAGAATCTGTTATGCAGATTGCACAGGATAGTAACCAGAGTTGCTTTGGCGAAGTCTCGTCCGAGCATAGGAAACTTCAAGCGCCGTACAGGACACTCCCCTAAAGGCGTTCGCGAGCGCTCGACGGACTTTGCTGCGGTCGCCGGCGCCGGCCTCTACCCGGCACGTATTGCTCCTCGCGCTGCCCCGCAGTGGAACCCTGTGAAAATCATTTCACGGATTGACGTGACCGCTGGGCGTGCTACTACGACCCTTACCTATTGGGGGTTGACCGCCCTCGACGCCTTCTACCTCGAGCACCGCTGGACGCGGGCGTCGACAAACGATTCGCGTGTGGATGATGTGCACGTGCGGGGCGAGAGGGACTGCGATGAGCGAGAAGGCAGTGACGTTCGGGATGCCCGGAAGTGTTGTCTTCGACATGGACATGCGGGGCGGCCCTCTACCTCCCGGCGTGCACCCGTGGCGAACATGAGCACGCTCAAGCCGGTCGCAGCTATCTGCCTTCTGGTCTTCGTGGAGCCATTACTCGACGGCCTGGCCGGTTACCTCCTCATCCACGACGGCCATGAAATATTCGGGACCATATTGTTTTCGATCAACGCCCTGATTGTCGCTGGCGCCCTGTTCGCGTTTGTACCAGGGCGGCTTCGTCTCCCTGGCGGCGATACCCTGGCAGCGGCGATGGTCCGCAATGAAATCAACGTGTGGGTGGGCCTCGCTGCGCTCGTCTATTCGGTAGTCGTACGTGACTGGCTGCCCGCACTCATCTTGGTCGTCGGTGTCGCACTCCTCGCAATTGGAAGGCGTCGTCTCGGTGGCGCGCTGTGATGCGGGAAAGGCGCCCGTGACCGAACGGGGAGAGAGTGTCACGAAACTCTTGATCTCCGTTGCGGTGGCTCTGCTGGTGGCGGGACCCGCCTCCGGCAAGCACGCCTTCCTCTGGACGGCCGACACTGGGATGATCGATCTCGGCACCCTCGGGGGGAGCACAAGCGTTACCGCCATCAACGACCGTGGCGACGCCGTGGGCACCAGTGCCACTGCCTCGGGCGATTTGCACGCCTTCGTCTGGACGGCCGAGACCGGGATGATCGATCTCGGCACCCTCGGCGCCGACGGCAGCAGCCACGCCGGGGGCAGCAACGAGCTCGGCCAAGTCGTGGGCGCCAGCAGCTTTTAGAATTGACGGTACGCTGGCGACTCGCGGACCACTCGGACGAGGACGTTTACGTTACGGGCCTTCTGTGCACAAATCTGTGCAAACGTTTACATACGCCCCAATGTCTTGAGCGAGGGCCAGCCGCCGAGCTCCTGGATCGTCCGCGGATCCACGCCGGCCATCGCCAGCCTAGACGCGAACGTGTGGGGTAGGTCGTGGGGCGAGACATTGAGGCGGCCGCGGCAGTCGGTCATGGGGGACGAGCCCGGGCGCTCACCGCGGGCGTGCAGCCACTCGACCCACGCGAATTTACGGCGCTGACCGCCACGTAGTAGAGCTGGCCCAGGGTCAGCCCCGTCAGTCTCACGCTGACCCTTTGGTCGGGAGCAGGGCGTGCTGTCCAGGAGCGGACCGTAACAAAGGGACCGTCGGGACAAGGGGGATTCGTGGTGCTGTAGTAGACGCGATAGGACTTCAGGTCCGTCAAGGGACTCCCATCGGCATTCGTGGTCGGAGCCGTCCATGATGTATCGAGGACGCCGTCCACCGCCGGGCGGCGCATCCAAAAGAGTCCGCCGAGAGTCGCGATGCAGGCGAGAAACACGAAGCCAATCGCAAGCCACGTGAAGCGCGCTCCTGCTGAGGTCCTCAAGCCTCCGCCTGTCTATCGGCCCGCGTGATCCGAATGCCGGGACACGCGCGCGCGACCCTCAGGGCTCTCGCCTCGACCCCCGGGCCGGCCCCTCACCTCGCGCCGTTGAGCTTGTAGAGCCGCGCGCAGTTGTCCCAGAGGATCTTGGCCTTCGTCTTGTCGGCGACCCCTTCGAGCGAGACGAACTCCTCGATCGCGTGCGGGAAGAGCCCGTCGGAGTGCGGGTAGTCGGTCGACACCACGATGTTGTCGTCGCCGACCGCCTCGACCACCTGCTTGAGCACCTTCTCGTCGGAATCGGTCGCCACGTAGCACTGGCGGAAGAAGTACTGGCTCGGGAGCTGCGAGATCTGGACGTCCGAGCCGGGGCCGAACTTCTCCCACGCCTCGTCGAGCCGCCAGAGCCACCACGGGAGCCAGCCGCAGGTGCCCTCGAGGAACGCGCAGCGAAGCCCGGGATGCCGCTCGAGCACGCCGCCGGCGGCCATACTCGCGAACGCGAGCATCAGCTCCATCGGGTTGCGGCCGGCCACGCCGATGACGCGCCCGTTCGGATGATCCAGATAGCGCCGGGCGATGTCGTCGCGCAGCGAGGCCTGACCGGTGGGGTGGAAACCGACCGGGACCTCGAGCTCCTCGATCGCGCTCCAGAGCGGCTCGAACTCCGGGTCGTGGATGTGGCGGCCGTTCACCGGGTTGGGGTTGCCGATCACGGCGACGGCGCCCAGCTCACCCACCGCGCGCCGGGCCTCGCGGATGGCCAGCTCGGCGTTGTGGAACGAGATCTGCGCGGCGAACTTCAGGCGGTGGGGGCTGTACGCGCAGAAGTCGCGGGTCCAGTTGTTGTGGGCGCGGGCCAGCGCGGCGGCCACCTCGGGCTCGAGATCGTCGTGCATCTGCACCTGGCGCCCGCGTGTGCCGTAGATCACCGCCACGTCGATGCCCTCGATGTCCATCGCGGCCACGTGCGACTCGGAGTCGTAGCCGCGTGCGTGGGCGATCTCGTAGTGCGGGTGGCGGGCGAACGCGCGCTGCTGGAGATCCTTGCCGACGAGCGCCGTCTGCACGCGCCGCGACATCTCGCCGATCTCGACCTGGCCGATGCGGATGATCGGCTGGTTCGTCGCGTTCTCCGTGCGGCGGACGAACTGCGGCGCGAACTTCTTGAACGGCTCCTCGAGATATCGCTCCCAGAGGCCGTCCGGCTCCATCGTGTGTAGATCGCTGTCCAGGACCTTGAACCCGTTCTTCATGGCGTCTCCCCTATCGGTCGCCGCTATCAGCCGAAGCGGCGGCAGCGTACCACGCTCACGCGCCGAGCCGATCGGGTGGGTCGAGCCCGCGCGCCGCCAGCAGCGCGCGGAGCTTCCGGAGCCCCGCGGCTTCGATCTGCCGGATGCGCTCGCGGGTGAGCCCGAGCCGCTGGCCGATGGTCTCGAGCTTCTCCGGCGGATCGCCCTCGAGCCCGAAGCGTCGCCGCAGCACGGTGCGCTCGTTCGCCGCGAGATCGTCGAGTGCCGAGACCAGGTCCGCGCGCTCGCGGAACAGCGACGCGAGCACCTCGCTCGGGTCGGCCGACCGGTCGACGACCAGATCGCCCACGCGACGCTGTCCCTCGCCGGCCGGCGCATCGAGCGACAGCGGCTGCTGCCGGATTTCTTCGAGTTCCTCGACCTGGTCCACGGTGGTGCCGAGGGCCGCCGCCAGCTCCTCCATCGTCGGCGCGCGTTCGAGCTTCTGCGTGAGCCGCTGCTGCTCCTTCACGTAGCGCCCGAGCAACAGCTCGACGTGCACCGGCAAGCGGATCATCCGCGCCTGGTTGGCCAGCGCGCGCACCACCGCCTGGCGGATCCACCACGTCCCGTACGTCGAGAACCGCGTACCACGGTCGGGGTCGAATTTCTCCACCGCGCGCAGCAGGCCGATGTTCCCCTCTTCGATCAGGTCGGGCAGCGGCAGGCCTCGGTTGAGATAGCGACGGGCGATCTGGACGACGAGTCTCAAGTTGGCTTCGGTGAGCGCCGCCTTGGCCGCCGCGTCGCCCGCGCGCACGCGCCGCGCCAGCGCCGCCTCCTCTTCACGCGACAGGAGCGGGATCCGCGCGATCTCCCCCAGGTAGACCCGGAGGTTCTCGCGGCTGGTCGTCCGCGTTTCCTCGCGCACGTCCTCGTCGACGGCGTCGACGAGCGTGTCGAGCGGCTCGTCGGGCACGATCTCCTCGGCCTCGTCACTCATGGGGCGGGCCCTGGTCCAGCTCTTCTTCGACCTGCGCGATCCGCGGCGGCAGCGGGAGCAGATAGAGCGGGTTGTACGCATGTCCGTCGCGTCGGATCTCGAAGTGCAGGTGGTCGGTCGTCGCCCGCCCGGTGCGCCCCACGAGCGCGATGATCTCACCGGCCTCGACGCGATCGCCGGGCTCGACCAGGTTCACGTCGTTGTGGGCGTAGACGGTCACGAATCCGTCCCGGTGCTCGATCTTGACGACCAGGCCGTAGCGCGGTTCCACGCCGCTCACCACGACGCGGCCGGCGGCCGCCGCCTGCACGAGCGCACCGGGTGGCGCCTTGATGTCGATCCCGCCGTGCCAGCCGCTCCTGCGGTGGCCGAAGGTCGAGACCACCGGGCCCTCGGCCGGCCACCCGAAGGGCGGCATGGCCTGGTCGAAGTCCGGCACCGCGAGGACGAGCCGCGCGGGCGCGCGCGCGGTGGCGGAGACCGCCACTGGACGAACACCGCCGCTGGGCGCCGGCGCGGTGCCTCGCCCGGCCACCAGGGAATCCGGACCAGGAATCACGAGCCGCCGTCCGACCTTCAGGAGGGCGTTGCTGCTGGGCAGGCGGTTGGCCTTGACGAGCGCGCCGACGGTGACACCGTACTTCTTGGCGAGCGCGGTCAGGGTGTCGCCTGCTTTCACCTCGTGCGTGCGCTGCGGCGTGCGCGGTCCCGCGACGGGCTCGGCGTAGGCGGTCGCTGGACCGAGGGCGACGATCATCCCGAGGGCGACGAGCCCGAGCCGCGTGCCGTCGCGGATCGCGCACGCTCTCACGATTCGAACTCTGCGTACCGGATGCCGAAGGCGCCGAACCGGCCGCTCGGCGGGAGCCAGCGGACGGTGACGTGTTCCACGAGGCTGAGCGGCGGGCCCTTCCCGAGGTCGCGGATGAACTCTTCGATGACCGGGCGCGGCCCCTCGCAGCGCGCGCGCACGCGCCCGTCCTTCAGGTTCATCACGAAGCCGTCGAGGCCGAGGCTCGCGGCGCGGCGCTGCGCGTAGTTACGATAGCCGACGCCCTGGACGCGTCCCTCGACGATGATCTCGGCCGCTGATCTCGCGCTCACCGGTCCGTGGCTCGGATTTCAGTCGCCGCTCGACGGCCGGTCAGGCCGGCCGCCGAGCGGGCGGAGAGATGGTCGGGGCGAGAGGATTTGAACCTCCGACTTCACGGTCCCGAACCGTGCGCGCTACCAGGCTGCGCTACGCCCCGACACGACGGGCCCATTGTACAGAATCGTCAGGCCTCCCAGGCGTACTTTCCCACGAGCTTGACGAACTTGCACTCGCCGCAGAGGCGCGTCTTCATTGCGCCGCCGATCTTCTCGACGACGGTCAGCGTCTGGTTCACGGCGTCGCCGATCGGCACGACCATGCGCCCGCCCTCGCCGAGCTGCTGGAAGAGCGGCGGTGGCACCGACGGACCGCCGGCCGTCACGAGGATCCTATCGAACGGCGCCTCGTCGGGCCAGCCGAGCGTTCCGCTGCCGACGCGCACCCACACGTTGTCGTAGCCGAGCCGCTCGAGCAGTGCGCGCGCCCGCTCGGCCAGGCGCGGCAGCCGCTCGATCGAGCAGACGCGCCGCGCCAGCTCCGCCAGCACCGAGGTCTGATAGCCGGAGCCGGTGCCGACCTCGAGGACCTTTTCTTGACCGTGCAGCTCGAGGAGCTGCGTCATGAGCCCGACGATGTAGGGCTGGGAGATGGTCTGCTCTTCGCCGATCGGCAGCGGATGGTCGCCGTGCGCGCGGTTCTGCAGCGCCTCCTCGACGAAGAGATGGCGCGGGACCCGGCGCATCGCGGCGAGCACGCGCTCGTCGGTGACACCGCGGCGCGCGAGCTGCTCCTCGACCATGCGCGCCCGAGCCGCCTCGTACGCGTCGCGGGGCCGCTCCACTACCCGCTCCGCGGCTTCCTCGGTCTGTCGCCGCGCTTAGGGGCCACCGGCGCGCGCCCCGTCTCGCCGCGGAGCTGGGCGGTGAGGCTCGTGGACCAGTCGTTCAGCTCCATCACCGCGCGGTGGTGGGTGAGGTCGAGGTGCAGCGGCGTGACCGAGACGTAGCCCTCGTGCACCGCCGTCATGTCGGTGCCCTCGAGGTCCTCCCACTTGGGATCGCCGCCGCCGATCCAGTAGTGGCTGCGCCCGCGCGGATCGACCTGCTCGACGATCTTGCCCGAGTACACGCGGTGACCGAGCCGCGTGATCCGAATGCCGCGCGGCGCGGTGGCCGGCACGTTCACGTTGAGCAGGGTCTTGCGCGGAAGCCCGACGACCAGCACCCGCAGCGCCAGCAGGCGCGCGATGCGCGCGGCCTGATCGAAATCGCCGCCGTCCACCAGCGACACCGCGATCGAGGGGACACCGAGGAGCGTGCCTTCCATCGCGGCCGACACGGTGCCGGAATACGTGACATCGTCACCGAGGTTGGTCCCGTGGTTGACGCCGGAGACGACCAGGACCGGCGGCGCGGGCAGGAAGCCGAGTACCGCCAGGTTCACGCAATCGGAGGGGGTGCCGTTGACCGCGAAGCGACGCTCGCCGAGCTGCACCGGCCGAATGGGCCGGTGCAGCGTCAGCGCGTGTCCGCAGGCGCTCTGCTCGCGCTCGGGGGCCACGATGTAGGCATCGCCGAGCTCGGCGAACGCCCTTCCGAGCGCTGCCAGGCCCTCTGCGTGGACGCCGTCATCGTTGGTGAGCAGTACGACGGACATAGTGTTGCGCGCCGCAGGCCGTCGCGGGGCTGGGGCCCCGCCGGCCGAGGCGCGACCATACTCGGAGGAGAAAAATGGTCGGGGCGACTGGATTTGAACCAGCGACCCCATGACCCCCAGTCATGTGCGCTACCGGGCTGCGCCACGCCCCGACCTTCAGACGTGGATTGTGGCAGATATCCGCGGGGCCTTCAAGGACCGAGGCGCGAGCGCAGCACCCCGAGCCGGTCGCGGATGCGTCGGAGCGTCTCCGCGTAGGCCGCCTCTTTCACGCCGAGCTCGAGCTGCTCCGAGCGGCGCGACTCGGCGATGAGCCGCTTCTTGGCCCCCTCCAGCGTCAGGCGCTCCTCGTAGAGCAGCGTCTTGATCCGCTGGACGAGCTCGAGGTCGCGGGGGCGATACAGACGCTGGCCGGCCGGGTTCTTCTTCGGACGGAGCAGCTTGAACTCCGACTCCCAGTAGCGTAGCACGTACGCGGGGACGGTCGTGATCGACTCGACCTCCCCGATGCGGTAGTAGAGCTTTTCGGCGACTTCTATTGTCGTTGTCACGCCGGAGCGTTGATCCGTTGTTTCAGCCCTTTGCTCGGCTTGAATGTGAGCACCTTGCGCGCGGTGATTTCGATGGACTCGCCCGTCTGCGGATTCCGGCCGCGCCGTGAGGCCTTGCGGCGGATCCGGAAGTGGCCGAAGCCGACGATCTTCACGTCTTCGCCCTTCTCGAAACACCGGAAGATGATGTCGAAGACCGATTCGACGACCGACGCCGACTGCCGTTTGGAGAGGCCGTGATTCGCGACCGCGTTGACCAAATCGTTCTTCGTCACGGTGAGACGTCACCTCCCCAGGCAGACGCAGCGTCACGTACGCAGACGGTCTCGGCGGTCACTGTCCGGCTCGCGCGAGGAACGGTTTGTAGCCGCGCTTCTCGAGGTCGTGCATCGCCGACGTCGCGTCGGCGCGCGCGTCGTACGGGCCGACGCGCACGCGATAGAACGTGTCGCCACTCGGGGCCGGCGCGCTCGGTGCTGACGGGCTCGGGGCCGCCGGCGCCGGAGACCCACCGCCCGACCGCCGCACCTGCACCTTGAGCCCCTCGACCGCGAGGTCCTTCGAGAGCGCGACCGCGTCGCGCAGTGGAAGGCTCGGCTTCACGACGAGGCCGGCGCTCGATTGTTCGGCGGAGAGCCCCTTGGCGGCGAGCTTCGCGTTGATCTCGGCCGGCACGCCGCCCGACACGTACACGTCGTACTTGTCGCCACCGGTGGTCGGGGCGCTGGGGCTCGGCGCAGCGGGCGCTTTGGCGGTCGGCGCTCCGCGCAGCATCGATTCGTCGACGTCGAACTTCAGCTCGCGCAGACGCGCCGCGAGCCGTCGCGCGGCGTCCGGATCCTTGAACGCCCCGACCTGGACGAAATAGGCGCCGCCCGGGCTGGCCTTCGCCGGACGCGGCGCGGTCGGCTCCTTCGCGGCCGCGGTCCGGCTCGAGTCCGGCTTCTTCGCGGGCGCCGCCGGCTTCTCTCTCGTCGGCGCCGCGGGCTTCTCCTGCGCGACGGCGGGCGGCGGCGGAGCGGGCTCGGGCTTCTCGGCCGCGGGCGGCGACGTTACGCTCGGCGCCGATGGCATGCTCGCCGGTGGCACAGGCGGCGCCGCGGACGGCGACGCCATGTCGCCCGGCCTCGAGGACGCCGTTGGCTGCGGAGGCTGCGGGTTGGCCCACTCGAGCAGGTATGGGACGGCGACGGCCGCGACGACTCCGAGCACGACGACAACGAGAATCGCGCGGAACCACAGTGCGGAGAAGATCGACCGCCGGCCTTCGTCCTCGAAGCGGTCCTCTTCGTCCAGGTCGCCGTGACGGTCAGAATCGGCCATCGGGCGTCATCTTAGCATAGACGTTGGGATTTCAACGTTTTCGACAGGGCTTCGGGCGAAGACGAGGCCGCCGATGAGGGCCTCGGCAGCACTTTTGGTGTCGTCGGTATCGATCATGAGGGCCACCTGGCCCACTCGGGGGGCCGGACGGCCGAACAGCGCCTGGTAGTCCTTGGCCACGTGGCGCTCCTGGACTCGCCAGGCCTCGCGCGGGCTCATCCCCGACTCCACGACGATGATCTTCACGTTCCCGGCCTTGGTGCTGGTGATCCGCGTCCCGACGGGAGCGCGGCTGTCCCAGACGTACCCGATGACGTCGCTGTTGGTCAGCGGAGCGGGCCAGCGGGGGAAGATCACGTAGACCTGCGCGGCCTGGTCGTCTGCCCCGCGCTCGCGCACGTCGCCTCGGGGCGGCAGGTGGACGGCCTTCCAGGACCACGAGAGGTACGGGAACTCGTTGGGATCGACGACGACGTCGCGGTAGAGCGCGAACGACGAGTGGTCGCTGCGGAGCCTCATGGCCAGACGCGCTCCGTCGCGAACGAGCTCGACCGACGCCCGTCCGACGAACTCCTTCGAGGTCCAGCCCAGCGGAATGCCCTCGGCCGGAAGCCGGAACGGGACCCGGTCGGCCACCGGCAGCCAGATGCGACCCTCGCCGTCGGGCAACGGCACACGTCGGGCCGGGGTCATCGCCGCCCTCGATGGTTGCGCCGACGCGCCCCCACCTCGGGCGGCCGTCTTCACGGTCGGCGTCGAGAGGACCGCTCCGGCCTGCTCGTCCAACGGCGCGGGCGCGCGGTTGAAGAAGAAGGCGCGGTGACGTGGGCTCGAGAGGAGCGCGGCCGCGCCGATCAGCACGACGAGAGCAACGACGAGAAGGCGCGCGGTCGGCCGTGACCCTCGGTCGCCGAGCGTCACCGGCGCAGACCCCTCGCCCGAGCCCTCGGCGTCGTCGCCTTCCGCAGCGACAGGCGGATCGGAGAGCCCGAGAGCCCGAAGGCGTGCCGGAGCGATTTCACCAGGTAGCGCTCGTAGGAGAAGTGGACGTCGCCGGGCCGGTTGACGTGCAGGGCGAACGTCGGCGGCCCCACGGCCACCTGCGACGCGGCCTGGATCGTCAGGGAGGCGCCGCGCACGGACGCGGGGCGTCGGGC
This sequence comes from Candidatus Rokuibacteriota bacterium, assembly GCA_003221515.1. Classification (GTDB taxonomy): domain Bacteria; phylum Methylomirabilota; class Methylomirabilia; order Rokubacteriales; family CSP1-6; genus AR31. The sequence continues at coordinate 36,340 of QHSI01000109.1, forward strand.
GATCGCCGTGCGCATCGCTTCCAGGACCGCGTGGCTGGGGATACGCCGCCGGGCCTCCACCGCCACCTGGTCGATCGTGTCGAAGAGCTCCGGAATCCCCTGGGACTCCGTGGCCGACGTGAAGCACACGGGTGCGTAGTCGAGGAACGGCAGCCGCTCGCGGATCTGATCGACGACCTCGGCCTTTCTGATGAGCCCGCGGGGTACCAGATCCCACTTGTTGACGACGATCACGGCGGCGCGGCCGGCCTCGTTGGCGTAGCCGGCGATGTGCGCGTCCTGGGCCGCGATGCCTTCGGAGGAGTCGACCACGACGAGCGCCACCTGACACCGCTCGAGGCTCTTGAGCGCCATGACGACCGCGAGCTTCTCGAGGGGCTCGTGCACGCGCCCCTTGCGACGGATCCCCGCCGTGTCGACGAGCACGTACGTGCGTCCCTCGTAGACCAGCGTGGTGTCGACGGAGTCGCGCGTGGTTCCGGGCGCCTCGTGGACCAGCACGCGCTCGGCGCCGACCATCGCGTTGACCAGCGAAGACTTGCCCACGTTCGGGCGCCCGACCACGGCGATGTGGACCGGCGTGGCCGGCCGCTCCGTCGGTGTCGGGGGCGCGGGGCAGCGCTCTCGCAGGAGCTCGATCATCTCCGCGACGCCTCGCCCGTGCTCGGCCGAGACGGGCACGGGGGCGCCGAATCCGAGCCGGTAGAGATCGCCCAGCGTGTCCTCTTGCGCCGCGGAGTCCACCTTGTTCGCCGCGAGCACCACGGGGCGGCCCGACTTTCGAAGGATGGCCGCGATCTCGAGGTCGAGCGCGGTGACGCCCTCGCGGACATCGATCACGAACAGCACGAGGTCCGCCTCCTCGACGGCGGTGAGCACCTGACGGCGCACCCCCTCGATCAGGGGCTCCTCCGACGACGGATCGAAGCCGCCGGTGTCGATGGCCGTCGCCTGCCAGCGCTCGAAGGCGACGCGGCCGTAGAGCCGGTCGCGAGTAACGCCGGGCGTGTCGCGGACGAGCGCCTGGCGCCGGCCGACGAGGCGATTGAACAGCGTCGACTTGCCAACGTTCGGCCGGCCTACCACGGCGATGATCGGGCGGATCAGCGTCACGAACTCGCCTCGTCAGGCGTCGCGGATCGCCTTCAGGAGGGCGCCCGGCGTCGGCTCCACGATCCTCACGGGAACACCGAGGTCGCGGGCCAGATCGGCCGGAGTCGCGTCGTCGAGGAAGACGCCGTCACCGTCGCGGAGCGCGACGGCCGGCACCAGCACCGCCCGGCCGAGGTCCGGCCGCGCGGAGAGATCGCGCTGGATGTCGCGGCCGGTCAGGAGCCCGGCCACGCCGATCATGGGACCGAAGAAGTCGTTGCGAACGGCCGCGACGCGCACGGCTGCTCGATCGAGCCCGGCGCCGGAGAGCAGCGACGCCAGCCGCGGAGCGAAGAGCTCGCCGCTGACGACGGTGACCGCCGCGCGCCCATCGCGGTGGGCACGAGACCGGCCGGCCGCGCGGACGAATCCGTCCTCGAATCGGCGGACCAGGCCGATACCGTCCTCGGCGATTGGAAACCCCTCGTACGCCGCGGCCGGCGGCATCGCGAGGCCGGCCAGGAGATAGATCTCGTCGGCGAGGAACACGAAGCGACTGCCGAGATCGGTGAGCCATCGCCGCTGCCACCGCTCGGCGGTCGCCACCAGCGCGCGCGCCTCCTGGGCGGTCAGGCTGCGGAGCGCGGGGAGGCGCTCTCGATGTCGCGTGAGGCCGACCGGCACGATCGCGGTCGTCGCCACGTGAGGATGCAGCGGCGCCAGCTCGAAGACGGTCCGCTCGAGGTGAGCACCGTCGTTGAGGTCGGGGCAGAGCACGATCTGCGCGTGCATCCGGATGCCGGCCTTCGCGAGCCGCTCGAGCCGCGGCAGGATCTCGGCCGAGTGACGCGGCCGGCCCAGGAGCGTCCACCGGAGCTCGGGGTCGGTGGCGTGTACCGAGATGTAGAGCGGCGAGAGGCGTTGCTCGACGATGCGCTCGAACGAGCCCTCGTCGAGGTCACTGAGCGTGATGTAGTTGCCGTGCAGGAACGACAGCCGATAGTCGTCGTCCTTCACGTAGAGGCTACGCCGCATGCCCTTGGGCAGCTGGTGGATGAAGCAGAACACGCACTTGTTCGCGCACGTCGCGATGTCGCCGGGCCGCGGCGCGGTCAGCTCGAGCCCGAGATCGGCGCCGCGGCGCACGAGGCGCCGCACGCCGGTCACGCCGTCGCGCTCGATCGACAGCTCGAGGCGCTCGTCGCCGGCGTGGAACTGGAAGTCGATGGCGTCGCGGAGCGGGTGGCCGTTGACCGTCAAGATCCGGTCCCCTGCCGCCAGACCCGCCACCGCCGCCGGCGTCCTGGGCCGCACCACGGCAATCGTCACGCCGCTAGGAGTACAGGGCACGTTCACGAGACTCCTCCCGCTTCTCGTCGGGAGGCGCGTTCAGGAACCGCATGCCGTGCACGATGTACTGGAGGCCCGAGATCACCGTGAACGCGGCCGCGAGCCAGAGCACGGGCGTCGGCGCCAGCCGCAGGTCGAAGAAGCGCGCCAGCAAGCCCGTGAGGACCGTGAGCACCTGGAAGAACGTCGCGAGCTTCCCCGCCCACGTCGGGCGCGGACGGATGCGACCGCCCAGCATGTGGACGAGCAGCGCCCCCACCACCAGGAAGACGTCGCGACTGATCACGACGGCGGCGATCCAGAACGGCAGCGCCTTGAGGTAGGTCAGCGTCACGAACGACGCGGTTAACAAGAGTTTGTCCGCCATGGGATCGAGGAACGCGCCGAGCGTGCTCTGATCGTTCCAGCGACGCGCCACCCAGCCGTCGAGCAAGTCGGTCAGCGCGGCCAGGCCGAAAACGACGAGGGCGAAGCCGGGCCGGCGGTAGACGAGCAACGACACGAAGACCGGGATCAACAAGATTCTGATCAGCGTCAGCCAATTGGCGAGTCCCATAGAAGAGCGCTCAGTCTACCATCCCGAGCATGGAAGACGACTCGGCGACCCGGTAACGCGCCAGCGCGCCCAGGAGCCGCAGCGGAAGCTCGACGTCCAGCTCGACGTGCCCGGCGCCGTCGCGGCGGGCGAGCACGCGGCCCCGCTCGTAGCAGAGCGCCAGCGCGGCGCCGTCGGCGTGCGGGATCCGAAGCGTCGCGCAGCCGCCCGGCGGCAATGCGCGCTGGATGGCGGCGACGAGCGCGTCGATGCCCTCGCCGGTCGCCGCGGAGATGCCTACGCCGCCGCGTCGAGCCGCCACCAGCGCCGCGTCGACCTCGAGGCGGTCGATCTTGTTCATGGCGAGCACGGCCGGGCGGTCGTCGACGTGGAGCTCGCGCAGGAGCTCCTCGACGGCCCGCACGTGCTCCTCGAGCGCCGGATGGCTGGCGTCGACCACGTGCAGCAGCACGTCGGCGTCGGCGAGCTCCTCGAGGGTCGCGCGGAAGGCGGCGACCAGCTCGTGCGGGAGCTTGCGGATGAAGCCGACGGTGTCGGTCAGGATGAACGGCGGTCCGCCGTCTGGATGAACCGCGCGCGCCGCGGGATCGAGCGTGACGAAGAGCTGGTCGGCGGCCGTGAACCGCGAGCCGGCGAAGCGGTTGAGCAGCGTGGTCTTGCCAGCGTTGGTGTAGCCGACGAGCGCGACGACCGGAAAACCCGTCCGGCGACGTCCCTGACGCCGCAGACGCCGGTGAACCTGCACACCCTCGAGCTCCCGCCGGATCGCCATGAGCCGCCGGCGGATCACGCGCCGGTCGGATTCGAGCTGGGTCTCGCCCGGTCCCCGGGTGCCGATGCCGCCGCCCAGGCGCTCGAGGTGGGTCCACTGCCCGACCAGGCGTGGCATGAGGTAGGTCAACTGCGCCAGCTCGACCTGGAGCTTGCCCTCGCTGGTGCGCGCGCGCTGGGCGAAGATGTCGAGGATCAGCGCCGTGCGGTCGATGACCTTGATGCCGAGGGCCTGCGAGATGTTGCGCTCCTGGATCGGCAGGAGCGAGTCGTCGCAGACGAACAGGTCGGCGCCCGCCGCGCGGGCCGCTTCGCCGAGCTCGTCGATCTTGCCGCGCCCGAAATAGAGCCCGGGCGTGGGCGCGCTCCGCTCCTGCGTGACGCGTCCGACGACGGCGCCGCCGGCCGCCGTCACGAGCCCGGTCAGCTCGTCCAGCGATTCCTCGATCTGCCAGCGACGCTGCGTAGGGCGCCGCAGCGCGCCGATGACGGCGCGTTCTTGCCCGTTCCGATTCCCGTTGTGCGAGCGCCTCACCCGGTCAGGCCCTCCCCTTCCAGCGACGTCGCGATCCGCTGGGCTGTCCCGTCGGCGCCTCCGGATTCGTCGACGTCGATCCACTCGACGCCCGGCTCGCGCGCGAACCAGGTCCGCTGCCGCTTCGCGTAGCGCACGGTGTCGCGCTGCATGAGGCGCACGGCCTCGTCCGCCGCCAGCGTGCCGCGTACCACCTGCACGAACTCACGATAGCCGATCGACTGGAGCGCCGGCAGCTCCGGATGGTAGCCCCAGGCCAGCAGGCGCTGTACCTCGTCAAGGAGGCCCGCGGCCACGAACGCCGCGGCTCGCGCCTCGAGCCGCCTGGCGAGCGCCCGACGGTCCATCGAGAGCCCGAAGTAGGATACCTCGTAGGGGCCGTCGAGGTTCCGCCAGCGCTCCTGCTCCAGCACGGCGCCGCCCACGCGCGCCCTCTCGAGAGCGCGCATCACGCGAACGTGGTCGTTGGGATGGAGCCGTTGGGCCACGGCCGGCGCCTGCGCCGCCAGCCGCGCGTGGAGCGCCGCGCGCCCCTCGCGCGCCGCGATGGACGCGAGCTCGTGGCGGAACGCCGGATCGGCCGGCGGGGCGGAGTCGAGCCCGCGCAGCAGCGCGCGGATGTAAAGCCCGGTGCCGCCGACGACGACCGGCAGACGGCCGCGGCTCTGGATCGCGCCGATCGCGAGCGCGGCGTCGTTGCGGAAGCGCGCGGCCTGATACCAATCGTCGGGGTTCACGACGTCGATCAGATGATGGGCGACAGCCCGCCGCTCCTCGAACGTCGGCTTGCCGGTGGCGACGTCCATGCCGCGGTAGACCTGGCGGGAGTCCGCGCTGATGACCTCGATCCCCATGCGCCGGGCCAGCGCCACGGCGACCGCCGTCTTGCCGACCCCGGTGGGCCCGGCGATCACGATCACTCTCGGTCTGGAGCCGTCCATCACCATATCCACTCTATCAGCCTTGATTCAAAGAGCTTCCGGCCAGAGACCCGGGCTACCAATTGCGCTTGAGCTCCCGGCGGATGTCGTGGAGGGAGACGCGGCTGACGATCGGCCGTCCGTGAGGGCAGAAGTACGGTGTCTCGGTCACCGAGAGCTCGGCGACCAGCCGCTCCATCTCCTCGCGGGCGAGCGGCGTGTTGGCCTTCACCGCGGCCCGGCACGCCACGAACGCCAGGGCGCGGTCGAGTGTCGGCTTGTCTGCGCCCGGCCCCGCGAGCTCGTCCACGGCGGCTTCGATCAGCCGCTTGGGCTCGTCGCCCTTGAGCAGCGCGGGCACCGCGCGCAGGACGATCGCCGGGCCGCCGAATCCCTCGAACGCGAAGCCCAGACGCTCCAGGGGCTCGCGCCAGCGCTCGAGCAGCGTGGACGCCGCCGGCGGCAGCTCGAGTGGCTCGGCAAAAAGCAACGCCTGGGCCGCGGGCACGCCCTCGCGGAGCTCGTGCTGCAGGCGCTCGAACAGCACCCGCTCGTGCGCGACGTGCTGGTCGAGGAAGAACACCTCGTCCTCCGAGGTGGACACGACGAACGTGTCCTGCACCTGGCCGAGCACGCGTCCGAAGAGGCCCCGGGCCTGGCCGGGACCAGTCGCGTCCCCGAACAGGGCGACCTGCTCCGCGACTCCGCTGAACGTCGTCGCGCTCGGTCGGTCGTCACCCTCGGCGCGCACCTCCACGCCCGGCATGACGCCCGGGCGCCTGAGCGCCGCCTGGGTGGCCGCGGCGACCATCTCGTAGATGAGGCGCGGATGGCGGAAGCGCACCCACGCCTTCGTCGGGTGGACGTTCACGTCCACGTCGGCCTCGGGCAGCGTGATCCCGAGTACGACGAGCGGGAAACGATCGCGGGCCAGCAGGGGCCGATAGGCGTCGAGCGTCGCCTGGAGCAGCGCGGGATCGCGCACGGGACGTCCGTTCACGATGAGGACGATCTCGTCACGGTTGCCGCGGACGAGGTCGGGCGGGCTCGCCAGCCCGCGCACGGAGACGCCGTGCTCCGTCCGCTCGACAGCCAGCAGCCGCTCGGCGACATCGTGGCTCCACACCGCTCCGACGCGCTGGCGCAAGTCGGCCGCGAGCGGCGCCGTCAACGCGACGCGCGCGTTGTTCGCGACGCGGAGGTGCACGTGAGGATGCGCCAGCGCGAGCTGGGTGACGACGCGGAGGCTCGCCGACAGCTCGGTGGCTGGCGACTTGAGGAACTTGAGCCGCGCGGGCGTGTTGTAGAACAGGTCGCGCACCTCGACGCTCGTGCCCGGATCGCCCGGCACCGCGAGGCGCTGCACGACCGTGCCGCCCTCTCCCGCCAGACGCAGCCCCTCCGCCGCCGCGCGCGCCCGGCTCGTGAGCGTGAAGCGCGAGACGGCGCAGATGGCCGCCAGGGCCTCACCCCGGAATCCGAGCGTCGCGATCGCATCGAGGTCCTCGTCGGATGCGAGCTTCGAGGTGGCGTGCCGCTCGAGCGCCAGCGGCAGCTCGTCCGCGGCCATCCCGATGCCGTCGTCGGTCACGCGGATCAGCGCCGCACCGCCGTCGCGCAAATCGACGGTCACCGCCCGCGCACCCGCGTCCAGCGCGTTCTCGACCAGCTCCTTCACCGCGGAGGCCGGACGTTCGACGACTTCACCCGCGGCGATCTTGTTCACGAGGTGGTCGGGCAGTCTTCGGATCATTGTAGCGGGGGCCTCGAGGTCGGATCGGGCCGAGGGTGGCCTGAGGTAGGTGCTTGCTGGCTCCGGTCCTGCTGGGCCTCCGCTTGGTGGTGCCGATCCTGCCGGGACTCCGCTGGGTTTTGCGGGTCCTCTTGAGACTTCGTTTCGCGGGGCCAATCCTGGTGAGATGGGGGCTGGCGGTGCTGCTCCGGATGGGACGTGGCTTGGTGGTGCCGGTCCTGTTGTTCCGACGCTTGGCGTTCTTGTTGGCGTCCGTGCTGCCATTTCGCGAGGAGGTTGAGGGCTTCGATCGGGGTGAGATGGGCCAGGTCGAGGCTCGCCAGCTCGGTCAGCATCGGGTCCGGATGCGTCGCCGGAGCGAAGAGGCCGAGCTGCACGGCGTCGGTCGCGTCGGTCTGCAGCTGTCCGGCCTCCTCGAGCTCGGCGAGGAGCGCCTTGGACCGCGCGATGACGGCGGCGGGCAAACCCGCGAGCCGCGCGACCTGGATGCCATAGGACCGATCAGTGCCGCCCGGCTGCACCTTGTGCAGGAAGACGATCTCGTCGTTCCACTCGCGGACGGCCACGTGGAAGTTCCTCACGGCGCCCAGCCGGCCCGCGAGCCGCGTCAGCTCGTGGAAGTGCGTCGCGAACAGAACCCGTGCGCCGTGTCCCCCCTCGTGCAGCGCCTCCACGACCGCCCAGGCGATCGCGAGGCCGTCGAAGGTCGACGTGCCCCGCCCGACCTCGTCGAGCAGCACCAGGCTGCGCGACGTGACGTTGTTCAGGATCGTCGCGGTCTCCACCATCTCGACCAGGAACGTGCTCTGGCCCCGCGCGAGGTTGTCCTGCGCGCCGACGCGCGTGAACACGCGGTCGAGGACGCCGATCCGGGCTTCGCGCGCAGGGACGAAGGCGCCCATCTGCGCCATGATCACGATGTGGGCCGTCTGGCGCAGATAGACCGACTTCCCCGACATGTTCGGCCCGGTGAGGATGACGATCCGCGCATCACGGTCGAGGGCCAGGTCATTCGGTGTCACCGGGGTGCCGGCGCGCGCCTCGAGCACGGGATGCCGGCCCTCGACGATCGCGAGCGTGTCGCCGCGATCGACCAGCGGCCGCACGTGGCCGCGCGCGTGCGCTACCTCGGCCAGCGACGCGAACACGTCGAGCCGGGCCAGCGCGCGGGCCGTCGCCAGGAGCTCGTCCGCGCGCGCCGCCACGCGCCGGCGCACGTCCTCGAACAGCTCGTACTCGAGCTTCCGACGCCGCTCGTCGGCGCCGAGCGCCTTCGCTTCGTATTCTTTCAGCTCGGGCGTCACGTAGCGCTCGGCGCCGGTGAGCGTCTGCCGCCGCACGTACTCGGCGGGCACGCGCGCGGCCTGCGCGTGGGTCACCTCGATGCCGTAGCCGAACACGCGATTGAATCGGACCCGGAGACTCGAGAGCCCCGTCCGGGCGCGCTCCCGTTCCTCCAGCCCGGCGATCCACGCCCGCGCCTCACGGGCATCGCGCACGAGGGCCGAGAGCCCCTCGTGCCAGCTCTCGCGGATCACACCGCCGTCGTGGAGGGTCAGCGGCGGCTCGTCCTCGAGCGCCGCCGCCAGGAACTCGCGCAGCTCGTCCAGGGGCGCCAGTGCGGCGCGCGCTTCGCCGATCGACTCCGCGTCGAACGCTTCGGCGGCACGGCGGATCTGGGCGAGCGGCGACAGGCACGCGCGCAGACCGACGAGGTCGCGCGCGTGGGCGACCCCGAGGGTCGCGCGGCTGGCCAGCCGTTCGAGGTCGCCGACGCCGCGCAGGAGCGTGCGCAGGCGCGTCCGCTCGGCGGGCGCCTCGACCAGCGCGCCGATCGCCGCCTGGCGCGGCGCGATCGCCGCGGGGTCGAACAGCGGCCGCAGGAGCCACTGGCGCAGGAGGCGAGCCCCCATCGGCGTCACCGTCTCGTCGAGCACGCCGAAGAGCGAGTCCCGGACGCTGCCCCCGCTCGACTCGAGCAGCTCGAGCGTCGCGACCGCCGTCTCGTCGAGCGCCAGCGAGTCCGACGCGGTCAGGCGCTGCAGGCGCGTGAGATGGCCGAGAGCGTCGCCCTGGGTCGCGCGCAGGTACGCGAGCGCGGCCGACGCCGCCCCGAGGCCGGCGCCGAGGTCGCCGACGCCGAAGGGATCCAGCGACTCGACGCGGAAGTGGGCGCAGAGGTCGGCCGCCGCCCGTCGAGGCGCGAAGGTCGCGGGATCGCAGAAGGTCAGGGCCGCGCCGGTCGCCTGCAGGCGCGCCATGGCTGCCGGGTTCGCGCGCAGCGAGTCCGGCACGAGGATCTCGCTGGGGCGCCGCAGGAGCGCAGCCGAGAGAATCTCCGTCTCGGACGGGCCATCTTCGCCGACCCAGAACTCGCCCGTCGAGACGTCGACCAGCGCGACGCCCGTGGCGTCCCGCGCGGGGCCCAGCGCCAGCAGAAAGTTGTTTGCGGCGCCCTCGAGGTACGCGGTGTCGGTAAGGGTGCCCGGCGTGATGACCCGCACGACGCCGCGCCGCAGGAGCTTCTTCTGCCGTCCGGGCGCCTCGAGCTGCTCGCACACCGCAATCTTCTGTCCCACGCGGACCAGGCGCGCGATGTAGGCGTCCGCCGCGTGGTGGGGAATCCCGGCCATCGGCGCCCCCTGGCGCGCCGTCAACGTGATCTGCAGAAGCCGGGCCGCCAGCTCGGCGTCCTCGAAGAAGGTCTCGTAGAAATCGCCAAGACGGAAGAAGAGCAAGTGATCGGGATAGCGCCGCTTCAGCTCCTGGTACTGCTGCATCATCGGCGAGAGCGCGTCGCGATCAGCCAACGAGACGGCCCTTCAGCCGGTCGAACGTGGTTTCCGGCGACTCCGGGATCACGCGCGCGTCGCCCACGACGGACATGAAATTGTTGTCGCCGTTCCACCGGGGCACGACGTGGACGTGCAGGTGGTCGAGAATGCCCGCGCCCGCGACCCGGCCCTGATTGATCCCGACGTTGAAGCCCTCCGCCCGGTACTCGGCGGTGATCGCCGTGATCGCGATGGTGACGAGTTGCATCAGATCTGACATCTCGCCCGGCGTCACGTCGGTGAGCGCGCCGACGTGCCGGTTGAGCACGGCCATGACGTGGCCGGCCGCGTAGGGATAGAGGTTGAGGATCAGGAACGCCTGGGCGCGTCGGAGGAGCACAAGGTGCCGGCGGTCGTCGGTTCCGGTGACGGCGTCGCAGAAGACACACCCGACAGGCGACTTGGCGGCGCCGATGTAGCTCATGCGCCACGGCGCCCACAGGTGTTTCACGCCGGCTGAAGGGACCTCAGCCGTTGACCAGCTCGCGCAGTCGCTTTCCTACCTTGAAGAACGGCACACGCTTCTGCGGGACGTCCACGCTCGACCCGGTCTTGGGGTTGCGGCCCTTTCGTGAATTGCGGTGACGGATCCGGAAGCTCCCGAAGCCGCGCAGCTCGACCTTGTCGCCCTTCGACAGCGCGTCGGTGATGTTGTCGAAGACAGTATTGACGATCGTCTCGGTCTCCTTCTTGGTCAGACTGGAGACCTTGGACACCTCGTCGATCAGGTCGGCTTTGGTCATCGTCTGCTCCCGTCGCAATTCGAACATCGGCCGGCGTCGATCCCAAAGCAAACCTAGCACGCTGATTTCGAGAATGTCAACCATCGTAAGGAGTTAGACATCACCCCGCGCCCCTCCCCGCCGAGCCCGCCAGCCGAGGCGGAAACGTCGACACGACGCTGTGTTGCCCATCGATGGCCGCGGGGAGTCACACACAAACGCTCCCTCTTTCCACTCGTGTCGACGGGATGTTACAGCAATATCAGTTGTACTGAGCTTGAGCGTTTGTGGCCAATTCGCGCCGTCAGTCCATCAGATAGAGCGGGGTCTTGAAGACCGGCAACGAGGGCGCGAGACCCGTCCATCCGCGAAGATCGAGCTGGTTCCGCAGCAGATCGAAGAGCGACAGCTTGCGCTTGGGGCCGATGACGGCCGGAGACTTCGGGAGGCCGGCCAGCGCCGCGGCGCCGTCGACGGCGTCGTCGAGCCCGCCGAGCGCGTCGATCATCTTGAGCTTCTGCGCCTGCACGCCCGAGACGACCCGTCCGTCCGCGAACCCGAGGACCTGCGCGCGGTCGAGCTTCCGGCCGGCGGCCACCGCGGCGATGAACTGCCCGTGGACGTCGTCGAGCATCGCCTGCAGCACCTGGCGCTCCTCGGGCGTCATCGCGCGCGCGATGCTGCCGATGTCTTTCAATCGCCCGGCCTTCACGACCACGTAATCCACGCCAACCTTCTTCATGAGGGCATCGACGTTCGCCAGCCGCATGATCACCCCGATCGATCCGGTGAGCGTGCCGGGGTTGGCGTAGATCCGGTCGGCCGCGACCGCCACGTAGTAGCCGCCCGAGGCGGCGACGGCGCCGAGCGACGCGACGACCGGCTTGCCCGACTCGCGCAGGCGCGTCAGCGCGGCGTGGACTTCCTGGGTGGGCGCGACCACCCCGCCCGGGCTGTTGATCCGGATCACGACCGCCTTGACGAGCGGGTTCTCGCGATGGGACTTCAGCTCGCGGAGCAGATCGTCGACGTCGACGATGACGCCCTCGAGCTCGACGACGGCGACGCGGCCGCCGAAGAGCGGCCCGCCCCCGCTCGCCGGAGCCAGCGACGCCGCGAGCGTGGCGACAAAGATCGCGGCCACCCCGAGGTAGATCGCCAGGGCGGCGGCGACGATGGCGCTTCGACGGACCGGCTTATTCCTCGTCGTCGTCGTAGTCGTCGCGCTGCTTGCCGCCGCGTCGCCCGCGGCGCCCGCCGCCCCGTTCCTCTTCCTTGGGCACCTCGACGATCGCGTGCGCCAGCTCCTTGAGCGAGAGGCCGATGCGGCGCTCGTTCTGGTCGACACGGATGACCAGCAGCGTCAGCTCGTCGCCGACCGTGACCAGCTCGTCGGGGCGGCCGATCGGACGGTTCGACATCTGCGAGATGTGAAGGAGCCCGTCCACGCCAGGCTCCAGCTCCACGAAGGCGCCGAAGTCGGTGAGGCGGACCACCTTGCCGGTAACCCGCGAGCCCATCGGGTACCGCTGGGCGACAGTGGTCCACGGATCGGGCTGGATCTGCTTGAGCCCGAGCGAGATACGCTTGTTCTCGCGATCGAGGTTCAGAATCTGCGTCTCGAGCTCCTGCCCCTTCTTGAGGATCTCCGAGGGATGCCCCACGTTGCGGGTCCAGGACATGTCCGAGATGTGCAGCAGCCCGTCCACGCCCGGCTCGAGCTCGATGAACGCCCCGAAGTCGGTGAGGTTGCGGACGCGCCCGAGCGTCCGCGCACCGGGCTTGTAGCGCTGCTCGATCGTCGCCCACGGATCAGGCTCGACCTGCTTCATGCCCAGCGAGATCCGCTTGGCGCCGCGGTTGACGTCGAGCACGATCACCTCGACCTCGTCGCCGACATTGACGAGCTTCGAGGGATGGCGGACCCGGCGGGTCCAGGACATCTCCGAGACGTGAACGAGCCCTTCGACACCGGGCTCGAGCTCGATGAACGCGCCGTAGTTGGTGAGGCTCACGACCTTGCCGTGCGTCTTGGTGCCGGCGGCGTACGTCTTCTCGACACGCTCCCACGGGTCCGACGACTTCTGCTTGTAGCCGAGCGAGACGCGGCCCGTCTCGCGGTCGAAGTGGAGGACGACCACCTCGACCTGGTCACCGACCTGGAAGATCTCCGAGGGATGGCCGACTCGGCCCCAGCTCATGTCGGTCACGTGCAGCAGCCCGTCGATCCCACCGAGATCGATGAAGGCGCCGTAGTCCGTGATGTTCTTCACGGTGCCGGTGAGCACCATGCCCTCGGACAGCACCTCGAGCGTGTGCTTCTTCTTCTCCTCGCGCTCCTCCTCGAGGACCGAGCGGCGGGAGAGCACCACGTTGCCGCGGCGGCGATTGAGCTTGATGACCTTCGCCCGGATCGTCTGGCCCACCATGGAGGCCAGGTTCTTCACCGGCCGGAGGTCCACCTGCGAGCCCGGCAGGAACGCCTTGACCCCGACGTCGACGGCGAGGCCGCCCTTGACGACCTCGACCACCCGCCCCTCGACCGGCGCGGATTTCTCGTACGCCTGGGTGATCGCGTCCCAGACCTTGATCTTGTCGGCCTTGTCCTTCGAGAGGACGATGAGGCCTTCGGAGTCCTCCTTGGCCTCGAGGTAGACCTCGATCTCCTCGCCCACCTTCGGCAGCACGCCGTGCCGGTGGAACTCCTCGATCGGGATCGCTCCCTCGCTCTTGTAACCCACGTCCACGAGCACCTCGCTCGCGCCGACGTGGACGACACGGCCGCGGACGACCTCACCCTCTTCGAACTCGGTGACGCCGGTGCCGTACCAGTCCTCCATCCGTTCCTCGGCCGCGTCTCCGCCCTCCCCGCGCGGTCCGCCGAGGGTCTGCTTTGGTTCGTTCATCATGCCGCCAGTTCCTCCCGTCCTTTTATTTGCTTCGACCCGCGTACGACTCGGGCTGAGGTCTGCAGGCACCGCCCGTGGTGCCGTCGCGCAGCCGCGCGATCGCCTTCATCATCTCGCGGCTGGCAATCTCGTATCGTTGCTTGCGATCTCCACCGCGCTCGCCGTCGAACCGCAGCGGCTCGCCGAACGTGACCGTCACTTTCCTCGGGCGCGGGACGCGCCGGCCCCGCGGCCACGCGTGACCCGAGCCCTTCACGTACACCGGGACCACCGGGGCCCCGCTCAGTACCGCCAGCATTCCCGCGCCCGCCTTGGCGGGCCGGAGAACGCCCTCGTCCCCGCGCGTGCCCTCCGGGAAGATCAGCACCGCCTGGCCGTCGGCGAGCGCCCGCATCGCCGTGCGCAGCGCACCGGGGTCGACCCCCTCGCGCCGGATCGGTCGCGCGTTCAGTCGTCGGATCAACCCGCCGAATCCCGGGATCTCGAACAATTCCGCCTTTGCCAGGAACGTCAGCTGCCGGCCGGCGGCTCCCCCGATCACGGGGGGATCGAGCAGGCTCGAGTGGTTGGCCACCAGCAGCACCGGTCCCGTGGCCGGGATGTTCTCACGTCCGGTCGACTCCAGGCGGAACAACGTGCGCATGGTCCCAACGGCCAAAATCTTCAGGACCGTGTACAGCCGGTTCGAGGCCGGCGGCACGTCGGGCCGCGAGCCGGCGTCGCCCCGGTACCGCTCGACCACCGCAGCCATTTGCTGCACGACCTGGTCGGCCGTGAGGTCGGACGTGTCGAGCTCGATTGCGCCGGGCGCCTTCCGGAGTGGCGCCAGCTCGCGCGTCTCGTCCTGGGTGTCCCGGGCCCGCAACTCGGTCGTGATCGCGTCGAGCGGCGCCATCGCCCCGACCGCGCTCAGCTCGGCACGGCGACGGCGGGCGCGCGCTTCCAGCGTGGCGGTCAGGTAGAACTTCACCTCGGCGTCCGGGCACACGACCGTGCCGGTGTCCCGCCCCTCGAGCACCACACCGCCCTCGGCCGCCAGCTGCCGCTGCAGCGGCGTGACTTTCGCGCGCACCGAGCCGAGCGTCGTGATCTCCGAAGTGACCCTGGCGACCTCCTGGCTGCGGACCACGTCGGTGACGTCCTCGCCGTCGAGATGGACGCGCCCGGCCTTCACCGAGACCGACAGCGGCGCCAGGTGCGCCTGGAGCTCCGGCCCCTCGCGCGCGGCGGTCCCCGACCGCATGACGCTCAGCGCCAGGGCGCGATACATCGCGCCGGTCGGCACCAGCGTGTAGCCGAGGCGCTCGGCCAGGAGGCGCGCCACCGTGCTCTTGCCAGCGCCCGCGGGCCCATCGATGGTGATCACCGGCTCCTTTCGCCGCGTCACTCTTCTACGACCACCCGGCCTTCACCGCAAGCCCTCGCGCAGGGCCTTGATTCGCGCGAGCACCGCCCGGAGGGTGGCGGCGTCGCCGACGGCGATGGCGCGCTGCAGATCGGCGAGTGCCTTGCCGAACGCGTCGACGCTCGCCGACAGCGCCGTCCGGTTCGCCAGGAAGATCTCCGTCCACATGTCCGGATCGCCGGCGGCGATGCGCGTGGTGTCCTTGAAGCCCCGCGCCGCCAGCTCGAGGGCGGCCGGGTCGACGCGCGCGGCGCCGTCGACCAGCGCGCACGCGATCAGGTGCGGCAGGTGGCTGATCGCGGCGACCGACCGGTCGTGCGTCTCCGGGTCGAGCGTGCTCACCCGCGCGCCCAGGGCCTCCCAGAACTCGGTGGCCGCCTTGACGGCGCGGAGCTCGGTCCGATCCGTCGGGGTCACGACGACCGTGGCGCCGCGGAAGAGATCGACGCGCGCGACCCGATAGCCGCTCTGCTCGGAGCCGGCCAGCGGATGGCTGCCGACGAACGCGAGGGGGCGGCTGGCCGCCAGGCGCTCGGCCGCCCGCACGACGTTGCCCTTCGTCGAGCCCACATCGGTGATGACCGCGCCGTCGGCCGCCGCGCGCCACACGCGCTCGAGCAACCCCTCGATCGCCAGGACCGGGGCCGAGAGCAGGACGAAGTCGGCCTGCCGCACGCCCGCGTCGAGATCGGTCGTGGCCGCGTCGAGTGTGCCGTCGTCCACCGCCGGCTGGAGCCGAGCCGCGTCGCGTCCGATCCCGACGATCCGACGCGCGAGCGCACCGGCCCGCGCCGCCTTCGCCACCGACCCGCCGAGCAGGCCGACGCCGACGACCGCGAGCTCTCGGATCACCCGGCGGTCTTCCCCAGAGCCACGCGGAGCGCCTTCACGAGCTTCCGGTTCTCTTCGGGCGTCCCCACGGTGATCCGCAACGCGGTCTCCAGCCCGAACGGCGTCATCGGGCGCACGATCACGCCGTGATGCAGGAGCTTCTGGTAGATGTCGGCCGCGCTGCGGCCGGCGTCGACCAGGATGAAGTTGGCGCGCGAGGGCACGTAGGAGAGCCCGAGGCGCTTGAATTCGTCGTAGAGGAAGTGGCGCCCCGCCTCGATCATCCGCACGCATTCGAGCACGTGCGCGTCGTCGTCGAGGGCGGCCAGGGCCGCCACCTGGGCGAGGGAGTTCACGTTGAACGGCTGGCGGATCCGGTTCATCAGCGCGATCGCGTCGGCGTCGGCGACACCGTAGCCGACGCGGAGCCCGGCCAGGCTCGTGGCTTTCGAGAACGTGCGCAGGACGACGACCTTCCGCCCCTGCTTGACCTGAGCCAGCGTGTCCGGGAAGTCGGGGCCCATCGCGAACTCGATGTACGCCTCGTCGAACACGACGATCGTGCGCTCGGGCACGCGGGCCATGAAGTGCTCGACCTCGTCTCGCGTGACGATCGTGGCCGACGGGTTGTTGGGGTTCGCGATGAACACGACTTTCGTCATCGGCGTGATCGCCCGGGCCATCGCCTCGAGGTCCAGCCGGAAATCCTTCAGCATCACCATGACCCGGACGCCGCCGGCGGCCTGGACGATCATCGGGTACACCACGAACGACGGGTGCGGCACCACCGCCTCGTCGCCCGGCCGCAAGAACGAGCGCACGAGCAGCTCGATGAGCTCGTTGGAGCCGTTGCCCAGCACGACCTGATCGGGCATCACGCCGTGCTTCTTGGCCAGCGCCTGCCGCAGGTAGAAGCCGCTGCCGTCCGGATAGCGGTTCAGCGTGTGCAGGGCCGACATGATCGCCTTCTGCACGCGGTCCGACGGCGGCAGCGGGTTCTCGTTCGATGCGAGCTTGATGGCGTCGTGGACGGTGAGCTCGCGCTCGACCTCCTCGATCGGCTTGCCGGGCTCGTAGGGCGCGATGCCCAGGATGTGCTCGTTCGCGAGCGACTCCCACTGCGTTGACAATGCTCTCTCCTTTTACCCGGCCGGGTAGGAGCCGAGGACCTTCAGGAACAGGGTCCGCTCCCCGATCTCGCTCAGCGCCGAGGCGACCTGAGGCGTATCGCGATGCCCCTCGACGTCCACGAAGATGACGTACTCCCAGGGGCGCTGCTTGGCCGGGCGCGACTCGATCTTCGTGAGGTTGATCCCGAGCCGGGCCAGCGGCTCGAGGATCCGATAGAGCGTGCCGGGCTCGTTGCGCATCGCGAACAGGATCGACGTCTTGTCGCGCGCCGTCGGACCACTCGGATGGCGACCCACGACCAGGAAGCGGGTCGAGTTGTTCGGGTTGTCCTCGATGTTGGCCCGGAGAATCGGTACCCGGTACAGCTCCCCCGCCAGGTCGGAGGCGATCGCGGCCACCGTCGGGTCGGCGCTGGCCAGCTCGGCGGCGGCGGCGGTGGAGAGCGCCTGTTCGGTGGCGACGTTGGGCAAGTGCTCGGCCAGCCATCGCCGGCACTGCGCGAGCCCTTGCGGGTGCGACAGCACGCGCTTGATCTCCGCGAGCTCGCCCGCCCGCGAGAGGAGCTGCTGGGAGATGTTCAGGCGGAGCTCGCCGCAGATGACCACGTTGGCGTCGATCAGCAGATCGAGCGTCACGTTGACGGCGCCCTCGGTGCTGTTCTCCACCGGCACCACGCCGAAGTCGGCGCGTTCCCGCACGACGTCGTCGAACACCTCGTCGATCGTCCGCGTCGGCCGGTAGTCGACCGCGGCGCCGAACCGCCGGAGGGCCGCCTGATGCGTGAAGGTGGCCTGCGGCCCGAAGTACGCGATCGTCATCGGCGACTCGAGGGCGCGGGACGCCGAGAGCACTTCCCGCCAGATCGCGCCGATCGCCTCGGCGGTGAGCGGCCCGCTGTTCGTCGTGGTCAGGCGCCGGAAGATCTCCGCCTCACGCTCCGGGGCATAGATCGGCGCACCCTGCCTTCGTTTGAGGTCTCCGACTTGAAGGACGGCCTCGGCGCGTTGGTTGAGGAGGCGGAGGATCTGGTTGTCGAGGTCGTTAATCCTGGAACGCCAATCGTCCAGGTTCATAGGGACTCCCACTACTCCGGGCTCTCGGGATACCGCGCATTATAGGCCCACGGTTTCGGCAAGGGCAAGTTAACTGCCCCCGCGGCGCGGTGGGCCGTCGGCGACGGCGGCCCGAAGCGCCCGCACCTCGCTGGCGGTGAGCGGCCGCGAGGCGCCGGGCGAGAGCGCGCCGAGCGCGACGGCGCCGAACTCTAGTCGACGTAACCGCACGACCCGATGTCCGAGCGCCTCGCAGTAGCGCTTGACCTCGTGCTTGCGCCCCTCGGCGAACGTCAGGCGCAGGCGGCTCTCGCGCGCTCCGGCGGCGAGCAGCTCCACCGCCAGCGGGCGCGCCGGCCCGTCGTCCAGCGCGACGCCGCGCCGCCATCGGGCCAGCGCCCCGCGCGTCACGGTGCCCTCGACGCTCGCCTCGTAGACGCGCGGCAGCGCGTAGCGCGGGTGGAGGAGCCGATGGGTCAGCGGCCCGTCGTTGGTGAGCAGCAGCGCCCCCTCGACGTCCCAGTCGAGCCGGCCCACCGGGTAGAGGCGCACGTCGCTGGTCACGAGGTCCGCCACCACCGGGCGCCCCTGCGGGTCGCTGAGCGTGGTCACGTAGCCGCGAGGCTTGTGGAGCAGCACGTAGCGCTTCGCCTCGGCCGGCGGCAGCGGATGGCCGTCGACCATGATCGCGTCGAGCTCGGGATCGGCGAGGGTGGCGGGACTGCGCGTGACGACGCCGTTGACGGCAACGTGGCCGTCGACGATCAGGCGGTCACCCCCCCGTCGTGACGTCAGCCCCGCCTGCGCCAGGATCTTGTTGAGTCTCAGCTTGGCCATGCTCGGCGACGGCCGCCAGCTCCGGGACGATCAGCTCGCCCTCGACCTTGGGCAGATCGGCGACATCGCGCAGCCCGAACGCGACCAGGAACTCGCGCGTCGTCTCGAAGAGGTAGGGACGACCGGGCGCCTCCTTGCGGCCGGTGATGCGCACGAGCCGCCGCTCGAGCAGGTTCTCGATCACGGCGTCCGAGTTCACGCCGCGGACGGCGTCGATCTCGGGGCGCGACACCGGCTGCTTGTAGGCGACGATCGCCAGGGCCTCGAGCGCCGGCCGCGACAGACGGGCGCGGGTCCGCGCCCGCGCGAGCCGCACGAGCCACGGGGCCACGTCCGGACGCGTCACCATCCGGTAGCCGCCGCCGACCTCGACGATCTGCAACCCCTGGCTCGAGGCGTCGTAGCGCGCGCGCAGCTCGTCGACGAGCGCGCGGGCCTCGCCGACGTCGCCCAGGTCCAGCACCTCACGGATGCGCTCGGCCTCCAGCGGCACGTCGGAGGCGAACAAGAGCGCTTCGACGACGTCAGTTGGCGTCGGCACGGGCAGTCTCCCCATTCGGTATCGTGGTCTGGCGTTCGATGACGATCTCCCCGAAGAGCTCCGTCTGCTGGGTCTTGATGCGGCCGAGCCGCACCAGCTCGAGCACCGCCAACAGCGACACGACGATCTCGGAGCGACGGCGATCGCCGGAGGTCAGCGACGAGAAGAGCAGCGACCAGGTATCGCGGAGCACCGACAGGATCATGGTCATCCGCTCGACCACCGAGGGCGGGTTGGGCTCCACCTCGCGCGGCCGCTGGCGGGTCTGCTCCTCGATCAGGCGCTTCAGCATCCGCTCGAGCAGGTGCACGCTCAGGTCCTCGAGCGGCACTTCCTCGGGCGGGGGCAGCGTGCTGCCGGGACGGCCCCACACCAGGCTCTGCTCGGCCTCCCGCTGCGTCAGCCACTCGCCGAGGGCCTTGACCCGCGCGTACTCGCGCAGGCGCGCCTCAAGCTCTAGGCGCAGCGTCAGCCCGTCCTCCTCCAGCTCTTCCTCCTGCGTCTCGTCCGGAGGAACCAGGAGCTTGGACTTCAGATAGATCAGCGTCGCGGCCATGACGAGATAGGCGCCTGCGGCCTCGAGGTCGCGGAACTCCATCGCCTCCAGGTGGGCGAGGTACTGGTCGGTGATCGTGCGCACCGGGAGGCGAGTCAGGTCGATCTCGTTGGTGCGGCAGAGGTGCAGCAGGAGATCGAAGGGTCCTTCGAAG
Organism: Candidatus Rokuibacteriota bacterium; assembly: GCA_003221515.1. Classification (GTDB taxonomy): domain Bacteria; phylum Methylomirabilota; class Methylomirabilia; order Rokubacteriales; family CSP1-6; genus AR31. The sequence goes on from QHSI01000109.1 coordinate 56,289, forward strand.
CCCCCGACGCGAAGGGTCAGATCGCGCGAGGTGTCGAGGGTGTTCGGTGACTCGTCGCTCATGGCGTCAGGTGCACCGCGGCCCGAACGTCCTTCATCGTGGCCTGGGCGACCGTGCGCGCGCGGCGCGACCCCTCGTGCAGGAGCTCGACGATCGTGGCGGTCTTCTCCACGTAGACCTGCCGGCGCTCGCGAATCACCGCCAGCGGCGGCAGCATGTGCTTGAGCAGGACGTCCTTGCAGTCGAGGCAGCCGATCCCCGCCGTGCGGCATCCGATGGCGCACGCCTCCCGATCGGCCGAGGGCGTGAAGATCTTGTGCAGGTCGAACACCGGGCAGATGTCCGGGTTGCCGGGGTCCGAGCGCCGCTTCCGCGCCGGATCCGTCACCATCGGACGGATCTTGCGCGTGATGGCCTCCGAGGTGTCGGAGAGCTCGATCGTGTTGTTGTACGACTTCGACATCTTCCGTCCGTCGGTGCCCGGCACCTTGGGAATCTCGGTCAGCTTCACGTCGGGCTCCGGGAACACCGGGCCGAAGGTGTGGTTGAAGCGCCGCGCCACTTCGCGCGTCAGCTCGACGTGAGGCGTCTGGTCGACGCCGACCGGCACCCACTTCGGCTTGTACATCAAGATGTCGGCCGCCTGCAGGAGTGGATAGCCGAGCAGGCCGTACGACGGCGACTCCAGGTGCTGCTGCTCGATGCGCTCCCGATAGGTCGGAACGCGCTCGAGCCAGGTCGCCGGCGTGGTCATCGAGAAGATGAGATGGAGCTCGGCGTGCTCCGGCACGAGCGACTGGATGAAGAGCGTCGAGCGTTCCGGATCGAGCCCCGCCCCGAGCCAGTCGGCGACCATCTCCACCGCGTTGGCGGGAACGTCCGACGTGTCGAGATCGTCGGTCAGCGCGTGCCAGTCGGCGACGAAGTAGTAGCAGTCCAGCTCGACCTGCAGCGTTACCCAGTTCGCCAGGGCACCCAGGTAATTGCCCAGGTGGACCTTGCCGCTCGGTCGCATCCCCGACAGCACGCGCTCCTTACCCGCTCCGGCCATCAGCCCCGGTTGCTCGCTTTCTGGCGCTCCCACGCCTTCACCGATCGGATGAGCACATAGTACGCGTAGAGGCTAGCCAGAAGAAAGCCTCGCGCCCCGTCGAGGACGCCGAGCTGCAGCACGTACATCGAGACGAAGCGACCGAGGGGGCGCAGGACCATGTCGCTCGTCCGCGCGGGCCGGCCGCTGCGCCGCCACTCCTCGGCGGCGAGCGTCGAATAGCGGTCGGCGCGCGCGAGGAAGTCGGCGACATCGCGATAGCTCCGATGGATCAGCGGGCCCTCCAGCCGGCCGACGCTGCCCGCCACCTCCACCGACTCGTGCACGGCGCGCTCGACGAATCGGCCGCGCCCGCGCCGGAAGAGCCGGAGCTGCCAGTCGGGCCAGAGCCCGCCGTGGCGGACCCACTTGCCCCAGAAGATGTTGCGGCGGGGAGTGCGATAACCGTCGTGCGGCCCGCCCTCGGCCAGCAGGCGCGCGATCTCACCGCGAAGCTCCGGCGAGACCATCTCGTCGGCGTCGAGCGAGAGGATCCAGTCGCCACTCGCCTCACCGATCGCGAAGTTCTTCTGCGCGGCGAAGCCGGGCCACGGACGCACGATCACGCGATCCGTGAACTCGCGGGCGATCTGCGCGGTCTTGTCGGGCGAGAGCGCGTCGACGACGATCAGCTCGTCCGCCCACGCCGCGCTCTCCAGGCACGCGCGCAGCCGCTCCTCTTCGTTCAACGTGACGACCACGACGGAAAGCCTGGGCCTGGTCATCGAGCTCGCGCCGCGCTCCTTTCGTGCTCGAGCACATCCACGACCGCGCGAAAGACGGCGTCGACGGTGAGCGCGGCCATGGTGCCGTTCGGGCTCGTGAGGGTCCGCGGGACCTGGCCGTATGGCCCATTGCGCACGGCCGACGTCGGACCGTAGAGGCCGACGCACGGCGTGCCCAGCGCCGCCGCCATGTGCAGCGGCCCGGTGTCGCCCGCGACCACGACGCTGGCGCGTCGCAGCACCGCCAGCAGCTCCTCGAGACTCGTCGGGGGGGCGAGGACCGCGCGCCCCGCGGTCTCGTCACCGACGATCGTGCGCGCGTCGCCGAGCTCGTGCGGCCCCCAGGTGACCAGCACCGAGACCTTCGCGTCGTCCACGAGTCGGCGCGCGAGCCCGCGGAAGTGGACGGCGGGCCAGCGCTTGTCGGGCCGACCCGCGCCGGGATTCAGGACGACGAGCCGATCGCGCGACCTGAGACCCTTCCGGCCGAGGACGCCGTCCACGCGCTCCTCGGCCGCCTCGCTGGTCGGCAACGAGAACTCGACCGCGGCGGCGCGCACGCCCAGCGGCTCCACCAGCGAGAGATACCGGTCGACGACGTGGTGGGCCGTCGGCGGCGGCGTCACGCGGCGGTTCGTGAAGAGCGTGTTCAAGGACTCGCGGCACTGCGATGCCGCGAAGCCGATCCGTAGCGGAGCCCGCGTCGCGGCGGTGATCACCCCGCTCTTGACCAGACCTTGCAGATCGATCGCCACGTCGAACCGCGACGCGCGCAGGTGGCGTCCGAGCGCGACCAGCGCGCCCGTCGTCTCCGCGACGCCCAGTGGCGAGCGGGGCCGACGCCAGCCGCGGGTGTCGACGGGCACCACCTCGCTCAGCGCCGCGTTCCCGCGCAGTACGGCCGCTTCGCGGCGCTCGACGATCCAGGCGATCCGCGCCTGGGGCAGCGCCGCGCGGAGGGCGGCGGCCACCGGCAGCGCGTGGACGACGTCGCCGATCGAGGAGAGCTTGACGAGCGCGATGTTCATCGGAACTGCTCGACGATGCGGGCGATGAGATCGCGCGACGAATGGTCCTTGGGATCGCCGACGATCTCGACGCGGCCGCCGACCTTCTGCACCGTCGCCGCTTCGGGCACCGAGCCGGCGCCATAGTCCGTCCCCTTGGCGTGGACGTGGGGCCGGAGCGACGCGACCAGTTGGTCGGCGGTGTCCTCCTCGAACACGACGACGTGATCGACCTCGCGGAGCGCCATCAAGATCTCGGCGCGCTCGGTCGCCGGCACCAGCGGGCGTCCCCGTCCCTTCAGGCGCGCCACCGCGGCGTCCGAGTTGATCCCGACGAACAGGACGTCGCCGAGATTTCGGGCCGCGCGCAGGTAGCGGACGTGACCGACGTGGAGCAGATCGAAGCAGCCGTTGGCCAGCACGATGCGCTTGCGCTCGGCCCGGAGGCGGTCGGCCAGCGCAACCGCCTCGTCAAGCGTCAAGGCCGAGCGCCTGCCGAAGCTCCGCGCGTGAAACCGTTCCGGTGCCGCGCTTCATCACGACCACGCCGCCCGCGACGTTCGCCAGCGACGCGGCTTCGATGGGCGTGGCACCGGCCGCCAGCGCCAGCGTGAACGTGCTGATCACCGTGTCGCCGGCGCCGGTGACGTCGGCGATCTCGTCGGTGCCGTGGATGGGGATGAACGTGGTGGCGCCGTCGCGCTCGAGCAGTGCCATGCCGCGGCTGCCCCGCGTGATCAGGAGGATGCGCGCATCCAGCCGCTCGAGCAGGTGCCGCCCGGCCTTCTCGACCGCGCGCTCGTCGTCCACCGGCACGCCGGTGAGCTGCTCGAGCTCGGCCTCGTTGGGCGTGGCCACCGTCACGCCGCCGAATCGCGGGAGGTGGTAGCGGCTGTCGACACTGACGATCGCGTTGGCGCTGCGGGCGATCTTCTTGACGCACTCGAACAGGCGCGGCGTGACGGTGCCGTAGCCGTAGTCCGAGATCACGATCGCGGCGGCGCCGACCGCCAGCGCGTTGAGCCGATCGACCAGCGCGTCCTCGGTGGTGGGCTGCGGCTCGCCGGCCGGCTCGCGATCGAGGCGGACCACCTGCTGGCGGGTGGCCTGGTAGCCGCCGGCCATGATGCGCGTCTTCACGGGCGTCCGCCGACCGCGCTCGACCACGACGCCGTCGGTGGAGATCCCGTCGCTCTGGAACAGCGCGTGGAGCTCCTCGCCGGCGCCGTCCGCGCCGATCACGCCGATCGGCACCACCCGGGCGCCGAACGCGTGCACGTTGTGGGCCGCGTTCGCCGCGCCGCCGAGCAGCACCTCGCGCTCGGAGAATCGCAGGATGAGCACCGGCGCCTCGCGCGAGATGCGGGCCGGCTTGCCGAAGAGATACTCGTCGGCGATCAGATCGCCGAGCACGACGACGACCGGCCGGTCGAGCCGATCGATGACCGCCCGCATTCCCGGAGTCGCCACGGTCACGACCACTGGCCCTCGATCGCCCACTCGACCGCGCCGAGCAGGTCCTCGGCCACGTGGTCGGGCGTCACCGGCAGCGCGTCGCGCCGGTATTCCCACTCGCCCAGTCCGTAGCCCGTGAGGACGAGAACGGCCCGCGCGCCCACGGCGCGGGCGGCCTCGAGGTCCGAGCCCTTGTCGCCGACCAGCGTCGCGCGGGAAAGATCGAGCCCGAGCTCCGCGGCCGCACGCAGGAGCAGCCCGGGCTTCGGCTTGCGGCAGTCACACGCCATCCGGTACGGCGGCGCGCCTTCCGTCGGATGATGCGTGCACACGTAGACGCCGTCCAGATGGGCGCCGTCGTCCTTGAGCTGGGAAACGAGCGCGGCGTTGACCGCGGCCAGGATCTCCTCGGAGAAGTATCCGCGAGCGAGGCCCGCCTGGTTCGTGACGACGACCGCGGCGACGCCCGCGCCGTTCAGCCGGCGAATTGCCTCGGCCGATCGCGGCAGGAGTCGAAGGCGTCGTGGGTGATTGACGTACCCGACTTCCTCGGTGAGCGTCCCGTCACGATCCATGAAGACCACGGGCCGACAGACCACAGACGAAGTGTATGCTCGGAGCGCTGATTTCTCAAGGAAAATCGCATCTTGCGGGGCTCAGGCGCTCGTAGACACGCTGGAACGCGCCGACCTGAGCTCCGTACGTGAAGGGCTCCGCCGACCGGCGAGCCGCCTCGCCGACGTCACGCGTCGCGCCCTCGCGGAAGCGCGCGAGCCCCGCGGCGACGGCCGAAGCGTCGGTCGGATCGACGACCGCGCCGTTGAGGCCGTCGGCGATCACCTCCGCTCCCCCGGCCCTGGCGCTGGCAACCACGGGGAGACCCGACGCGAGCGCTTCGAGGTGCACGTTGCCGAACGGCTCGTAGCGGCTCGGCAGCACGACCAGGTCGGCCGCCGCGTACCAGCGCTCCGGGTCGGGCCGGGCGCCGAGCCACGCGATACGCGGGCCGACGCCCACGCGCGCCGCCATCGCGCGATAGGGCCGGGCATCGCCTTTGCCGACGACCAGGAGGCGGCTCTCGCGATCGGACAGCGCCGCGAACGCTTCGATCGCCGTCGCGAGTCCCTTGCGCTCGAACCCGCTTCCAACGAAGAGCACGGTCCAGGCGCCGGGCGGCACGCCCGCTTCGGCGCGCGCGGCGGCGCGATGCGTGACGCGGTTGCGGGGGTGAAACCGCTCGAGGTCGACACCGTTGTACACGACCGTCAGGCGCTCGGTCGCCACACCGTAGAGCAACTCGATCTCGCGCCGCCCCGCGTCGGCGATCGCGACGATCTGCGGCGTCCGCACGAAGACGCGACGCTCGAGGGCCAAGACGATGCGGTGATAGAGCCCACGGGCGCGCGGGCGATTCTCGCTGGCCAGATACGCGCGGTGGCAGCCTTCACCCGCGCGGTAGACGTCCTGTCGCAGCGTGCGCTCATGGCTCTGGATGACGTCCCAACTTCCGCGCGCCGTCGCGATACGCGCGTTCATGGCTATCGCCAGCACACGCGCCGCCGCGGGCAGCGGCGGCAACGGCAGCGTGTGGAGCGTCACACCCTTCATCGGCGCCTGGCCGCGCGGGGTCAACAGGTGCACGTCGTGGCCGTGCTCGACGAGCGCGGCGACGAGGCCCGCCGTCGCGCGCTCGACGCCGCCGTGGAACGCGAACGGGCGGGCGATGATCAGAAGCTTCATTGGAGCATGCGCGTTTCAGCGCTCGCGGTGTGTGTGACCGGCACGCGGCGCCAGGCTGTCGATCAGCGGGAACAGGGTCGCGCGCGCCGCGCGGAAGCTGTAGCGGGCGTCGCAGCGCTCGCGCGCGCGCCGGCCGAGCGCGGCGGCCTCGTCGGCGTTCTCCAGGAGCCGACGGATCGCGCCGGCCAGCGCGAGGACGTTCCCGGGCGGCACCAGACACCCGCAGCCGTCGAGGATCTCCGGGATCATCGAGACCGTCGTCGAGACGATGGGACGCGCGAGGGCCATCGCGTCGAAGAGCTTGGCGGGCACCTGGCCGAGCGTGTCCGTCGTCGCGCGCTGCGGGATCGCGACGACGTCGGCGGCGACGAGGTAGCGGGGCACGTCGTCGAACGGGATCTCCCCGATCATTTTCACGTGCCCGAGCCCGGACCAGGGCCGCGCCCGCGCGCTGGCGGGATCGACGCCGACCAGCACGAGGACCACGCCCGATCCCGCGAGCCCGACCGCCTCGACCAGATCGTCGAGGCCCTTGTGCTGCCGCGGCGTTCCCAGGAACATGACGACCTTGCGTGTGTCCACCTCCAGTCGGGCCCGCGACGCGGCGCGGTCGTAGCGGGCCGGGTCCCAGGCTTCGGTGTCGCGCACGTGGGGCAGCAGCGTGCCGCCGAAGCGTTGCTCGAGGAAGCGCGAGGCCACGGTGACGGCGTCGGCGCGGTCCACGAACTTCTCGGCCAGCCACGTCCACGAGAGCCCGTTGGGATCGCTGAGGTTGAGCGCGCGCCCCACACGGCCCCACGCGCCGGAGTGATAGAAGAAGCCGAGCTCCCAGTCGTCGATGTCCAGCACCAGTGGCCGCCGACGATGGCGTCGCGCGAGCAGTGCGAGCCCGAAGCTCGTCGGCCGTGGCTTGGACGCGACGAGGACGTCGCCGTCGACGAGGTCGAGGACGTCCCGCACGCGCCGGGCGAACCCTGGATAGCGCCCGGCGCTCACCCCACGATACTTGACGGCGCCGTCGCGCACCGGCGCCCAGACGCCGTCGCCGAACTCGGGCCCGACGACGTCGACTTCGTAGCGCGGCGCCAGCAAGCGAGCGAGCAAATCGGCGCGGCCCGTCGCGTTGTCGGACAGGTCGAACGCGAGGACGGAGATCTTCACGCGGCCCCGAGGGCCAGCAGGCTCACGTAGCGCGCCTCGAGGGCGGCGGCGACGTGCGCGCCCGAGTACCGCGACTCGACGAGTCGCCGTCCGCTCCGGCCCAGCCGCACGCGCGCTTCCGGATCACGCGCGAGACGCGCGAGGGCGTCGGCGAGCGCCGTGGCGTCGCCGGCCGCCACGAGCGCGGCGTGCTCGCCGTCGGCCAGGACCTCGGGCACGACGCCGACCCGCGACGCGACCAGCGGCCGCCCCGCGGCCAGGCACTCGAAGACGACTCGCGACATGCCGTCGGACTCGAGCGGGACGTAGAGCGCCACGTCGAGCGCCGCCATCGCCGCGGGCAGGTCGTCGACGAAGCCGCCGATACTGATCTGCGGCTCGAGTCCGGCCCGGCTGATCCGGGCGCGCAGCGCTTGCTCGCGACCTCCGCGACCGAGGAAGACGAAGCGAAGGCGAACGCCGAGCGCGTTGAGCCGGGCGGCGGCCTCGATCACGACCTCGTGCCCTTTCATGACGCGAAGGCCCGCGATCATCCCGACCAGGAGGGTGTCCTCTCGGCCGCCCAGCGATCGATAGACCTCGCCATCGCGCGGTTGAGGTCGGTAACGCTCGGTGTCGGCCCCTCCCGGGAGCGCGGCGACCCGGTCCGGGTCGACGAGCCCGGCGGCGAGATACTGCCGCCGGATCGCGTCGGTCACCGTCACGACGAGCGCGGTCGCCTGACGATAGAGCCAGCGGTTCGCCGCGTGCGGTCTCACCGCCTGCGCGATGTGACGGGTCCTGACGAGCGGCCGTGGCGTGGGCGCCAGCCGGTTGGCCACGGCGGCGAGCCAGTGCTCCTTGCCTCGGTGGACGTGGACCACATCGGCCGTCGTGAGCATGTCGCGCAGACGCCGGACGTCCTGTCCGTCGCTCACGGGCTGTACGCCGCCGGCCAGCGCGAGGGTCGTCACGCGCTGGACACCCTCCGCGCGCGCGCGATCGATCACCTTCGCCTCGGTCCCGGCGCGGCAGGCGAGCGTCACGACGTGGCCGCGCCGCTCGAGCTCGCGCGTGATCCGGGCCGCCCAGTAGGCGTCGGACGACCATCCGCGGCAGGACATGAGCTGGAGGACTCTCACCAGAGGTCCTGGTAGACGCGCTCCACCGTCTGGACGGAGCGGTCGGCGCTGAAGTCGCTCTCCGCCCGCGCCCGCGCCGCGGTGCCCATCGCGCGGCCGCGCCCCGGATCCGCGAGGATCTCGCCGAGCGCTTGCGCGACCGTCTCCGGGTGATCGTCGTCGACGAGGAGTCCGGTCTCGCCGTGCAGGATCGTCTCCGGGAGCGCGCCGACCTTGCGCGCGATCACCGGCCGCCCGGCGGCCATCGCCTCCAGCGCCGCCCGACACGAATCGTCCGAGCCGGCCGCCATGAGCGCGAAGCAGTCGGCGGCGGCGAGGACCAAGGGCAGGTCGCGGTCCCGATAGCCCGTGAAGATCACGTGCTGCTCCAGCTCGAGGTCGGCGACGAGCTGCTCGAGGCGTCCGCGCGTCTCCCCTTTCCCCACGAGCAGCAGACGCGCCCGCGGCAATCTCCGCACGAGCAGGCGGAAGCCCGAGAGCAAGAGCTCGTGGCCACGGTTGGTGGCCAGACGCGCGACCGACACGACGACGGGCGCGTCGCCGAGCTTGAACTCCTCCCGGATCGGCGACGGATCGGCGTCGGCGGTGAAGCGAGTCAGGTCGACCGCGCCCGGGATCCAGAAGACGCGCTCCGATGGGATCCCGGCCTCGACGCAGCGGGCCTCGATCTGGCGTGAGACCGCGAACGCGGCGCCGGTGCGGCGGTAGAGCGACGCGGCGAGCCGGTCCCGCTTGACCGCGCGCAAGTTGTGGAACGTTCTCACGACGGGCGGGCGGCCACCCCCGGCGCGCCGGGGGCGCGCCAGGACCGCCAGCCAGTGGTCGTGCGAGTGGTGCGTGTGGACCACGTCCACGCCTTCGTCACGGATGATCGCGCGAAGCCTCAGCGTGGCGCGCGCGAGCGTGCGCGGCCCGGGGCGCGCGTCCAGGCGGAGCCCATCCACCACCTCGATGCCGGCTTCTCTCGCCTTGGCCTCGAATCGATCGCCGGGAATGATCCCCAGCAGCACCCGGTGGCCGCGCGCGCGCAGGCCGGTCACGAGCTGGATGACGGGATCGGCGCTGCCGGTCCACCAGCGGTTCGCGGCCAGGTGCAGGATCGCGAGCGGCTTCATGCCCACGCGGCGAGCAACGCGTCGACGCGCTGGCCCACGACCTCGGCGCTGATCCCCCGCATGCACGGGTGGTCGATCGGGCACTCGCGGTAGAAGCACGGCGCGCACGGCACCGCCCGGCTCACCACCGCCACCGGGCCGAGCGGCGCGGTGAGCGCGGGGTCGGTGGGGCCGAAGAGCGCAACGACCGGAGTGCCGAGCGCGGCGGCGAGGTGCGCGACCCCGGTGTCGCCGCACACGAGCGCCGAGATCTCGGTGAGCACCGCCGGCAGGAGCTCGGGGCTGTCGCGTCCCACGAGGCTCAGCGCGTGCGTGGCACGCAGCACGTTCGCGGCCGCCGGTTCATCCGAGGGCGCGCCGAGCAGCACGGGCAGCGCGCCGCGCGCCTCGGCGAGCCGGCAGAACTCGACGACGCGCTCGTGGACCCAGACCTTCGCCGGCCCGTACGCCGCGCCGAGGTGAACGCCGATTCGGAGCCGCGCCTCCGGCGCGCCGCCCTGACGGAGGAGCTCGCGGGCCCGTCGCCGAGTGTCGGCGTGCGCCTCGGGCGGCGCCAGGCGCGGCTCGCGCGCCGGCGCGGACGCGCCCACGCGGCCGACCAGCAGCAGGTATTCGTCGATCTGGTGCAGACGCGGCTCGGGCAGCGGAAGCGCGTCGGTGAGGAGCCAGCGGCGACCGTCGACGGCGAACCCGATCCGTCGCCGCGCTCGCCAGTAGACGGCCGCCGCGGCGGCCTCGAAGGAGTTGGGCAAGAGCACCACCGTGTCGGCCGCGAAATCTCGCACGACGTCGGCGGTCCGGATCCTTTCGCTCCACGAGCGTGGATAGGACACGAGGACGTCACCGAGCCCCTGGCCGCCGAGGAGCTCGACCCACGGTCCGGCGAGCAGCACCCGGGCATCCGGAGACGCTTCCCGCAGCGCCCGCAGTGCCGGCACGGCCATGACGGTGTCGCCGAGCCAGTTCGGGAGTCGCACGGCAATCTTCATGGGCACGCGCGGTGGAAGGCCTGGCGCCACGCGGGTTCGCCCGATTGCAACGCCAGGCGGATGCTGAGCACGTAGAGTGGCCGCCGAGGCAGTCGCAGCCGGCGCAGGCGGACCCAGTCTTTCTCGGTCGTGATGAGCGCGTCGACGCCGAGCTCGCCGGCGCGGGCGTCGAGCCGCTCCACATCGTCGGCCGAGTACCAGTGATGGTCGGCGAACTCCAGCAACGCCTCCACCAGGGCTCCGGTGGCCTTGAGCGTCTCGGCGAAGGCCGCTGGCGACGCGATCCCGGCGAACGCGACGACGCGCTTGCCGTCGAGCTCGGCGAGCCTGAGTGACCGCATCCGGCCGGCCTCCCAGCACTCCGACGGCGTGATCACGCCTGACAGGACGGGAACCCGTGGGGCATACGCCCCGGCGGTTTCCAGCACCTCCCGCGCATCGGCGCCGGGCTGACCGGTGACCACGATCAGATCGGCTCGGGCGAGCGACGTGAGCGGCTCTCGCAGCGGTCCCGCCGGCAGCAGGCGCCCGTTGCCCCAGGGTCGCTGCGCGCGCGCCATGACGATCTCGAGGTCCTTCGTGAGGGTCCGATGCTGGAAGCCGTCGTCGAGGACGATCGCAGTCACGCCGAACTTCTCTATGGCCAGCCGCGCAGCGTCGTGACGGTTCGAGCCGACCAGCACCGGGACGCCCGGCAGCCGCCGCGCGAGGAGAAACGGCTCGTCGCCCGCTTCCTCGGGATCGAGGTGGATCGTCGCGGCGTCGGCGACGATCTGGACCCCGCGCGTGCTGCGCCCGTAGCCGCGGCTGACGACAGCTGGCCGGTGGCCGAGCTCGGCGAGCGTCTGCACGGCCACCTCGACGGCCGGAGTCTTCCCCGTTCCCCCGACGGTCATGTTCCCGATGGACACGACGCGGCACGGCAGCGCGCGCGACTTCAAGACTCCGTGGCCGTACAGCCACTCGCGTGCGCCGAGCAGTCCTCGGTAGCCGCCGCCGGCGACGGAGAGCAGCCGCGCTGGAGTGGGCGCGAAGCCCTCCTCCCATCCGCGGACGAAACGCTCCCGGGGGTTCACGCGCCCGGGCTCGGGTGGAGATAGCGCCCGATCAGGTCGAGCGTCTCTCTCACCGCGCCGTGACGGGACGCGAGGGCGTCGAATCCGGCGTCGCCCATCTTCGCTCGCAGATCCGGATCGGCGAGCAGCCGCCGGAGGTCGCGGCCGAGCTCTGCGGCATCACGGACCACGAGCGACGCGCCGACCGACTCGAGCACGCCGGCGGCCTCGCGGAAGTTCCCGGTGTGCGGTCCGACTAGGATGGGCTTGCGGCGCTGCGCCGGCTCGAGCACGTTGTGGCCGCCCAGGGGCACGAGGCTCCCGCCGACGAACACGACGTCGGCCAGCGCGTAGAGCGTCGCCAGCTCGCCGACGGTGTCCAGGACGATCACGCGCGGGACGGCGGTTGGCGGCCGCGTCCTCGCCGACGGCAGCTCGCTGCGTCGCACTGCCGGCCATCCACGCCGATCGAGAAGTGCCTGCACCTCCGGCGCCCGCTCCGGGTGCCGCGGCGCCAGCACGAGCACCAGCTCGGGACAATCCACGCTGGCGGCGCGGTGCGCCTCGAGCACCATGTCCTCTTCGCCCGGGTGCGTGCTGCCGGCAATCCACACCCGCCGCGACGCGGTCAGCCCGAGGAGTCGCCGCCACAGATCGACGGCGCCGGCCCTGTCGACGACGGCGGCGTCGGTCTTGACGTTGCCGGTGACGACGACGCGCTCGGGCGCGGCGCCGAGCGCGATGATCCGCCGCGCGTCCTCGTCCGACTGCATCGCGAACACCCGGACGTCAGCCAGGACGCGGCCGAGGAAGCCACGCACCAGCCGATAGCGACGGTAGGACCGATCCGAGATCCGCCCATTGGCGATCATGACCGGCACGCCGCGTGCGGCCACGGCCCGCAGCGTGTTCGGCCAGAGCTCGGTCTCCATGCAGATCAGGAACGCCGGGTTGATGGACGCCGAGACGCGCCGGGCGCCCCAGGGAAGATCCAGCGGGAAGAAACGATGCGTCGCCAGGCCCGCGAATCGCTCGCGGACGATCTGCGCACCCGTGCTGGTCACGGTCGTCACCACCAGCGGAAGGTCCGGATAGAGTCGCCGCAGCCCCTCGACGAGCGGCGTGGCGGCGATCGCCTCGCCGACGGACACCGCGTGCAGCCATCCCACGCGCTGGCCGCTGATCCTCGGCGCGCCGTAGCCGAGCCGCGCCCGGACATTGAGCGGCACGCCGCTCGTCAGGCGCCTCACCAGCGCGAGCGGCACGTAGAGCACGAGCAGGCCCAGCATCGCGATCGTGGTGTAGAGCGCGTACATCAGGCACCGACCAGCCGGTCGGCCGCGGCGGTCGCCTCGTCGAGGCTGCGCTCGATATCCTTGCGAACGAGGTCGCGGTCGGCGTCGCGTGGGACCCTCAGCGGGGCGCCGAACACCAGCGCGGCGCGTGCGAAGGGCGCGGGCACGAGAAACTCGTCCCACGTCGCCATGCGCCTGGCTGGGCTCGCTGCGAAGCCGAGCGGGACGACCGGTGCGCCGGTGAGGGCCGCGAGCACGACGACTCCGGGACCGAGCTGGCGCTTCGGGCCACGCGGGCCGTCGGGCACCAGCGCCACGTCGCGGCCGGCCTCGACGGTCGTCACGAGCGCGCGCATCGCCGCGGCGCCGCCGTGCGACGACGAGCCCCTGACGACGTCGAGACCGAAGCGGCCCGCGTATCCGGCGACGATACTGCCGTCGCGCGAACGGCTCGCCAGCACGCTCACCGCGCGAGCCGCGTGGGTGCGGCGCAGCCGTGCGTTGAGCCAGGGCACCATCAAGATCCGCCCGTGCCAGACGCAGTAGATCAGCGGCCGCGCGCCCGACCAGTACGGCGCGAGCTCGTCGACACCCACGGTGCGCAAACGGAGCGTCAACCCGAGCAGGCGCACCAGCGCCGCGGCGGTCGGCGGAACGAGCGCGGGTACGAGATCATTCATTGGCGCGCCTCGCGCCGGGCGCTGCGGCTGCGCACTGGATCATTCATGTGGCGCGCCTCGCGCCGGGCGCTGCGGCTGCGCACTGCCCTTGCGCTTGGGCGAGGACGAGCCGCGCGGCGCGGGTTCCCACACCGGGCTCGCCGAGCTGGCCGGCCAGCTCGCCGAACGCGGCGCGCTGGGTCTCGCGGGCGCCGGCGTCCTTCAAGAGCGGCAGTGCCGCGCCGGCGAGGCGATCGCCGGTCATCGCCCGCTGGTACAGCTCGGGCACGACGGCGCGGCCGAGCGTGAGGTTCGCGAGGCTCACCCACGGGACGCGGATCAGGAGCCGCACGAAGATCTCGCTCACGCGCGACAGCCGGTAGCAGACGACCATGGGCGTGCCGAGCAGCGCCGCCTCGAGCGTCACGGTGCCGGAGGTGACGAGCAGCAGATCGGCCGCGCGCACGACCGCGTATGTCTGGCCCGCGACGACCTCGACGGGCGGCCCACCTCGAAGAAGGCTCTCGACCAGGCGCTGGTCGATGGTGGGAGCCAGGCCCAGCACGAACCGCGCGCCCGGCGCCGCTGCCGACATCTGCGCCGTCGCTTCCCGCATCGCGGGCAACACGCTGGCGACCTCGTTGTGCCGGCTCCCCGGCAGGAGCCCGACCACGAGCGCCCCCTCGTCGATTCCGAGCGCACGGCGCGCCGATTCACGCGTGGGCGCGCCCGCGATTTGATCGAACAACGGGTGCCCGACGAACTCCACCGGGACTCCTGCCTGACGATACAGGGGCAGCTCGAATGGAAACACGGCCAGGACGAGCGAGACGAACCGCCGGATCGCCCGCACGCGGTGCCCACGCCACGCCCAGATCTGCGGGGGGATGAAATAGACGACCGGCACACCGGCCCGGCGCGCCGCGCGCGCCAGCCGCAGATTGAACTCAGGGAAGTCGATCAGGACGAGCACGCCGGGACGCTCGGGGCCGCTGAGCGCCGCCCGCAGCTTGCGATAGGCGCGGTAGAGGCGAGGCACCTGGCCGACCGCCTCGCGGTGGCCCACGACGGCGGTCGCGGTGACATCCTCCATGAGGTCCATCCCGGCGGCGGCCATTCGCGCTCCGCCCATGCCGAAGAGGCGACAGCTGGGCTCGAGCCCGCGCAGCGCCCGGCACAGGCTGGCGCCGTGCAGGTCACCGGAGGCCTCGCCCGCGACGAGCATGATCGCCGGCGGCGCGCCGGCCATCACGCGACACCCGCCAGGACCAGGCCGGCGCCGTCGGCGATCCGGAGGCACTCGTCCTTCTCTAGGATCAGCACGCGCTCCGCCTCGACCGCGACGACGGTCGCGCCCCCGGATGCGGCCTCCGCGAGAGTTTCCGGACCGATGGTCGGCGTGTCGAAGCGGTAGTCGTGATCCCGCGCCACCGCCTTCACCACGACGGCGCCGGGACCGGAGTGCGCGACACCGCGCCGTATCGCCTCGGTCGTGCCTTCGCTCGCCTCGACCGCTATCACGGCGCCCTGCTTGACCACGACGGTCTGACCGATGCCGGCATCGGCCACCATCCGCGCGACCGCGAGGCCACGCTGGACGTCGGTCAGCTCGGCCTCGGTGAGGGCGCGGGCCGACCAGCAGCCGCTGGGGGCCAACCAGTCGCCCAGGAACGCGCGCTGGTCGAGGAGCGTGATGCCCATCTGGCCCAGGGTCGTGACCACGGCCTGCACGAGGTTCGTGTCGACCAGCGCCCCGGCCCTCGCCGTGATCTCCGCCACCGCGGCGTCCGGGCGGCCGCCGTGAAAGTAGTCGCGCATCCAGAACTTGCCCGAGAAGAGCACAGCGCCGATCTGTTCGTGGGCGAGCGCGGCGAGCACGGCGCCGGCTTCGTTGAGCACGGCCGGCACCGTGCGGTCGGCGTGGACGCTCACACCGGGCGCCTCGCCGAAGGTGAACGCCACGACACGCCAGCCCTGGCGTCGTGCCTGGCCCGCCATCCGGGCCGGCAGAACGCCGGCGCCGCACATCAGGCCGAGTGACCGCTCCACGGAAGGTTGTTCGCGTCCGCCTCGGGGCGGCCGTCCCGGATCATTCGCTCGATCTCGAGGGCCATCGCGAGCGATCTTAGATCTTCGGCCTCGGCCAGGACCATCGCCTCGCCCGTGCGCGCCCGCCGGACGGCGCGGACCAGATGGAGGATTTCGAGCTTGAGGGGATTGTCCTTGTGCACCTGCACGTGCTCCACGAAGGAGGCGCGCCGGTAGCGGATCGATTCGCGGTTGAGCGTGTACTCCTGCGCCGCGCGACGGTGGATCCGGATGTCCTGTTCCGAGTAGTCGAGGACCACGTACGCGTCCGGCTGCGTGATGGCCAGCGTCCGGATCTTCTCCTCGGTGGCCCGGCTGGCGGTGATGAGCGCGATCGTTCCCGATTCGAAGCCGACCTGGACGTTCGCGATGTCGATGACGCCGGAGTTGACCGAGGTGCCCATCGCGGCGAGGCGCCGCGGCGGCGAGTCGACCAGCGACAGGACGATGTCGAGGTCGTGGATCATCAGGTCCATGACCACGCTGTCCTTCTGCACGCGCGGCGCGAACGGGCCCAGGCGCCGCGATTCGATGAGGATCGGGTGCTCGACGATCTTCTTCAGCTCCTGCACGGCGCCGTTGAACCGCTCGACGTGCCCCACGTGCAGGACGGCGCCGCTGCGCCGCGCGATCGCGAACAGCTCGCGGGCCTCTTCGACGGTGGGCGCGATCGGCTTCTCGACCAGGACGCCGATACCGGCCTCCAGCAGGTCGGCCGCGACCGGGAAGTGCTGCTCGGTGGGTACCGCGACGCTGACGATGTCGACCAGGCCGATCAGGTCGCGATGGTCGACCAGCGCGCGGGTGTCGTAGGGAGCCGCGACCTTGGCCGCGCGCGACCGGTCGACGTCGACGACGCCGGCCAGCTCGATGTCCCACAGCTCCGCGTACGCGAGCAGGTGATACTGCCCCATGTGCCCCGCGCCCACCACGCCAGCCCGTAGCTTCCGGTCGTCGGACCCCATCACACTCTCTCGCTCTCGGGACGCGCGACCGTTTGCTCATTGTCGCCGGCGAATCGACCCGCCCGCCGACCGCCGCCGCAGATTCCGCGCCGCGCGCCCGCGATGAAGTCGAGCAGGCGGGTCAGCGGCGGCGACGGGGGCAGCTCGCTGCGGATCCGCTCGACGGCGCGCCGCGGGGTGAGCGCGCTGCGATAGAGCAGCCGGTAGGCGTCCTGCAGCAGGCGGCGATCGGCCTCGGCCATGCCGGCGCGCCGGAGCCCGATGTGGTTGATGCCGTACGCGACGGCGGGATTGCCATCCGCCCGCACGTAGGGCGGTACGTCGGCGTTGAGCTTGGAGTGGCCGCCCACATAGGCGTACGCGCCGACCCGGGTGAACGGCACGAGCCCGCTGAGGCCCCCGAACGTCGCGCACTCGCCGATCTCGCAGTGTCCGGCGATGCCGGCGTAGTTGATGATGATCGCGCCGTCGCCGATGCGACAATCGTGCGCCACGTGGCTCATCCCCATCAGCAGGCAGCCGTCGCCGATCTCGGTCCATCCGTCCGGCCGGGTCGCGCGGTGGATCGTGACGTACTCGCGGATGTCGGTGTCGGCGCCGATCCGGACGCCGCTCGGCGTGCCCTCCTGAAACTTGAGGTCCTGCGGCCGGCCGCCCAGCACCGAGCCGTGGCCCACCTTCGCGCGGTCGCCGATCTCCACGCGGCCCTCGAGCACGCAGTGATGGCCGATCTCCACGTCGGCGCCCAGCGTCACCTCGGCACCGACGACCGAGAAGGCGCCCACCCGAACCCGCGGGTGAAGGACCGCCTTCGGGTCTACGAGCGCCGTCGGATGCACGCCGTCAGGCTTGCTCATCCACCGCCTCCGCGGGGCCGGCCTCGGACGCCTCGATCCCGAGGCGGCGCTCGAGCCGCTCGAGACGCCGCTCCGCGGTACGGAGCCGACGGACCATGTCCGGCAGCTGCTTCTGGGCGACCATGATGCGCTTGGTCTGTCCCATCGGAAGCGCGGGCGTCCCGAGGCGCCGCTCGCCGGCGGGGACGTCTGACGACACACCCGCCTGGGCGCCGAGCACCGCGCCGTCGCCGATCGTCAGGTGATCCGCGAACCCGACCTGCCCCGCCGCCACGACGCCGCGCCCGAGCCGGCACGAGCCCGAGATCCCGACCTGGGCGACGATGATCGAGTGCTCGCCGATCTCGACGTTGTGGCCGACCTGGACGAGGTTGTCGATCTTGGTCCCCTGACGGATGACGGTCCGGCCCAGCGTCGCCCGGTCGATCGTCGTGTTGGCGCCGATCTCGACGTCGTCCTCGATGATCACGCCGCCGACCTGCGGGATCTTGCGGTGCGCGCTTCCGTCGAAGGCATAGCCGAAGCCGTCACCGCCGATCACCGCGCCGGGGTGCACGATGACGCGACGACCGAGATGCACGCCCTCGCACAGCACGACCCGCGGGTGCAACAGGCACCCCTCCCCCACCTCGACGCCGGGGCCGACGTAGGTGAGCGGATGGACCCAAACATTCGCGCCGATGACGGCGCCGGCGCCGATCACCGCGAGGGCGCCGATCGCCGCGCTCGGATCGACGCGCGCGTCGCTCGCCACGATCGCGGCTGGATCGACGCCGGGGCGCGCGGGCGCGGGGGGATGGAAGACGGTCAGCAGGGCGATGAGCGCCTGCGCGGGAGCGCCCGAGCGCAGCAGCGGGCCGCGTAACCCCGAGGCGTCGTTGGACACCAGGAAGGCGCCGGCCCGCGAGGCTTCCGCAGCGGCGCGGTAGCGGGTATCGATCATGAACGAGATTTGCTCGGGCCCCGCGGTCTCCAGCGGCGCCACGCTGGTGACCCGGCGATTCGGATCGCCATCGAGCGTCGCGCTGAGCGCCTTGGCGAGCTCGCCGAGCGTGAACCCGGCTGGCTTGACCATGGGTGCTACGGCTTCGGCGGGGACGCGCCCGGGGCGACCGGTCCCTTCGCCCCCGGCTGCTGATCGTACGCGCGGATGATCTCGTCGGTCAGATCCGCCTCGTTCGAGGCGTAGAGGACCGAGGCGCCCCGCTTCTCCACGATGAGGTAGCAGCCGCGCTCCTTGCCGACGCGGTCGATGACGCCAGACAGGTCCTGGAGGACGCGCTGGAGGAGGAGCTGCTCCTTCTTCTCGAGCTCCTTCTGGTAGTCGTCCATCAGCCGGCTGGCGTCGCGGCGCTTGCGCTCGAACTGCTCCTGCTTGTCCCGCCGGGCGTCGGCCGCCATCAGCGGTCCCTTCTTCTCGAGCTCGTCCCGCAGCTTCTCGAGCTCGACGCGCTTGCCGTCCATCTCGCGCTGCATTCCCGTCTTCTCGCGCTCGAGCTGGTCGCGCGCGGCCACACCGGCCGCCGACCGCGCCAGCACCCGCTGCACGTCGATGAACGCGATCCGGACCCCTCCGCAATTCGCCGGCGCCTGGGCGCCGACCGGAGCCGCGGTCGCGCCGAGCAGCGCCGCCGCCGAGACGAGCGCGACGTTCAGCAGGACCTTCGACATCTTCATCCAACCCCTCCTAGAACGGCGACCCGACCGAGAAGTGGAACGCCCCGAAGCCTTCGCCCGGCTTCCGGTCGAGATTGATCCCGTAGTCGACTCGAATCGGCCCGAACGGCGACTGCCATCGTATACCCCCGCCGGCCGCCTTGCGAAGATCCGTCGCGTCGAACTCGGTGCTGAATCCGTAGACGTTGCCGATGTCGAAGAACCCCGCGATCCGGAAGGCGAAGGGGAGCGGGATGATGTACTCGACGTTGCCGAGCAGCTCGCTGGTGCCCCCGGTCTTGAACCCGCCCGAGTCCTTGGGTGAGAGGCTGTGGAACTTGAAGCTCCGGATGGAGTTCGGACCGCCGAGATAGAAGCGCTCGAAGATCGGCAGCGGATCGTTGGACCAGCCGAAGCCGTACCCGGCCTCGGCACGCGTCGCGATGATGTGGTCGAACCAGATCGGCTTGAAATAGGTCTGCAACCCGGTCAGCTTGACAAATCTAGAGTCACCGCCGAGCCCGGCGAAGTCGGCGTTGAGCGACGTCTGCCCCCCCCTGGTCGGGGCCGCGACCAGGTCCCGGCTGTCGCGCGTCAGCGCGGCGCCGATCGCCGACGTCACGCTGACCCCTTCTTGGGACTTCAGGTCGGGCGACGCGCTATCGGAGATCTTCGTGATGTCGTCGCGCGACACCCGGTACCCGACCTGCCAGCGCCAGAACTCCTCGAACGGATGGCTCATGCGGAGATTCAGACCAGTCGCGTCGTAGTCGTATTCGCTGTACTGCCGGATGCTCTTGTAGATGTCGAAGCCGGCCGCCAAGGGCCGGTCGAACAGCCACGGCTCGGTGAAGCTGACGGTGCCCTGCTGCGAGTTAGCGCCGGCGCGGATCCGGATCGCCGCCTCCCAGCCCCGACCCAGGAAGTTCCGCTGGGCCAGGTCGATCGTGCCGACCAGGGAGTCGACCGACGAGTAGCCGCCGCCGATGCTGAAGATGCCGGTCGGTCGCTCCACGACCTCGACGTTCACGATGATCTTGGTCTTGTCGGCGCCGGGCTGGGTCGTGACGTTCACGCTGTCGAAGTAGCCCAGGTTCACGAGCTTCTGCCGGGCGCGGTCCCGTTTCTGGAGCGTGTAGAGCTCGCCCTCGCGGAGCGGGAGCTCGCGGCGCAGGATCTTGTCCTGGCTGCGCACGTTGCCGTTGATGTTGATGCGCTCGACGTACACCTCGGGGCCTTCGGTGACCTCGAACGTCATGTTGATCAGGCTGCTCGCCGCGTTCTGGTCGCGCTTGGGGTTGACGTCGGCCGAGGCGCGGCCGATCGTGCTGTACAGATTCAGGATCCCCTGGGTGCTCTCGCGGACCTTGCTCACCGAGAAGACGTCACCGGGCTTGAGCTTGATCTGGCGGGAGATCTCGCGCTCCGGCAGCAGCGTGACGCCGGTGACGTTCACGTCCCCGACCTTGAACTGTGGCCCCTCGACCACCGTGATCGTGATCGTCACGCGCGCTTTCTCTCGATCGATCGCGATGTCGTGCGAGTCGACTCGGGACTGGATGTACCCGTGGTCGTTGTACAGGGCGACGATCCGGTCGATGTCGAGGTCGAGCCGCTGGCGCTGAACCTTGCCACGCAGGATGAAGTACTGCCGCTCCCGCGTCTCCATCGCGTCCTTGATTTGGGCGTCGGTGAGGCCCTGGTTGCCTCGGAACACGATCTTTTCGATCGTGATCTGGCGCCCCTCGGCGATGCTGAAGACCAGCCGCACGTCGCCGTCGCTGAACTTCTCGACGTTCGGCGTGATCTGGACCTCGAAGTACCCTTCGTCCTCGTAGTAATCGCGGAGCTTCTCGACCGCCCGCTGCACGTCGACCGGGTTGTAGACGCTGCCCAGCTTGATGTCGATCTTGTCCTGCAGGGTGTCCCGGTCGCTCTTCTTGTTGCCGGCGAAATCCAGGTCGCGGACGAAGGGGCGCTCGGTCACCACGAACGTCACCCTCACCCCGCCCTCGAAGTCGTCGACCCGCATCTGGACGTCGTCGAAGAAGCCGAGGCTGAAGATGGCCTTGATGTCGTCCTGCAGGACCGTCGGGTTGAAGGGCGAGCCGATGGCGGCCTTGACGCGTCCCAAGATCACGGCTTCCTGGACGCGCCGGTTCCCCTCCACGTGGAGGTCCTTGATGACGATGGTGGGTTGCGGCGACTGCTGAGCTTTGGCGCTGGGGAAGACGAGGAGACCGATGGTCAGGACGGCGAGAGTCGCCAGACCCTGCGCTTCGCGGAAGGTGAAGTTCGCCCCCTCGATGTCGACCTCGATGCGGGCGCTCTCCGCGACCTGGCCACGCACGATCGCCTCGGCCAGGGGATCCTCGATGTGCTTCTGGATCGTGCGCCGCAACTGCCGCGCGCCATACGTCTGGTCGTACCCCTTCTCGACCAACGCCGCTTCGGCCGCCGGCGTCAGCACGAGCTCGATACCCTTCTCGCTGAGCTGCTTGTTGATCCGACCGATCATCAAGCGAATGATCTCTCTGATGTGATCGAGCGACAGGGCGTGGAACACGATGATGTCGTCGATGCGGTTCAGGAACTCCGGCCGGAAGGCCCGCTTCATCTCCTCGAGCACGCGCTCCTTCATCTTGTCGTACGAGGCCTCGTCGGACTCCTGCAGGAACCCGGGCGACACCCGCTTGCCGATCAGGCTGGTACCCAGGTTCGAGGTCATGATGAGTATCGTGTTCTTGAAGTCCACGACGTGGCCCAGTGAGTCGGTGAGCCGCCCGTCGTCGAGGACCTGGAGCATCATGTTGAACACGTCAGGATGCGCCTTCTCGATCTCGTCGAACAGCACCACCGAGTACGGCCGGCGGCGGACCTTCTCGGTCAGGAACCCGCCCTCCTCGTAGCCGACGTAGCCGGGAGGGGCGCCCAGCAGGCGCGACACCGAGAACTTCTCCATGTACTCGGACATGTCGACGCGGATCAGGGCGTTCTCGTCACCGAACAGGTACTCGGCGAGCGCCCGGGCGAGCTCGGTCTTGCCGACACCGGTCGGCCCCAGGAACACGAAGGAGCCGACGGGGCGCTTGGCGTCCTTGAGGCCCGCGCGGGACCGCCGGATCGCTCGCGCGACCGCCGCGACGGCGTCGTTCTGGCCGATGATCCGGTCGTGCAGCGCTTCTTCCATGCGGGCGAGCTTCGCGGATTCCTTCTCCTCGAGCTTGGCGAGCGGGATACCGGTCCAGCGGGACACGATGAACTCGATGTCCTCTTCCTCGACCGTCTGGGTGCCCTTGCCCTTGTTCTTCTCCCACTCGCGCTTCAGCTCTTCTTCGCGATGGCGGAGCACCTTCTCCTTCTCCCGGAGCGAGGCCGCCTTCTCGAACTCCTGCGCCTCGAGGTACATGTCCTTCTCGCGGATCACGCGCTCGAGCTCCTTCTCGATCTCCTTGAGCTCGGGCGGCGCCGTCAACGCCATCAGCCGGGTGCGCGACGAGGCCTCGTCGATCACGTCGATGGCCTTGTCGGGGAGCTGGCGATCCGTGATGTAGCGGTCGGCCAGCTGCACCGCCGCCGAGATCGCCCGCTCGGTGATCTTGACCCGGTGGTGCGCCTCGTACTTGTGGCGCAGGCCGCGGATGATCTCGATCGCCTGCGGCACCGTCGGAGCCTTGACGATGACCGGCTGGAAGCGCCGCTCGAGGGCGCCGTCCTTCTCGATGTATTTCCGGTACTCGTCGAGGGTCGTCGCGCCGATCGTCTGGATCTCGCCCCGCGAGAGGGCGGGCTTGAGCATGTTCGAGGCATCGATCGCGCCCTCGGCCGCGCCGGCGCCGATGAGCGTGTGGAGCTCGTCCAGGAACAGGACGACGTTCTCCGACTGCCGGATCTCCTTCATGACCGCCTTGAGTCGCTCCTCGAACTGGCCGCGATACTTCGTCCCGGCCACCAGGGCACCCAGGTCGAGCTGCAGGAGGCGCTTGTTCACAAGCACATCGGGCACGTCGTGGCTGATGATCTTCTGGGCGAGGCCCTCGACGATCGCGGTCTTGCCCACACCCGGCTCACCGATGAGCACGGGGTTGTTCTTGGTGCGGCGGGCCAGGATCTGAATGACGCGCTCGATCTCCTGCTCGCGTCCGATGACCGGATCGAGCTTGCTCTCCCGGGCCAACTGCGTCAGATCACGCGCGAACTCGTCGAGTACTGGCGTCTGCGACCGCTTCTTGGGTCGGGGGTAGTACTGATCGCCGAGCAGGGCCAGCGTCTCCTGCCGGACCTCGTCGAGCCGGGCGCCGAGCGATTCGAGGATCTTCGCGGCGATCGACTGCCCTTCCTTCATGAGCCCTAGGAGGAGGTGCTCGGTCCCGATGTAGTTGTGGCCGAGCTGACGCGCTTCTTCGATCGAGAGCTCGAGAACCCGCTTGGCCTGAGGAGTGAACGGAACTTCGCCGAAGGTGAGCGTTTTGGGGAATCCCGCCAGGGCGCGTTCGACTTCCGCCTTCACCGTCTCGAGCCGGAGCCCGAGACGCTGCAGGACCGCCGTCGCGATCCCTTCGCCGTCTCGTATCAATCCGAGGAGGACGTGCTCCGTTCCGACGAAGTCGTGACGGAAGCGGCCTGCTTCCTCCCGTGCGAGGATGATGACTCGGCGTGCCCGCTCGGTGAA
The DNA here is from genome assembly GCA_003221515.1 of Candidatus Rokuibacteriota bacterium. Classification (GTDB taxonomy): domain Bacteria; phylum Methylomirabilota; class Methylomirabilia; order Rokubacteriales; family CSP1-6; genus AR31. The sequence continues at coordinate 79,939 of QHSI01000109.1, forward strand.
CCGTTCAAACACTGTTCCCCACCTTTTTTCAGGCCGCGGAGATGCGAATTTCCCTTTCGACGACGCCTAGTTACCGGACTGCGACTTCAGTATAGCCCACCGCTCCTGGGCCCGCTAGACTTTTTCTAACTCTGCGAAACACTTACCCGATCGCGCTCGAGTCCCCCAAGGACCTCCCGCGCTCTGCCGTCGACGAGGCGATACCCCCGCTCGGCTTTCCGCGCGAGATCCGAGTTGTGGGTCGCGACGAGGAACGCGAGGCCTCGCTCGGCCTGAAGCCGGAGGAAGAGATCGTAGATCACCTCACTCGTCTTCGGGTCGAGATTGCCCGTGGGCTCGTCGGCGAGGATGATCCTGGGCCCGTTGATGAGCGCCCGCGCGATCGCCACGCGCTGCTGCTCGCCTCCCGAGAGCTCTCCTGGGAGATGATTCAACCGATCACTGAGCCCGACCTCGACGAGGGCCGCCGTCGCCCGCTCCCGGACCTCGCCCGTAGGCCGGCGCTCGATCAGCCCGGGGATCATCGCGTTCTCGAGTGCGGTCATGTCGCCGAGCAGGTTGTAGAACTGGAAGACGAATCCCACGTCCTGGCGACGATAACGGGCCAGCCCCGCTTCGCCTCGGCCCGCGAGGTCCTCGCCCGCGAAGAGGACCCGCCCTGCGGTCGGATGGTCGAGCCCTCCGAGCAGGTGCAGCAGCGTCGATTTCCCGACCCCGGAGGCGCCGATCAGCGTGACGAACTCGCCCGCGCCCACCGTGACGCTAGCGCCCCGGAGCACGCGCACAACTTCTGACCCGCTCCGGTACTCCTTCTCGAGCTCCTCGCCCACCAGGAGTGGAGCTGAACCGTCACTCATAGCGGAGGACATCGACCGGCACGAGCGATCCGGCCCGCCTGGCCGGGATGATCGTCGCCAGGAACGAGAGGATCAGGGTCGACCCGACCACCATCAATCCGTCGAAGAGCGTCAGCCGCATCGGCAGGTAGTCGATCTGATACACGTCAGCGGCGAGCCCGATGATCTTGTACGTGTTCTGCGCCCAGATGAGCGTGAAGCCGACGGCGGCCCCGGCGGCGGTGCCGGCGACGCCGATGATCATGCCGACGGCGAAGAACACGAGAGTGATCGATCGCCCCGATGCGCCGACGGCCATCAGGATCCCGATCTCCTTGTGCTTTTCGGCGACGAGAAGAACGAGGTGGCCGATGATCGCGAACGCCGCGACGAGCACGATGATGGTCACCACGACGAAGAGCGCGTATTTCTCCAGCTGGAGTGCCGCGAACAGACTCCGGTTCATCTCCATCCAGTCGCGAACCCAGAAACGGAAGCCTAGCAATTTGGCGACGGCCAGCCCGACGACCTTAGCGTCGAACGGGTCCTTCAGCTTGACCTCGATGCCCGTGACACCGGCGATCCCCGCGAACTCCTGCGCGGCCGGCAGGCTCAGATAGGCCATCGACGAGTCGTATTCGTGCATGCCGATCTCGATCATGCCGGCGACGATGTAGCGGCGCATCTTGGGCACCATGCCGACCGCCGTCAGCGCGCCCTCCGGTGAGATCACCGTCACCGGGTCGCCCGGCAGCACGCCGAGTGAGCGCGCCAGCTCCCGCCCCAGGAGGATCATCGGCGCGCCCTCGACCAGCGGCTCGAGGGAGCCGCCGCGGAGCTGGGAGCGGACATCGGCGAGGACGGCCGGCGTGTTCAGATCGACGCCCCGGATGAGACCGCCGCGCGCGCCGCCCGTCGCCGTGGTGAAGAGGACCTGCTGGTGCACGAAGGGGGTGGCCGAGCGAACGCCGGCGACTTTCTGAATCTGTCCCGCGACGGCGTCCGCGCCCACGAGCCCCTGCCCGCCGCTCTGGAACACGAGCAGATGCGGGCTGCCGGCGATGATCTTGTCCCGGATCCCGTCCTGGAATCCCGTCATCACGGCGAGCACGACGATCAGGGCGCCGACACCGAGGAAGACGCCTCCCACGCCGATCCAGGCGAAGAGCGACAGGTTCGTCCGCTGCCCGCGGGACCTGAGATATCGCAGCCCCAAGAAGAGCTCGAACGGCAATCCCTGCCTCATCGCTCCGTCCCTCCTTCGTCTGGGGCGCGGCCGCCCTCGGGGCGCAGCAAGGGGAACAGGATCACCTCGCGGATCGACGGCTGGTTGGCGAACAGCATGAGCAGCCGATCGATGCCGATCCCCTCGCCGGCCGCGGGAGGCATCCCCTGCTCCAGCGCACGCACGTAGTCCTCGTCGAGCCAGTGCGCCTCCTCGTCACCGCGCTCCAGCAGCTGCGCCTGTTCGCGGAACCGCGCGAGCTGGTCGATCGGATCGTTCAGCTCACTGTACGCGTTGGCGAGCTCGCGCCGGCCGACGAAGAGCTCGAAACGGTCGACGAGCGCGGCATTGTCTCGCTTGCGCTTGGCCAGCGGCGAGAGCTCGATGGGGAAGTCGATCACGAACGTCGGCTGCACGAGCGTGGGCTCGACGAGCGTCTCGAAGACGTCCTTCCAGAGCTCCCACGGGGCCCCGCCGTGTGGCGTGAGCCCCTTGCCGGCCGCCGCACGCGCCACGGCGGCGGCGTCGGTGGCCGGCGTCACCGTCATCCCCAGCGCCTGGGAGATTCCCTCGAAGAACCCGAGGCGCCGCCACGGTGGCGTCAAGCTGATGGCGTGCTCACCCCACTGGAGTGCGTGCGTGCCGAGGAGCGATTGCGCGAGCTCCGTGAACAGCGCCTCGGTCAGCTCCATGAGGTCCGTGTAGTCGGCGTACGCCTGATAGAACTCGAGCGTCGTGAACTCGGGGTTGTGCTGCGTCGACACGCCCTCGTTCCGGAAGTTGCGGTTGATCTCGTACACCCGCTCGAGGCCGCCGACGACCAGGCGCTTCAGGTAGAGCTCGGGCGCGATGCGCAGATAGAGCTCCATGTCGAGGGCGTTGTGATGCGTCTTGAACGGGCGCGCGATCGCGCCACCGGGGATCGGCTGCATCATCGGCGTCTCGACCTCCAGGAACCCGCGGGCGTCGAGGAACTTGCGGATGCCGCCGATCAGGCGCGCGCGGAGCTGGAAGATCGCGCGCGTCTCGGTGTTGACGACCAGGTCGACGTAGCGCTGCCGGTAGCGGGTCTCGACGTCCTTCAGGCCGTGCCACTTCTCTGGCAGCGGGCGGAGTGACTTCGCGAGGAACGTGAACGCCTTGACGGCGACGGTCAGCTCGCCCGTCCGGGTCCTGAACATCTCGCCGGTTACGCCGATGAAGTCGCCGGTGTCCAGATCGACGAAGCGAGCGTACTCGTCGCCGAGCGCGTCAGCCCGCGCGTAGAGCTGGATCCGGCCGGTCTGGTCCATGAGGTGCGCGAAGCACGTCTTGCCGTGATGGCGCAGAGCCACGAGACGACCGGCGAGGCTCACGGCGCCGAAGCCCTTGAGCTCTTCGTCCACGGCGTTGCCGAGTCGATCGGCGAGCCCGCGGGCCCAGTGGGTCACCGGGTAGCGGCCGCCGAACGGGTCGATCCCGCGACGCCGCAGCGCCTCGAGCTTTTCCCGGCGCTGGCGAATCTGTTCGTTCTCGTCGTCGAGGGTCATTGTCCTCGCGCCCAGAGCAGGTACGCCTTGATGAACATGTCGAGCTCGCCATCCATCACGGCCTCGACGTTCCCCACCTCGAGCCCGGTTCGGTGGTCCTTGATCAGCTGATAGGGATGAAACGTGTAGGAACGGATCTGGCTGCCGAACGCGCTCTCCTTCTTCTGGCCGCTCAATTCGGCCAGCGCCTCGCGTTGCTTCTTCTCCGCGATCTCGTAGAGCCGCGCCTTGAGAATGCGCAGCGCGGTATCGCGATTCCGGAGCTGCGAGCGCTCGTTCTGACACTGGACGACGATCCCGGTCGGCAGGTGCGTGATGCGCACGGCCGAGTCCGCGGTGTTGACGCCCTGCCCGCCCGGGCCTGAGGCGCGGAAGACGTCCACCCGGATCTCATCTTCCCGGACGTTGACCTCGACGTCGTCGACCTCGGGAACGACCGCCAGCGAGGCGAAGCTCGTCTGCCGGCGACGCGAGGCGTCGAACGGGGAGATCCGCACGAGCCGATGCACGCCCATCTCGCCGCGCAGGTACCCGAACGCGTACTCGCCCGACACCTCGACGGTCGCCGACTTGATGCCGGCCTCGTCACCGGGGAGCAGGTCGACCACCTCGGCCTTCAGGCCCGCCCGCTCGCACCACCGCAGGTACATGCGCAGGAGCATCTGCGCCCAGTCCTGCGACTCGGTGCCCCCGGCGCCCGGGTGGATGGACACGATCGCGGCCTTCGTGTCGTGGGGACCCGAGAGCATGATCTTGAGCTCGAATTCCTCGAGGTCCTTCCGGAGGCTCGCGATCCCGTCGGCGATCTCGGCGTCGAGGCTGCCGTCGGCCGCCTCTTCGGCCAGCTCGAGGGCCACCCCGAGGTCTTCGGCCTTCTTGGAGAGCTCCGTTACCCGCGTGACGAGGCGGGTAAGCTCCGTCCGCTCGCGGATGACTTCTTGGGCGTGGCGGTTGTCTTCCCAGAACGACGGTTTGGCCGTCTCGGTGTCGAGCGTGGCGATCCGCTGCTCCTTCGCCGGGACGTCAAAGATGCCCCCTGAGCTCGGTCACGCGGCCCGTGAGATCGGTGATGTCGCGCTTGAAGTCACCCGGCATCAGGCGGCACGACTCCGTGCCCGCACGGCCAGCGCGGCGGCGGTCACGCACAGGGCAAGATAGGCGAGCCAGTCGCCGAAGCGGGTGTAGACGGTCTCGCCGGAGCGGAGGGACACGCGCTCGGTCATCGTGCTGCGCTCGAAGAGGGAGATGCGCCTGACGATCTGACCCGTGGGCGCGATGAACGCCGACACCCCCGTGTTCGCGGCACGAACCACGGTGACGCGGTGCTCGACGGCGCGGAACGGGTACATGGCCAGATGCTGCCACGGCCCGCTGGTGCGACCAAACCATCCGTCGTTGGTCATGTTCACGATCAGCCGCGCGCCACCCTTCACGAAGTCACGGACGAGCTCAGGGAAGATGCCCTCGTAACAGATCACGACGCCGAACGGGGCTGGCGGGCCCGGGAAGACGCTGGTATTGGAGCCCGGCTCGAGATCGGCAATGAACTCGGCCCAGCCCCTGACGAATCCGATCATTCCCGACAGCGGCACGAATTCTCCGAATGGAACGAGGTGGATCTTATCATACCTGCCCGCGATCCCCCGTTCGGTCACCAGAAACGCGCTGTTACGGAGCCTCGGCACAGGGGCTCCATCAGCGTCGATCGACCCCACCAGCAGGGGGACACCAAGCGAGCTCGAGAGGCTGCCCAGGGCGCGGAGCATCTCGGTGTCGCGGCGGAGCACCGTGGGCAACGCCGTCTCGGGCCACACGATCAGATCGGGCCGCTGGGCGCCGGCTCGCTGCGTGAGCGAGAAGTAGATCGCGACGGTGGTCGCCGCGTGACCGGGCTCGAACTTCAGCGGCTGCTCGATCGAGGGCTGCATGACGGCCACCGTGGCTTCAGCTGGCGAAGCCGGCGCGGCGAGACGCCACGCGCCGAACGCCAACGTGCCCAGTACGACCACCGACGCGACCGCGAGCCCGCCGATCGCGCCGCGCCAGGATAGGACGAGGACCCCGGCGAGCGCGGCGTTCACCGCGACGATCACCAGTGAGACGCCGTAGACTCCGGCGAGCTCCGCGATCTGAATGACGTTGAGGTGCAGGTACTGCGAATAGCCGAGCAGGCCCCAGGGAAATCCCCCGAGAAGGTGGCCGCGGATCCACTCCCCGGCCACCCAGAGGAACGGCGCGGCGGCCAGGGCTCCGATGATCGAGCGCTGCGCCAGCCACGACACGCCGGCGCAGAACGCGCCGACGTACAGTCCGCAGTACCCGGCGATCGCGAGCGTCGGCAGCCACGTCAGGGGCCACGGGATCGTGCTGTAGGTCCTCAAGGTGAAGTCCAGCCAGCGCAGCAGCACCAGGAAGAAGACGGTTCCGAAGAACCAGCCCCACGCGAATCCGTCTCGGACCGGGCGGCGTACCGCCGCCACGAGGAGCGGCGTCAAGGCGAGCCAGACCGTGCCCTCCCAGTCGGTGCGGGGAAACGCCAGCGCCAGGCCGAGAGCGGTCACGAAGAGCACTGCCGCGAGGGACAGCGATGGTCGCCGGATCAGGAACCCCACTCGAGCCGATCGGCGAGGAACCTCGGTAATCCTCCGTCGAGGATCTTCTGTCGCGCCGCCTCCAGGTCGTACACGACGCGTCGGATGGCGACCGTTCCCGCCTCGGCGTCCCAGATCGCGTACGCCGCGCGCGGATCACGATCACGCGGCTGGCCAACGCTGCCCACGTTGACGATGTAGCGGCGCCCGCGCACGAACTCGAGATCGACCGGGCCCGAGAGGTGCTCGGGTCCCGTGGAACCCAACGACCAGGCGCCCGGCAAATGGGAGTGGCCAATGAAGCATAGCCGCGTGGCGAACGCCGGGAACGCGTCGAACCCGTCCTGGGCGGTTACGAGGTACTCCCACTCGTCCGGACGGTCCGGCGACGCGTGGACGAGCGTGGCATCGCCGACCTCCACCACCAGGGGAAGCCCGCCGAGGTACGCTCGATGGTCATCGCCGAGGCGCTCTCGGGTCCATTCGGCGGCCGCCCGCGCGTGCGGGTTGAACCAGTCGAGGCCGAGAAGCCCGGCGACGGCGTGGTCGTGATTGCCGCACGTGATCCTTTGAGCCCGCTCGGCCACGATCTCGACGCACGCGAGCGGGTCGGCGCCGTAACCGACGAGGTCGCCGAGCGAGAGCACCGCGTCGGTGCGCGGCGCCGCGTCGGCGAGGACGGCCTGGAGCGCTTCCAGGTTGCCGTGAATGTCGGAGAGCACCGCGTACCGCACGCCTCACTCAGATCGTGGGGCGAAGTTCTTTGTGCACCCGGTCGAGGACCCCGTTGATGAATCGGCTCGAATCCTTCGTGCCGAACTTCTTGGCGATCTCGATGGCCTCGTTGATCGCGACCTTCGGCGGCACCTCCCCCGTCCACAGGAGCTCGAAGGCGGCGAGACGGAGGATGTTGCGATCGACGACGGACATCCGCTCCAGATCCCAATGTTCGGCGAACTGGGAGAGCACCTGGTCAATCTTGGCCTGGTTGGTCTTGGTCCCGCGCACCAGGGCGTCGGCGAACGCTCGGGTGTCGGCGTCCACGGGGTGTCGCTCCCAGAACTCAGCGCCGTGCCGCGAGGGATCGGCCTCGCTGTGCAGGTCGAGCTGGTAAAGGAACTGGAGAGCGACCTCGCGCGACTTCCTGCGCTTGCTCATTTATCGAGTGCTGGGAGGACGGCTAGAATTCATTTTATCGAGCGCCTGCAGAACGGCTTGAACCGCGGGTGGCCTGAGAGGGATGCGTGTGGCTCCGACCCGCCCGTTCAGCCCCGTTACGGCTATTTCGATTTTTGCCGTTTTTCCCTCGGAGGGAGCGGATCCAGTCGGCCATGTGCAGTGCCGCCTCGGCGGCTTCCTCACCTCGGTTGCCGACGTCGCCGCCCGCGCGGGCCCACGCTTGCTCCTCGGAGAGGGCGGTGATGAGCCCGAAGGTGGTGGGGATGCCCGTGGCAAGCGCAACCTGACGGATGCCGGAGGCCGCCTCACGCGCGACGTGCTCGAAATGCGGCGTCTGGCCACGGATCACGACGCCCACGCAGACGATCCCCGCGAAGCCTCCGGTCCGAGCCAGATGATTTGCCGCCAGCGGGAGCTCGAACGAGCCTGGGACCCAATGGAGCTCGACAGCGTCTTTGCCGAGCCCCGCCGACTGGAACGCTTCCCGGGCGCCGCTGACCAGGCGCTGGGTGATGCGCTCGTTGAAACGCGACGCGACGATCGCGAACCTGGGCGATGCGGGACGTACCGCTGCCCGGCGGAGCTTGGGAGCGCGACCGGCCATCTCAGTCCGGAAGTGACGACAACAGGTGCCCGAGCTTGTCGCGCTTGGTGCTGAGATACTTCCGGTTGGTCTCCGTCGCCGGGATCTCGATCGGGACGCGCTCGGCGATGTGAAGACCGTAGCCCTCGAGGCCGACGATCTTCTTCGGATTGTTGGTCAGGAGCCTGAGGTTCTTGACCCCGAGGTCGACCAGGATCTGGGCTCCAATGCCGTAGTCGCGGAGATCGGCGTGGAAGCCGAGCGCGGCGTTGGCCTCGACGGTGTCCTTGCCTTCGTCCTGAAGCTCGTAGGCGCGCATCTTGTTGAGGAGCCCGATGCCGCGCCCCTCCTGCCGCATGTAGACGAACACTCCACGCCCCTCTGACTGGATGATCCCCAGCGCTTTCTCGAGCTGGAGCCCGCAGTCGCACCGGCGTGAGTGGAAGACGTCGCCGGTGAGGCACTCGGAGTGCACGCGGACGAGCACGGGGGAGTCGCCGTTCACCGATCCCATGACTAGGGCCAGCGGCACGCGACTGTCGACCGTCGTGTCGTACGCAATCGCGCTGAACTCGCCGAAGTCGGTGGGCAGCTTCGTCGTCGCGATTCGCCGTACTAGCTTTTCCTTGTGAATTCGATACTCGATGAGGTCACGGATGGTGATCATCTTGAGGCCGTGCGACCGCGCGAGCTCGGTCAGGTGCGGGACCCGCGCCATGCCGCCATCCTCGTCGAGGACCTCGCAGATGACTCCGGCTGGGTAGCACCCCGCCAGCCGGGCGAGGTCGATGGCAGCCTCCGTGTGACCCGCCCGACGGAGCACGCCGCCGCCCATCGCCCTGAGCGGCAGGATGTGGCCCGGGCGCGTCAGGTCGTCGGCACGCATCAGGGGATCGACCAGCGTGCGGATCGTCACGGCGCGGTCGTAGGCGGAGGTCCCCGTCGTGACGCCCCGACGGGCGTCCACGGTGACGGTGAACGCGGTGCCCATCGGGGCGGTATTGTCCGAAACCATCATCGAGATCTTGAGCTCGTCCAGGCGCTCGCCGAGCAGCGGGACACAGATCAGCCCTCGGCCGTACTTCGCCATGAAGTTGATCGCTTCCGGGCTCACCTGGTCGGCCGCCATCACGAGATCGCCCTCGTTCTCGCGGTCCTCGTCGTCCACGACGAGCAGGATGCGTCCCTGCCGGATCTCCTCGATGCCCTCCTCGATCGTCGCGAACCCGGTCATCCCGGTCATGTCGTCCCCCTGAGCGCTAGCGACCTCATCAGGTACTTCCCGATCACGTCCACCTCGATGTTCGCCGCCTGGCCCAACCTGAGCCTGCCCAGCGTCGTCACCGCCAGCGTGTGCGGGATCAGCATCACCTCGAAGCTCAGATCGCTCAGCGCCGCCACTGTCAGACTCACGCCGTCGACGGCGACCGACCCCTGGGGAATCAGGAGCGGCTCGAGGTCACGGCTCGGGAGCGTGATCCGCACCCGCGCCGTTGATTCTACACGGGTTACGGCGTCCACGGTTCCCACACCGTCGACGTGGCCCAGGACGAGGTGCCCGCCCAGGGCGCCGCCGAAGCGCAGGGGTCGCTCCAGGTTTACGGCGTCTCCCGGACCCAGGGCGGAGAGCGCGGTGCGGGTGAGAGTTTCCGGACCGACCTCGAAGACGAAGCCGTCGGGCTTTTTCTCGACGACGGTCAGGCACACGCCGTTGACCGCGATGCTGCCGCCGACCTCGACCCCCTCGATCGTCGACGAGGCGCCGATCGACAGCGTCGCGACGCGCCCGTTTCGCTCGAGCGTCCGGACCGATCCGACCTCTTCCACGATCCCGGTGAACATCAGGCCTCTCGCCCCTCGCGCACCACGTCCGCCTCGATCAAGAGGTCGTCGCCCACCGACGTGGCGGTCAGGCTCCCGAGCTTCACAGCGCTCTTGAGCTCCCGCCCACCGCCGCCGACCACGGGGGTCGCCTGACGCCCGCCGACGAGCAGCGGCGCCACGTAGACGGCCACGCGATCGACGAGGCCCGCGTCGAGAAACGACGCGTGAACCTCGCCTCCACCCTCGACCAGCACGGCGCGGACCTCTCGCGCGAAGAGCTCCGCCAGGAGCGATTCCAGGCTCACGCGGCCGTCGGTGGTCCGGCAGCGTACGACCGAGGCGCCCGCGGTGGCCAGCCCGCGCGTGCGCTCGTCGGGGGCGTTGGCGCCGACGACGATCACGGCACGCTCCGGGGCGCCAGCGCCGATGAGGCGCGCCTCGCGCGGGGTCCGGGCCGCGGTGTCCAGCACCACCCGGAGCGGCTCGCGCGGCCACGGGCGATCGAGCCGAACGGTGAGCTCTGGATCGTCCCGCAGCACCGTCCCCACCCCGACGACGATCGCGTCCGACTCGCTCCGGAGCCGATGGGCGCTCCGTCGCGCGGCCTCACCGGTAATCCACTTGGACGCCCCGTGGAGATCGGCGATCTTGCCGTCGAGCGTCATCGCGGCCTTCAGCGTGACGTGAGGCCGTCGCGCGCGCATGGCGGTCAGGAAGACGCGGTTCTGGCGCTCCGCATCGACCGCACCTACACCCGTGACGACCTCCACCCCGGCCTCGCGGAGGATCGCGATGCCGCGCCCGGACACGAGCGGGTTCGGGTCGGTGAGCGCGGCGACCACGCGTGTTACACCAGCCTCGACGACGGCGACAGCACAGGGAGATGTGCGGCCGTGGTGCGAGCACGGCTCGAGCGTGACATAGATAGTGGCGCCGCGCGCCCGGGCGCCGGCGGCCCGGAGGGCCTCCACCTCCGCGTGCGGGCCCCCGGCCTTGGCGTGGAACCCCTCGCCGACCACCTCGCCCGCGGGCGTGACAACGACCGCGCCGACCATCGGGTTCGGTAGCGTGAGGCCGCGCCCATGCTCGGCCAGCTCGATGGCCCGGCGCATGAAGCGCTCGGTCGTCTCCGCGTCGCTCACGCCTCGGCCACCAGCGCGTCCACGAACACCTTGGGGTCGAACGGCTGGAGGTCCTCGACGTGCTCTCCGAGACCGATCAGCTTGATCGGGATCTTCAGCTCACGGACGATGCGGAAAACGATTCCACCCTTGGCCGTGCCATCGAGCTTGGTCAGGCACATGCCGGTGAGCCCGATCGTCTCGTGGAACATGCGCGCCTGGGCGAATCCGTTCTGGCCGGTCGGCGCGTCGAGGACCATCAGCGTCTCGTGCGGCGCGCCGGGCAGCTGGCGCTCGATCACGCGGCGAACCTTCGCCAGCTCGTCCATGAGGTTCGACTTCGTGTGCAGCCGGCCGGCGGTGTCGATGATGAGCGTGTCCACGCCCCGGGCGGTGGCGGCTTTGACCGCATCGAACACGACGGCACCGGGATCGGAACCGGCGGCCTGGTGGATTACCTCGACCTCGACGCGCTCCCCCCAGCGCTCGAGCTGCTCGATCGCCGCGGCGCGAAAGGTGTCGGCGGCCGCGAGAAGGACCTGCTTCCCCGAGCCCTTCAATGAGGCGGCCAGCTTGCCCGCCGTCGTCGTCTTCCCGGAGCCGTTCACGCCGAGCAGCAGAATGACGGCGGGACGGTGATCGAGGTTGAGCGGCTGAGCGGCCGGCGCCAGCGTGTCGGCGAGGAAGCGGCGGAAGAGCGGCCTCAGCTGGCGCGCGCCGGTGACCGTTCCGAACATCATTTCTTCGCGCGCCCGGTTGGTGAAATCGGCGGCGATCATGGCACCGAGGTCGGCGGCGATCAGCAGCTCCTCCAGCTCCCCGAGCAGCGCGTCGTCGATCGGACGATCGGTCTCCAGCACGGCGCCCAGACCGCCCGACAGGTATTCCTGCGACCGCTTGAGTCCCTCGCGGAAGCGCTCGCCGAAGGCGGAAAAGAGCTTCACGGCGGTTCCGACGGAAGCACCAGGCGCGTGATGACGGCGCCGCTGGCGCCGAGACGCGGGATCGGGCGGCCGTTGAGCTCGAGGGTCACGCCGCCGGCATTGCCGATCGAGAGTACGAACGGGTAGTTCGACACCCACTCGCGCACCTCGTTAGCCGGGATCGTCTCCTCGATGGTCCGCCCGTCCTCGGTCCGCACACGCATCCACGTCGTCTCGGTTGTGCGGGCCACGAGCCGATAGGAGGATGCCGGGCTGGCGGCGGCCTGCGGGATCGCCGGAGCGCTCGCTGCGACGGCCGGGGTGGCGACGCTTGGGGGTGGAGTTCCGCCAGGTTGGGTGTCCATCGACGGCTTTGCCGGCGGCGGTGGGCTGGGCGCCGGCGGCTCGACCACCGGGCTCGGCTCGGGCGAAGCTTCCGTGGACGGCGGAGGAGCTGAAGCGACCGGCGAGCGTTGTCCCACGCCCGTCTCCTGTCCGGACTTGAAGGCAACGGCGAAGGCGAAGAGTGCGACGCCCAGGACTACCAGCAGGGCGAAGCTGACCAGCACGGCGCCGTGGCCGCGCGGCGTTCCCGGCGGCTCAGCAGCGGCCGTGTGGACGCGGGGAGCGGGCGTCGGCGACGGTAGCGGCGCCGGGGCCGCGGGACGTCCTTCGTTCGACCGCGGGTCGTACAGCGCGAGCGCCTCGTCAGGCGCGACGCCGAGCACCTGGCAGTAGGCGCGGATGAATCCCTTCGTGAAGACGGGGGCCGGCAGCGCAGCGAGGTCGTCCGCCTCGAGGGCTTCGAGGTGTCGGTAGAGCACGCGAGTCGCCCGGGCGAGCTCTTCGAGCGACACACCCTGCTGCCCCCGAAGATTCCGCAGATAGGAGCCAACCGCCGACATGAAACGAGCGTAGCCTATCCGGCCTGCTTGTTCATCCCCTTACTGCGCGTTCAGGTTGACCGAGACGAGCTTCGAGAGGCCGGGCTCCTCCATCGTGACGCCGTAGAGCACGTCCGCGGCCTCCATCGTCTTGCGGTTGTGCGTGATCACCAGGAACTGTGTCTGGCCGGTCAGCTCCCGCAGCACGCGCAGGAACCGATGGATGTTGGCATCGTCGAGCGGGGCGTCCACCTCGTCCAGCACGCAGAAGGGGCTCGGCCGGAAGTAAAAGATCGCGAACAGCAACGCCAAGCCCGTGAGGGCACGCTCTCCGCCGGAGAGGAGCGTCACCGCCTGGAGCCGCTTGCCGCGCGGCTGGGCCATGAGCTCGACGCCGGTGTCGAGCGGGTCGCCACCTTCCTCGGCTTCGACCAGTCGGAGCTCGGCGCGGCCGCCCTCGAACAGTCGCTCGAAGAGGCGGCCGAAGTGGCCGTTGATCTCGTCGAAGGCCTGCGCGAACCGGTCCTGGGCCGTTCGCGTCATGCCGCGGAGCGCCTTGTCCAGGTCCTTGATCGACGCGGTGAGGTCGTCGTGCTGGGCGCGCAGGAAGGTCAGGCGTTCGTCGAGCTCGCGGTACTCGTCGTCGGCGACCAGGTTCACCGGACCGATGGCGACGAGGCGTTCCTCGATCTCGGCGACCCGCTCCCGCGCCGGGCCGAGGTCGCGCGCCGGATCGTGGCTCGCGAGCAGCGCGGCGGTGTCGACCCCGTACACTCGCCACACCTCCTGCCCGAGCTCCTCGCGGCGCACGCGACACTCGGTCGCACGGATGTCGATCTCGTGGGCGGCCGCGACCATCTTCGCGAGCTCGCTGTCGGCGCCGCGCGCTTCGTGCTCCACGGCCCGGACCTCACTGGCGAGCCCTTCGTGGAGCTCGTTCGCGCGTCGTGCCTCGGCGTCGATGCGGTCGCGCTCGGCCGCGACGTCACGGGCCCCCACGTCGGTGCGCTCCCGCTCGTCGGCCAGCCACGTCGTGCGCTCCGCGAGCTGGGTCTGGCGCTGCTCGGCCTGGGCGAGGCGCCCGACCAGATCGCGCTCGATCTCGTCGAGCCGCGCGAGTTCCCGGCCCAGGGCCTCGACGCGCTCGGACGCCGACGCGAGGTCGACGCGGCACGCGGTGAGCTCGGCGGCGCGCACGGCCTCGCTGGCCTGCGCGGTCTCGATCGCCTCGCGCACGCGGGCGACGGCGGCGTCGAGCACGCTCTCCGCGTCGCGCGCCACCGCGATGCGTTGCGTGAGCCGCGCCAGCGTCGCCCCGGTCTCTTCGGATTCGCGGGCGATCTGCCCCGACTCGAGCTCGATCGTCTCCACGTGACGGCTCACCCGGTCGTGCTCCTGCACCGCGCGCTCGAGGTCCTTCTCGCCGGCGAGCCGGTCGGCCAGACGCGCCTGCACCGACTGCCGGAGCCCGGTAATGCGCTCGCGGAGGCTCGCTAGCCCGGACGAGAGCGTCGTGACACCGATCTGTCCCGCCTCCACGGCCGCCGCGAGCCGCCCAACCTCCGCCTCGAGCTCGCGCAGCTGCCGCTTGCGAGCCAGCAGCGATTGCTCGGCGGCGCTCGCCGCCTGCGCGCCGCCGCCGTGGAGCCGTCCGGTCGGGCCGAGGACTTCGCCTTCCGGCGTGACGTACGTCGCGACCACGCCGTTCCGGCGCCACAACGCCTCGGCCTCGTCGAGATGAGCGACGACCGCCACCTGCGCCAGCAGATGATGGACGAGGCCGGCCGCGGACGCGGTCACGCTCCGGGTGACCCAACGGGCGCCGTTGTCGTCCGGCACGGGCGCGAACGTCGCCGGCAGGTACTCGAGCGGCAGGAACGTCGCGGACCCGAGCGCGTGCTCACGCAGGTAGGCGACGGCCGCCCGCGCGTGCTCGAACCGCTCGACGACCACCCACTGAAGCCGCTCGCCCAGCACCGCCTCGACGGCGCGCTCCATGCCGGGCGGGACCTCGAGCAGGTCCGCGACGGTGCCGACCACGCCGTGCAGCCCGGCGCTCCGCCCGTCTGCGAAGACCGCGCGGACGCCGGCCCCGTAGCCCTCGCGGACTCGGTCCAGCTCCAGGAGCGCCTCGAAGCTCGACCCCCGCGCCGCCAGCTCGACGCGCGCGTCGGCGAGGTGCACCTCGGCCTCGGTCAGCCGCCGCGTCGCACTCGCCTCCTCCACCGAGAGGCGCTGACGCTCTTCCTCGAGCGAGCCGAACTCCGCCGCTGCCCGGTCACGCGCGGCGGTCAACACGACGCGCTCGGTCACGAGCTGTCCGGCCTCCGCCCGCGCCTGCGCCAGCTCCGCGGCCAGCCGCTCCGCGCGCCGCGCCAGCTGCACCTCGCGCTCGCGCAGCTCGCCGGCGCTCCGCATGAGGTCGACGCGCTCCGACGCGAGCCGCGTCTGCTCGAGCCGCAGCGCCTCTGCGTGGTCGCGCTCCAGGGCCAGCGCGGCGCGCTGGCGCTCGACAGTGGACTCGAGGTCCGCCGCCGTCTGCCGACGCTCGGCGACGAGCTGCTCGGCGTCGCGGAGCGCGACGTGGGCGCTGTCGCGCTCACCCACGATCGAGGACTGGCGCTCGCGGATGGTCCCGATCTCTTCGTCCAGGCGCACGGTCTCCTCGCCGAGCTCGCGGATCTGGACGCCCATCTGCTCGCGGCGCTCGAGGAGCCGCTCGAGCTCGCCCTGGACCTTCGAGACTGATTGCCGCAGGTCGGAGAGGCGGTGCTCGCTCTCCTGGAGAGCTTCGCGGGATCGGGCCTCGCGGGCCGCCAGCGACGCGATGCGCGCCTGCAGGGACTGCTCGGCGTCGCGGAGACGCTCGAGCTCGTCGCCGAGACGCTGGCCCTCGGCGGTGAGCGCGGCATAGTCCGACGCCACCATTCCCATGGCCAGGTCGCGCTTCTCGGTCTGGAGCGCCTTGTACTGCTGCGCCTTGCGCGCCTGCCGCTCGAGCGAGCCGAGCTGCCGCTTCACCTCGTCCATCACGTCGCGCACGCGCACGAGGTTCTGGCGGGCGGCGTCGAGCTTGCCCTGGGTCTCGTTGCGTTGCTGTTTGTATCGCGCGATCCCGGCCGCTTCCTCGATGAACACGCGCCGCTCGTGCGGCTTCGCGGTGAGGACGTGATTGAGCTTCTCCTGATCCATCACCGAGTACGCACGCGGGTTCGCGCCGGTGCCGGCGAAGAGGTCGAGGATGTCGCGCAGGCGGGAGGCGTTCTTGTTGAGGAAGTACTCGCTCTCCCCGGTGCGGTAGAGGCGCCGGCTCACCGCGACCTCGGTCCACGGCACCGACAGCACACCGTCGTTGCTGAAGGTCAGCTCGGCTTCGGCGAAGCCCACCGGCTTCCGCGACGCAGAGCCGTGGAAGATCAAGTCTTCCATGCGCTGGCCGCGCAGCGATTTCGCGCTCTGCTCGCCGAGCGCCCAGCGGACCGACTCCGAGATGTTGCTCTTGCCGCATCCGTTGGGACCGACGATCGCGGTGATTCCGGCGGTGACCTTGACGGTGGTTTTTTCGGCGAACGATTTGAAGCCGTGAAGCGAGATGGACTCGAGGCGCATGAAGTTTTCTAGCACGGCATCCCCTCAACAACCAAAGAAAAAAGCACTAGCGGTGGGGGTACCCCGGAGCGAAAACCCTAAATGTCGCCCTTCTTCAGCCCTTCAGATAGTGGCACTTCTTGTACTTCTTACCCGATCCGCAATAACAGGGATCGTTGCGGCCGAGCTTCTCACCTGTCGCCGAGCGGGGCGCCGCCGGGGCGCGCGGCGCCGGGGCGGCGGCGCGAGCCGGCTCGCCGGCCACCTCACCGCGCGACTCGCGCGCGTCGGCCCACGCCGTGATCGCCGGCAGCTCCATCGGCGTGTCGCGGACGATCTGCACCTTGAACAGGCGCTCGATCACCGCGCTCTTGACGCGCTCAAACATGTCCTCGAAGAGATCGAACGCCTCTTTCTTGTACTCGGTGAGCGGGTCGCGCTGACCGTAGCCCCGCAACCCGATGCCTTCCTTGAGATGATCGATCGACAGCAGGTGGTCCTTCCACTGCGTGTCGAGGACGATCAGCATTTCGTGCCGCTCGAGGGCCATCAGGAGGTCGGGGCCGAGCTCACGTTCGCGATCCACGAAGCGCGCCTTGATCGCGCCCTGCACGAGCTCGTCGAGGCCGGCGCGAGAAGTCACCTCGGCGTACTGGGTCGGCGAGATCCGCACGTCGAATTGACGATGGAGCGCTTCCGTGAGAGCCCCGAGGTCCCAGTCCTCCGGATGCGTGTCCTTCGCCGCGTGGCTGTCGAGCGTGCCTTCCGTGAGCTCGCCGATCCACTCCTCGATCCTCTCGGCCTGGCTCTCGCCCTCGAGGATCTGTCGGCGCATTCCGTAGATGACCTCGCGCTGCTTGTTCATCACGTCGTCGTACTCGAGCAGGTGCTTGCGGATCTCGAAGTTGTGCGTCTCGACGCGCTTCTGCGCGGTGGCGATCGCCCGCGTCACCAGCTTGTGCTCGATCGGCTCGCCCTCCTCCATACCGAGCCGCTCCATGATCCGCTCGACGCGCTGCGAGCCGAAGATCCGGAGCAGGTCGTCCTGGAGCGAGAGGTAGAAGCGTGAGGAGCCCGGGTCGCCCTGGCGCCCCGAGCGCCCGCGGAGCTGGTTGTCGACGCGCCGGGCCTCGTGGCGCTCGGTGCCCACGATGTGGAGCCCGCCGCGCTCGACCACCCGGGCGTGCTCGGGCTCGGTGATCCGCCGGGCTTCGGCCAGCGCGACCGTCCGCTCGGCTTCGGCGGCGGTGACCGGGTCCAGCCCTTTCTTGCGGAGGATCTCCTTGGACAAGAAATCGGGGTTGCCGCCCAGCAAGATGTCGGTCCCACGGCCGGCCATGTTGGTGGCGATCGTGACTGCGCTTTCGCGCCCGGCCTGGGCGACGATCTCGGCCTCGCGCTCGTGGTACTTCGCGTTGAGGACCTCGTGGCGGATCCCGCGCTTCTTGAGCAGGCTCGAGAGCGTCTCCGACTTCTCGATCGAGACGGTGCCGACGAGGACCGGCTGGCCCGTCTTGTTGCGCTCGATGATGTCCTCGACCACAGCGTTGAACTTCTCCCGCTCGGTCTTGTACACGACGTCCGGATTGTTGACGCGGATCAGCGTGCGGTTCGTGGGGATCACCGTCACGCCGAGCTTGTAGATCTTGCCGAACTCTTCCGCCTCGGTCTCGGCGGTGCCGGTCATACCGGCGAGCTTGTCGTACATGCGAAAGTAGTTCTGGAAGGTGATCGTCGCCAGCGTCTGGTTCTCCCGCTCGATCCGCACGCCCTCCTTGGCCTCGACCGCCTGGTGGAGGCCGTCGGACCAGCGCCGCCCCGGCATCTGGCGGCCCGTGAACTCGTCGATGATCACCACCTGCCCGTCCTTGACGATGTAGTCGACGTCGCGCCTGAAGAGCGCGTGGGCGCGGAGTCCCTGCTGGATGTGGTGGAGGGCGGTCATGTGGCGCGGATCGTAGAGGTTGTCGACGTTCAGCAGCCGCTCGCAGCTGGCAATGCCCTCCTCGGTCAGCGCCACCGCCCGTGCCTTCTCGTCGACGATGAAGTCCCCCTTCATCTCGGCCTCGATCTCCGAGAGCTTCCCCTCGACGATCGTGGCCGCGCGACGCAGCTTCGGGATGATCCGATCGATCTTGAAGTAGAGGTCGGTCGACTCGTCGGCGGGCCCGGAGATGATCAGCGGTGTCCGCGCCTCATCGATCAGGATCGAGTCCACCTCGTCGACGATCGCGTAGTGGAGCTCGCGCTGCACCAGCTCCTCGAGCGTGAAACGCATGTTGTCGCGAAGGTAATCGAAGCCGAACTCGTTGTTGGTCCCGTAGGTGACGTCGGCCCGATAGGCTTCCTGGCGCGTGCACGGCCGCAGCGACGTCAGGCGGATGTCCGATGTCACGTACGCCGGGTCGTACAGAAACGACGCCTCGTGCTGGATCACGCCGACGGAGAGTCCGAGCGCCTGGTAGATGGGGCCCATCCACTGCGCGTCGCGCTTGGCCAGATAGTCGTTGACGGTGACGATGTGGACGCCGCGCCCGGTCAGCGCGTTCAGATACGCCGGCAGCGTCGCCACGAGCGTCTTGCCCTCGCCGGTCGCCATCTCGGCGATTGTTCCGGCGTGGAGCACCATGCCACCGATCAGCTGGACGTCGAAGTGCCGCATGCCGACCGTGCGGCGCGCCGCCTCACGGCAGACGGCGAACGCCTCACTCAGGACCTCGTCGACGGTCTCACTCCCGGCGAGCCGCTTCCTGAACTCGTCGGACTTCGCGCGGAGCCCCGCTTCGTCGAGCGGCTGCAGCGACGGTTCGAAAGCGTTGATGGCGACAACGGTCGGCATCATCCGCTTGACGTCGCGCTCGTGCTTGGTGCCGAAGATCTTCTTCAGCAGAGCGTCGATCATGACGAGGTCATTATACAGGGCGCGATCGCGGAGCCGGCCAACCCAGGAGCTCGCGCGCGTGGCCGCGCGCGGTGCCGGTGACCCGCTCGCCGGCGACCATTCGCGCGATCTCCTCGACGCGCGCGTCTCCGGTCAGGACGTCGGCGCTGACGCGTGTTCGGCCGCCGCGCACGCCCTTGGACACCCGTACGTGGTGCGCCGCGCGCGCCGCAATCGGCGCCAGATGCGTCACGCACAGGACCTGGCGCCCCTCCGAGGCCGTCGCCAGCTTCTGGGCGACCACGGCAGCGACGCGCCCACCGATGCCGGAGTCGACCTCGTCGAAGACCATCGTGGGCACGCGATCGGCACGCGTGAGCACGGCCTTGAGGGCCAGCATCGTCCGCGAGAGCTCTCCCCCCGACGCGACCCGCGCCAGCGGCCGCAGGTCCTCGCCCGGGTTGGTCGAAAGCCGGAACTCGGCGCGGTCGAGACCGTGCGGCCCAACCTCCTCACTCGGTGCGCGCTCGACGGCGATCTTGAAGCGGGCGCGGTCCATCCCGAGCTGTCGCAGCTCTCGCTCGGCGCGCGTGGCAAAGCGCTCGGCGGCGGCCTGCCGCCGGTCCGCGAGCGCCACCGCCGTCTCCCTGAGCTCGGCGCGCAGCTCGCCGAGCATCCGCTCCTGCTCGGCGAGGACTTCGTCGTGGCGGCCGAGGCGCTCCAGCTCTCCCGCCACCTGCTCGCGAAGCGCGAGCATCGCCTCCTCGCTGTCGCCGTACTTGCGCTTGAGCCGTGTGATGGCGTCCAGGCGCTCGTCCACCGCCTCGAGCCGGCCGGGCGCCACCGAAACGCTCTCGCCCAGCGCCCGGACCGCCGCGAGCGCATCCTCGACCAGCGCCCCCGCCCCGTCCAGCGTGTCGGCCGGCGCCGCGAACGCCGGATCCAGCCGCCCCAGATCGCGGAGGAGCCGGGCAGCGCGATGGAGGCGGCTCGTCGCCGAGTCCTCGTCGTCGTGGAGCAGCCGTCCCACCTCGCCCAGCCCGGTCGTGAGCCGCTCGGCGTACTGGAGTCGCCGCCGCTCCGTCCGAAGCTCCTCCTCCTCGCCTGCGCGAAGGCGCGCGCCGTCGAGCTCCGAAAGCTGAAACCGGAGCAGGTCTTCACGCTGGACTCGGTCGCGCTCGGTCGCTCGCGTGCGCTCCGCCTCGGCTCGAGCCACCCGGTACTTGGCGAACAGATCGGCCACGCGGTCCAGTAGCTCCTCGGCGTCGGCGAAGCGGTCGAGGAGCTCGAGCTGGCGGGCGGGCTCGAGCAAGCGCTGGTGCTCGTGCTGGCCGTGGACCTCGACGAGGTGGTCGCCGAGACGCTCCAGTAATCCCACGGTCACCGGTGAGTCGTTGACGAACGCCCGGTGGCGCCCCGAGCGCGCCAGCTCGCGCCGCAGGACGAGCTGGCCCTCGTCGAGGGCGAGCCCAGCGTCGTGGAGGACGGCGGCGGCGGAACTGCCAGGCTCCACCTCGAAGAGAGCTTCGACGGTCGCGGTCTCGGAATCGCCGCGGATGACGTCAGTCTGGGCGCGAGCACCGCGGACGAGGAGGATCGCGTCGATGAGCATCGACTTGCCGGCACCGGTCTCCCCCGTGAGCACGTTGAGCCCGGGACTGAACGACGCGCTCACGGAATCGATGACGGCGAAGTTGCGGATCCGGATCTCACGGAGCATCGCTCAGATGCTAGGTCAACGGCCCAACGACCTCAAGAAGTATCTGAGCGAATACGTCGCTAACGCTCGCCCCACTTGAGTTTGGTGCGGAGGACCGAGAAGAAGTCCTTGTGCGGGAAATGAACGAGACGGATGCGCGCGGCGCCTTTGCGCACCTCGACGGTATCGCGTTCCTTGAGACCCACGCCGATCTGGCCGTCCATCGTGGCCATGACCTCCTGGTCCGCGAGCAGGGTGACCTCGATCCGATCCGTCCCCGGGAGCACGATCGGGCGGTCGGTGAGCGTATGCGAGCAGATCGGGGTCAGGACCACCGCGTCCATCGTCGGAAACAGGATCGGGCCGCCGGCCGACAGCGAATAGGCCGTCGAGCCCGTGGGCGTGGCGATGATCAGGCCATCGGCCCGATATGCGGTCGCGTGACGCCCCTCGACCGACACGGAAAGGTCGATGATGCGACTCATCGCCGCCTTCATGATGGCCACGTCGTTGAAGGCACCGTATTCCCCGAGGCACTGACCCTGCCGGAAGATGCGAACCGCCAGCAGCATCCTCTCGTCGATGGCCATGCGGCCAGTCAGCAACGCCTCGAGGGCCGGGAACATCTCGTCGAGTGTCGTCGCGGTCAGGAAGCCGAGCCCACCCAGGTTCACGCCGAGCAGCGGTACGCCGAGGTCGCCGACGGCGCGAGCCATCGAGAGAAGCGTCCCGTCGCCACCGAGCACGATGATGAGGTCGACCTGCGACGCCAACTCTTGCTTGCTGGCCGAGGCGACGGACACGTCCGGCAGGAGGCTCGCGGTCTCCTTCTCGATCACCGCGCTCAACCCGCGGGCGGCGAGCCAGGGCAGCAGCCGGTGGATCACCGCTTCGGCCTTGACGCCGCCGGGCTTGGCGACGATGCCGACGCGCGTCACGCCAGGGCTTCGACGCTCCGGCTGATCAGCGACTCGAGATCGCTGGCGGTACGGCCGTGCGTGGAGAAGTGCAGGAAGAACTCGTGATTGCCCTTAGGACCGCGGAGGGGCGAGGCGGTGACACCGAGGACGTGCCAGCCGCGAAGCACCGCGTACCGTGCCAGGCGCTGCACCGCGGCGCGATGCTGAGCCGGATCGCGAACGACACCGCCCTTGGCCACGTGCTCGCGGCCGACTTCGAACTGCGGCTTCACGAGGGCGATCACTTCGCCGCGCGGGGCGAGGACGCCGAAGACCGAGGGCAGGATCTTCTCGAGCGAGATGAAGGAGACGTCGATGACCGCGAGCGTCGGCTGATCACCAAACACCCGCGGGTCCAGCGCGCGCGCATTGGTATGCTCCATGACGACCACGCGCTGGTCGGCACGCAGCCGTGGATCGAGCTGACCGGTTCCGACGTCGATCGCGTACACGCGCGCGGCGCCGCGCTGCAGCAGGCAGTCGGTGAACCCGCCGGTGGAAGCGCCGACGTCCATGCACACGCGCCCGGGAATCTTGGCCTGGAAGGAATCAAGTGCGTGGACGAGCTTCTCTCCGCCACGGCTGACGTACGGCTCGCGCGCCCGCACCTCGATCGTCGCCGTGGTCGACACCAACGCACCCGCCTTGTCGACACGCTGGCCGTCGACGAACACGTCGCCCGCGAGGATGTGGCGGGCAGCCTTCTCACGACTCTCCAGCAGGCCCTTGTCGACAAGGACCCGGTCGATCCTGACCCGCGGCGCCGGGCGCTTCGTTCCCATGCGGGTCATTATAGGCGACCCCCTCGACGGGGCCGTATCAGAAACAGCAGGACCATCCCCGCCAGGAAGCCCCCGATGTGGGCAAACCACGCCGTGCCACCAGTCGCGCCGCCGGATCCCGATACGCTGAATGTGACGAGGCCGTTGACGAACTGGACCACGATCCAGAGCCCCAACACGATCATCGCGGGCCAGCGGACGATCCGCACGAAGAAGCCGAAGATCAGGAGGATCAGCACGCTCGCGTAAGGGAACAGCAGGAGATAAGCCCCCAGTACGCCCGACACCGCGCCGCTGGCGCCGATCATCGGGATCCGCGACGTGGGGTGGACAACCATCTGCGCCAGCGCCGCGGCGGTGCCGGCCAGGAGATAGAACGCCAGGAAACGCGCGTGGCCCAGCGTGTCCTCGACGTTGTCGCCGAAGATCCACAGGTAGAGCATGTTGCCGGCGATGTGAAAGAGACCTCCGTGCAGGAACATCGAGGTGAAGATCGTCACGACCGGGGGCGGAAACTCACCAGGCACCGGACAGTTCCCCGTGACGCGGCAAGGTATGGCGCCGAACTCGAAGACGAACGCCTCCGACGCGCGCGGGTCACCGTTCATGCCGATCGAGGTCTGATAGAGAAAGGCGAGCACATTCAACCCGATCAGCGTGATCGTGACGAACGGGACGCTGTGGCTCGGAATGTCGTCCCTGAGCGGAATCATCGACGGCTGGGTTGGAGCACGATGATGGTCGGGCGGGTCAACAGCCGTTCGGCGGCCTTCGCGAGATCCGCAACCGTCACCGCCTCGATCGCGCGGGCGTAGCGCTCGGGGAAATCCCATCCGGCGCCGACGATCTCGAAGAAGGCCAGGTCCCGCGCCTGGCGCCCGTTGGTCCTGCGTTCCATCGAGAGCTGTCCCAGGACGTAGGCCTTGGCGCGCGCCAGCTCGTCGGCGGTGATGGGAGAAGAACGGACGCGCTCGAGCTCCTGCACTACGCCTGCCTCCGCCGCCGCCAGGCTCTCGGGAGCGGTCCCCAGATACGCTACGAAAAACGTCGGCCCCACGCGAAACGGCAAGGGCAGCACGCCCGTGGAGTACGCGAGCCCGCGGCGATCGCGCAGCTCGACGAAGAGGCGGCCGGCCATGCCGCCCCCGAGCGCCGCGCCGAGCACCCGCGCCACGGGGTATAGCGGGTCCAACAGGCCCGGACCGAGGTAGCCGACCATGATCTGCGCCTGTTGGGCGGGGCGCTCGACGACGCGACGCTGCCCGGTGGCGGCGGACGCGGGCGGCTCTTCGACCGCGGTCCGACCGGAGCGGGCGAGGCGGCCAAAGAGCCGCTCGGCGGCCTTCACGACCCTCTCGCGCTCGATCTTGCCGCTGACCGAGAGCACCATCTGCTCCGGACGGTAGATCGCGCGATAGTGAGCGAGCAGGTCTTCGCGCGTGAGTCGCTCGAGGTTCTCCTTGAGGCCGAGGTGGTATCGCCCGTAGGGGTGCGGCCCGTAGAGATCCTGGCTCAGGCTGTCCAAGCTGAACGAGAAGGGCGAGTCCGCCCGAGACTTCAGCTGACCGAGGAGCAGGCGACGCTCTCTCTCGATCTCCTGGGGCGGTAGCGCTGGCTCCAGCGCAACCTCGGCGATCATCGCGAGCAGCGTCTCCCAGTGGCGCCCGAGCGCCTGGCCTCGCAGTTCGGCTGACTCAACTTCGCCGCCCCCGTCGAGGCCACCTCCGATATCTTCGGACGCTTCGGCCAACTGCACGAACGTCCGTTTGATGGTGCCGCGCAGCAAGACGCGCTGCAGGAAATTCGTGATCCCAGCCGTCAGGGGCGTCTCGAAGTGCGATCCGGCTCTCACCTGCAGCGACACCGCGACTACGTCGATCGCCGGGTTCTCGCGCACGAGCAGGACGATGCCATTGGAGAGAGCGTGCCGCGTGACGGTCGGCTCCTGTGCCGCCGCTCCCTTCACCCCTAGGGCTAGGACGAGCAGGCCAGAAGCCAGGAGTGGGCCGAGGCGGCTCATCGGGCTTGCGGGACGAACGCGAGGCGGCCGTAGCGCTCGGGATCGAGATAGCGGCGCGCCGCGAGACGCACCTGATCGGCAGTGACGGACCGCAATCGGTCGAGGTATGCGAGCTCTTCGCTGAGCCGCCACACCGTCTCGGCCTGACCCAGACGGCGAGCGCGACCCTCGGCGGTCTCGCTCGAAAACGCGTGCTCCGCCTCGGCTCGGGTGACGGCCCGGCGCAGCTCCGCCTCCGTGACTCCGTTCTCGCGGATCCTTTGGATCTCGGCCAGAATTTCAGCCTCGGTACGCGCGAGGTTCGCGGGCTCGAGCTGCGCGGTGACGGTGACGATGCCGCCGGCCTCGAGCGCGGCATAGTCGCTGCTGACCGAGTTGACCAGCGCGAGCCGTTCCCGGAGCGATTGGGGAAGTCGCGACGACCTCGACTGCCCCAGGATCGAGACCAGCAAGTCCACGGCGGGCGTGTCAGCGTGGTCGAGCTTCGGGCCGAGCCATCCGACACCGAGGTACGCCAGCGCTTCCGGCCGCTGAACCTCCAGCCTCTTCGGGACGAGGCTCCCCACGGTCGAACCTGGCAAACGCTCGAGTCCGCTTCGCGGCAGCCGTCCCAGCGTGCGCTCAGCCGTCCTGAGCACCTCGGCCGCGTTGACAGGTCCGACGACGACCAACGCGAACGACTCAGGAACGTAGTGGCGGCGGTAGAAGGCCAGCAGCGTGTCACGGGTCAGCTTCTGGATGATATCCGCAGTGCCTAGCACCGGACGGCCATAAGGGTGGCGGTCGAACACGACGCCCCAGAGCTGCCGACTCAGGTGTCGTCCAGGTGTGTCCTCGCTCAGCCGCATTTCCTCGAGCACGACCTTCTTTTCTAGCTCGAGCTCGGTCTCATCGAGGATCGAGTTCACGCCGATGTCGGCGAGCATCTCGATAGTCGCTAGGACTCGTTGCGACGGGAGAACGGCGTGGTAGAAGGTGAAGTCGAGCGAGGTTCCGGCATTCATCCTTCCCCCAAGGCCTTCGACATCGCGATCGACAAAGCCCTTGGGGCGCGTCGTCGTGCCCTTGAAAAGCATGTGTTCGAGGTAGTGGGCTAGGCCCAGTTCGGACGCGGCCTCGTCGCGTCCTCCGGCGCGCACCCAGAGCTGAACCGCAGCCGTATCGCTCGAGCGAAAGTCCTGGACGATGACGCGTGCCCCGTTCGAGAGGACGTGTCGGATCGGAGCGCGAGCGACCTCGGTGGGGGGAGCCGAGCGCGTGACGCCACAGGCACTCAGGAGAAAAATGACGAAGAGGACAGGCCAGACGCCTCGCGCCGGGGACATACGGTGAGTCAGGCTACCATACCCAGCCGGCGGGCAGAATGTCGGACCCCTGACGGCGAGCGAACAGGGCACAACGCCAGCCACATAGAGCCATCTGACTTGTAACTAACTGCACCAGCGTATGTTTTATCATCGTCGCCCGATGGCATCTCCGTTGCTGTAAGACCGATCAAGATTTGGGGCTCAAGTTCAACCTCAGCGCCGAGGGGGTGAAAGAGGGGCCGGTAGCCGGTTCGGGGACAACGGTTAGAAGGACAATTTCAACAACACGAGAGGAACGGGAAAAGGTGATGAAGAGATTCTTCGTAGCAGTCATGAGCGTAGCGGTGTTCGCGGCGCTGGCGCCTGTCGCCGACGCGCAGTCGCAGTGCCCGGCTGAGGTCAGCCAAGCTCAAGCGATGCTCCAGAAGGTTTCCAAGGCGCAGGATGTTCAGGCGCCTCGGTCGTTGGCCGGTGCCCGCCAGGATGTTCAAGCGCCGCGTAGTGGCCAGGACACGCAGGCGCCGCGCAGCGGTCAAGATATCCAGGCGCCTCGGTCCCTAGCGGGCGCCCGCCAGGATGTTCAGGCGCCGCGCAGTGGCCAGGACACGCAGGCCCCGCGCAGTGGTCAAGACACCCAGGCGCCGCGTAGCGGCCAGGATGTTCAGGCACCGCGTAGCGGCCAGGATACGCAGGCCCCGCGCAGCGGTCAGGACACCCAGGCGCCGCGTAGCGGCCAGGATGTTCAGGCACCGCGTAGCGGCCAGGACACGCAGGCCCCGCGCAGCGGTCAGGACACCCAGGCGCCGCGTAGTAGTGCTGTTCAGCAAGCCCCGCGTAGTGGTCAGGATGTTCAGGCGCCGCGCAGCGGCCAGGACACGCAGGCCCCGCGCAGCGGTCAGGACACCCAGGCGCCGCGTAGTAGTGCTGTTCAGCAAGCCCCGCGTAGTGGTCAGGACGTTCAGGCGCCGCGCAGCGGCCAGGACACACAGGCCCCGCGCGGTCAGGACACACAGGCTCCGCGTGCGGTCGCGGGCGCAAAGGCTTCGAGCGGTGACGCTGCGAAGCTGGTCCGTGAGGCTGAGGCAGCTTGCAAGGCCGGGAACATGGGCGCCGCCAAGGCGAAGGCCATCGAGGCGATGTCGATCCTGAAGTAAGAACGGGTCTCCACGAAGACCGAAAGGCTCCAGGGACCTTCCCTGGAGCCTTCGTTTTGTAGTCTCCTGAGGTTTAGAATTCGAATCGTGTGCAAGCACACCGCGCTTGCCGCTCTCCTCGCGTTCTCCGGCGTCGCCAACGCCGCGGAGCTCTCAGTCCAGGAAGCGCTGCTTCGCGCCAAACCGGCTGTCGCGCTCGTCATGTCGGAAGTCACGTCCGAGGTCGTGCTGACGTGTCCGTCCGGTGGCGCTCAACGCGTCGTGCCCATTCCGTTTCGCGAAACAGGTACCGGCTGGTTCATCAGTCCGAGCGGCTGGATGATCACGAATGCCCACGTGGTCGCCACCACGCAACAGCCGCAGCGGTGGATCGCCGACCAGCAAGGCGAGAGGGCTGCGCGTCAAGCGTGCGGTGACGACCTCGGACGTCAGGCGCTGGCCGCTATCCTCGCGCGGGCCAAGGTCAAGCTCGAGCCGTCGCTGTACGTGCTCCTCTCGAATGGCGTCCGGTTGCCGGCGACGGTGGCCAAGTACAATCCGCCCGCCGCCGCGACCATGTCGGGCCGCGATCTCGCGCTCCTGAAGCTCGAGGCCGCCGACATGCCAACGCTCGTGCTGGGCGACTCGTCGAACGCGAAGCTGGGCGACAAACTCCACATTCTCGGCTTTCCCGGCGTCGTGCTCAGCCACGAGCTGTTGAACGCGTCGAACAAGGTCGAAGCGTCGGTGACGAATGGCGCGATCTCCGGGTTCAAGCAGGACATCACCAACCAGCCCGTGATCCAGGTCGGGCGGGCGAGGCGAGATCGTCCAGGGATTCAACTTTGTGATTCCGTCGTCGGCAGTGCGCGACTTCATCAAGGGCACCGAGGTCCCGCTCGACGAGAAGAGCCGATTCAACGTCGCGTGGCACGCTGGCCTCGCGGACTATTTCGCGGGCAACTACTCGCGCGCCGAGAAGAGCTTCACCGAAGCCAACCGGCTCCTCCCCGAACTTCCCGATGTCCGCCGGCTGATGGCGGAAGCGAAGAATCCACCGCCCCGCCCGTTCCCGTGGGCGACCGGTGCCGTGGTCGTGACGGTGGTGAGTCTCGGCGCAGCGGGCGCCGTGCTGGCGACACGCTGGAAGCGCAACCGATATCGGATCCGCCCCTCAGAGGTGCTCCGGCTCATCGAGACTTCACGGGAGAAGCCGATCATCCTGGACGTGCGCGACGCCGCGACGTACATGAAAAGTCCCGTCAAGATCCCGGAATCACGCCACGTCGCGCCGGACGAGCTCGAGGCCGGCAAGCTCCGCGAGATTGAACGGGACCGTACGGTCGTGGCGTACTGCACCTGACCGGACGAAGCGACTAGCGCCCGGGTGGCGCTCCGGCTACGAGCGTTGGGCTACAAGGACGTGCGGATCCTGAAAGGCGGGCTCGGCAGCTGGGCGAACGCCGGGCTGCCGCTCGAGCCAAAGACTTCGACCGCCTGACCTCAGCCGGCCAGGAAGTGCACGTGGACGTGATTCACGACCTGCCCACCCCCAGGCCCGCAGTTCACCCGTAGACGATAGCCTCGCTCGCCGAATCCCTTGGCTTCGCCGACTGTGCGGGCGGCCAAGAGGCAACGGCCGAGGAGCTCGGCGTCCTGCCGCTCCATCGTCAAGATCGAGTCGATGTGGCGCTTGGGCACGATGAGGACGTGGACCGGCGCCTTGGGGTAGATGTCCTTGAACGCAAGGACGGCGTCGTCCTCGTACTCGACGTCCGCGTGGCTCTGGCGCGCGACGATGCGGCAGAAGACGCAGTCCCTCACGAGGCTCCTCCCCGAGCGCCTGCTATAATAGCCCGGCTCGCATCAGGATTCGGAAGGGAGCGCGGATGGGAACGTGTCCGAAGTGCAAGATGAAGATTCGCAAGAACGGCAATCACGTCAAGCTCGGCTCGACTTGGTATCACAAGGCCTGCCCGCGTCGTCCGGCGGCCGCCAAGGCCTGAGCGGACCTCCTCCGGCTACTGGCTCAGCGTGCGGTCGCCTCGTGGAGTCCGACGGGGCGCTTGATGTATCGCCCGCCGGGCTGATCGCGCACCGCGCCGTCCTGGAACACGATCCGGCCACGTAGCAGCGTGTGCGTCGGCCAGCCGCGTACCCGCGTTCCGGCGAACGGCGTGAAGTCTTGCGCCGAGCAGGTAGTGGCCGCGACGACCTCGGGAAAGATCGTCCGATACGGACCGCTCTTGTTGAGGTAGTTCTGGCCGGTGCGGAAGTAGCTCACGACCGTGGTCACGCCGCCGGCGAGTGCGGACGCGGTCTCGCTCTCGGCGTCGAGCGCCAGATCGCGATAGATCCCGATGTGGAAGTGCGAGTCCACCGCGCCCGGCAGCACGAGTCGATCGCGCGCGTCGACGACGACGGTCGCGTCGGTGGAGGCGATCGAATCGGTGAGGGCGGCGATACAGCCGTCGCGGATACCGACGTCGCAGCGCACGGCCCTCAAGTAGGGAAAGACGACGGTGCCGTCGAGGACGGCGGTATCGTAGCGGGGCATCTGCGGACTAACGGCGGTCGACTGTCTTCAGTGGACGCTGAGCGCCGTCCTGATCACCACGATGAAGTCGACGACGAGCGCCGCAACGAGGATCAGCGATCCGATGTTCAGCCAGAGTCCGACTCCGTTGCCGTTCATTGGCGTGCCCTCCTCTGCGAGTTGTCGGCGGGACCGTATCATACTCACCACACATCGACAAAGATTCACGGAAGGAGAGGGCGATGAGACTCCTGGGACATATCGCGCTGGTCACCGGCGCTCAGCAGGGCATCGGTCGCGCCATCGCGCTGGCCTTCGCCCGCGAAGGCGCCGACGTGGGGATCAACTACCTCGACGACCGCGGAGCGGCCGAACAGCTGGCCCAGGAGATCCGCACCACCGGGCGGCGCGCGGTGCTCGTGCCGGGTGACGTTGCGCGGCCGGCGACCGGTCAGGAGATCGTCGCGCCGCTGGTGAGGGAGCTCGGTGGCGTCGACGTCCTGGTCAACAACGCCGGCGTGTACCCGCGTGTCGCGTTCCTCGAGATGCGCGAGAGCGACTGGGACCTAGTCCTCGACGTGAACCTCAAGGGCGGCTTCTTCTGCGCGCAAGCGGCGGCGCGGGCGATGATCGCCGGCGGACGGCACGGCTCGATCATCAACCTGGCGTCACAGGCGATCCGCGGCGCCGTGCGCGGCGTGCACTACTCGGCGAGCAAGGGCGGCGTCGTGGCGATGACGCGCGCGATGGCGCTCGAGCTCGCGCCGCATCGCATCCGCGTGAACGCGATCGCGCCTGGACTCACCGACACCGCGCAGCCGCGCTACGGCAACAGCGAGGAGGAGCTGGCGGCGATGGCCCGCGCGGTTCCGCTCGGCCGCATGGCGCACCCAGACGACATCGCGGACGTCGCAGTGTTTCTCGCGAGTGAGAATTCGCGCTACGTGACCGGGCAGACTTTGCACGCAAACGGAGGCTCGTACATGCCGTGATCGATCGGTAATTTCTACGTCGTGTCCGCTCACGAACGCTCGAACGTCGAGCGTGATCCAGCGCGGCACGCACGACGACTGCGCGTCTGTCGATTGGATTGCGTGCCATCGGAGAAGTCGTCGCCGTTTCGGATATTTACACGCGCTCTCGACATCGCAGTCCTGATTGGCATCGCAGGTGCAACCCCTACGTGATTTCAGGGAAGACCTCCTTCTCGACAAGGCAAACCCGCCGCGAGGCGGGGACGCAAAGTCACGGGTCAGGACGGGCCTGACGGCTGGACTGCCGTAGAAGGGGTGTCCGGTCACCCCGGCGAAATTGGTGGTCTCCCTACAAGGAGACCACGATGTTCTCGCAACGCGCGTGCGCCGTCGCCTGTCTTGCCCTCGGCCTGCTGAGCGCGGCGCTCCTGCTGCCGGCACGACTGGCCTCGGCCGGGATCCTGGACGCGTCGTGGATCGCTCCGACGACGAATATCGATGGCAGTCCACTGACCGACCTAGCGTCCTACCGCGTTTACTACGGCACCTCGAACTCTCCTTGCCCGGCATCGTCGTCCTTCTCGGTCGCGTCTGCGACCGCGAGCCCGCCGTCGAATCAGGCCGTGAGCTTGCGGCTCACGGGTCTCGCGCCCGGAACGCAGTACTTCGTGTCGGTGAGCGCCGTCGACGCGAACGGCAACCAGAGCGCGTGCTCGTCCGCCGCGAGCGCCGTCGCCCGCAGTGACTTCGCCGTGAGTCCGACCGGCTCGGTGAACTTCGGAAACGTGAGCCTCGGAAGCTTCGTCGAGCAGACCTACACCGTGTCGAACGTCGCGGGCGGCACCGTGTCCGGCAGCGCATCCGTCCCGTTGCCGTTCACGATCGTCTCGGGGAGCCCGTTCTCGATCACCGGAGCCGGCGCGACGCAGCCGGTAAAGGTGCGGTTCACTCCGGCGACGACCACGACCGTGAGCGCGACGATAAGCTTCACCGCGAACAGCGGGACCATCGCCGGCATCGTGACCGGCCTTGGCGTCGCGACCACCGCGGATACGACGAAGCCGACGATCGCGGTCACGTCACCGACGTCCGGGCCCGCGTACACGACCGCGAGCTCCTCCCTCACTCTGCAGGGGACGGCGTCGGACAACGTCGGCGTGACCCAGGTGACCTGGACGAACAGCCGGGGCGGCTCCGGAACCGCGACCGGGAGCACGAGCTGGACCGCGAGCGGGGTCGCCCTGCAGTCCGGATCGAACGTGCTCACGGTCACCGCGCGTGACGCGGCCGGGAACACCGGAACCGCGAGCATCACCGCGACCTATGACAACACGCCGCCCAGCGTCAGCATCACCGCGCCCGCCGTCGGCGCGACGGTCGTCGGAACGGTCAACGTGACGGCGAACGCCTCGGACAACGTCAGCGTGGCCGGCGTTCAATTCTTGCTCGACGGCGTCGCGCTCGGCGCGGAGCAGACGAGCGGGCCGTTCTCCCTGGCTTGGACGTCCGGGAGTGCGGCCGACGGCGCCCACACGCTCTCGGCGCGCGCCCGTGACGCCGTGGGCAACACGACGGTCGCGGCGAACGTGGCGGTGACCGTGTCGAATGCGCCGAGCAGCCCTCCGCAGCCCTCGCCGAGCGGGCTCGTCGCCGCGTACTCCTTCCGCGAAGGCGCCGGCACCGTCGTCACCGACGCCTCCGGCAACGGCAACACGGGCTCGCTCGGCAGCGGGGTCACCTGGACCGCCGCCGGGCGCTTCGGCAGCGCCCTCGCCTTCAACGGCGCCAGCTTCGTGACCATTCCGGCGGCCGCCTCGCTGAACCTCACGACGGCCATGACACTCGAGGCGTGGGTCTATCCCACCGGCAAGCTCTACAGGTGGAACGCGGTCCTCGTGAAGGAGCAGCCCGGCGAGTTCCTCTACGCGCTCTACTCCGGCTCGTCGTCGCACCGACGGCCCTACGTCTACTTCAACACCTCGTCGACTTCCGCCGGGGAGCACGGCGCTTCCGGCACCAAGTGGCTACCCTTCAATGCGTGGTCGCACCTCGCCGGCACCTACGACGGCGCCTCGTTGAAGCTCTACGTCAACGGCCAGCTCGTCCGCAGTCAGGCCGTCAGCGGCCCGATCGCGACCTCGACCGGCCCCTTGCGCATCGGGGGCAACAGCATCTGGAACCAATACTTCCAGGGGCGCATTGACGAAGTCCGGATCTACAACCGCGCGCGCTCGCAGAGCGAGATTCAGGTCGACATGAACACCGCGGTCGGGGGGCTGTGATCGTTCGTGAGGGAACTAGTCGATGGGGTGGATGAGTAGTCATCCCTCCGACCCTGAGCGCGCGCGGGCCTCTTCTCGCCTGGATTATCCGGAATCGAGCGGTCTCAGCCGCCTTACGAGCTCGTAGAGCGCGCTCTTGCCACCCTGATAGCCGGCAAGCCGGACGCGACTCAGGACTTTGGCGCTCGAGAGGTCGGGATCCTCGCGCAGCCACTGCCCGATCAAAGATTCGTACAGCACCAGCTTGGAGTGTGGCCCGACACCGCGGCGTGGTGGCGTGCGCGCATGATCTCCCACGGGTCTCACGTGAGATGAGTCCGCATGGCAGGACTCGACGGCAAGACTCATACCGAAATCGAATTTCCACAGAGATTCAACGATCCTGCGGCGCTGGCGAGAAGCGAGCCTCTGGCGCCTGTGACCGGCCAGCTAATTTTTGCGCAAAGGAGTTCACTTCAGGGGAAACTTTTCGACGCGCCGATTCCCGAGCCAATATCCGGAACGGTGATTTCCGGGGGTTCTTCGGGCGCCTCATCGCCGGGCGATTCGAATGATCATTTCTTGATCGAGCGATACAACCTCTATGTCGCTCGGCGTGGGGGGCTCTTCCGTGGACGAGTGCGCCACGAACCGTATCCGCTTCGTCGGGCCACGGTGGTGCACATGTCCCAGACGATGCTGAACGCGGCGAGTCTCCCCACACCGACCGATGCGCCGTTCAGCCACTATTCACGGGGGTAGACGTCGACATCTTTTGGCTCGAACGACTAGGCGCTTCCGCGAGCGAGCAGCGGAGCAGGCGCCGAGCGACCTCGGTCGCCGCGCCGTAGACGAGGTGGAGCGCGAATTCTTCCCCTTCCTTTGCGACGGGCCGACGGGTCGGCGGCTCGGCCAGGCCGAGCGCCGGCACCGCGATGACGTGCGCGCCGAGCCAGACGGCAATGCCGAAGGGTAGACCGAGGGCCGCGGTTACTCTCGGTACGACCTCCGCGACGGCGCCGTAGAGCGCGCCGACCGACGCGCCGAACACGTAGTGGACGGCGGAGCCGGCACGCGCCTTCTGGTCATCGGTGAGCCTGTGACCCACCAGGCTCGTGACCGCGGACGCGACCTTGACGGTGGAATCGTCTGGTTGCTCGGTCGCCGGAGTCCGCGATTTCGGGATCCGGTCGTCGAGGAGTCGATGGACGAGGCTCATCGCGCCGGTCGCGAGCAGGCCGCCGACCAGGCCGAGCACCGCGCCGCGCGCCAGGTTGCCGGTGTTCATGGCTCGATCGAGATGCACAGTGGATTTTACTCTTCTACTTCCACGGTCGCGCACGCCGTTGGATGTTCAGGCATGCTGGACTCCAGAACCTACGTGACTGAACAACGGGAGAGGGCGATCACGATCCGCGGCGCTGGAACGCTGGCAGCACGCCTCCTGCTCGTCCTCGTTCAGGCGAGTTCTTGCGCTCCGCTGAAGAATTCGGAGCCACCCCGCGCCGAAACTCCGCCGTCTCGCGAGGTACAACAGCCTCCCCCTGCTTCTCCGGTCGAGCAGCCTCAACCGACGCCGACGGAGCCTCCGCCGACGGCGACGGAGCAAGCGAAGCCGGCCCAACCGCCCCAGCCGAAGGCGGCAGAGCCGTCTCAGGCGAAGCCGGCGGCGCCGGCTCGACCGAAGCCCCCAGAGCCGCCTAGGCCGAGAGAGAGCGCAGCCGCGCTGCCCTCGGGGCAGGAGCGAGCCGCGATCCACGACCTGACCTCGCTCGAGAAGCGACTGCGCGACACCAGTGCGATTGGCGTGTTCACCAAGCTGTCGCTCAAGAACGAGGTCGACGACCTGCTGGAGCGATTCCGTACCTTCCACGAGGGGCGGGGCGGGACGACCCTCGCCAAGCTCCGGGAGAACTACGATCTTCTGGTTCTCAAGGTGGTGGCGCTCCTGCAAGACAAGGACTCAGCGCTCGCTCGAGACATTTCCACGTCGCGCGAAGCGCTCTGGGATCTTCTGAAGGATCCAGTCAAGTTCAAGACCCTCTGACTCGACGGGAGGAGAAGATGATCAATCGCACGCAGGTCTGGGCTGCGATTCTGTCGGCCATCGCCCTGTTCGCCGGCCCCTCGCCGGCCGCGGATGACCCGGCGGTGCTCAAGGATCTGACGGCCGTCATCGCGCTGCAGGGTCAGCCGTGTGGGCAGGTGGTCAGCGCCGCCAAGCAGGGCGACAACGACTACGTCGCCGCCTGCCAGGATGGAAGCCGCTACCACGTGTTCGTCAACGCACAGGGCAGGGTCGTCGTGCAAAAGCAGTAAGCGTCTAGGCTCGGTCCTCGATCCACATCTTCGCCACCTTGATGGCGTAGTCGTCGGCATCCCGCGCAGTTTCGAACGTCACGCTGAGCAATGCGACCACGTCGTGCGTGTAAAACCTCCCGCCTTCGAACACGCCCACCAGGGCCTTGGGACACCACCGATTGCCGCGCGCTTTGAAGGATTGCGACTCGATCCGCCATCCGTTGTGCTGGACCACACTCATGGGGCGCCCTCCTGGGCGGGCTCCGTGCAGCCCGGATGCCAAGCGCTGTCGCATCGGGACGAGGATTTGAAAATTAGGAAATTAGCCGGAGGTCGACCGGATACGTGAGGCTGCTCCGCACACGCTGGATCGATCGACGAGTCGCGCAGCGGATCACATCCGACAGTCGAGCGCCTTTGCGTTGACGTCGCGGACAGGTCGCGGGCTTCGGCCCGGCGAAGGACGAGGCCGGCGAGGGGCGGACCGGGCGGACGCTGTCCTTACGGCAGCCCGCGGACGGCGGCGCGGAGCTCATTCAGGTGGACGGCCTTGATGACGGTGAGCCCCGACGCAACGGTGGGATCCGTGTACGTTGGCGCCGTCCCACCGACCGCCTGGTAGGCCTCGTTCAGCGCCCTCCGGAGCTCGGTGACGTGGACCCCCAGGACTCCAGTGCTCGTGGCGGCCGTCCAGGCGAACGGCATCAGCCCGCGGGCCGTACGGACACTATCGATGGCCGCTCGAAGCTCCGCGAAATGGGCCGCCCGGACGATTGTGCCTTGCGCCACGAGTGGATCGTCGGTGAAGGTGAAGGCGATGGTCAGCGTCGCTGTCATCGTCGCGATCCCGATGGTGCCGATGGTGTCTCGAGCCGTGACGGTCAGCACATTCAAGCCGAGCTGGAGGGGGATGCCGCTGGCCGTCCACTTCGTGGTCCCCTCCGCCGTCCCGCTGCCGCCACGACTGTTCGACCACGTCACCTGGGTCACCCCGAGATTGGCGGACGCCGTTCCGGCAAGCGTGATTGGAGAGCTGCTCGTGGTATAGGGCGTAGGGTATCGAGGCGAGGTGATGGTCACGGTCGGCGGCGTTGTGACCGGCAGATCGATCCCGACGCCGGTCACCAAACGCGAGATGTCGTCTCCGGCGGCCGTGAAGGTCACGTTCACGATCGCGGCCGCAACTGTGGTGGGAGTAAAGCGCACCGTGACGGTCTGGGTCGCCCCGGCTCCACTGAGCGTGAACGGGCTCCCTGACACGACGCTGAAGGGCGCGACGGTCGACACCGCCCCCGAGATCGCACCGGCGCGCGTGCTCTGCACGGTGAAGGTTCGATCCGCGAAGCTTCCGACGTTGACGCTCCCGAAACTCGCGCTACCGATCGGGCTCACGGTCACCGAGCCTTGGGCGACGGCACCGGCGACGGGCGAGCAGGTGCTCTCGTGGCCGATCAGATCCACGGCGGTCACTGAAACATTGTAGACGGTGCCGATGGTCAGCCCCGTGAGCCTGAAGCTCACCGTCGTGTTGGGCTCCGGGCTCAGCGTCGGCGACGCTACCTGAAAGAAGGCAGTTCCGGGACAGGGAGTCGGCCCCGGACTGTAATAGACGCGATAGAACGCCAGAGTCGTCAACGGGCTTCCATCGGTATTCGTGGTCGGGGCGATCCACGAGGCATCGAGGACGCCCGCGTGGCTAGGGCCTGCCAAGAGGAGTACTCCGCCGAGTGCCAGACCGATAGCGCGAAGCCATCGGACAAACGTCGAACGACCGCCAGCGTTACGCCAACTTCTCGGCATGCGTCGCTTGCATCCCCGGAGCGAAGAGTGCGCTGCGCACGCGGGCAACGGGCAGGAACGGCAATCGCTCGCTGACCGGACTGGGATCCCCGGCGAATCCCACGCGCTGTCGCGGGCTGCTAGTGGAGCTGACTACTCATTGCGTCGGCGAGTCAGAAGACGACGGGACCAAGGAGACGAAACGCAGCGAAGATACCCAGAATGCGTTCTCACGCCGCGGACGCTATCGCAAAGCCGGTGCCAAACGTCTGGTCAGGGATAAACCTCACAACACATGCGGTGAACCGCAGACTTCGCCGACACCATCGGCAGTGAAGTCGATGGCCGCGCTGTCACGAGACGGACACCGATGACGGTAAGTGTCTGTATTCTGGGCGTCACGAGGCGCGTGGGCGCGGGACCGCGCGGGCGTCCAGCTCGAGCCGGGCTCTACGCCGAGTTGCGAAGCGCTCCGAAACCGTCAGGGGGACCGCCGAGCTGGTGATCGACGCCATCCGCGCCAGTGGCCTCTGCGGTACGAGATTCGCGCACGTCCGCGCGTGGGCGACGATCGACTCTCTTAGATCGCCTCCGCAGTCGCGGCAGAGATAGCAGTCGTCGCCGATCTTGGTCCCGAGCTGCTCGGGTGTGTACGTTCGGTGGCACGTCCCGCAGAGTGCCACCGGATGGTCCGGACACAACGCGAAGAGCAACGATCTGAGTCGAATGAACACCAACACGACGTGCGCATCGTTGTCCTCGAACGACGAGCCTGTCAAGCCGGGCAGCGAAATAGTTCGGTGGAAGATGTGGATTCTGGTGGATAACTCCAGCACCGCCGCACCCTCTTCTTCATCTTTCTCGACGGATGCCTCTATCCCTGTCGGCGAGGACTTTTCCACCGGGCGCCAAGCCCGCTGTTGCGCGAGCTTCGAGAAATGTGATTCGTTCGTCACCACCGACGAGGTGCATCGTTGACGAAGAAGTTCAATCGAGGGTCGTACGATCCGATTGCCGTCGCGAAGGCCGAGCTCCGGCGCGAGGCGATTGCACGCCGCGATGCGCTGCCGGCGGCTGAGCGTCAGCTCGCGGCAGAGACCATCGCGGCCCGCGAGTTCCCGATCGCGGTCGCGTCTGGCACGGTCGTGTCCGGCTATTTCCCGATGAAGAGCGAGATCAGCCCGATTCCCCTGCTGCGCAAGCTTGCCGCCTTGGGAGCCCAGCTCGCGCTCCCGGTGGTCGCCGGAAAGCGCAAGCCGCTAATCATGCGGGCCTGGAGTCTGGGCGACCCGCTGGTCGCTGGCGTGTGGGGCATCCGCGAGCCCGGCCCCGAGGCATCGGAGGTAGAGCCCGACGTCGTGATCGTGCCGCTGCTCGCG
This sequence comes from Candidatus Rokuibacteriota bacterium, assembly GCA_003221515.1. Taxonomy (GTDB): domain Bacteria; phylum Methylomirabilota; class Methylomirabilia; order Rokubacteriales; family CSP1-6; genus AR31. Next base: position 118,233 of record QHSI01000109.1, read on the forward strand.
TTCGATCGCCGCGGCCACCGTATCGGCTATGGCGCCGGCTACTACGACCTGACGGTCGCGAAGCTGCGGGAGAAGAAGCCGGTGGTCGCGGCCGGCATCGCCCTCGCGGCCCAGGAAATCGCCGCCGTGCCTACCACCCCCAGCGACGTCCGCCTCGATCTCGTGCTAACCGAGCGTGAACTGATCGACTGTCGCGCAGCCTGAGAAGCCCGCGCATCCTGTTCTACGGCCCAGATCAGGACCATGCTGTTGGAGTATTTGGGGAACTGGCGCGCGATGGCGCGCTGAGGGATTGTCGAGGCACGCGACCTATTGCGTGCGGTGCTCGTCAATCGCCGGATTTTCACGCCCGTGACGCGACCAGCGGAACTGCCAGCACGCACGGGCCCCGGCCGGAAGCCGCGGTTCACCTACGAGGTCAGGGGCGAGGGATCACTATCCACACTTTTCGCGGGGTTAATTTCTGCAGGTTCGGTGGTGGCCCCAACGGGACGCGATCGACTTGCAGAATTCAACTGGCGGGACTCCGTGGGATAAGGCAGTATCCAAGGTCCTGGGCGCAAGGAGGGTGTCCCGGTATCGCCCCGACGGGACGGGCGCCTTCTTGACCTGCGGCGTGGTGCATCACAACCTCGCCCTGTTCAAAGCGCCCGCCGGGGCCAGGCCGACCGAGAAGGGAGCGATCGGCCTGAACCACTTTGCGTTCAAGGTGGAGAGCTACCGGGCCCTGCAAGCGGCCCACAGTCGCTTGGTGGAGGCTCGGGCCGCCATCGACCACATCGTGGACCACGGCATGACCCGGAGCGTCTACTTCCTGGATCCGGACGGGATCATGATGGAGCTGTTCAGCGATACGTATGCGACAGAGGAAGAAGGGCTGGCCTACATGAAATCGACGCGCGGAGGCGCGGCCCCGATGGACATCACCGCCGCGGAGCCCCCACGCGCGGAGGAGATTCCCCAAGCGGACTTCACCCGGGTCGGCTAGCCGGCCGTCGCTCATGGAGTCCGGGGTCTTCATCGAGTTCCCCACCCGTGCGGGGATGACGGACCGTGAGGCCTTTGCCGAGTGCTTCGCGCTGGTGGATGCCGCGGAGGCCCTGGGCGTTAACTCGGTGTGGCTGGCGGAGTACCATTTTTCCGCGATCAGCGTTCTGTCCTCGCCGATCACGATCGCCAGCGCCATCGCCGCCCGGACCCAACGCATCCGCATTGGCCTGGCGGTGGTGCTCCTGCCCCTGGCCCATCCGATCCACATCGCCGAGGACATCGCCACGTTGGACCACATCAGTCAGGGTCGGGTCGAGTTCGGCGTGGGGCGTGGCACGTTCCCTGACACGCACGACGGCTTCAACTCGCCCTTCGCCGAGAGCCGGGAGCGCTTCGACGAATACCTGGAGATCGTCGTCAAGGCGTGGACCCAGGAACGCTTCTCCTTCACGGGCAAACACTATCGGTGCGACAACCTGTGGGTGCGGCCCAAGCCGCTGCAGCGGCCGCACCCGCCGATCCGTGTCGGGATCACCTCCGAAGTCACCTTTCCCCTCGTGGGACGCCTGGGATTTCCCATCATCATCAACCCCTCCAGGGTATTCGCCCTCTCCGAGCTGGCGCCGTATATCAAGCAGTACCGCGAGGCCTGGCACGCGGCCGGCCACGCCGGGGCTCCTCAGGTGGGGCTCCGGGTGCCGCTCTACGTGGCCACGACGGCCGAGCGCGCCTACGCGGAGCCCAGGGCGAGCACCATGGCCGCCATGCAAGGCCTCGGTAATCGCGTGGCGGACAGCGCCTCGCGTGTGGGCACCACCGGCGACTGGAGCGCTCAGGCCCAACACGTCCGACGCATGAGCTACGACGATTGGCTGCGGGACAAGGTGGTCTACGGAACGCCGGAGAAGGTGGTCGATCGGCTTCAACAGCTGCGGGACGAGCTGGACCTGACGCAGATCCTGTACGAGGTCAACCACGGGCGCCAGCTTCCCTATGCGCTGCAGCTGGAGAATCTGAAGTTGATCAACGAGCGCGTCATTCCGCAACTCAAGTAGTCCCGCTCCGGGAGCTGGAGGACGCCATGCCGTTCCCAAGACTCAGTGATGTCGCCGTTGCACCGCAGACACTCGTCGCCATCGATCACGAGCCGCGGATTTCTGCCGACTCGCACATGACCGAGCCGCCGGACCTCTTCGAGACGCGGCTGCCACCCGCGCTACGCGACCGCGCCCCGCGCTTTCCGAATCGCGACAATGCCGGCCCCAACGTGCGCGTGGGCGGCTGGGACCCGGGCGAGCGTCTCAAGGACCAGGCGTACGACAGCATCAGCGCCGAGGTGCTCTATCCCACCCGCGGCGCTGCGGCCTGGGTGACGGGTGACCCGGAGCTCGAGGAAGCGTGTTGCCGCGCCTACAACGACTGGCTGATCGAATTTTGCAGCGCGGCGCCGCAGCGCCTCTGGGGCCTGGCGATGATCTCGTTGTGGAACATCGAGCACGCGGTTCGGGAGCTCGAGCGGTGCCGCACGCGAGGCCTGCGGGGAGCGACCATCGGGCTCGTACCGGCGGAAGACTTGCTCTACGGCTCGGAGCACTACGAGCGCTTCTGGGCCGCCTGCCAAGATCTGAGGATGTCGGTCAACCTCCACATCAATTCGGGTCCGGGGCGCATGAAATTCTCCCCCCAGCAGCGCAGCGGGCTCATGCCGGATGGAGCGGCCGGGCACAAGTGGGATTGCATGAAGGCGGTGGGCAACATGGTCGCCGCCGGGGTGTTCGAGCGGTACCCTCGCCTGAACCTGGTGCTCGCGGAGGCCGGCGTCGGGTGGATCCCGTTCTTCGCCCAGGAGTTCGACTACTACCAGATGAGCTTCGGTCCGTCGCCGATCGGGCTCGGGCGGCAGCGCGATATTCCCAGGCCGCCCAGCGAATACATCTATCGGCACGTCTACGGGGCGTTCATTCAGGACACGGTCGGCTGCAAGCTGCTTCCCGAGTATGGCGCCGACACGTTCATGTGGTCCAACGACTACCCGCACAGCGCCTGCATCTGGCCGGGAGCGACCCGGTTCATCGCGCAGGACCTGGGGCACCTCACGCCGGAGGCGCGGGCCAAGGTGCTGTGCGGCAACGCGGCCCGGTTGTACAACGATGGCGAGCTCCCGCCACCGGCCGACCCGCCGGGCAACGTGAATGATCTGGAGGCGTGGAACAAAGTCCACTGGCACGCGTAAGCGCCTTGAAAAGTTCTGTCGACGAGCGACTGGTGCAGCTCTTCCGACAGCTGGGCCTGGATCGGGTGCATCTCGCAGCTCGTGTGACCGCGGACTGGCGCGGTCTCGCCACGACGCGTCCGGAGACGATTGCTTCCCTGACGCTCGTATGTCCAACGGGCCTGGACGCCACGCCGCTCGGGGCGCTGACCTCGCGTGTCCTCGTGCTGACCGGCGATCAAGGGACGCCCGCCGAGGCGATCTCGAAGGCCATGCGGGCTCACCCGGAAGCTTCGATCATCACCCTCAATGACTATTACGGCCATCCGCGCGCCGACCTCCTGACGGACCGTGCAGAGGATATCGGGGCAGCGATGCTGGCTTTTCTGGCACGCATGGACCAGCTTCATGCAGTCAAGCCCGTGCGCCTTCCGGCGCAGGAGGGAGAGCTGGACGGTATCTCCTATCGTATACAGGGTGCTGGCGCCCCGCTGGTCTTGCTGCCCTTAGGCCTCGCCGCGTCGCAGTGGGAGCCTTTACTCCCCAGGCTCAGCGCGCAGTACTGCACCCTCACGCTGGGCGGTGCCATCTTGGGGTCGGTCGCCAGCCTTGAAGCACGCGGTCGGAGCACGGGCTACCTGGGGGTGGTGCGGAATCTCATTGCCGAAATACACCTGCATCCGGGTGAGACGATTCTGGACGTGGGGTGTGGCTCAGGCGTCCTCGACCGCTGGCTGGCGCGGCATACCGGCGGAGCGCATCGGATCACCGCGGTCGACATTCATCGAACCTTGCTGCGAGAGGCCGCGGCCCTGGCCACGAAGGAAGGCCTGGCGGAGCATATCGAGTTTCGCGAAGGCAATGCGGAAGTCCTGCCCTTCGGGGACAATAGCTTCGACGTGACGATGTCGGCGACCGTCATGGAGCTCCTGGACGCTGAGCGGATGCTCCGTGAGATGGTGCGCGTCACCCGGCCGGGTGGGCGTGTCGGAGTCGTCGTGCGGGCGATCGATATGCAATCCTTCGTCAACGTTCCCGTGCGCGCTGAGCTGAAGATGAAGATCGCCGCGCTCCCGAACGGGCTGGCCGGCGCCAGA
>QHSI01000067.1 GCA_003221515.1 Candidatus Rokuibacteriota bacterium
GGTAACTGAAGGACGACGAATCACGAAGGAGGCCGGCATGAAGCTCATCAGGATCGTCTCCTGCGCAGTGTGGAGTCTCTCATTCATCCTGACAGCGCTTCCTAGTCTGGCTGCCGACTACCCCGCGCCGAAGGAAGGCAGCTGGACAGTGCGGGACTTCCGCTTCCACACCGGCGAGGTCCTGCCCGAGTTGCGCCTTCATTACACGACGGTCGGCGCGCCCACCGGCGAGCCGGTGCTCATCCTGCACGGCACGACCGGATCGGGCGTCGGCATGCTCACTCCTGCTTTCGCCGGCGAACTCTTCGGGCCCGGACAGCCGCTGGATGCCAGCCGTTACTACAGCATCCTGCCGGACGCCATCGGCATCGGTAAATCCTCGAAACCCTCAGACGGTCTACGCGCAAGCTTCCCGAAGTACAACTACGACGACATGGTCCAGGCGCAATACCGGCTGATCACTGAGCACTTGGGCCTACGCCGTCTCCGCGTCGTGCTGGGGTACTCGATGGGTGGCATGCACATCTGGATGTGGGCCCAGAAGTACCCAGCCTTCATGGACGTCGCAGTGCCAATGGCGTCGTTGCCAACCGAGATGTCCGGCCGCAATTGGATGATGCGCCGTCTGATCATCGATTCTATCCGCAACGACCCCGAGTGGATGAACGGCAACTACACCAAGCAGCCGCGCAGCGTGCAGTTCGCCTCGGTGTTCTTCGGCATCGCCACCAGCGGCGGGAGCCAGCGATTCTACAGAGTGGCGCCAACGGTTGACAAGGCGGACGAGCTGGTTAACCAGCGCCTGAGCGCGCCGTTCCGCGGTGACGCCAATGATCACCTGTACCAGTGGGAGGCGTCCCGCGACTACAACGCCTCCTCAAGCCTGGAGCAGATCCAGGCAACCCTGTTGGCGATCAACTCGGCGGATGACGAGCGCAACCCGCCGGAACTCGGGCTGCTGGATCGCGAGATAAAGCGGGTGAAGAACAGCCGGATACTGCTCATCCCCGGGAGCGACCAGACCGGCGGCCACGCCACGGTTCTCCAGGCGAGGTTCTGGAAGCAGCACCTGGTAGAGCTGCTGCAAAGTGCACCGCGCGGTGCGAAGTAGTCACCGGGGTTGCGCTTCTTGCGAGCGCTGCACGCTACGTTGCCTGGAGATGAAGCATTGAGTGACGCGATGCTTTCGGTGCAGCCCAACTACAGCTTTCAGCGGTCGGCGCCTCGCGTTGCTCGGCGTCGCCGCTGAAGCTGAGCGTTGCACAAAGTGGCTTCACGATCGTGGAGTGCGGGGCGGTCCACGGGCGGCCCTGACTTGGAGCTATTCATCTTCGCGCGATTTCACGCGCGGCCCGGGAAGCAGGACGCCCTGGCCGAAGCGTTGCGAGACGTCCTCGCTCCGTCGAGCGAGGAGCCGGGCTGTCTGGGCATTTATGCGTTTCGGTCGATTCGTGACCCGCAGCTGTTCTATATCCATTCGCGCTGGAAGGACGAAGCGGCGTTCGAGATCCACTCTGGCTTGCCGCACACGATCCGCTTCGTCGAACGCGTGGAGCCGCTGATCGATCACCCGTTCGACGTCACCCGAGCGGAGCAGATTGGCTAGATGACGCCGGGAGCGCCGAAATCCTTTCGCGCCGTGAACGTCGATGACGTGCCGTGGCGACCTTCCAGAGTCGCCGCTGGGGTCTTCGTGAAGGACATCGCCGTCACCGACGGCTGGGAGATGCAGATCGTGCGGTTCGAGCCGGGGACGCGGTTTCCCGTGCACACCCACGAGCGTCCCGAGTTCGTATTCGTTCTGGAGGGCGAGCTCGTGCAGGGAGGGCGTCGAATGGGCCCGGGATGGGCGAGCGTCGCTAGCGCGGGCTCGATCGACGAGGATGTGTACTCGGAGACGGGCTGCGTGTTCGTCCTGGTCGATCGTGCCTGAGTCGGCGACGTGACGAGCAGCCTCGTCTACGCCCGGGCGTTCTTCGACCTCCAGCTCCAGTTCGCCAAAGCGGTCTCGGCCCCGTCCGGGCTCCCGCTGACGCGCGCCCTGTTGGAGTACACCAACCTCTACGTCCGGTTCGGGTTGGGGCACGCCTTCGATCCCGCTCATCCCGTCTGGCAGGAGTATCTGGCGGGAATGGGCGACGCCAACGACACCGGCGAGTGGACCTATCGCTTCTATCTGGCGCGGCCGCAGGCGGGAGCGCCACCGGGCATCGTGGCGACGTTCGGCTGCTTCTCCTACGCGCTGCTGAGTGAGGGCCGGATCCGCTTGCACTTCGGCAACGCCGAGCCGGACGGACACTCGCCTCTGGGAATCGAGCGCCGAGACCGGCGCCTGGCGGACCTGGCCGCACTCTTCGGGCACGTGAAGCGCACGATGCAAGCGCCGCCGCGGGTGGTCGGGGCGTCGTGGCTGTACAACCTCGAGGCGTACCGCCGTCTGTTTCCGAAGTCCTACCTGGCGACCGCTCACGTGCTCCACGGCCGATTCCAGCACATGCCCTTGTGGGGACAATTCGTGAACCGCGACGGGACGGTGAGGGAGAGCGTGGCGCGAGACTTTCTCGAGCGTCTCGGGCGTCTCACGAGCCTCGAGAGCCTGGGCGAGTGCTTTCCGTTGCCGGTGCTCACCGCTGAGGCCCCGGCCCGGGAGTTCTATGAGTTCTGCGGCATCTGAGTGAAGCGCACGTGACGCTGGTCGCGATCCTGACGGTGCGGAAGGCGGCGATCGACACGTTCCGGACGTTCGAGAAGCGCGCGGCGGCGGTGATGGCGGCGCACGGCGGGCGGATCGAGCGCACGGTCGTGGTGAACGGCGACGGCGCCGCCGACCTGTTCAAGGAGATTCACGTCGTGACGTTCCCATCCGCGGCGGCGTTCGCGGCCTATCGAGGCGACGAGCGTCTCCGCGAGCTGGCGCGACTGCGGGCGGCGGCGGTCGTTCACACCGACGGGCCACGCGATGACGCCGACTGAGGGCGATGACGTGGCCGCGGTGATCGAGCGGCTCGACGAGCTGCGCCCGGAGAGCGTCGACCCGCTGGTCGCAGAAAGCGAGCAGGCCGGCCTCGGGTTCGTACGACGGCTCGCCGAGGAATGGGCGAGCGGACGGAATCGATTCGACCGCCCGGGCGAGGCGTTCTGCGCGGCCACGCTGGGCGGACGCATGGTCGGGGTGTGCGGCCTCAGCATCGATCCCTACACGTCCGTACCGAAGGTCGGTCGCGTGCGGCACCTCTACGTCCTGGTCGAGTGTCGCCATCTCGGGGTCGGCCGCCAGCTGGTCGGCGAGATCATCCGAGTCGCGCGCGACTCGTTCGAGAACCTCCGCCTGCGCACCAACAATCCCGCGGCGGCCCGGCTCTACGAGCGGATGGGGTTCCGTCGATGTGACGATGTGGCCGATTGCACGCACGTCATGGAGCTCTCCTGATGGCTCGCAACATCGAGATCAAGGCGCGCATCGAGAGCGTCGACGCGATCAAGCCCAGGGCCGCCGCGCTCGCCGATCAGGGGCCGATCGAGATCCAGCAGGACGACACGTTCTTCGCCTGTCCGCGCGGCCGCCTGAAGCTTCGCGCGTTCTCCGCGACCGAAGGCCAGCTCATCTTCTATCGGCGCGCCGACCAGGCGGGCCCCAAGGAGTCGTTCTACGTCATCGCGCCGACCGCGTCCCCCGATACGCTCCGTGAGACGCTCGCGCTCGCCTACGGCCAGGCCGGTCGGGTGCGCAAGCGGCGGACGCTGTACATCGTCGGCCGAACGCGCGTTCACCTCGACCGCGTCGAAGAGCTTGGAGACTTCCTCGAGCTCGAGGTCGTTCTGGCCGACGGCGACGCGCCCGAGCCTGGGATCGCGGAAGCGCGCGAGCTCATGGCCGCGCTCGGCATTTCGCCATCGCAGCTCATCGAGGGAGCGTACGTTGACCTCCTGGCGAGGCCGGTGGCGCATGGCGCATAGAGGACACCGATGATTCTGGACGAAGCCGCCGTTCACGCGCTGCTGCGGATGGAAGACCTGATTCCCGCCATGGCGGGGGCCCTGGCCGATCTCTCCGCGGGGAAGGTGGTCCAGCCCATGCGAGTGATGCTCCCGGTGTCGGAGCACCAGGGCTTTCTCGGCATCATGCCGGCCTACGCAGGCGCCCTCGGCGCCAAGCTGGTCACCTTCTACCCGAACAATCAGGGCGTGCCGTCACACCACGCCACGATCTTGCTCTTCCGGCCCGAGACGGGCGAGCCGCTCGTCTCGATGGACGGGCGGCTCATCACCGAGATGCGCACTGCGGCGGTGTCGGCGGTCGCCACTCAGCACCTGGCGCGCACGGATGCGTCGGTGCTGGGGATCCTGGGCGCGGGCGTGCAGGCGCGGAGTCACCTCGAGGCGATGCGACTCGTGCGGAAGCTGCGCGAGGTCCGCGTGTGGAGCCCGCGAAACGCCCGCGCCTTCGCCGCGGAGTTCGGCGTGCACGCCGCGGCCTCGGCGGAGGACGCGGTGCGCGGCGCCGACGTCGTCGTGGTCGCGACGACGTCCCAGACGCCGGTGCTGCAGGGCGCGTGGCTGGCGCCCGGCGCGCACGTCAACGCGGTCGGGGCGCCTCGCCCGACCTGGCGTGAGCTGGACGACGAAGTGCTTCGCAAGAGCCGGCTCTACGTCGAATCGCGCGCCGCGGCGACCAGCGAATCCGGCGACGTCATCGCGGCCGGTCACGTCTTCGCGGAAATCGGTGAAGTCGTGCGGAGCGTGAAGCCCGGCCGTGAGTCCGCGAGCGAGATCACGCTGTTCAAGTCGGTCGGCGTCGCGGTCGAGGACGTGGTGACCGCCGACCTCGTCTATCGCAAGGCCCGGACGGCCGCGGCCACCTGAGCGGCGTCAGCCGATCCCGGGGCGTTGCTGCGCCCACGGGCGCGCCGCTTCGAACGCCGCCGAGGCGCGCAGCACCGTGACGTCGTCGAACCGGCGCCCGATGATCTGAAGCCCGATCGGCAGCCCGGCCTTCGTGAACCCGCACGGCACCGTCGCCGCCGGCTGGCCCGTCATGTTGAAGATGAACGTGAAGGCGCTTCCCGCGTCGCGGCCGACCCGCACGCCGCCGGTCTCCGTCGCGTAGAGCCGATGGGTTGCCCTTCGTGATGATGAGGTCCTTGACCGAGAACGGCACGCCGTGGAGCGGGCCGAGCTTGACGCCACGCTGCCCGACCGCGCGCTCCGCCGCCTTCGCGGCCTTCCGCGCGCCGTCGGCGTCGAGGGTCACATAGGCGTTCAGCTCCTTCAGCTTGTCGATGCGCGCGAGCGTCGCGTCGACCACTTCGACGGGCGAGACCTTCTTCGTTGCGATCGCGGCGGCAAGATCGAACGGGGACATCCAGCAGAGGTCGCTGTCATTCATGGCGGCCGCTATTGTATGCTGCCTCGTTGCGTTCTGCCGAGGGAGGCTCGAGACCGAGTGATCGACGCGCCGCTCGACCGCTATCGCGACGTGGTGCGACCCGAATGGATCGACCACAACCGGCACCTGAACGTCGGCTACTATCTCGTGGTGTTCGACTACGCGACCGACGAGTTCTTCCGCTGGATCGGGCTCGACGCCACCCATCGGCGGGAGCGGGCGGTGACGACGTTCTGCCTCGAAGCCCACGTGACCTACCATCGCGAGGTCCGGGAGGGCGATCCGCTGCGTTTCACCACGCTCCTGCTGGGCCACGACGCCAAGCGCATCCACTACATCCACGAGATGTATCATGCTCAGGAGGGTTATCTGGCGGCGACGAACGAGCTGATGTCATTGCACGTCAGTGAGGCCACGCGCCGGAGCGCGCCGATGGCCTCGGAGATTCTCGAGCGGCTCGCGCGAATTCAGGCGGCGCACGATGGGCTGCCGCGGCCGCCGCAGGTGGGCCGCACGATCGGTCTGGACCGCCGGGCCGCCGTGGTGCACGCCGCAGGCCGTCGCGGGGCTGGGGCCCCGCCGGCCGAGGCGGGCTAACAGAGGAGGTTCGGACATGACCACGATCGGGCTTCTGCATCCAGGTGAGATGGGCAGCATGGTGGGTGCCGCCGTGCGTTCGGGCGGCTCCCGCGTGCTCTGGGCCGGCGAGGGACGGAGCGCGGCCACCCGTAAGCGCGCGACCGACGCCGGGCTGGAAGACGCGGGCTCGCTGGCGGCGCTCGTGCGCGCGAGCGAGGTGATCGTCGCGGTGTGCCCGCCGGCCGCGGCCGCGGAGCTGGCCGAGCAGGTCTCGAAGCTCCGCTTCGCCGGGACTTATGTCGACGGCAACGCGGTCTCGCCGGCGACGGCGCGCGAGATCGGCGGGATCGTCGAGAAGGGCGGCGCCATGTTCGTCGACGGCGGCATCATCGGCCCGCCGCCGGTGAAACCCGGCACCACGCGCCTCTATCTCTCGGGCAAGAGCGCCGAGCGCATGGCCGCGCTGCTCACCGCCGGACCGCTGGCGGCGATCGTGGTGCCCGGCGGGCCCGGCGCCGCTTCGACGGTGAAGATGGCGTACGCGTCGTGGACCAAGGGCAGCGCTGCGCTCCTGCTGGCGTCGTGTGCGCTGGCCGCCGCCGAGGGCGTCGAGGAGTCGCTGGTGCGCGAGTGGAAGATCTCGCAGCCCGAGCTGTCGGCCCGCGCCGAGTCGGCCGCGAAGGGCAACTCCCGCAAGGCGTGGCGGTTCATCGGCGAGATGGAGGAGATCGCGGCGACGTTCGCCGCGGCCGGGCTGCCCGACGATTTCCACAAGGGCGCCGCCGAGATCTACCAGCGGATGGCGATCTACAAGGAGGGCCCGGCGCCCTCGTTCGCCGACGTGCTGCGCGCGCTCGCGCCGCGGCGCCCGGCCTGAACGCGCTCTTCCATCTGCTCGAGCGTCCGGGGCCAGTCCTGCTTGAGGAGGCGTGACAGCGCGCGGTCGGCGAGGAGCCGGCCGCCGGTCTGGCAGCTCGCGCAGTAGTTGGTCTCGTTGTCGGCGAAGACGATCCGCTGCACGGGCGCGCGGCACGTCGGGCAGGGCTTGCCGTAGCGTCCGTGCACCGCCATCCCCTCGCGGAAGGCGGTCACACCCTCCGGGAACTCGCCGCCGGCCTCCTTCCGGAGGCGCTCGCACCAGTCGAGCAGCGTCGCCCGCGTGGCCTCGAAGAGCCGCGCGATCTCCTCGGCCGAGAGCTGGCGCGTCTGCTTCACCGGCGAGAGGCGCGCCCGGTGCAGGATTTCGTCGGAGTACGCGTTCCCGACGCCGCTGAAGATCCCCGGGTCGGTCAACGCGCGCTTGAGCGTGTGGTTCTCGGCGGCGAGCGCCGCGCGGAACGCCTCGAGATTCGCGCCGAGCACCTCCAGGCCGCCCGGATCGTGCTCGCGTAGCGCGGACTCGCCGCCCGCCAGATAGAGCGCGGCGCGCCGCTTCGTCCCCGCCTCCGTCAGCGTGAGCGTCCCGGTCGAGAAGTCGAAGGCGGCCAGACCGATCTTCCCGGGCAGCTTGGCGCCGGCGGGCTTCCAGTGTAGCCGCCCGGCGATCATCAGGTGCAGGACGAGAAAGACGTCGCCTTCCAGTCCGATGACGATGCGCTTGCCGAGGCGGCGCACCGCGGTGACGCGCCGGCCGGCGGCCGCCGAGAGCGGTGGATCGACGGAGCGCAGCAGAAAGGGGCTCGCGACGCGCACGCGCTCGAGGCGCGCCTCCACGATCCGCGCCGCGAGGGCTTCGACGTAGACCGTGACATCGGGCAGCTCAGGCATCTCGGTATACTCGGGCGACCAGCGCAACCCACTGCGCTCGCCCAAGGAGGCCCCCATGGCCGTGAAAGACGTCGTCCTGGACCTCGCGATCCGTTATGGGTTTCAGGTGATCGGAGCCCTGGTCATCCTGGCCGCCGGCGCGATCGTGGCCCGATGGGTCGGCCACCTCGCGGATCAGCGGCTCCAGAAGCAGATGGAGCCACCGATGCGGCTTCTGATCGTCCGCGCCCTCAAGATCGTCGTCATGCTCTTTGCCGTCGTGGTGGCGCTCGACAAGTTCGGCTTCCAGATCGCGCCGCTGGTCGCCGGCATCGGCGTGGCCGGCCTCGGGGTCGGCTTCGCGCTGCAGGGAGTGCTCAGCAACCTCGTGGCCGGACTCACGATCATCTTCACCAAGCCCTTCCGCGTCGGCGAATACGTCGAGCTCCTGAGCGTGCGCGGCGACGTCTCGAAGATCGAGCTCTTCTCGACGACGCTCCTGCATCCCGACCGGTCGCGCGTCGTCATTCCGAACCGGCGGATCGTCGGCGAGATCCTCCACAACTATGGCTCCATGCGCCAGCGCGATCTGGCCGTCTCGGTTCCTCACGACGCTGATCTGACAAAGGTGCTGGCGGCGATCGGCGACGTCGTGGGCCGGAATGCGCGCGTGTTGAAGGACCCTCCGCCCGCCATCGGGATCGCCCAGGTCACGGAGTCGAGCATCAAGATCGGCATCCAACCCTGGGTCCGCATCGTCGACGTCGGCGCGGCGGAGGCGGAGATCTATGGAGCCCTCCTCCAGGAGTTCAGGGCTCGCCGGATCGAGCTTGGGCTCTCGCGCCAGGAGGTCCGGCTCATCAACGCCTGACCTCATCGACACCTGAGAGGACGACGAGGGCTATACGAGCGGCCAGGGATAGCGATGGCCGCCGGTGTCGACGGGGAAGCACTCGGACGCCGCGACTTCTCCCGCGCGCGCCCGCAGCGCCTTCTGCTCGGGCCCGTCGAGCAGCGCGGCGAGCGGCGTGGGCAGCTTCGCGCGGGCGAACCGGCGGACGTCCTCGAGCATGGCGTCGGGGATCGGCTCGCCGCCGAATTCCCAGATGACCGTGCGCAGCTTCGGCTCCTCGTGGAAGCAGAGCCCGTTGTCGACCGCGTAGATGTCGCCGTCGGGGCCGAGCAGGCAGTGGCCGCTCTTGCGGTCGGCGTTGTTGGCGAGCAGGTCGAAGAGGCAGATGCGCTTGAGGCGGCTGTGATGCGCGGCGTTCTCGTGCAGCGTGAAGTAATGCTGCTCGAAGTCGGCCTGGATGAAGAGCTGGAACGACCCCTCACCGTAGGGCCCCTCGCGCCGGATCGTGAGCGGCACCAGCCCCCAGCCCAGCGCCTCGGAGAGATGCCAGGCCGCCAGCTCACGCTTGTACAGGCCGCGCGGGAAATCCCACAGCGGCCGCTCGCCGCGCTCCGGCTTGTACACCGCCAGCGCGGTGGCGCCCTCCAGCGTCACCGCGGTGAGGAACGTCGCGTTCGAGCTCCAGGGCATCCGACCCTTCAGCGTTACCTCGCCGCGAGTGAGGAGGTCGGCGGTCTCAGTGGTGGACGTGACCGTTGCTCCGCGGGCACGTGTGACCGGTCGGATCCCGGGGCTGGTTGCACCACGGGCAGATGGGCCGGCTGGCCTTCATGAGCGTGTCCGCCTGCTTGACGAACGCCGCCGCCTGCGCGCGGCTGATCAGGAAGCGCGCGGAGGCCGGCTCGCCCTCGGCGTCCTCCTCCACCGCCTCGTTGGCGACGACCAGAATGCGGTCGCGCGCTTCGTCATAGCCCACGGCGATCGACGAGACGGCCCACGCCGCGTCGATCGGCTCGATCAACGCCAGGTTCCCCGGCGTCGCCACGCCGCCGCCGGGCAGCCGGTTCAGGAGCGAGCCGAGATACTCGGCGAGCGCGCGGACCTGCTCCTTCTCGCTCTTGAGCGTGACGAGCTGGCCCTTCTCGCGCGACTGGACGTAGAAGACCCGCTGGCCCGGCTGGCCGACGGCACCGGCGGTGAAGTGATCGGGGCTCAGGAACTCGAAGGACGCGCTCATGGTCAGGAGAGCCGGCCGAGATCGCCGTCGGTCGAGTTCACGGTGAGCACGATCGGCCCTTCGCGATGGTACCCGATCACGGTGATGGAGCACGGCGCGATCATCACGCGCTGGAAGAGATCGAGGTGGATTCCGAGCGCGTGCGCGACCGCCGCCTTGATCGGGTCGGCGTGGGACACCACGACGACCGCCGCGCCCGGATGACGGGCGACGATCCGGGCGATCGCCGAGGTCATGCGCGTCTGCATCTCGGTGAAGGACTCGCCGCCCGGGAAGCGAAACCCGCTCGGGTGGCGCTGCACGATCTGCCACTCGGGCTTGCGGGCGAGCCGCCCGAGCTTCTGGCCGGTCCATTCGCCGACGTCGCAATCGGCCAGGTCGCGGTCGACGCGGACCGCCAGGTGGCGGGCGCGCGCGATCGGCAGCGCCGTCTCGCGCGCGCGCTCGAGGTTCGACGCGTAAACGGCCGCGACCTTGGGCAGCTTGCCGATGCGGGCGGCCGCCGCATCCGCCTGCTGCCGGCCCTTGTCGGCCAGGTGGAGGCCGGGCGCCTGTCCCGGGAGCACCACGCCGGTCGTCGGGGTCTGGCCGTGGCGCACCAGCAGAGCGATGGTCGGGCGCATGCGGGGAATTATAGCCGCGGCTCAATAGTCCCGGGGATCGAGCAGGTCGCGCAAGCCGTCGCCGGCGAGGTTGAACGAGAGCGTCAGCGAGAAGATCGCGATCCCCGGCCACCAGGCCATCCACGGCGCGGTCTCGAGGAACTGCTGCGCGGTGTTGAGCATCGTGCCCCAGCTCGGCGCCGGCGGCTGCACGCCGAGCCCGAGGAACGACAGAATCGCCTCGGCGATGATCGCGATCGGGATCGAGATCGTGGCCTGGACGAGGAGCGAGCTCACGATGTTGGGCAGGACGTGCCGGGTCATGAGGCGCACGTCGCCGGCGCCCAGCGCCCGCGCGCCGTGGACGTAGTCTTCGGCGGCGATCGCCAGCACGAGGCCGCGGGTGAGTCGGATGTAGGTCGGCGTCGCGCCCAGGCCGATCGCGATGGTCGCGTTGGTGAGCGACGGGCCCATGATCGTCACCAGCCCAATGGCCAGGATCAGGAACGGGAACGCGAGCCACGCGTCGGTGAGGCGCATGATCACCTGATCGAGGGCGCCGCGATAGAAGCCGGCGACGAGGCCGATCGGCACGCCGACCGCGATGGCCAGCAGGATCGAGAAGACGCCCGCCTGCATCGAGATGCGGGCGCCCCAGATCACCCGCGAGTAGGTGTCCCGGCCGAGGTCGTCGGTTCCGAACGGATGCGCCCACGTGGGCGCCTTGCGGATTTGCTTCCAGTCGCCCTGAATCGGATCGACCGTTGCGATCCACGGCGCGGCGAGCGCCGTCGCGACGAACAGCAGCACGATGAGCGCGCCGGCGGCCGAGGCCGGGCGCCCGCGGGCCCGTCGCCACGCGCGGAGCCAGGGACCGGCCGGCCGGTCCGCCGGCATCGGTCCCGCGGCCGTCGCGGAGGCGCTAGGCGTCACCGGCCGAGCTCCGGATGCGGATGCGCGGGTTGAGCAGCGAGTACGAGACGTCGACCAGCAGGTTGATCAGCACGTAGGAGCTGGCGGTGATGAGCACGACCCCCTGCACCAGGGGATAGTCGCGCGTGAACACCGCCTCGACGATGAGCCGGCCGAAGCCGGGGACGACGAAGATCTGCTCGGTGACGACGGCGCCGCTGATGAGGGCCCCCATTTGCAGCCCCAGGATCGTGATCACCGGAATGAGGCTGTTGCGGATCGCGTGGCGGAACACCACGACGCGGCCGGCCAGGCCCTTGCTGTACGCGGTGCGGATGTAGTCGGCGCTCATCACCTCGATCATGCTGTTGCGGGTCTGGCGCATCAGCACCGCGGCCAGCGCGGTGCCGAGCACGAACGCCGGCATCAGCATGCGCTGGAGATTCGCGAGCGGGCTCTCCCAGATCGGCACGAACCCCGAGGCGGGCAGCCAGCCGAGCCGCACCGAGAAGAACAGGATCAGCATGATCCCCAGCCAGAAGTTCGGGATCGAGACCCCGCAGAGCGACGCGCCGCTGGTCACGACGTCCCAGATCGTGTTGCGCCGCACCGCCGCCAGGACTCCGGCGGGAATGGCGATGCCGACGGCGACGATGAGCGAGAGGGCGGCCAGCTCGATCGTGATCGGCAGCTTCGTCGCCACGGTCCGCACCACGGCCTCGCGCGTGCGGATCGACTCGCCGAGGTCGCCCTGGACGGCGAGGGCCGCCCAGCGCAGGTACTGGAGGGGAATGGGATCCTTGAGCCCGTACTTCTCACGGACCGCCTCGAGACCGGCGGCGTCCGCGTCGGTGCCAGCCATGACCCGGGCCGGATCGCCGGGGATCATGCGCACGCCCGTGAAGACGATCATGCTGATCACGCAGAGGGTCACCACCGAGATGAGAGCCCTCTGGACCAGGAACTCGAGCACGGGCGACCGTGGCTAGGCGATCAGTTCCAGGACGCGCCCTTGATCCGGATCAAACCGTCGGGGACGGCGTGATAGCCCTTGAAGTTCTTCGGAAACGCCACGATGTAGTTCGGGTGATAGATGTAGACGATATTGCGGCGTGCCGTGAAGAGATCGATGGCCTCGCGATAGAGCCCGCGCCGCTGGTTGATGTCGCTGATCTCGCGCGCCTTGTTCAGGATCGTGTCGACCCGCTCGTCGCAGGCGTGGGTGGCGTTGAGGCTGCCCTTACACGTCTGGTTCTGATGAATGTTGCCGTCGGGGTCGACGCGCCCGCTCCAACCGATCAGGAACGCCTGCAGCTTGCCGTCGTCGTCGTCCTTCAGCGCCGAGGCGAACTCCTGGGGTCGCAGCGTGATGTTGAAGCCGGCCTCGCGCGCCATCTGCTGGATCACCTCGCCCACCCGCCGCTCGCGCGGATCGGCGTGCAGCCCGGCGTGTAGAGCCCGTCCCATGCGACCTGGTTCAGCGCCTCGCGGTCGATGCTGAGGTCGAACGCCTCGCGCACGCGCGGGTCGTTGGCGAGCGGCGTGCCGAGATCGCCGGGCGGGTTGAGCTTGCCGGTCTTGTTGCGCAGATTGATGGTGATGCCCTGGTAGCCGAGCCCGGTGACGTTGGACAGCTCGAACTTCCCCTCTTTCTTGATCGCGGTCGCGTCGGTGGGCGAGACCAGGTGCATGACGTCGATGTCGCCCGATCGCAAGTTCGCCAGCCGCACGTTGTCGTCCGGGATGATCCGGAAGACGATCTTGTCGAACTTGGCCTGCGCGGGCGCGAAATAGTGCGGCGACCTCTCGACCACGATCCGATCCTGGGCGACGCGCTCGGTGAACTGCCACGGGCCGACGCAGACCGGCGCGGTGCCGAACTTGTCGCCGAGCTTCTTGAGGGCGGCCGGCGAGAGCGGCATGCCGGCGCGATCGGTCAGCTGGGCCAGCAGCGGCGAGAACGGCGCCTTCAAACGCAGGCGAAGGGTGAGCGGGTCGACCACCTCGACGGCCTCGACCGGCGCCAGCTCGCTCGTGCGGTTCGAGCCCGGCAGCGTGCGGTGGCGATCCAGCGAGAGCTTCACCGACTCGGCGTCCATCGGGGTGCCGTCGTTGAACTTCACGCCCGCGCGCAGCTTGATGGTGACGGTGCGGCCGCCGTCGGTGATCGCCGGCAGGTCGGCGGCGAGCTGCGGGTGGATCTTGAGGGACTCGTCGATCTCGTAGAGCTTCTCGCACATCTGGGAGAAGATGATGCGCCCGACGTACGTTCTGGCCAGCGTGGGATCGAGGATGTCCGGATCCTGGTTGAGGGCGACGACGAGCGTCTTCTTCTGGGCGTGGGCCGCGTCGGTCAGCCCCAGCGCCGCGAGCGCGCCGGCGACGAGCCACAAGCTCCTCAATGTCTTGCGCATAGGCATGTCCTCCCGGGGAAAGCCCTGATCGAGACGACGCGCATCATACCCTAGGGCGACGGGAGGCGCCGGAGCGCCTCGTCGCGGAGCTTCACCTTCTGGATCTTCCCCGAGCTGGTCATCGGGAAGTCGTCCACGAAGACGACGTGGCGCGGGATCTTGAAGCTGGCGATCCGGCCCTTGCAGTGGTCGAGCACCTCGGCGGCGGTCATCGCGCGGCCCGCCTCGCACTTCACGAAGGCGACGCCCACCTCGGCGAGCCGCGGGTCGGGAAAGCTCACCACCGCGGCGAGCTTGATCGCCGCGTGGCTCATCAGGAACGCCTCGATCTCCATCGGGTCGACGTTCTCGCCGCCGATCTTGAGCATGTCCTTGTAGCGCCCCATGAAGCGCAGATGGCCGTCGGCGCGGATCACGCCCATGTCGCCGGAGTGCAGCCAGCCCTC
The DNA here is from genome assembly GCA_003221515.1 of Candidatus Rokuibacteriota bacterium. Taxonomy (GTDB): domain Bacteria; phylum Methylomirabilota; class Methylomirabilia; order Rokubacteriales; family CSP1-6; genus AR31. The sequence continues at coordinate 14,176 of QHSI01000067.1, forward strand.
GCCGTCGAGGGCGCGCGCGGTCTCCTCGGGCTTGTTGTAGTAGCTCCTCATCGTCATGTAGCTGCGTACGAGGATCTCGCCCGGGACGCCCGCTGGCTGCTCACGGCCGGTCTCGGGATCGACGACGCGGATCTCGTAGCCCGGCGCCGGATAGCCCGAGGCTTCGGTGCACTGCTCCTCGGTCGAGTCGAGCGCGCTGAGCGCGGCGCCGACACCGAACTCGCTCATGCCGTAGCCGGACAGGAGGGAACCGAAGACTTTGCGCGCCTTCCTGGCGATGGGCACGGAGCTCGACATCCCCGTCGCGAGAATTCCGGTGCGGACGCTCGACACGTCGCGCATAAAACGTTCCTGCGCCTGCATGAGTTCCTTGAAGTGCGTGTCGAAGCCGTGGAGGATCGTGGCGCGCTCCTGCTCCACGAGGGCCAGGCTCTCGGCAGGGTCGAAGGTCTCGGTGAGCACCTGGCGGGCGCCGCTCACCACCGACATCAGGACGCCCTCGGAGAAGCCGAAGAGATGGAAGAGCGGCAGGTACATCATGATCGTGTCGGCTGGCGTGATCGACATGCGAAAGGCGCGATCGGTCACGTTCCGGACGATCGCGTGGTCGTGCATCGCGCCCTTCGGAAAGCCCGTCGTCCCGGAGGTGTACATGAAGAACGCGGTGGCGTCGGGGCTCACCGCCTCGGCCCGCGCCCCGAGCGCCGCTTCGTCGACCGCGTCCGCCGCCGCCAGCACGGCGTCCCAGTGCAGCGTCCCCGTCCGCGGCGCCTCGCCGACCACGACGATCCGGCGCAGCCGCGGCACGCGCGAGGGCGGGACCTCGCGCACCATGCGCAGGTAGTCGACGGGCCCCGAGCGCTCGGCGATGACCAGCGTCGTGGCGTCGGACTGCCCGAGGACATAGGCGAGGTCGTCGGCGCGAAACCGCGTGTTGATCGGCACCAGCACCGCGCCGATCTTGAGCACCGCGAACATCGTCTCGAGGAACTCGGGGCGGTTGACCATCCAGAGCGCGACCTTCTCGCCGGGCTCGATGCCGAGGTGCATCAGCCCGCGGGCGAGCCGGTCGACGGCGGCCGACAACTCGCCGAAGCTCCAGCGTCGTCCCTTGAAGTACACGGCTTCGCGCGCTCCCCAGCGCCGGGCCGCGTGCTCGGGCAGAGACCCGAGGGTTTGCTTCGGAAACCAGTCGCCCATGGCTCGCCGAGGGAAAGATTACCCGATCATCGCCGCAGGCGCTTGACGGCCACCCGTCACCCGTCTAAGGTCGCTTTCAAAGGAGCGAGACCATGACGACCGCCCTCGAGTTCATCGGAAGCGACCTGAAGCGCATGCACGCGATGCTGAACAACGCGATCGCCGACCTCTCGCCGGAGCAGCTCCACACGGTGCCGGGCGGTCACCCCAAGGCGAATACGATCGCGTGGGGCCTCTGGCACTACGCGCGGACGGAGGACAACGTCGTGCGCTTCGTGCTCCAGAATCGTCGCCCGACCGTGTGGGCCGAGGGCGGCTACGCGGAGCGGCTCGGCTTGCCGCCGGTGGCCCAGGGCACGGGGATGTCGACGGCGGAGGCGCAGGCGTTTCGGCTCAAGGACATTCCACTGTTCAAGGACTACATGCAGAAAGTCTGGGCCAGCACCGAGGAGTTTGTCAGCACGGTCGACGCGGCGGATCTGGAAATGGTGATCACCGTGAAACCGCTCGGCGATATGCCGAAGATCCGCGCCCTCGGCCAGACCTGCCTCTGCCACGGCATGACCCACGTCGGCGAGATCGAGCTGGCGCGCACGCTCGTCGGCGCCGGCGCCGCCCTGGGCGTGTGATGCCCGCCCGGGCGTGTGATTGACAAGCGACTTCGGCGCGCGACATAGTGCCCACATGAACAAAGCGCGTACCGTCGGTGAGCTACGGTCGAGCGGGTATCAGCCGAAGTCGGTGAAGCAGGAGCTCCGTGACAACCTGATCGCGCGCCTCCGTTCAGGCGAAGCGCTCTTCCCCGGGATCGTCGGCTACGAGGAAAGCGTCCAGCCCCAGATCGAGAACGCGATCCTCTCGGGTCAGGACATCGTGTTCCTCGGCGAGCGCGGCCAGGCCAAGACGCGCATGGCCCGCCTGCTGATCGGCCTGCTCGATCCCGACGTGCCGGCGCTCGCCGGCTGCGAGATCAACGACAACCCGTTCGCGCCCATCTGCCAGGCGTGCCGGCAGCGCGTGACCGAGGTCGGCGACAAGGCGGAGATCGTCTGGATCCCGAACGACCGCCGCTACGGCGAGAAGCTCGCGACGCCCGACATCACGATCGCCGACCTCATCGGCGAGGTGGACCCGATCAAGGTCGCGGAGGGCCGCTACCTCGGCGACGAGCTGACCATCCACTACGGGCTCGTGCCCCGGACCAACCGCGGGATCTTCGCGATCAACGAGCTGCCGGACCTCGCCGAGCGCATCCAGGTGGGGCTGCTCAACATCATGGAGGAGCGCGACGTCCAGATCCGCGGCTACAAGGTGCGTCTGCCGATCGATGTGTACGTCGTCGCGAGCGCCAACCCCGAGGACTACACCAACCGAGGCCGGATCATCACACCGCTCAAGGACCGCTTCGGCTCCCAGATCCGCACGCACTATCCGCGCCGGCTCCAGGACGAGATCACGATCATGGAGTCCGAGCTCACGGAGTTCCCGGCCGCCGGCTTTCAGTACGCGCCGGCGGAGTACATGAAGCAGGTCGTCGCCGAGCTGACACACCTGGCGCGCAAGGCGCCGGAGATCAGCCAGCGCTCGGGCGTGTCGGTGCGCGTGAGCATCTGCAACTGGGAAAATTTATTGTCGAACGCGCTCAAGCGCGCGATCCGGCTCGACGAGCGGGAGGTCGCGCCGCGGGTGAGCGATCTCAGCGCCATCGTGGCCTCCACCAGCGGCAAGATCGAGATGGAGACGTTGGGCGACGGCGGCGAGGACAAGGTCCTCACCAAGCTCGTGCAGCGCGCCGTGCTGAACGTCTTCAACCGGACCTTCACCGGCGGCGAGCTCGATCCGGTGGTGGCGGCGTTCCAGGGCGGATTCGGCATCGACGTCGCGGACACGATGCCCTCGAAGGAGTACGTCCGGCAGAGCGCGGAGGTGCGCCCGCTGCACGCCGCCATGGACAAGCTCGGCGCCAAGGACGCGGCGGGCATCGCGGCGGGGCTCGAGTTCGTGCTCGAGGGTCTGCACCTGAGCCGCAAGCTCAACAAGGACACCAAGGCCGGCCGCTACCGCTACCGCAGCTAGGGCCGGTGCTGCTGGACGCCGCGACCGTCATCGGATCCAGCGGTGTCGCGCTGCTGCTCCTGGCCTTCCTCCTCCAGCTGCTGCGCTTCGTGCGAGCCGACGGCGCCGCATACGCGGCGCTGAACCTCGCCGGCGCCGGGCTCGCGTGCTACTGCTCGTACCTCATCGACTTCAAGCCATTCGTCGTCCTCGAAGGCGCCTGGGCCGTCGTCGCGGCGGTGGCGCTGGCGCGCGCCCTGCGCGTCCGCCAGTTACGGATACCGAATGGCTCGGCGTCCTGACAGCGGGTCGCGCGCCGTGGCGCTGGTCACCGGCGCCAGCCGCCGCCGCGGAATCGGTGCGGCCATCGCCCTGAGCCTGGCGCGCGCGGGCTGGGACGTCGCGACAACGTGCTGGCGCGCCTACGACCAGCGCATGCCCTGGGGATCCGATCCGGCCGACTCGGCATGGCTCCGCGACCACATCGAGGCGGCGGGCGCCCGGACGGTCGCGGTCGAGGCCGACCTGAGCCTGGTCGAGGCGCCCGCGCGGGTCTTCGACGGGGTCGAGACGGCGGTGGGTCCGGTGACCGCGCTCGTCCTCGCCCATACGGAAGGCGTCGACAGCGACATCATGACGACGACGGTGGAGAGCTTCGACCGCCACTTCGCGGTGAACGCGCGCGCGAGCTGGCTGCTCGTGCGTGAGTTCGCGCGGCGCTTTCGCGGAACGCCCGGCCGCGGTCGCATCGTCGCGCTCACCAGCGACCACGTCGCCGGCAACGTGCCGTACGGCGCCAGCAAGGGCGCGCTGGATCGCATCGTGCTCGCCGCGGCCACCGAATTCGGACACGACGGCCGCGGGATCACCGCGAACGTGGTCAACCCGGGGCCGACCGACACCGGCTGGATGACGGACGACCTGCTGGCGGAATTCGCTCGGCGCAATCCCCAGGGTCGGGTGGGTCAGCCCGAGGATTGCGCGAGCCTCGTGACCTTCCTCTGCTCGGTCGAGGGCGGCTGGATCAACGGCCAGCTCGTGCGCAGCGACGGCGGCTTCCGCTGAGCCGGCCACCGCGCCCCGCCCCCGGGGCGGTGCGCTACATCTTCCAGTCCTGATACCAGGTCGAGTCGGCGCCGACGCCCTCGCGCTGGGCCTTCACGTCGATCACGTACGGCTTGTTCTCGCGCGTCGTCTTGTCCACGCCGCGGCGGAGCGCCCCCTCCAGGTCTTTCAAGATCTTGACGGTCTCGCCCTCTACGCCCTGCGAGCGGGCCAGCCCGGCGTAGTCGGTGGCCGGCGCATCGAGGTAGAGGCCGGGGTACTTCCCGGTGTGCACCATCTTGCTGTTGGGGACCTCGCGCGCCCAGTTCGTGCGGGTGGATGAATCTCGCCGTAGTGGATGAACCCTTGCCAGCTTTGGTCCGGAATTTGACGCTAGGACACTCCGGCACCAGAAGAAGTCCGCAATGGCAGGTACTTAGGAAACTCGCCTCATGGTTTCTGGTTTGCATACTTTCAGGAACCAGAGCATGCACAATCTCCAGACCTCGGCGCTCCGATATGAAGGTGCGCTCACGTGCGCGACCGCTCCGGGCTTCTGCCGAGCGATCCAGGCGGCGCTCAGCGACCACCCCGCGTGCCTGCTCCTGAACCTCGAGGAGGTCAAGCACGCCGACGCGGTGGGGCTCGCGGCCCTCTGGCAGGCCGTGCGGTACGCCCGCGGCCGCGACATCGAGTGCCGGATCTTGCCGAGCGCCGTCGTGTATCGCGCGCTCCTCCGCGCCGAGCTCCTCGACGAGCTTCCGCTCGAGGGCCCGGGCCGCGGCTCGCACATGCTCGAGGTGCCCGACACGCTTCTCGACGATTCCGCCGCCGCCCCCGTCGCGACGAGTCGCCGGCTGATCCTGCGCCCGCCCTCGTGGGACGAGCTGCGGCTCTTCGCGCAGTGGGCGACCGAGCCCCTGCTCGATCAGATGGTCGGCAGCCCTCTCCTCTACCACTGCCGGCACACCGATCCCTATCATCCGGAGTTCGTCAGCCGCGTTCTCTACGACCCCACGGCCGTCACGCTGCTCATCCAGGGGGCGGATGACGGCTCCGCGCCCATCGGCTTCGTGCGGATCCACGGCATCCACCTGGTCGAGCGCTTTGCCTTCATCGAGACCGCGCTCGGCGAAACGACCTCGCTCCGGCGGGGCTGGGGAGTCGAGGCGTCGCGGTTGGCGCTCGCCTACGCGCTGGACACACTGGAGCTGCACCGGGTGGAAGCCAAGGTCTACGCCTACAACATCCTCAGCATCAACGCGCTCCGCCGCAACGGCTTCCACCTGGAAGGCGCGCTGCGCGAGGCGCGGAGCTACGACGGCCGGCGCTGGGACGTCCTCGTGTACGCGATCCTCGAATCGGAGATGCGCGCGCAGCGGACGCGCGAGAACTTTCCCCCGATGGGCTTGTGGCCCCACGCCGATGCCGGCGCGTGAGCTTCTCGCGCTGATCGCGATCGCGTTGAGCCCGGTGGAGCGCCCTACCCGGGCTCGCGGAGCAGCCGGCCGAACCCCGGCACGGCATCAGCGACGCGCGCCAGCCGAAGCGCTCGCCACAGCGAAGCCTGCTGACTGGTCACGACCGGCTTCGCCAGCTCCTGCTCGAGCCCCTCGATAATCCCCGCCGTCGGTAAACCCGTGCCGCTGACGAGCACGGCATCGGCCGTGGGAACGTGGGCCGCGCGGGCGAGCGTGCGCGCGCGGTCTTCCGTCTCGTCGTAGATGTTCGCCACGCCCTCGAGTCGTCGATACCCGACGATCTCGAACCCCGACGCCTCCCAGAACGCGCGGCCGGCTTCGCTGATCGACGGCGGATACGGAGTCGCCAGCGCCAGGCGCTTGACGCCGAGGCGCCGGAGACCCGCGGCGATCGCGCCGGCCGCGGTGGTGGCGTGCGTGCCGGCGAGGTTGGCGAGCTGCGTCGCCAGCGCCGGCTCGCCGGCCACGCCGTTGACGTAGCTCACCCCGGTGTGCGCGAGCACGACGGCGTCGAGCTTGAGGTCGGTCAGCGTGCGGACGGCCCCGGGCAGCGCGTGGAGGTAGCCGAGCGTCCGCTGCTCGATCGCCTCGGGGGTGCCGGGCGCGCCGGCGCCGGAATCGAGTCGGGCGAAGTGGATCGTGACGCCACTCGGCGCCATCCGGTAGAGCTCGGGCTCCACGGTGGGATTGCCCGAGGGCACGAGCACGCCGATCCGGGCGCGGATCGTCACCGGTCGGATTCAGCGCCGCGCGTCGAGGATCGCCTTCGCGAGGAGGCGGCAACCCTCGTAGCACGTGTCGGGCTGCTCGTAGCTGAACGCCAGCCGGATGTGGCGCTCGCCGCCGCCGTTCGGGAA
>QHSI01000085.1 GCA_003221515.1 Candidatus Rokuibacteriota bacterium
GATCCCGACGAGTCGGTCACCGCGCAGATGGTCGAGCACCTCGGGGCCGACTACTTCGTGTGGGCCTCGGACTATCCGCACATCGACGCGTCGCTCGGCGTCGTGCGTGAGATGAAGGAGCGGCTCGCGCCGCTGCCCGAGGAGGCGCGGCGAAAAGTCCTCGGCCTGAACGCCCGGCGATTCTACCGACTCGCGGGCTGACGCGCGGCTATAGTGAGCCACAACGGCCACGACCAAGGAGGGGAGCGATGACCACGAACCATACGTCCTACGTCTACATCGGCCTGGCAGGCGAGACCGCCCCGAACCGCCCCATCAAGTCGGGCCTCTATCGCATGCCCGTCGCCGGCGAGCGCTGGGAGCTCGCGACGCGCGGCCTGCCCGAAGCGCCGGCCATCCGCGCGATAGCCACGCATCCCGAGCAGGCCGGCACCGTGTACGTCGGGACGCAGCACGGTCCCTATCGCACCACGGATCACGGCGACCACTGGGAAAAGGTCGACATCGCCGATCACGGGCTCCCGGTCTGGTCGCTGGCGTTCGACCCGCGCGACCCGCGTGTGATGTATGCGGGCTACGAGAACTGCGGGATTTTCCGCAGCGATGACGGTGGCGAGCGGTGGCGCGAGCTCCCCGTGACCGTCCGCTTTCCCGAGATCACCGTGGGTCCAGGAGCCAACCCGGCCAAGCGGGTGTTGAAGCTGGCGGTGAGTCCGACCGATCCCGACGAGATCTACGGCGCCGTCGAGGTCGGCGGCGTCATCCGCAGCCTCGACGGTGGTGAGACCTGGCAGAACATGAGCCACGGCACCTATCTGAACGACGACACCGTGGACATGCACGCGGTGCTGGTGGCCCGGTGGCGTCCGGGGACGGTGCTGGCGATCGCGCGCGCGGGGCTGTTCAGCAGCACGGATCGGGGTGGACACTGGGCCAGCGGGAGGCTCGAGGCGCTGAATCCCAAGGGGCAGACCTACTGCCGCGATATTCGCGAGGTGCCGGGCGATCCGAAGACCATCTGGGTGGCGGCGGGCGCGAACTTCCAGAGCGACCTGGGCGCGCTGTTCCGCAGCAAGGACGGGGGCGCGAGCTGGTCACGCGTGAAGATGGGCGTCGAGCCGAAGACCACGATGATCGCGCTCGCGTTCGACCAGCGCCAGCCAAAGCGCATGTTTTGCGCGACCAGCGGCGGCGAGGTGTTCGCGAGCGAGGACGGTGGCGAGAGTTGGGCGGCGCGGCCGCTGCCGGAAGGCGCGACGCAGGTCTACGCGATGGGGTGCGCGTAGCGCCTTACTCGAACGGCCGCCCGTACTTCTCGTTGTGCGCGACCTCGCGCAGCGCCTTGCGCTGTTTCTTGCCCTTGCCCACGGCGCGAGCGGGGTAGCCGAACGGAAGGACTGCGAGCACGTCGAGGCTGGCCGGGATGTCGAGCAGCGTCCTGGCCTTCTCCATCCCGCCGAAGCCCACCCAGTTCGAGCCGACGCCATCAGCCCATGCGGTGATCAGCATGGACTGGATGGCGCGGCTCGCGTCCGAAACTCCGAAGCGACTCTTCTTGTCGGTCGCCACCACGACGGCCAGCGGCGCCTGGGCGATATACGGTCCGCTCGAGGCCGAGGCGCCGAGCTTCTTCAGCATCTCGCGGTCGCGGACCACGACGAAGTGCCAGGGCTGGCCGTTCATGCCGCTACCGGTGAGGCGCCCCGCCTCGACGATCCGTTTCACGACGGCGTCGGGCACAGGCTTCTCCTGGTAGCTGCGCACGGCCAGGAGCGTGCGAACAGCTTCGAAGGCGTCCAGAACAAAAACCCCTAGAGCTTCGCGATGGCCGCCTTGGCGACGTCCTCGTCCTGTTGAGACGTCCCGCCGCCGACGCCGCAGGCGCCTTCGACCACGCCGTTCTTGATGATCGGCACGGCGCCCATGCTCGGGATCATGTGGCCGCCCTCGGCGGCGACGATGCCCTGGATGATGGGCGTGCCGGCGCGCTCGGTCAGTTCGCCGCTGGCGCGCCCGAAGGCGGCCGAGGCGATGGCCTTGCCCTGGGAGCCGTAGACGCTGCCCCAGATGGCGCCGTCCATGCGGTTGAACGCCAGCAGGCGGCCGCCGGTGTCGCACACCGCCGCGCTGACCTTGATGTTCATCTCCTGGGCCTTGGTGATGGCCGCTTGCACGATGCGATTGGCTTCGGCGAGTGTCAGAGCCATGGTGTCCTCCTTGAAGTGATTACTCGGCGGTCGTGCCGCCGTCGATCACCAGCTCGCTCCCGGTCATGTACGACGATTCGTCGGACGCGAGATATATCACACCATAGGCGACCTCCTCGGGCGTTCCCACGCGCCCCATGGGCAGGCGCCGCAGGCGCTGCTCCCACTGGGTCTTGTTCTCGAGCGAGTCCTTGATCATGTCGGTCGCGATCGGCCCGGGGTGCACCGAGTTGCAGCGGATGTTCTCCTTGGCGTGCTGGATGGCCGTCGACTTGGTGAAGAGGCGCACGGCGCCCTTGGTCGCGGTGTACGCGGCGGTGTTCTGAGGGCTCCCGACCAGCCCGGCCACCGAGGAGATGTTGATGATCGATCCGCCGCCGGCCTGACGCATCGCCGGGAGCGCCGCCTTGGTGCCGAGGAACACGCCCTTGACGTTGACCGCCATGATGCGGTCCCAGTCCGCCTCGGACGTCTCCTCGATTGGCTTGCGGAAGAGAATGCCCGCGTTGTTGACGAGCACGGTCAGCTTGCCGTACGCCTGCACGGCCGTGGCGACTGCGGCGCGCCAGTCGGCCTCGCTCGTGACGTTCAGATGGACGTAGGTCGCCTTGCCGCCGTTGGCGGTGATCTCCAGCGCGACCTTCTTGCCTTCGTCGTCCAGGACGTCGCCGAGCACGACCGCGGCGCCCTCGCGAGAGAACATCCGGCCTTCGACCGCGCCCTGGCCGCGGGCGCCGCCGCTGATCAGCGCTACCTTTCCGTCGAGTCGTCCCATCAGGTGCCTCCTTGTAGGTCCATGGTTTCAGCGAACAGCTCGAGCGATTTCCACCGGGAAAGACTACTGTGGGTTCGTGCGCAGCCAGTCGATGTACGCCGCGACACCGGTCTCGATCGTGTGCCCGGGCTTGTAGCCGACTTCACCGATGCGCGACAGGTCCGTGGCCGGATTCGTCGCGTTCCCTGGCGTGCGTCCGGGCTTCAGCACGGAGCCGCGCGCGCCCGGCGCCGCCTTGCGTGCCGCCTCGACGACGTCCTTGTTGGAGCTGGCGCGCCCGGACGCGACGTTGTAGACGCGGTGATTGAGGCGCTCGGCCATGTGGACCATCTGGATCCCGCGCGCCACGTCCTTCACGTAGGTCCAGTCGGCCTGGTCGTCCTCGAAGATCTTGCCGTCGGGACGGTCGGCGAAGTCGGGCTCGGCGTTCCGGGCCGCGGCGTGGCAGATGCGGCTCACCGGGTTGTGCATGCTGTAGTAGAGCGGGCCGTAGATGCTGCCGATGCGCAGCGCGACGACGTCGAGCTTGTTCTGGCCCGCGTAGAAGTGCGCGTGCATCTCCATGCCCTTCTTGAACGCCGAGACCTGCGTGGGCGAAGGCACCGGCAGCCCGACGTCCTCTCTGAACGGACCCGATGGCAGGCCGCCGTAGACCGCCACCGAGCTGCCGAGCGAGACGCGGCGCAGGCCGAACGTGCGCGCCGCCTCCAGCACGTTCTGCAGGCCCGCAGTGTAGAGGTGATAGTCGGCCTGGGTCGAGAGGCTGCGCGCGGGTGGGGCCATGAGGTTCACGATCGACTCGATCTGGTGGCGGCGCACGACCTCGAAGACCTCGTAGGGGTTGGTCACGTCCATCGGCGCGGTGAAGACACGCGTGCCGACCTCGCTCTTGATCACGTCCGGGACCTGCCGCCGGCTGTGCTGCGAGAGGACGACCTGCTGGCCGATCTCCAGGAACCGCTGGGCGGTGTTGAGCCCGATGAACCCCATGCCGCCGATGATCAGGATCATGGCGTCCCCCCGCGGTGGACGTGTACCACAAATTCCAGAAACGGGATGGCTATTTGTGCTGTATATGCTGAGATTGGGGGGGGGACGCCATGAGCGATTTCCACGAGCGGATGCACGCCGCCGGGATCTACGGCCTCTGGGAGCTCGCCAGCAAGATGACGAAGCATCCGGAGCCGAGGGCGATCGCGCACATGTGGCCGTCGGCCTTGCTCGAGGCGATGGTGCGCGAGGCCGGCGAGGCGGTGCCGATCGGCGAGGAGCGGCGCGCGCTCCAGCTCTTCAACCCGGGGCTCGAGGGCCAGTGGGCGACCACGAACACGATGATCGCCGCGATCCAGCTCCTGCTGCCCGGAGAAGTCGCCCGCGCCCACCGCCACACGCCCACCGCGATCCGCTTCATCATGGAAGGCGAGGGCGCCTACACGTCCGTCGACGGCGAGCGCGTCTACATGGCGCCGGGCGACCTCATCCTGACCCCGAGCTGGGCGTGGCACGACCACGGCAACGCGACCGACAAGCCCGTGGTGTGGATGGATGGCCTCGACGTGCCGTTGATCCAGGCGCTCAACGCGATGTTCTTCCAGATGTACGACCAGGAGAAGTTCCCGCTGACCAAGCCCGACAACGCCTCGGCGGCGCTGCACGGCCACGTGAGCCTGAGCCCCACCTGGGTGAAGGAGCGCCCGCGCTCCTCGCCGCTGCTGCTCTATTCGTGGGCGCAGACGTGGCGCTCGCTGGCCGGTCTGCGCGACGCCGATGCCGACCCGCACGACGGCATCGCGCTCGAATACACGCACCCGCAGACGGGGCGCGCGCTCCTGCCGACGATGGCCTGCTGGATCCAGATGATCCGCCCCGGCGCGCGGCTGCGGGCGCACCGCCACACCGGCAGCGCCGTCTACTACGTGGTCCAGGGCGCGGGCGAGACGATCATCGACGGTTGCCGCTTCGCGTGGGGCCGGGGCGACGTCATCACGCTACCGTCCTGGGCCCTCCACGAGCACGCGAACACCTCGACGCACGACGCCGCGATCCTGTTCTCGATCCAGGACCGTCCAGTGCTGGAGGCGCTGGGGCTCTTCCGTGAGGAGGCGCTGACGGAAGGCGAAGGTCACCAGGCGGTGACCTCGACGTTCAAGGTGACGTAGCGCAGTCCTTCGTCAGCTCGGCGAAGTCGAAGGGTGTCTGCGGCGCCGGCGTGCCCAGCTTGCCCAGGACGCGCGCGGCATCGGCGCGATATGCAATCCCCCGGTCGGTGTTCCATAGCGCCACCAGCGTTCCATCACACATGACGCGCAGATACCCACGGCCGACCCGTCCATCGACGACCGCGATCGGCGGGCCGGTGAGTTTCATGGTCGCGGAGAGGATTCGAACGAATACGCGGGTGGCGGCATGGCCGACGTCGTGCCACAGAATTGCGATCTGGCCCGAGGGGAGACCGACCGCGTACGCCCAGCTGTTCTCGCCTCGAGGCTCGCTGATCCTGACCCGTGTGAACTGTGGCTTGCCGCGAGCATCGAACTTGCGCGCGTAGACGATTGCGGTGGTTGGTCCCCTCCAGGCGTGCCACGCGACGGCGAACCCACCGTCGCTCGTCGAAGCGACTGACGGAGTCGCTCCGCCTTCCTGGAAAGGGCTGACCACGAAGTCTGGAGTAAGCTCGTGGCCGTCGGAATCCAGCAGTCTCCCAGAGAGTCCGCCATTCGAATCCTCCCGAACCGTGACGAACCGCCCGTCGCAGAGCTGGGCACTGGCACCGTTGTTCGGATTGGGCGGAGTGAGTGTGCGAGACCCGACCGGTGGAAGGGGCACGCCCAGGACCTCCATGAACTCGAGCGTGCCGTCCGAGGTGACGAACGGTTGTCGCTGCGTCACATGACGGATGTCCTCGGGCACACAGGTCAGGGCGTGTGCTCTGGCGAATCCTCCAGCAGCAATCGCGCTCGCCGTGATCAACACGGCGAACGCTTGCCGCGGTGTGATCAGCGCCAGCGGGCGAACGCCCAGCCGCCGCCGGTGCCGGCCGGCGTGCGGTAGACCGGGACGTAGTCCAGCAGCTCCATCTTCAAGTCCGACTTCTGCATCGCGCCGCCGAGCGCCACCCAGTTCAGCGCCTCCGAGGCGGCCGAGTAGAGCTGGGTGCGCGGGATCGCGCGGAGCCCCGCGGCGTCCCGCCGCTCGAGCGCCTTCAGCAGCGTGCGGTCGAGGTTCTCGTCGACCACGAAGTGACTGAGCCCGCCGGAGGCGACGACGGCGACCGACGCGGGCTCCTTCCACTCCGCGATGGCCGAGGCGATCGCTTCGCCCGTGGCGAAGGCGCGCCGCGGCGTCGGCTGGTTCGGGTGATAGCAGGTGTTCTGGAACACCGGCAGGATCGGCCGGGGCTGGTTGTCGAAGAGGCGCTTGACGACGAACGAGAACGCGTGGGGCAGTCCCTGCTCGCGCGGCGGCGTCTCGCGCACGTAGTCGAGCTCGCCCTGCTTCGTGGGATAGCGGCGCGCCACGCGCCCGCCGTACGGCTGCTTGACGTAGCGCATGTGGGCCACGTCGAAGTCGTGCTCGCACAGGTACTCGATCAGGTAGCGGCCGAACGCGCTCGCCACCGGGACGTCCATCCGTACGTCGCCGTAGCCACGCCGGATGGCTTCCGCCACCGCGGGCTCGCGCGTGCCCGGCGGCGTCTCGCGCGGGATCAGCGGCGCGGTCTCGCCCCAGAAGACCGAGAGCGCGGGCATGTTGTCCTCGAAGAACCACTCGTCCTGGTCGTCTCCGATGATCACGGTGACGTCGGGATTCACGGCGCGCAGCGTGGCCGACAGCTCGTCGAGCGCGCGCTGGCAGGCCTCGGCCTGAGCGCGATAGGGCTCGGTGCCCCGGAACTTCGCGCTGGTCTCCGGCGTGACGGCGCTGAGCCCGTCCTGGTACGACATCACGACGCCGTGCGGCGGGAACGCGAGCTCACGGTTGCGCTGATCGTTCTGCGCGTAGGACGACCAGAGCTCCGCCGGCAGCGTGAGCATCGGGGTGTGAGACGTCGCGATGCCGAGGACGAGGTTGGCCATGATCGCCTCCTTAGCCCGCGGGCGAGCGGGCGTCCAGGCCCATCGCGCGGCGAAAGGCCGTCCGGACCTCTTCCGGTTGTCCCGTCAGGAAGGGGAATTCTCGGCGCAGCTGCAGTCCCGGAGTGCGCTGGCGCGAGGTCTCGTGCTCGACATTCGACGATCCCTTCAGGAAGAACTCGCGCCCGATGACCGGCAGCCGGACGCAGCGGTTCTTCTCCGGATCGCGGATCACGCCCATGGGCTCTTCGCCCTTCGCGACCCGCTCGGCGTCCTCCAGGATGCGCTTGCGCATCAGGATGACGCCGCGGTCGCTCTCGCCCAGGTGCTCTTGGGTCCTGTCGGCCACGGTGCCCTGGCCGACCCAGGCGACGAAGTCCTGGTTCATGATGTGCGAGGTGATCCAGCGATCGGTGAGCGAATCCTTGATCGGGCTGTACCAGTAGGGGATCCGGTCCTGCGTGTACGGCTCCATCTCGTTCGGCACGCGATCGAAGAACCAGCCGACGCTCAGCATGTTGCCGTCGTCGATCGGCACGCGCCACTCGAAGTGGCCGCCGGTGAACAGGCAGTTCGGCCAGAGGCAGCAGCGCCCGACGGTCCACAGCTCGTCCTGCTCCGATTGGCCCTCGAGGATGCGCCGGTAGGTGAAGCCGTACTCGAACTCCTCGAAGCCCACCTTCAGGTGCGTCGGCGACCGATCCCCGTTGGCGCCGCCGAGCGCGCGCGACCAGTTCGAGTGCAGCCACTCGAAGTGCACCGGGTCGATCGAGTTCTCCTGGCACTGGAACCAGTTGCAGGGGACTTCCGAGAACACGATCTGCACGAAGCCGTTCGGCCAGGTGAAGGGCTCCCACGTCGGCACCAGCGGCGCCGGCGGCGGCCCCAGATAGGCCCAGAGCAGCCCGGCCTTGGCCTCGACCGCGTAGGCCTTGATCCGCACGCGGTCCTTGTACCGCGCCTCAGGGTGCGCCGTCTCCTCGAACGGCTGCTGGAGGCACCGCCCGGTGTGGTCCCACAGCCAGCCGTGATAATGACAGCGGAGACCGCACTCCTCGACCCAGCCATACGACAGATCCGCGCGTCGATGCGAGCAGTGCCGGTCGACCAGGCCGTAGTTTCCGGACTTGTCCTTGTAGAGGACCAGGTCTTCACCCAGGAGGCGTACGGGCTTGGTGGGGTGGTCGTCGAGCTCGGCGACGGCGGCGATCGGCATCCAGTAGCGGCGCAGCAGCTCGCCCATGGGCGTGCCGGCGCCGACTTCCGTCAATGCCCTGTTCTGCTCCTCGCTCAGCACGGGCCGATTCTACCTCCACTCGCTGTATATTGAGCGCCTTGGCGAATGACGCGCTCGTGCTGAGCGAGATCGACGCCTTCTACGGCGACAGCCACGTGCTGCACCGCATGTCGCTGCGCCTGGGCGAGGGCCGGCTGCTCGGCCTGCTCGGCCGCAACGGCGCTGGTAAATCCACCTCGATGAACGTCACCGTCGGCCTGCTCCCGCCGCGCCACGGCGAGGTCGCCCTCTACGGCCGTGCGGTCACGGGACGCGCGCCCGAGATCATCGCCGCACAAGGTGTCGCGCTGGTGCCGCAGGGGCGCCGCGTGTTTCGAAGCCTGACGGTTCGAGAGAATCTAGCAGTCGCTGCCCGGAAACCTCGCGGAGGCCTGCCGCTCCTGTGGACGCTCGATACCGTGTCGGCCCTGTTCCCACGGCTCCAGGAGCGCCAGCAGCAGATCGCCGCCTCGCTCTCCGGCGGCGAGCAGCAGATGCTCGCGATCGGGCGCGCGCTGATGTCGAACCCGAGAGTGCTCTTGATGGACGAGCCGTCCGAAGGCCTGGCGCCCCAGATCGTCGCGGAAGTCATGGCGACGATCCGGCGCTTGAAGGCGCAGGGGCTCTCGATCGTGCTGGTCGAGCAGAACGCCAAGCTGGTGTTCGACGTCGCCGACGACATCGTCATCCTCAACAGCGGCCGGGTCGTGGTCGAGGGACCGGCCGACGAGCTGCGGTCGCGGGGGATCGACCTGCGCCAGCACCTGGGCATCTATTGAAAGTGAGGGAGGTCACGTGAAGCTGACCGTCGAGTTCCCAAGCGTCTCGTATCGCGAAGGGCCCCAGGGCGTGCTGCGCCTTGCCAAGGCCCTCGAGCAGATCGGCTACGACCACATCGACATGTTCGACCACGTCGTGATGGGCTACCCGATCGCCGGCCGCCCGCCCGGCCCGTACACGCCGACCATGCCGATCCTCGAGGCGCTGATGACCCTCTCGGCCATCGCCGCCGTGACCTCGCGCGTGACGCTCGGCACCGAGGTGCTCGTGCTGCCGCAGCGGCACCCGACGCTCGTGGCCAAGCAGGTGAGCACGCTCGATACGTTGTCGGGCGGCCGGGTGAGGCTCGGCGTCGGCGTGGGCTGGCAGGAGTCGGAGTACGAGGCGCTCGGCGAAGACTTCCACACGCGCGGCGCGCGGATGGACGACGCGATCCGCTTGCTGCGGGCCTGGTGGTCCGACGCCCAGGTCGATTTCAAGAGCGAGCACTATCCGATGACCGCGATGGCGATGGAGCCCAAACCGCCGCAGGGGCGTCGCCTGCCGATCTGGGTCGGCGGGCGCTCCGAGCGCGCGCTTCGCAGAGTCGGCGAGCTGGGCGACGGCTGGCTCGGCAGCCAGGTGTCCGATGCCGCCAGCGCGCGGCGCGACATCGCGACGATCCGCCGCTTCGCCGAGGCCGCCGGGCGCGATCCCGGCGCGATCGGCCTGCAGAGCATGGTGGCGTCGCCGCCGAAGGACGCCGAGGGCAAGCGGTTCTACGCCGAGCACGACCGGGTCGTGGCCCGCGTGGTCGAGCTCAAAGCGGTGGGCTTCGAGTGGGTCGCGCTCAACGCGACCGCGATCTTTCAGGCGGGCGCGCGCTCGGTCGACGCGATGATCGACGCGCTCGGCGCCCTCCACACGAAGATCCGCGGCGCCGTCGGCTAGCGGCCCGCCATTGCGCGAGCCGCGGCGAGAATCTCCTCCGCCGCGGGGAACTTCCCGACTCCAGCAGTACCCTCGGTCGCGCACTCGATGTTGGCCCAGCGCACGATGCCGCCGCGGTCGATCAGGAACTGCCCCTTGAGCTGAGGGAACTGCCGTTCCTGATCGGCCCGGTCGGTCGCGGTCTCGACATAGCCGTCCCGCTTCGCCGTCGCCATCGCGGCCTCCATGACCGGTAGCGACCCTGGCAGCTCCTGGAAGGGATTGATCCGCGTCGTTTCCATCGCCTTCATGAACTCTGGGGTCAGCTCAGGCTTCGGTATGCCGTACGCGCGATGGGTGGTGAGGTGAGGATCGGAGGCCAGCCGCACGGGGCTCGGGCGAAACTTGAAGTAGAGCTGGGCGTTCTCGGGCGGCGTCGCCACGATCGCGAGCGACTCCACGCCGAGCGGTTTCAGCTTCGCTTCGTTCGCGCCAATCTGCGCGATCTGGCGTCGGCAGAAGGGGCACCAGAGCCCGATCAGGAGCGCGAGGAACACGGGGCTCCGTCCTCGATAGTCTGCCAGGGACACCGGCGCCTTGCCGTCGACGGCGGGAAGGGTGAAGTCGGGCGCGTGCTCGCCCGGCGAGACCGGGGGACGGGATTGGGCATTCGTCATCTCAGACTCCTCCGCGTTTTTGTCCGCACAGAGCTCGTCAGCACAGGAATGGAAGCACCATCAGAGCGTCGGGCTCCACGCCGGCTCGCGCGCAGACCTCTTGCGCCTTGGTCAGGTACGCCTCGGCCTGGCCCGTGTTGCCCGCGTCGAGATAGAGCGTGGCCAGACCGTCGTAGCAGGGGAACAGGAGCTGGGGCTCGCCGATCTGCTCGGCCAACCCCAGCGCCTCCTCGTACATGGCGAAGGCCTCGCGATGCTCGCCGTGGCACTGATGGATCTGGCCGAGGACGATCAGCGGTATGGCCAGGTGATCGAGCAAGCCGAGCCTCCGGTCGAGATCGATGGCGGTCTGCGCCGCCTCGATGCCTTCGGCCTCGCAGCGATCGGTCAAGGCGCAATAGGCGACCGCCAGGTTCGCGTACAGCCGAGACTGGAACCCGAGATCGCCCACCTTCTTCGCGGTCTCGAGGCCCCGGAGGCAGGTCTCGATGCTGCGGCGCGGATCGAGCGAGCTGAACAGCACTCCTAGATTTGTATACCCGCGACAGGCCGCTTGCAGCAGATCGCGTGTCTCGGCCAGCCCGATGCTGCGCTCGATCTGCTCGACCGCTTCGGTCAGCCGGCCCGTGCGCGCGAGCGCGACGCCCAGCGTGTTGTAGGCCTGCGCGCGCATGGTGGTCGCCTCTCGCGCCCGCTCGGGCTCGGTGGCGGCTTCTTCCTCGTGGGTCGCCTCGGCCAGCGCGCGCTCGGCCCAGGTGATCGCCCCGGCGTTGTCGCCGGCGCGGAACGCGAGCCGTCCCATCTCCTGAAAGAGATGCGCCCGCTCGATCGGATCGTCGTGCTCGCCGAGCAGCTCCAGGCCGGACGTGAAGCAGGCGCCGGCGCGCTCGCGATCGCCCGCTTCCCAATAGAGCCCGCCGATCTTCCGCTGCACGCGGGCTGCCGCCACGCGGTCGCCGTCTCGCTCGCTGTCCTTTCGCACCGCTTCGTAGTGGGCGAGCGCTTCGGCTCGGCGCCCGGTGAGCCCCAGGAGATCGGCAAGCCGCTCGTGCGCGGTGCGTGCGTCGCCGCCGCCGCCGGGGCACTCGGCGAGGGTCTGCAGCGCGCGGTCGTAGTGGCGGATCGCGTCGTCGTTGGCGTACACCGCGCGCGCCCAGTCGCCGGCGGCGACCAGGTAGCGCGCTCCACGAAGCTTGTCCGCGCTGAGGCTCCAGTGGTGACCGAGGGCTTCGAGATCGCTCAGCCGCTCGGGCCGAGGGCCGGCCGCCTGCTCGAGCGCGCGCCCGACTCGTTCGTGGAGCTCGGTCCGCCGGGACAGCAGGAGGTTCTGATAGACGACCTCGTGAACGAGCGCGTGCGTGAAGCGATATCGAGTTCTCTCGTGCCATGGACCGAGGGGCTGGACGAAATCGGCCTCGGCGAGCCGCGCGAGCTCCGCGTCGATAGCGCCGGGCTCGGTCGCGACGGCGCGAAGCAGCGCCCCGTCGAACGTCGCCCCGAGCACGGCCGCTTCCTGTAGAAGCCGCCGCGCCGCCACGGGCAGGCCGTCCACCCGCGAGAGGAGAAGTCCGTGGAGCGTGGGTGGGACGACCGCCTCGGACACCGTGGCGCAGGTCCAGCGGCCCCCCTCGCGGTGGAGCAATCCTCGACCCACCAGGCTGCGTACGATCTCCTCGGCGAAGAGCGGATTGCCGCCCGACCGCCCGGCGATGAAGTCTTGCAGCTGCTCCAGGTCCGCCGACGCGCCGAAGAATCCCGCCACCAGCGCGCGCGTCTCGTCCGTGGAGAGCGGGGCGACACGGATGACCGACTGGGCGGCTCGGGTCACGAGGGGCGGCGTCGTGTCGGGCCGGTGCGAGAGCAGTACCATCAGCGGCCGGTCGGGCAGCTGATCGACTACCTGGCGCGCGCTGGAGCTGCTCGGGCTCGATATCGGGGTGCACCTCGCCCTCGAGCCCGAGCACGTAGCTCAGGACCGGCGCGCCGAGGCTGTTGAGCCCGGCGGCAAGCTTCCGCCGCGCGACGTCCAGCGAGTCAGCCGGCTCCACCTGATAGGCCTCTCCGAAGAGGGCGCCGAAGACGCCGTACGTCGGCTCCCCCAGCGACGAGCATGCGGCGCGCCGCACGGCCGTGCGGGCCAGGCGTCCGTCGGCGTCGAGCCGCGCCAGGAATTCGGCGATGAGCCGTGATTTGCCGGTGCCGGCCTCACCGACGAGGCTGACGACCTGGGTCCGCCCACGTTCCATCCGCTCGAACGCCGACAGGAGCTGATCGAGCTCGTCGGTCCGCCCCACGAGCGGCGCCGCGAGCCCCAGCGCCGCGAGACCCCGAGACGATCCGGGCTCCGCGAGGGCGCCCACGAGACGGTGGACCACGAACGGCTCGGTCTTGCCGCGTAGCATCAGCTCGCCAGCCGACTCGAACGCGAAGCGGTGTTGCGCGAGGCCGCGCGTGGCCTCGGATGTCAGGATCGTCCCGGGAGCCGCCGCGGTGAGAAGACGCGACGTCGTGTTCACGGTGTCGCCCGTGACCGCGTAGGCGTCGCCGGCGGCGCCGCCGAGGCTGCCGGCCACGACCGGGCCGGTGTGGATTCCCACGTGCAGGGTGACGGGTTGGCCGAGGCGCACCGTCCACTCGCGGCTCAGCGCGGCGACACGCTCGAGCATCTCGAGCGCGGCGTCGCACGCCCGCGCCGGATCGTCCTCGTGAGCGACGGGCGCGCCGAAGACCGCGAGCACGGCGTCGCCGACGAATTTCTCCACGAAGCCGTCATAGCGCGTGATCGTCTGGGCGAGCGTCTCGAACAGGACGTTCTGGAACGCGCGCACCCGCTCGGCATCGAGCCGCTCGGAGAGCGCGGTGAACCCGGAGAGATCGGCGAAGAGCACCGTCACCTGACGCCGGTCGGCCTCGGGCGCCGCCTGGCCGGGGCGGCGCGCCGCGCCACAGCGCGGACAGAACGCGAAGTCCGGCTCGAGCGCGAGGCCGCACCCGGAGCAGGTCAACTCGGCTCCCTCCGCTCGTGGTGGGTGGGCAGCGCGCTCATGTCCTCGCCTATGTTACCTTCCTCCTGACCCCGGCAGCGAGAGGAGACGACATGGACTTCGAGGTCACCTACACCGAGGAGCAGCAGCGATTCCGGCGCGACGTGCGCGCGTGGCTCGAGGCGAACGTGCCGGCGAGCATTCAGCGCGCCCCGGTGTCGGCGGAGGACAACTACCAGCGCTATCTCGAGCTGCGCGCCCTCGGCCGGAAGCTCGGGGCGAAGGGCTGGCTCTACGCGACGGCGCCGGCGAAGTACGGCGGTGGTGGCCTCGACGTCGACCACGCGATCATCCTTGAAGAAGAGGTGGACAGGTT
>QHSI01000086.1:0-12300 GCA_003221515.1 Candidatus Rokuibacteriota bacterium
GAGGCATTCTCGACGACCTCGCGGCGCGTGGCATCAAGACGAGCATCACGTCCAATGGCCTGAGCATCGACGCCCTCGCCGACGCGCAGCTCACGCGCTTTCACAGTGTAGAGCTGTCCCTGGACTTTCCGACTGAACGCGAGCACGATGCGTTCCGCGGGGCCGGTAACTGGCGCACGGTGGTGGCCGCGCTGGAGCGCTGCGCTGGACTTGGAGTGCCCGTCACCGTGACAGCCGTCATGATGACCATCAACTACCTTCGATTGCCTGCGCTGGCTCGCGTGGCGGCTGACTTCGGCGCGAACCTCCGCGTCAACGTCTACCAACCATCGAGGACGAACCGCTTCACGCTCTCCTACGAGGAGTTCTGGGACGGTTTCCGCGCTCTGGCCGCGGCCACCCGCCTGATCGCCACCACCGAGCCGGTGCTTGCCGGCGTGCTCGGGCTCGATGACTTCACGGGCCCGGGCTGCGGCCGGTCGACCGTCCGCATCGCGCCCGACGGTCGAGTCATGCCCTGCACGTACTGGCCAGGCAGCCGCCTCACGATCACTGATCTCGAGCGCGCCGGCCCGGGCATCTTGGAGGCAGACGAGTTTGTCGATGCGCGACGCACGCCGGCGGCCTGCGTGGGCTGTCCGTGCCGCGGCGGCTGTGCCGGTCGCCGGGCGCTGACTGGGCGGGCCGACGCCGCGGACCCCTACTGCTCGTTCGCTCGCGGTGACCGGATCGTTCTCGATTGGGAGCGCGCCGCCCGTCAGGATCTTCCGAAGGTGGGCAGCGCTTGCACGACCGTAGTCTCGGGGCTCTGACCATGACTCAGCCATCGCGGCCGGCGGTCGTGGGTGCCTTGCCGCGCTCGCTGTACCTGGAAACAACCAACCGGTGCGATTCGAAATGCCAGACGTGCATCCGAACGTTCGAGACACTGGAGCCGCCGGCCGACCTGACGCTCGAGCGTGTCCGGATGATCGCCGAACAGTTCCCGGCCCTCGATCGCGTCGTGCTGCACGGCATCGGGGAGCCCCTGCTCAACCCCCAGATCTTCGACATCGTCTCGTACCTCAAGACACGTGTCGCCGCCGTGCTGTTCAATTCCGACGCCATCGGGCTGACTCCCGCACGCGCCATCCGGCTCGTCGAGAGCGGGCTCGACGAGTACCGCGTGTCGATGGACGCGGCGACCGCGGAGACCTTCCGAAAGCTCCGCGGCGTCGATCGCTTCGAGCGCGTGAAGACGAACGTCGCGCATCTCGTCGCGCTCCAGCGCGAGATGGGCCGGACGACCCCGCGGGTGTCGCTGTGGTTCACGGCGTCGCGGGCGAACGTCGAGGAGCTCCCAGCATTCGTGCAGCTCGCCGCCGATCTCGGCGTCCTCGAAGTCTATGTGCAGCGTCTAGTCTTCAACGGGCTCGGGCTCGCCACGGACGCCAATGCGCTGCACGGTAGGCTTCGAGAGCGCGAGCAGACGCTGCTCGCCGAGGCAGATGCGCTCGCGACACGCCAGGGGATCGCCATGCGTGCCTCGGGGTTAACTACCCCGCTCGCCAGCTTGCACGGCAATCGCGACGGTGCGCGTCACTGGGCGGGCTGTCAGCGTCCGTGGACGCTCGCGTACGTCACCGCCAACGGCAACGTCCTACCATGTTGCATTTCACCATGGGTGGCGAAGGACTATCGCGGGCTGATCCTGGGGAACGCGTTCACGGAGCGCTTCGAGACGATCTGGGATGGCGACCGCTATCAGCGATTCCGCACCGACTTCGAGAGCGATACACCTCCCGACCCGTGTCGAGGTTGCGGACGCCTCTGGAGCATCTGAGCCGTGTCATCGGCCTCGAAGGAGGTCGCAGTCGCGATCATGGCCAAGGCGCCCCGACCCGGAACCGTGAAGACCCGGCTCTGCCCCCCGCTGCTCGCGACGGAAGCCGCTGCCCTTTACCGGTGCTTTCTGCTCGACAAGATCGCTGCGGTGGGGGCGCTCGTGGACGCGCAACCGGTGATCGCCTACACTCCGGACGATGCGCGCGCCGAGTTCGACGACCTCGCGCCGGGCTTTTCCCTCGTCGCGCAGCACGGCCCCGACCTCGGTGCGCGATTACACGCGACGCTCGCGTGCCTGCTCGCTGTCGGCCACGCCGGCGCCATCGCCGTGGACAGCGACACGCCCAACCTCCCCAGCGACTTCCTGCAGCAAGCGGTGCACTCCCTGAGCGGACCGGGGCCTGATGTCATACTCGGGCCGACAGAGGATGGTGGATACTACTTGATCGGCGTGCGTCTCGCGCATCGCGAGCTCTTCGACGCCGTGCCGTGGAGCACGTCGGACGTGCTCGCGGTCACGCTGCGTCGCGCTGCTGCCGCAGGCTTGCGGGCCGCCTGCCTGCCGTCGTGGTTCGATGTCGACACGCCCGACGACCTCGAACGGCTGCGGGCGATACTCGACGCCGACAACACGACCACGGCGTGCCAGACGCGTCGCTTCCTGGCGAGCTGGCGACGGTGACCAGCAAGAGCGAGACTGCGTGGCGGACGTTGTCGTCGAGGCCTGTCTACGCGAACAAGTGGATCTCGGTGCGCGAGGACCTCGTCGCGCTGCCCGACGGCCGGACCACAGTCTATGGCGTGGTGTCCTGCGGTCACTGCGTCGGTCTATTGCCGTTCGTCGATCCCGACACGGTCCTGCTCGTCCGGCAGTACCGCTACGTAGCCGGACGTCCGACTTGGGAGATGCCGACCGGGGGTGTGCACGCGGGTGAGACTCTCGAGCAGGCGGCTCAGCGGGAGCTCGCTGAGGAGACCGGCTATCGGGCACGGCATCTTGTGCACGTGAGCACGTATCACACGAGCAAGAGCGTGGTCGACGAGACGGCGCACTTGTTCCTGGCCGACGGCCTCGACAACACGGAGACGACCCCCGACGAAACGGAGTTCATCGAAGTTCGCGCCTTTCCGTTCGACACGGTGCTCCGGATGGTACTGGATGGCGACATCGTCGACAGCATGACAATCGTCGGGGTGCTGCTGGCGGCACGGCGGCGAGAGAACTCGCGTGGATGATCTCGCCGCTCACGGCGCTCGCGACGCACCGCGGTGTGTCGTCGAAGCGGGGCGTCGCGGGAAGTGGATCCGATCGGCTCGCGTCGTCGTCGCGGCCTGGGCGGCTGCGTTCTACGCCGTCGGCGCTCCTAGCGCACAACCGATGCGCTTCCCACCGGTCGATCGCCCGGTGGCGCCGATCATCTCACCCGCCTACTCAACCGAGGCGGAGCGCGACCGGCACCGCGAGGCAGAGCGAGTCATGAACCGGCTGGGCGTCACGCCTGGGATGCGAGTCGCCGACATCGGTGCCGGTGATGGCTATTACACGGTGCGGCTAGCGAAGCGTTTGGGACACGGCGCGACGATCTACGCCGAGGATGTCTCGCAGCCCTACCTCGATCGCCTGGCGGCCCGGCTCACACACGAGGGCGTCGCCGGAGTGACCCTCGTGCACGGCACGCCGGCCGATCCGCGACTTCCCGAGCAATCGGTCGACCTCGCGCTCCTGGCGCACATGTATCACGAGATCGAGCATCCGTACGAATTCCTCTACCGGCTGCGCCCGGCCCTGTCGCCAAGCGGCCGGGTGGCGGTCATCGACAACGACAAGCCCACCCGAGAGCACGGCACGCCCCCGGTGCTGCTCCGCTGTGAGCTAGGCGCAGTTGGCTATCGTCAGATCGACTTCCTCTCGCTGGCGCCGGCAGACGGATACCTCGCCGTGTTCGCTCGGCCCGAGGTGGTGCCCCGGCCCGAGGCCATCCAACCGTGTCGGCGCTGACGAGGACGGCTCGCGACCTAGGAACGGCGCTGGCCCACAGAAACACCGACGAGCGCGACCATCCCAGCCGGGGCCTGGTGCCGCTCGACGGGGGTGAGCCGCAACTTACGGTAGACGCCCTTGCGGAAGCGCCAGCCGTCCGGCTGCTCGGCGACCTTCGCGTCGAATTCGCCGAACATGCGCGAATAGTATTCCGACAGCACCGTGTCGTAGTGGTCGCGGACCGACGCCATGTCGGCGGTCAGTTCAGCTCGATCGAGATCGGCTGGCTCTTCACATGGATCCGGAACAGGAGGAACTTCAACGCCTCCGTCCGGCTCGTGTTGCGTCCGGCGTGAATCTGCCCCGAAGGCACGTACGATATCGTACCGGCTTGCAGGCGTTGCTCCGGCTTTCCATCGGCGACCAGCGCGCCGTTGCCCTCCAGCACGTATACGATCTCGTGGCCAGCGTGATAGTGCCGGCCATGCGACCAGCCTGGGGCGGTCTCCAGCCGGGAGACGATCAGCTCGTAGTTGTCGATTCCCGCCAGGTCGGTGCGCAGAAGCGGGGCCTCGGTGAACGAAGGCGGCGCCGCGGCGAGACGGTGGCCGGTCGCGCCGATGCCGATGCCACCCAGCAACGTCCCGACGATCATCGACCAGCGGATCGCTCGGCCTCCGAACGGCATGGCGCCTCCCTCCCTCCGCCCGACCCTCGGCTCTCGGACCATCGATGCGAGTCTACCCTGGCGTGCTGACCGTTCGCGACGTTACGAGATGGCTCTGCGCGTCGCCAACGACCGAGCGCGCGAGCACAGTCCTTCTGTTGGTCGGCTCAGGTCTGGCGCTGGGCGCCACGTGCTGGGGGCTAGCGCGGGTGTCGAACCTCGTCTTGGCGCCGCGCACGTTCCTGGCGCTCTTTACCCTCGCGTGGCTGGCCTACGCGTGCGGCGCACTCGTGACGGCTCAGCTCCGCGGCCGGGTCACCGTCGTGGTGATCCTGACGGTCGGTGTCCTGAGCCGCATGCTCCTGCTTCCGGCCGTGCCTTCACTCTCCACTGACGCTTACCGGTATGTTTGGGACGCCCGGGTTTCCAGCGTCGGGATCGATCCCTACGCCTACGCCCCAGTGGCTCCCGAGGTCGCGGGACTGCGCGACCCCAACATCTACCCGAGGCTGAACCACTCGACGTGGCGCACCGTGTACCCTCCTGTCGCGCTGGCGTTCTTTCGCGTGGTGTACCGGTTCGCGCCCGACGACGTACTCGCCATGAAACTCGCGCTCGGCATTGCCGAGCTGCTCGCCCTCGCCGCACTCGCCCTCCTGCTTCGGACGCTCGACATACCGCTCGGCCGGCTCACGATCTACGCGTGGAACCCGCTGCTCCTCGTCGAGATCTGGGGAAGTGGCCACCTGGATGCGCTGGTGCTCGCGACGGTCACCGCCGCGGCGCTGGCATCCGCCCGGCGCCGGGACGGCCTCGCGGCCATCTTGCTGGGCATCGGCACCCTCGTGAAGCTCTATCCCGCCGCGCTGCTCCTGCTGCTGCCCGGTCGGCGCCGGTTATCGGTGTACGCGCTGTTCGGGACCGTCGTCGTTGCGGGCACGATCGCTGCGGGCGGACTTGACTATTGGCCAATCACGCCGATCTGGCGCTACGTCTCTGCCGAGTATTTCAATCCCGGCCTTGTGCGAACCTTCGTGAACGAGCCGCTGCTGGCGCTCGCGGCGACCGCCGCCTGGATCGTCGTCGTCGCGTCGCGGGGGCAAGCCGGCGGCCTTGCCGTGCGGACCGTGCCAATGGTGGCGGGCGTCATCGTGCTCGGCGCAAATGTCTTTCCGTGGTACGTCGTGTGGCTCGTCCCGTTCTTGGCGGTGACACCTTCCGTCCCGCTGATCACCTTCACCGGCACCGTGGGCTTCGCGTACAGCTTCTTCCTGTCCGAACCGTGGACGATCCCGGTGTGGGCCAGGCTCGTGGAAGCGGCGCCGCTGGCGATCGCCGGCGCCGTAAAGCTCCGCGCGGCCTTCGGATGGCTTCCGAGTGTGCGCGCCCGGGCCAGAGCAGGATGAAGGCGGTCCTGATCGTACCCGCGCTGAACGAGGCCGCCGTCGTCGGCGATCTTGTTCGCCGAACGCCGCGTGACATCATCGCCGAGGTGATCGTCGTGGACAACGGCTCCACCGACGCGACGGCCACTGTCGCCCGTGATGCGGGAGCCCGTGTGGTGAGTGAGCCGAGGCGCGGCTACGGAGCTGCCTGCTTCGCTGGGGTCACCGCGCTCCCGCTCGACGCTGGCGTCGCTGTGTTCCTCGACGCGGACGGCAGTCAGCGACCGGAGGAGATCCCGCTGGTGCTGGATCCCGTCCTCACCGGCCGCGCGGACCTGGTGCTCGGCGCGCGGAAACTGGTGGGGCGTCATCCCATGCATGCGGCGGCCGGCACTCGGCTCGTCGCGCGGTTCGTGGCCTGGCGATGGCGCGTGCCGATCACGGACTTCGGCCCGTTACGCGCCGTCCGCGTGGACCTGCTGCGGCGCCTCGACATGCAAGACCGCGCATTCGGGTGGCCTGTGGAGATGGTGGTCAAGGCCGCGGTGCTCGGCGCGCGGATCCTCGAAGTGCCGGTGTCGCATACAGCTCGACTCGCGGGTCGCTCCAAGGTTTCTGGCACGCTTCTCGGTACCGTACGCGCGGGCTATGCGTTTCTCTCCACCGCGCTGCGCGCGGCGAGACACGCGCCCTGAACGCGGAGCCTTCACGGCCTACGTGCGGGCGGTCTGCGCTTCCTCGGCGGGCGCGGTGGCGCTCTGCGCGCCCTTCGTCGCCGAGCCGTTGATGAAGAAGAAGACGGCAACCGCCGAGCGAGACCAGCGAGGTGTCATCCTGCAGTTGGGAAACGTCTCGCACGAGCATCGATTCGTCCCGATTGCCTGACCACGAACCCGCGCGCCGCGCTGGCGTGTCGAACGGGGTGACGGGAGTGTTCAAGGGGGACCTTGAAGGAGGGCCGCGAGTGATCATCGACTGGGGGCGAGAGATCTGCGGCGATCTGGCGTCGGCCGAACGCCGGGAGTGGCTCTGTACCAACGGGATCGGCGGATTCGCCTCGGGGACGGTGGCGGGCACCCTGACGCGGCGGTACCACGGACTCCTCGTCGCCGCGCTCAAGCCACCGCTCGGTCGCACCCTTCTCTGCAGCAAGGTGGATGAGATCGCGGAGTACGAAGGTCTGGCGCTACCGCTCTTCGCCAACCGCTGGGCCGGAAACACGATCGACCCCCACGGGTACCGGATGATCGAGCGCTTCACCCTTGAAGGGACGACACCGGTGTGGACCTACGCGGTCGCCGACGCGCTCATCGAAAAGCGTGTCTGGATGGAGCAGGGCTTCAACACGACGTACGTCCGCTATCGTGTACTGCGGGCACGCGGCCGTCTCGCACTCAAGCTCAAGGTGTTCGTGAACTACCGCGACTATCACGGGTCCACACGCGGCGACGGCTGGCAGATGGACGTGGCACCCGTCACGCACGGGCTCCGCGTGAAGGCGTTCGACCGTGCCACGCCGCTCTGGTTGCTGGCCGATGGCGCGGAAACGCAGGTCGCGCATACCTGGTATCGGGACTTCGACCTTCCCGGTGAGCGCGAGCGCGGGCTCGACGCGATCGAGGATCATCTGCACGCCGGGACGTTCTCCGCTTCACTCGCGCCCGCCGAGGCGCTGACCCTCGTGCTATCGACCGAGTCGTCGCCCGCGCTCGAAGGCGAGCAGGCGTGGGAGCGGCGGGCGCAACACGAAGAGGGGTTAGTCGACGCCTGGAAGCGCGCCCGCCCCGAGGCGCGGACGGCCCCCGACTGGATCAAGCACCTCGTGCTCGCCAGCGACCAGTTCGTTGCGAGACGGCCCACTCCCGCGGACCCTGACGGCATGACCGTCATCGCCGGCTACCACTGGTTCGGCGACTGGGGACGCGACACGATGATCGCACTGCCGGGACTGGCGCTGGCGACCGGTCGCGCGGACATCGCCCGGCGGATTCTCACGACGTTCGCCCGGTTCGTGGACCACGGCATGCTGCCGAACCGGTTTCCCGACGCCGGCGAGGCGCCGGAGTACAACACCGTGGACGCGACCCTCTGGTACTTCGAGGCGATCCGGGCCTATCACGCGGCGACGGCTGACGACGGGCTTCTCAAAGAGCTGTTCCCCGTGCTCGAAGAGATCGTGCGGTTCCACCGTGAGGGCACGCGGTACGGGATCAAGGAAGATTCCGCCGACGGTCTCCTCAGGTCGGGCGAGCCCGGCGTCCAGCTCACCTGGATGGACGCCAAGGTTGGTGACTGGATCGTCACGCCACGGACTGGCAAGGCCGTCGAGATCAACGCGCTCTGGTACAACGCGCTCCGCTCCATGGCCGGCTTCGCAAAGCGGCTGACGCAGCCTTCCAAGCCGTGGGACGAGCTGGCCGCGCGCGTGAAAGCTGGATTCGATCGTTTCTGGAATGAGCGCACCGGATACTGCTACGACGTCATCGACTCGCCCGACGCAAACGATGACGAACTCCGGCCGAACCAGATCTTCGCGGTCTCGCTCCGCGAGAGCCCGCTCTCGCCCCAACGCCAGCGCCAGATCGTCGATGCGTGCGCCCGCCATCTCCTGACGTCCTCCGGGCTCAGGAGTCTCGCCCCGGGCCACCCGAAGTACCAGGGCCACTACGGTGGCGATCAGTGGCACCGCGACGGCGCCTATCATCAGGGCACGGTGTGGGCATTCCTCCTCGGCCCGTTCGCGCTCGCACACTTCAAGGTGTACGGCAACGCCGAGGTGGCGCGTTCCTTTCTCTCGCCAATGGCCCATCACCTCGGCGACTACGGGCTCGGGTCCGTCGCCGAGATCTTCGATGGCGATTCGCCGTTTGCCCCGCGCGGGTGTATTGCGCAAGCGTGGTCTGTCGCCGAGACGGTGCGCGCCTGGCATGAGCTTGCCGCCGGCTGAGACGTTCGCGCCCCAGTAAGACTTGACACGATTGTGACCGTCGAGCGCCAGTACATGAAAGTGCGTTCCCTGGTCGGGCTCATTCCGTTGCTCGCGGTGGAGACCCTGGAGCCGGATGTTGTCGACCGGCTCCCCGGTTTCAAGCGCCGCCTGAACTGGTTCATCCGGAACCGGCCGGAGTTTCGCGAGCACCTCGAGGCGATGGATCAGCCCGGGGGCGGGGAGCGCCGGCTCCTGTCGATCGTGAGCCGCGAAAAACTCTCCCGAGTCTTGCGGCTGATGCTCGACGCATGAACGCCGCTCGCACCGTGGGCTCGGGAATGTACGCCCAGGTGTGGACGGCGCTCTGGATCTACATCATCGCGCCGCTCCTCGGCATGCTCGCTGCGGCCCAGCTATACGTGGCCAGTCAAGGGTTGCAGAGGGTCCTTTGCGCCAAGCTTCATCACGACAACTTGCAGCCCTGCATTTTCCGGTGTACTTACGGCGCCCGCGCCCACTGAAGCGCGAGGCCTGGAGGGTAAGGCGATGCCGACAACACTACAGACCCAAACGCCGATGACCGAGTCCCTTCGAAACGGCCAGGAGACACCGAGAAGGGAGCAAAGCCGCGCTGATTGGTTCCGGGCGATCGCGCCGCTCTGGCCTCTCGGGCTGGCGCGCATCCTCTACGGCTACCTCTGGTGGCAACAGTCGGGCTGGAAGGTGCCGTCGGACGACTTCGGCCGGAAGTCCGGTGGCGGGCTCTGGTACTGGGTCCAGCAGCAGATCCAATATCCCACCGTGGCCGCCCACAAGAGCTTCCTGGTCAACGTCATGATCCCGCACTGGACCTTTTTCGGATGGATGGTGCTGATCACCGAGACCTTCATCGGCGCGACATTGATCCTCGGGCTCGGCACACGGCTCGCCTCCGTGGTGGCGATCGGTATGGCCGCCAACATCACGATCGGCATCCTGAGCGTGCCACACGAGTGGGGCTGGACCTACACGATGCTGATCATGTTCCCGGTCCTCTTCCTGTTGACGGACGCCGGCCGCAGCTTCGGTGTGGACGCGTTCCTGGCGCCTCCGCTTGACCGGGCGGCTGCAGGCGGTAACCGTCTCGCGCGGCTGATTCGCTGGCTCGTTTGACTGGTCGCTCCGCTCGCGGAGCTTAGGGGAGGGTTCTATGGCAGCCCGCTCCGCGTCGGGGATCACTTGCTCGAGCGGCTCAAGTAACGCGGCGCCCGGAAGAGACCGGAGAAGTCATGAGGACGCCGAAACGGATGCTCGCGGGGGTCCTGGTTCTCCTCGCGGTTGGCCTCGGGGTTCCGCCCGAACGGGCCCTGGACGCGCAGCCAGCCGGGCTGATTCGGGCGGTCGGCGCCGTCGGGATGACGATTGAGAACATGGAGCGCTCGACCGCGTTCTACTCGAGCGTCCTGGGGTTCGAAAGGGTCTCGGATGTGGAGGTAGTGGGGAGGACTACGAGCGCTTCCATGTACCGAGCCGCTCGTTTGTCAAACCTGATCCTCTGCATCGACGAGAGCCGGAACTGTGCCGAAGCAGACCTTCCCCCGGAGGCGCTGGTCGTCTGGTTTCGGCGCCGGGTGGATGCAGCGGCCGTACTGCGCATGGTCGAGACCGCGCATTGTCTCAGCTGACACTGCTTCTCAGTTCGGCGCCGGCACCGGGTTCTTCGTTGACCAACAATCATGCGTCGCCTTCGCTCAGGAGCGCCATCACCAAGCTCAGAATTCCGCTGACCTCCGCATCAGGAAGACGGTCGACGAACTCTGCGCGCCGCGCTCGCCAGTCCAGGCTCTTCACCTGGTCGGCCAGAACGACCCCGGCTACCGAAAGGCCCTTGGGGACTGTCACCTCGAAAGGGTATCCCTTGACGCGGCTCGTTATGGGGCAAAACAGGGCCAGGCCAACCTTGCGGTTGTACGCCGACGGGGACAACACGAGCGCGGGTCGGCGGCCGGCCTGCTCATGCCCTGCCTGCGGCGTGAACGAGAGCCAGACAATATCACCCCGCCGCGGTACGTAGCGACGCGGCACTACCAGGCCTCACGGCCGATCGCGGGTCCCGTTTCCACCTCGCCGTGCAGATTGCGCTTCGTAACGCGCCGAAGCAGATCCTCCAGACGAGCCCGCCGTGGCGCGACAGGTGCCGCGATCAACCGTCCCTTCGAGATGGATACATCGACCACCGTGCCTTCGCTGACGCCAACATCTTCGGCGAACGGCTTCGGGATGCGCAGGGCAAGACTGTTGCCCCACTTCTGAACTTGAACGCGCATGCTCGTGGGCCTCCCCATTTGAGTGCGGTATCTACAATGAAGATACCCATCGACGGTGGCAAATACAACTCGTCACCGCACTTGGGCTGCCGATCCGGTTGGGAGCGGGCTCGTCACCAGCTTGGCGCGGCCGGGCGGCAATATCACCGGAGGTCAGTCGGGTCGCTGCCCTCTGGCATGCCTCTGATCCGCGAGCCCGAGGAACTCCTCAAGCATGCCTGGTTTCGGTCGCGCGACCCTCCCGAGCCCTTCGTGCCACAGAAGCCGGTCGCCCCGGACGGTTACGAACTCGGGAATCCGCCACTGATCGAGCGCCGTCGGGCCTCGCATATCTTGACATAGCGGGGCATATCGTCCTCCCTCGCGGCTTCCGGCTACCCGCTGATACCGCATCCGGGCTCCTCGGCAAGCTGACCGAGATCCTTCGCGCTCATCGACTCTTTGCGACAAGACGCGCGGACCGGAGTCTCCCCCGGGGATGTCCGATGCATGCGCTTGCACCCTGTGTGCAAGAACCTTCAGTCTCCTTGGCCGTCGCCGGTTCGCTGGGCCGCGCGATGCCCGCGCGCATCCCCTGGAAACTCTGCTTGTACGAGGGCGAGACGGTGGACGGCGGACGTCCTCTCAGATATCGCGTCCGTGGCACGGATCTTGGAGTATTCTCGGTGCTCACCCGCGAGGAGGAGGTCGAATGAGCGTTTGGCGCAGCTGGTTTCCAGGTTTCGTGGTCGCCATTGTTCTGATGACGATGGTTGCGGCCGATGCATCCCACCTCAAGGAGAACGCGCGGAAGCACCGGGTCGTCTACCAGCTCGACGATGCGGGCCTTGATAAGGCCAAGTTCGTCCTGGGGAACATCCGAAATCACGTGGCTGGAGTCGGCGGATGGCAGAACGTCGAATCCCTCGAGCTCGTGGTCTTCGGGCCGGCGCTGAAGTCGTTCGTTCAGATGGAGCCGGCGCTCCTGCAGATGCTGGACGCCCTGCAGCTACAGGGCATGACCTTCGGCGCGTGCGGGAACACGATGAAGAATTTCAGCATTACGGCGGAGCAGCTGCCGCCCAAGTCGCTCATTCTGCCGCAGGGTGGCGTTGTCCGGATCATGGAGCTCCAGGAGCAGGGATACATTTATATGCGGCCCTGATCGGTGTTATTGGAGGACAGACGATGCGTGGATGCCCACTGACGATTTCGAGCGTATTCATCGC
>QHSI01000086.1:12416-13890 GCA_003221515.1 Candidatus Rokuibacteriota bacterium
GGGGCAACCCGCTCACGTATATCCAGGCGAGCAAGCGGCTCGGCTACATGGCGATCGCGCGGGATACCACGCGGATCGCCGGGCTGCTCGTCACGCTCAAGGATGGCGAGGTGAAGTCGCCCAAGGAGCTGACGGGCAAGAAGATCGCCTACTCGGCCCCCGACGCGATCGGCGGAACCTTGCTCGTGCAGAGCTACCTGGCCCGTGTCGGCGTCGCGCCCGATCAAGTCGAGACCATGTACACCGGCTCCCACGACGCGGCCTATCGCGCGGTCCTGGACGGCAAGGCGGCGGCGGCCGGCGGCGTCCCCCGGAGCTTCAACGCGCTCGATCCGGCGCAGCGCGAGAAGCTGGTCGTTCTCACGCGAACCGAGGAAGTCGCGCCTCAGCCCTTCGCCGTCCATCCGCGCGTCTACCGGAGCGTCGTCACCAAGATCCAGCGGGCGCTGCTCAAGCTCAACTGGGCTCCCGAGGGAAAGGACATTCTCGCGTCGATTCAGTACAAGGAGATCGTCGTCTCGAACGACTTCGACTACGACATCCACCGCGACGTGGCGCGGCGACTGAAGATTCCCTATTGAGTCGGCGCAAGGGGGCGGGCATGAGCTCCGCCGAGGAACCGGTATGAGCCGCGATGTCGGCGAGCGCACGCACATCGGCCAGCGGCTTCGGGACCGCTACCGGATCGTCGGCGAGCTGGGATCCGGCGCACTCGGAACCGTGTGGGCCGCCGAAGACCAGGTGACCGCGCAGCGAGTCGCGGTCCGATTCCTTCCGCGCGCGTTCGCCGCCGTTCCCAACGTCGTCCGTGCGGTCCGAAGCATGGGCCGGTCGATCGCCACCGTCTCGGCGGGCCACCCGGGGCTCGTCCGCGTCCTCGAGCTCGGGGAGGCCGAGTCGGGACAGCCCTTCGCGGTCATGGAGCTCCTCGAAGGCCGTCGCCTGAGCGACTTCATGGGCGCGGGCAAGGCACTCGACGTCGGCAGGGCGCGACGCTGGGCGCTCGCTCTCGGCGGCGCGGTCGAGAGGCTCCACAACACCGGCCTCGCCCACGGCCGGCTGCGCCCAAGAAACGTCATGGTCTTCCCCGATGGACGGGTCAAGCTGATGGACGTGGAGGTGGTCGGCCTGCTGGACACGTCCACGCCGCCGAACGTACTCGATCTCGATCTGAGCCCGGCGGAGTATCTCTCGCCCGAGCAGATTCGCCGAGCGCCGGTGACGGAGAAAACGGATATCTACGCGTTCGCCACGATCGTCTACGAGATGTTCGCGGGCGCGCCGCCCTTCGAGGCGGCGACTCGCGATGCCATCATCGCGAAGCACCTCACCGAGCCGCCGCCACCCATGTCCCGACGACACGCGCTCGGCGCGGCGGAGCGCACCGTCATGCAAGCGCTCGAAAAGGATCCAGAGCTCAGGCCCTGGATGTCCGACCTGCTCAACGGGCTCTCGGAAGAGACGAACGTCCGGG
>QHSI01000110.1 GCA_003221515.1 Candidatus Rokuibacteriota bacterium
AGACCCGACGTGGCTCCGCGGTCACCTCGCTCAGGAATTTCCGGAGCGCGATCAGCAGCCCGGCCGGGTTGTCGCCCTGTACGGTGTGGCCGGCGCGCTCGACCTTCACCCACCGGCCGTCGGGCAGCGCCCGGGCCAACCGCTCGGCGTCCTCGTCGTGGAACACGTCGCTCTCGGCGCCGCGCACGACGAGCGTCGGACAGGTCACCTTGGCCGCCGCCGACCAGAGGATCTCGCGGCGTCGCTCGGTAGCCGCCGGGTCGAGGGCGCGCCCGCGGTGGCGCTGGTCGTACTTCCACATCCATTTGCCGTCAGGCATCTGTCGCAGGTTGTGGAGCAGGCTCCGGCGCAGCAGCGTGGCGTTGCGGCGCGGGTTGAAGGCCAGCGCGCGGTTCACGAAGTCCTCGACCGAATCGAGCGGCGTCGCCTCCGAGGTGAACGCGGCGATCTTCGCGCGCCCCGCCTGGCGAGTCTCCGGGCCGACGTCGACGAGCACGAGCGCGGCGAGCCGCCGGCTGTGGGCACCAGCCCAGGCCAGCGAGGTGGCGCCGCCCAGCGACATGCCGACGAGGACGAAGCGATCGAGCCCCGAGCTGTCGACGAAGGCGTCCAGGTCGGCGGCATGGCTCTCGATGGCGTAATCCATCTCGGGCGACCACTCGCTGTCCCCGTGGCCGCGCTGGTCCAGGGCGAGACAGTGGCGCTCGAGCCGGAGCGCCGCGCAGACGAGGTCCCAGGTGTGGACGTTGAGGCCGCCGCCGTGCAGGAACAGCATCGGCGCCCGGCCGCGCGTGCCCCAGTCGAGATAGTGGAAGCGCATCCCTCGCAGGATGACGTGGTGGGCGGTGGGCAGGACCAGGTCAGGAAGCGTGAGGCCGGCGGTGGCTGACGCCAGCGCCAGGTGCGCGCGAAACTCGTCGGGGCTCAGGCTCACGCGTAGACGTCCTCGTCCACCTGGCTCGCGGCCGGATAGGGCGCGGCCAGCGCGTACTGCACGCCGGTGTCGATCTCGGCCTTCACGTCGTTGCCGATGCGCTCGAAGACGCTCGCGTCGGCGAGCCCCTGCTGGCTGAGCCGCCCGGCCAGCGTCTGGAGCGGATCGTGAGTGGTCATCCACTCGCGCTCTTCCTCGCGCGTGCGGTACTCGCGGTTGACGTCGCCGACGTGGTGACCGTAGTAGCGATAGGTCTTGCACTCGAGGAACGCCGGGCCCTCGCCGCGCCGCGCGCGCTCGACCAGCCGACGCATGGTCGCGTTGACGGCCTGCACGTCCTGCCCGTCGACGCTTTCGGCGAGGATGCCGAAGGCGCGGGCGCGCGCCAGGATCTCGCCGGCGATGGTGTCGCCGCAGGGCGTGTACTCGCCGTAGAGGTTGTTCTCGCACACGTAGATGACCGGCAGCTTCCACAACGCCGCCATGTTCATCGTCTCGTAGAGCAGCCCCTGGCCCAGGGCACCGTCGCCGAAGAAGCACGCGGCGACCTGATCGCTACCGCGCATCTTGGCGGACAGCGCCGCGCCGGTGGCGATGCCGGCGGAGCCGCCGACGATGGCGTTGGCGCCGAGGTTGCCGGTGTCGGGATCGGCGATGTGCATCGAGCCGCCCTTGCCGCGGCAATACCCCGACTCCTTGCCGAGCAGCTCCGCGAACATCCGGTTGACCGACGCCCCCTTGGCCAGGCAGTGGCCGTGGCCACGATGCGTGCTCGTGATGAAATCGTCGCGGCGCAGCGCCTCGCACACGCCGACCGCCACCGCCTCCTCGCCGATATATAGATGAGCGAGGCCCGGCATCTTCGCGCTCTTGTAGAGCTCGTTCACCTGCTCGTCGAAGGCGCGAATCTTCGCCATCTGCCGATACATGTGAAGGTTCTGCTCCAGCTCCATCCGCGGCTCGATCACGTCCGTCCTCATCGCCTGTCTCCCGTCTAGAGTTCCGATCTCACGCGAGGCTGCTCCAGGCCGGGCGCGGTGTCAAGACACCTGCCCTGTCAAGGCGGCACGGTCGGTACCATTTTCCGACAATCGGAGCCATCCTCCCCCCGTCGCTCGGCACCCGCTCGAGAGCTAAATGCACATCGCAGCAACACTCGGCGTCGATAAGTCATCGGTGGCACATGCGTTGCACCAAGGCAGGTATAAGTTTCCGGATGTTTGGGTGGGCAGAAGTTGGTGCAGTGAATTTCAACACACGGAGAGTCAAACGATGAAGTGGACAGGAGTCGTAGCGCTGTTCGCGGTGGTTGCGTTCGCCGTTCCGGCCTTCGCGCAGGCGCCGGTCGGGGCCTGGTGCGGTGGCTCGTACGGTGCTGAGGGTACCAACTTCGGCCCGTGCCCGACCGCTCAGTCCGCCCCGCAGGTCGCCGGACAGGCGTCGGGCGTCCAGGGTCAGAGCGTTTCGACGGAGCCTCAGTACCCGGCCACCCAGGTCACTTTCGAGGACGGCAAGGCCATGTTCAACAAGCAGCCGCTGAACCTTCCCTACGTGTCGTTCCCGGATCGCACCCACGAGATCCAGGCCGGCGACAGCGGCGGCACCGAGTAGCGACGTTCACGGATCGACGCACCTGATGACGGCGCGGGCCTCGGCCCGCGCCGTTGTCGTTTTGGTGGCCGCCTCTTCCGGAATACGGGGGGCGGTCAAACGCCGCCACTGATACGGATCCGCCATTGACACCAGAGCGACCACCACCGTATCCTCCTGGCCACACTTCGCGTGGCGGGAGGAACCATGGCGGCTCTCAGGTACATCGGACTCGCGGCGTTCCTCCTGCTCGTCGGATGCGCCTCGATCGATCCCAAGCCGATCGAAGTCGAGATGCCGGCGGCGCAGAAGCACTTCATCGTCCAAGGGCCCAGCGACTCCGCACTTCGGTAGTCTCGCGCGTCACGCCTCGAGGTACGCGAACAGCTTGGCGTCGAGCTGCTTGCGATACTTCTCCACGACCGGCTGCACCGCGCGTATGAACGCCCCGCGCTCGCTGTCGGTGAGCCGGATCACGTCGTTCGCGGCAGGATCGAGCTTCGCCATGATCTCGTCGTCCTCGGCCGCCGCCAGCTGACGCTGATACGCGGTCGCCTCGCGCGCCGCGACGTCGACCGCCGCCCGCACCTCGGCCGGCCAGCTCCGGTAGTGGGCGGCGTTGCACACGAGGGCCGACGCGCCCCAGAAATGACCGCTGAGCGTGATGTAGCGATGGTGGCGGTGGACGCCGAAGTTGTAGATGTTGGTGAGCGGATTGTCCTGCGCCTGGAAGCGATCGCCACCGATCTGCTCCACGAACTCCTTGACGTCCGACGCAATGGGCTCGAAGCCGAGCGCGCGGAAGACCTCGCCGTGGAGGTCGCTCGTCTGGGTGCGGATGCGGATGCCGCGGCAGTCGTCGGGACGGCGGATGGGCCGCACGCGGTTCGAGAGGTGCCGGAAGCCGTTGTCCCAGTAGCCGAGCAGCCGGCACGGTGTCCGCTCGGCGACGTGGCCCGCGGCACGCTCGCCGTATTCGCCGTCGAGCGCGCGGAACACGGTGCGGCGGTCCTTCACGAGGAACGGCAGCTCGAGCAATTGTAGGTCCGGCGCCGATCGTGAGAAGCGGACGGTGGACATGTAGCAGAACGACAGCTCGCCGCGCTCGACCATCGGCACCAGGTCGCCCGAGGGTCGGCCGAGCTTCAGGATGCTGCCGATCAGCTCGAAGCCCACGCGCTCGCCGAGCGCCTGCGTGAGCCGCTCGCCGAAGCGCGCGGCCGCGCGATTGTGGATCGACGCGGGCTCCTGATACCCACCGAATCTGATATCCAGTTTCATCGGCTTCCGCTACCCTCGGATACGCGGTGACGCGTGGCGTGGTGTCTGCTATATCACACGGATGACGGGTGACGTGAAGAGACTGCTCGCGCTCGCGCCTTCCACGACGAGCTTCGGAGCGATGCCCCTGAGCATCCTCGAGGTGAAGATGGATCGATGGATCGAGGCACGGAGGCGCAAGCCCTCGTGACGGACACCGCGCGCGACGCCGCGGGCCCGTCGGGGGCCGAGGTCGATGCCGCCCTCAGGCGGCTGGGGCACGTCGCGTTCCGTCCCGGCCAGCGCGAGGCGATCGACACGCTGCTCGCTCACGGACGGCTCCTGCTGGTCGCGCCGACCGGCGGCGGCAAGAGCCTGAGCTACCAGCTGCCCGCGACGATTCTGCCGGGCACGACCCTGGTGGTGTCGCCCCTGGTGGCGTTGATGGCCGATCAGGTCCAGGCGCTCGAAGCCCGCGGTGTCCGCGCGACGTACCTCGCCTCCACGCTCGACGGGGCCGAGATGCGTCGGCGCATGGCGCGGATCGCGCGGCGCGAGCCGGCGCTCGTGTACGTGGCGCCCGAGCGGCTCGCGTTCCCCGGCTTCCGCTCGCTGCTCGGCGCGCTCGCCTGCCCGCTCGTGGCCATCGACGAGGCCCACTGCATCAGCGAGTGGGGGCACGACTTTCGTCCCGAATACCTCGAGATCGGCGGATTGCTCGGTGAGCTGCCGGGCGCGCGCGTGCTCGCGTGTACGGCGACGGCGACGCCCATCGTGCGCGACGAGATCCTGGCGCGGCTCGGCCTGCCGTCCGATACGCCGCAGATCGTCAGTGGATTCGCGCGCCCCAACCTGGCGCTGCGTGCCGCAGAGATCGACGGTCGCCGCGAGCGCGAGCGCCTGGTCGACGGCGCGCTCGCGGAGGCGCTCGAGGGCCCGGGCCGAAAGCGCGGCACGGCGATCGTGTACGCGCCGACGCGAAAGCGGGCGGACGAAGAGAGCGCGCGGTTGAGCGAGCGCGGCTGGCGCGCCCGCGCCTATCACGCCGGGCTCGACGGCAAGACCCGTGACGCCGTGCAGGGTGACTTCGCGGCCGGCGCGCTCGAGGTCGTCGTGGCCACCAACGCGTTCGGCATGGGGATCGACCGGGCGGACGTCCGCGCGGTCGTCCACCTCGGCCCCCCGGGATCGATCGAGGCGTACTACCAGGAGGTGGGCCGCGCCGGACGCGACGGAGCGCCCGCCCTCGGGCTGCTGCTCGTCAGCCCGAGCGACCTGCCGCTGCGCCGCGCCCTGCTCGAGCGCGGCACCGGAGACGCGACACCCGACCCGGCGGTGGTCGAGCACAAGTGGAGCATGTTCCTCGAGCTGATCCGCTGGGCCGAGGGCGGCAGCTGTCGCCACGACGCGATCCTGCGCTATTTCGGCGACGAGGCCGAGACGCTCGCGGGGTGTGGCCGCTGCGACGTGTGCCTGGCCCTGGAGGACGAGCCGGAGACCGGCGATCCGGAGCAGGTGACGTTGATCGTCCGCAAGGCGCTCTCCGGCGTCGCACGCGTCGATGGGCGGTTCGGGCTCCAGCTCGCCGTCAAGCTCGTGCGCGGCGATGCCGACGAGCGGCTCGAGCGGGCCGGGCTCACACAGGTCCGGACCTTCGGCAACCTGAGCGAGCACGGGGCGCCGTGGCTGACGGCGCTGCTCCGCCGATGCGTGTCGGCCGGCTGGGTCAGCTTCGACGGCGGCGACCGTCCGGTCGTCACGCTGACCGACGACGGCCGCGCCGTGATGAAGGGCGAACGCCCGGCGCGCCTGCTCCTGCCGCCGATGGCCCGGCGCGCGAAGCTCGCCTCCGGCGCGCTTCGCGCCGGCACGGCGGAACACGCCACCGCGCCGGCCGTCGAGCCGGCGACCGATCGGGCGTCCGCGCGCGTCGCCCGGCGCGAGCCGGCCGAGCTCGACGCGGCGGGGCTGGCGCTCTTCGAGGCGCTCCGGCGTCACCGGCTCACGGTGGCGCGCGCCGAGCGCGTGGCGCCCTTCATCGTGGCGAGCGACCGCACGCTGCGCGACATCGCGATGCTGCGGCCGCGTGATCTCGTCGAGCTCGAGCGCGCGCACGGCGTCGGGCCGCACAAGGCGGCGAAATATGGCGCCGGGCTGGTCAAGGTCGTTGCCGAAAGTGTCGAACCGAGACGATAGGAGAGACGTGATGAGACCGCGACTTTGGCTGGCTGCACTCGTGATCGCGCTCGGTGGCTGCGCGTCGGCGTCGCTTCCCTACAAGCCCGAGTCGCCGCCGTCCGGCGCGGCGCTCTCGGCCGACTACACGCTGCTCGCCGACCGGCTCCGCGTAGAGGTCGACACGAGCGGCTATCGCCTCGAGGACGCCCAGATCATCACGCCGGCTCAGACGACGGTGCGGCCACAGACGATCGAGCAGCCTCCGCTGTATGGCGGCGGCGGCACCGGAATCGGGATCGGCGTCGGCGGTTCGAGCGGCGGCGGGGTCGGCGTGGGGACCGGAATCGGCGTCAGCATTCCCATGGGCTCGGGAACCCGCGTTCAGGGCAACACGGTCCTGTACTTCGCGCTGGATCAGATCGGCCCAGCGCCGTGGCGGCTGTCAGTCAAGGTGGCGCAGACGACCCCCGCGGTCATCGTTCTCCCAGCGCGTTAGCCAGGCGCGGTGGCGCGTGGTTAGGCGCTGCGGAATCGGGTGAATCTCGCGAACAGGACGGAAAGCATCGGCAGGGCGAAGCCGATGATGGTCACCGTCAGGAGCACGTTCCCGAGCTCGCGGTAGTCGGCGGGGGTCACGACGGCGCCGGTCGCGTCGCGCACCTCGCGCGTGACCGTGAAGATCTGGTTCAGGTACTTGGTCCCGAGCTGCGCGGCCACCAGCGACAGGTTCGCGAACGATCCCATGACCGCGAAGTACGTCGCCTTCAACCGGTCGGGGGCGGAGTTGGCGATCCACGCCAGCAGCGGCACCATCGAGATCTGGCCCAGCGGCGACTCGAGCGCGGTGTCGACGAGCGCGATCGCGCGTGCGTCGACGATGCCGTGCGTGTGCGCCGCGGTCCACTCGTGGAGCCCGTAGTACATGCCGAGGACCGGGAGGGCGAGCAGGGTCGTCGCCACCGTGAGCGCCCCCACGATGTAGGCGATCGACCGCTCGGCCATGAAGCGGCGGAAGATGAACAACCCGGCCAGCGTGAGGACGCTGCTGATCAACGAGAGCTCGGCCAGGAACTCCTGGTCGAAGCCGAGGTAGTCGATCTCCCACCAGGTGGCCCCGGCGCCCGGGCTGGGCACCGCGCGGAAGATGAACACCACGATCGCCGTTCCGACCAGCACGTGCCGCGCCTGCGGCTCGAGCTCCCCGGTGATCCGCCCGATCAGGAAGACGAGGACCGCCATCGAGAGGCCGAAGACGAGCTCCTGGCCAAAAGCCATGTCGCCGAGCCCGACGCCGACCGAGACGATCGCGAACGCGAGGCCACCGCCGAGAATCCACCAGTTGATCGGGACCCGCTCGCCGTGCGGGTTCAGCATCCGCCGCGCCTCGCTCGGCGCGAAGTTTTTCGCGACGAGCCGCCGCGTGTCGCGCCAGCGCAGGGCGAGCCCGAGGCCGACGCCCAGCACCGATACCACCGGGATGATCAGCGCCAGCTCGTAGACGCGGAGATAGACGAGCGCCTTGTCGGCCTCCGGCAGCTCGCCCACACCCTGCAGCAGATATACGTTGGCGAGCGAGACGAGGACGGTGCCGCCGATGATCGCGACCCGGCCCAGCGTCTGCACGGTCGTGTTCATGGACTTGCGCGCAGCCATGTCGACCGGCCGCCCCTCCGCGTCGACGCGCGGCACCGCCTCGACGGTCATCGCGTCGGCGACGACGTCCTGCACGACGTAGCCGATCGGCGCGAGCAGCGTGGCGAGCACGTACCACGCCTCGACGGTCAGCACCTTCGGCATCGACTCCGGGTGACCGAGCAGGCCGATCATGACGGCGATGCTCGCGGTGATCAGCCCGGCGCCGACGAACACCATCGTCGCCTTCCAGCGCCAGACGAGATCCACGAAGTGGCCCAGCGGCACCTTGAGCGCCCAGGGCAGCCCGGCCCAGAAGGCGAGCCCGGCGAGAAACTCCGCCGACAGTCCCAACCGCTCCTTCACGTAGAACGTGCCGACGATGGCGGTGAGCCCGGAGATCCCGGCGGCGACGTAGACCATCAGGGGCGGAAGGTACGAGAGCCGCATCTCGCGCCCGAGCCCGAGAATGTTGCGGTCGATCCACACCCGAACGACCGCGGGCCACCCCGGTGCGAGCGAGGAAGGAGCCGGAGGCATCGAGCTCCAGGTTAGGCAGGAATCTTCGGTCCCGCAACGGGTTGTGGGCCCACGCGCTGAACGTCCAGCCGATGTGATACCTTCCTGACGCGTCTCGCGACGCTCCAGGAGGGGACGATGAGCGAGAAGGTCGACGGCAAGACCGCCAGCCCCTACGGCTATCCATTCTGGGACTGGATGGCGAAAGAAGATCCCGAGTACGTCAAGGCGCGCGGGCCGCTGAGCGCGCTCTCGGTCGGCGAGGGCAAAGAGCTCTCGATCAAGCATCGGGAAATGGTCATCATCGGCATCCTGGCCTATCGCGGCCGGGAGGACGGTGTCGTCACCCACATGCGCCGGGCGGTCCAGCACGGCGCGACCAAGCGCGAGCTGCTCGAGGCGATCGAGGCCGCGGCGGTGCCCGGCGGCGGCCCGACGCTCAGCTCGGGCGTCCAGGCGCTGATGCAGCTCGACCGCGAGGGCGCGTTCAAGAAGGCGTAACGAAGGGAGAAGCCCATGGCCAAGGCGTACTGGATCGCGACCTATCGCTCCATCAAGAACCCGGACGCGCTGGCCGCCTACGCGAAGCTGGCCGCGCCGGCCATCCAGGCCGGGGGCGGCCGCTTTCTCGTTCGCGGCACGCCCGCCAAGACCTACGAGGCCGGAATCAACCAGCGCGTGGTCGTCATCGAGTTTGACAGCGTCGCGCAGGCGACCGCGGCGCACGACAGTGCAGGGTATCAGGCGGCGCTCAAGGAGCTGGGAAGCGGCGCCGAGCGCGACATCCGCATCGTGGAAGGGGTCGCGTGAAGCGCCAACGAGATCGCGACGAAGGAGGATCACGCCATGGCACGGATCAAACACATCGCCCTATCGACCGATGATCCCGCGAAGACCGCCGACTTCTACAAGAGCGTCTTCGGCCTGACCGAGCTGCGTCGTGTGCCGGCCGACACCGGCGCGGAGGGCGTCTGGCTGAGCGACGGGTACATCTACTTCGCGATCCTCAAGTACGGCGGCGACGACACGCCGAACCTGGGCGAGGGCACGTCCACCAAGGGCGTCCACCACATCGGCTTCTACGTGGACGACCTCGAGCAGGCGTGCGCCACGCTCGAGTCGGCCAGCGCCACCGAGTGCCAGGGGAGCAGCAAGGTCAACCGCAAGTACAAGGGCCCCGACGGGCTGATGATCGACGTGCGGGCCCGCGGCTGGGACGAGCAGATCAAGGCCCGGATGCCGCTCTACCAGTTGACGACCGACCTCAGCTGAACTCCGCGCGGGCGATCGTCGCCACGGTGCCCTCGGGCGTCACCGCCCAGAGCTCGCACGCGTCGCCCGTCGTCGGGCGCCCGCGCAGCTCGAAGGGCGCAGTGTCGAAGAGCGGCGCGCGCGCCTGGACGCTGAAGCTCCGGAAGACCCGCCCGGGGTTGTGATCCCGGGCGAAGTCGATCAGGAGCGTCGACGTCAGCGGCCCGTGCACGACCAGCCCGGGATAGCCCTCGGCCTCCATCGCCCACGCCCGGTCGTAGTGGATGCGATGGCTGTTGAACGTGAGGGCCGAGAATCTGAACAGCAGCACCGCGGCGGGCGTGACGAGACGGCGCCACGGCACGTCGCTCGGCGCCGCCTCGCGCCGGGGCGCCGCGTTCTGCGCTCCGGCCTTCACCTCTTCCCGGAAGACACCGCGGCGTTCCTCCTCGAGCGCCAACCCCTCGGACGTGAAGACGCGATCCACGACGGTCGTGAAGACGAGCGTGCCGGTGGAGCCGGTCTTCAGGGCGACGTCCATCAGCTCGGTCTCGCGCCGCACGGCGTCGCCGATGCGAATCGGACGGTGGAAGCGAGTCTGCTGGCCCGCGAACATCCGCCGCGGCAGCGGCATCGGCGGAATCACGCCGGAGTCGATCGGGCTGCCGTCCGGTCGCAG
Source organism: Candidatus Rokuibacteriota bacterium (assembly GCA_003221515.1). Lineage (GTDB taxonomy): Bacteria > Methylomirabilota > Methylomirabilia > Rokubacteriales > CSP1-6 > AR31. The sequence continues at coordinate 10,044 of QHSI01000110.1, forward strand.
GCCGTCGGGCGCGACGCGCGGGAGGAAGTAGATGACGTGCCAGCCCGGCGGCAACGGATCGCCGAGCGCGAGCTCGGCCTCCGGTCGGCCGAACGTCAGGCGTAGCTGGTTGGCGGGGCCGGGATGAACGACGTCGGTCGACGCCAGACGCCGTCCGATGTGCCGCTTGAGGCTCTCGATGCTCAGCTCGGTCGTCGCCACGCTCATAGCATCGCGAGTTCCGGCGCCGAGTCAAGGCGCTTGCCGTCGAACGTCAAGGAGCTTGCCGTCGTACGTATCGCGGGTTTAGCATCGGGGCAGCCTCGAGAGGAGGGCGCGATGCAATATTCCCGGATCTCCGCCGACTGCCACATCGATATGCCCTGGATCCCCAACGACCTGTTCACCGCCAACGCCTCGGTGTCACTGCGTGAGCGCATGCCGTACGTCGTCGACGGCCCCGACGGGCCCCACTGGACCTGCAAGAACGGCACGTCCTTCGGCCTGATCGGGGGCGTGGGCCCGGGCGGCCAGAAGCTGGTTCCCGGCCAGAACTACCGCGTCGACAAAATGGCCGCGGTCGGGCTGTACGAGGACGGCAAGAAGGGCATCCGGCGGCCGACCGATCCGCACCTCCGGATCAAGGACATGGAGCTGGACGGCGTGCAGGCCGAGGTCATTTTCGGAATCCTCGGCGCCGCCACCCGTCTGAACGACCACGACGCGGCGAAGGAGATGTTCCGCATCTACAACGACTGGCTCAAGGACTTCTGCCGTCACTACCCCGACCGGCAGATCGGCCTGGCCTGCCTGCCCTACGGCGACATCGACGCCGCCGTGCAGGAAGTGCGGCGCGTGGCGAAGATGGGCCTGAAGGGCATCGAGCTGTCGTGCTCGTGGGACATGGAGCCCATGTGGCATCCCGTCTGGGAGCCGCTCTGGCAGGCCGTCAACGAGGTGAACCTGCCGCTGCACTTCCACACCTTCCCGAGCACGCCGGCCAGCGTCCGCGAGAAGGCGACCACCCCGCTCGCGCGCCGGGCCGCGCTGTTCCAGGGCGTTTGTGGGTTTCAGATGAACCTGGTCAACATCCTGTCCGCGATCATCGGCTCCGCCGTGCTCGAGCGGTACCCGAACTTGAAGATCTCCTTCGGCGAGAGCGGCATCGGCTGGATCCCGTACGCGCTCGATCGCATGGACTTCGAGTGGGAGGATCGCTTCCGCGACCTCGGCCTGACGATGAAGCCCAGCGACTACTGGCGGCGCCAGTGCAAGGCGACGTTCCAGTTCGATCGCATCGGCACCCAGATGATCCACGAGATGGGCGCCGAGACGCTCATGTGGGCGTCGGACTACCCGCACACCGACGGGGTGTGGCCGGAGTCGTCGAAGTACATCGAGGAGCAGTTCGGCCACCTGCCGGCCGACGTTGTCCGCAAGATCACCTGCGAGAACGCGGGCAAATTCTACGGGTTGATGTGAGCCGGGGGGCGACACCCCCCCGTTCCCTCGGAAGCGCCCCGGCCAGCCCGGGGCGCTTCTCGGTTTCCGTAGGCTGACGCATCGGCACTCCGTCGCCGCTGCGCCAGGCGCCGCTCGTGCTGTTCCTGGGCTCGAGGGTGCTGTCGACGCTGGCGCTGCACATGCAGACGGTCGCGGTGGGCTGGCAGCTCTACGCCCTCACGGGGAGCGCGTTCGACCTCGGTCTCGTCGGCCTCGTCCAGTTCGCTCCCACGATCGTGCTCACGCTCGTCGTCGGCCAGGTCGCGGACCGCTACGATCGCCGCTTCGTGGTGGCGATCTGTCACGTCGCCGGGGCCGGCGCCACCGCCGTGCTGGCCGTCGGCACCCTCGGCGGCTGGCTCCACCGCGACGGGATACTATTCACGATGGCGGCGCTCGGCGCCGCGCGCGCGTTCGAGAATCCGGCGCGGGCGGCGCTGGTGCCGCGGCTGGTGCCGCGCGTGATGCTCTCGCGCGCGATCGCCGGCGTGACGGCCGCGGGCCAGACCGCCCGCATCGTGGGTCCGGCGCTCGGCGGCGTGCTCTACACCCTGGGGCCGGCCACGCTCTACGCGATCGTCGCCGCGCTCTACGTCGTCGCCGGCGTCCTCGTCGCGTTCATGCGCGGCGCGGGGGCGGCGCGGCCGCGCGAGGAGGTCACCACGGCGTCGCTGTTCTCGGGGATCGAGTTCATCCTTCGCCGGCGCGTGCTGCTGGGCGTGCTGTCGCTCGACCTCGTCGCGGTGCTGCTGGGCGGCGCGACCGCGCTCTTGCCGATCTTCGCGCGTGACATCCTCGGCACCGGGCCCCTGGGGCTCGGTCTCTTGCGCGCGGCCCCGGCGTGCGGCGCGCTGGCGATGTCACTGCTGCTGGCGCGCCGGCCGGTCGAGCACGACGCCGGCCCGATCCTGTTCGCCGGCGTCCTGGTGTTCGGCGTCGCCACCATCGTGTTCGGCCTGTCCACGAATTTCGCGCTGTCGCTGGCGGCACTGGCGGTGCTGGGCGCGTCGGATCTGCTCAGCGTCGTCATCCGCCACTCGCTCGTGCAGCTCGGCACGCCGGACGCGATGCGCGGCCGCGTGAGCGCCGTGCACTCGCTGTTCACCGGCACCTCGAACCAGCTCGGCGAGTTCGAGTCCGGGCTGCTGGCGGCGCTGTTCGGCGCGGTCGCGTCGGTGCTCATCGGCGGCATGGGCACGATCGCGGTGGCGGCGCTCTGGATGTATCGCTTCCCCGAGCTGCGACGCTTCCGCCTGGTGGAGGGCGGTCCGTCGTCATGATCCGGTTGCTCGTCGCGATCCTGGTGCTGGGCGTGGCGTGCGCCGCCACGGCGGAGCGGCGCGCGGGCGACGCCGCCCGCGACGACAGCGGAGCGCCGCAGGCGAGCGTGCCGCCGGCGGCCGCGGCGTCGATCGCGGCCCGCGGGATCCTCGATCGCGCGCGGCCGGCGATGATCCAGATCAAGGGGTTCTTCGGCACCAACACCGCCGAGGCCTTCCACGGCAGCGGGTTCGCGGTCGCGCGCGGCGGCGTGTTCGTCACGAACTGGCACGTGGTGAGCGACGCGGTCCTCTATCCGGAGAAGTATCGGCTCGAGTACCGCACGCCGACGGGCGCGACCGGCCGCGTGCTCGTGCGCGCGATCGACATTCGTCACGACCTGGCGCTCGTCGAGGCCCAGGGGCTCGATCCGAGCCCGCTGACCTTGCGGCCCAACGTCGCCATCAAGGGCGAGCGCGCCTATTCGGTGGGATTCCCGCTCGACGTCGGCCTCACGATCACCGAGGGGGTCAGCAACGGCCGCGTGGAGGACTCGTTCGAGCCGCGCGTCCACTACTCGGGCGCGCTCAACCCGGGGATGTCCGGCGGACCCGGATTCGACGCCGCAGGCGGTGTCATCGGGATCAACGTCTCCGGCTATCGCGCCTCTCAGCTGGTCGCGTTCCTGGTGCCCGCCGACCGCGCGGTCGCCCTGCTCGCGCGCTCGGAGAAGTCCGCGCTCGATCCCATGCGCGCGCGGAGCGAAGTCGCGAGCCAGCTGCGGGCGCACTCCGAGGCGCTGCTGACGGCGCTCGGGCCGAAACTACCGACCCAGAACCACCAGGGGTACGAGCTGCCCGCGAAGCCCGCGGCGTTCGTCGAGTGCCACGCGGGCGGCGATCCCACGCCGGACCAGCCCGTCCACATCGAGCACGTCAGCTGCGACGCGAAGTCGACGCTCTACCTCGGCCGAGATCTCCAAGCCGGCGGCCTCAGCTTCCAGCATCAGATCATGAGCACGCCGAGTCTCGACGCCTGGCGCTTCGCATACCGGATGCAGAACGCGAAGACGCCGCACGGCAGCTTCGGCGCCCCGCGCCAGCTCGCGCCATTCGCGTGCAAGCAGCGGAACCTCGACCTGAACGGCTTCGCGGCGAACGCGATGGTCTGCCTGCGCGCCTACCGCAAGCTCGACGGCGTCTACGACCTCAACGTGCTGGTCGTGAGCAAGAACGCATCGAAGCAGGGGTTCGTGTCGAGCCTCAGCCTGACCGGCGTGGCCCCCGATCAGGCGCTGACCTTCGCCCGCGTCTATCTGGAAGCGATCCGATGGAAGCCGTGATCGTCGTCGAGGTCCTGGGCGGCCACGACCGCGTGCGGGCCCGGCACCGCATCGCAGCGCCCGACAGCCAGGTGCGCGTCACGGTCGGCCGGAGCGCCGCGTGCGACATCGTGCTCGACGATCCGTTCGTCGCCCCGATCCACGCCCGGATCGATGTCGACGGCGACGGCAACGTCCTCGTCAGCGACCTCGACAGCGTCAACGGCGTAGAGGTCGGCGGCCTGCGCCTGCACGGCGTCGAGCGCGTGCCCCTGCCCAACGGCGCGTTTCGCGTCGGGCGTACGCGCCTGCGCGTGCGTACAGCGCGTGAGGTCCTGGCGCCCGAGCAGGCGGACCGCGGCGGGCCGTCGCGACCGGCGCGCGCCACCGAGCTCAAGATGCTGGCGGCCGGATTCGTGGTGAGCGTCGCCGCGATCGCGTTCGAGGTGTGGACGAGTACCACGCAGCCGCGCGAGCTGTCGACCGCCCTCGTCACGATGCTGCTGACGGTCCTGGTCCTGTCGGGGCTGTGGATCGCGCTGTGGGCGCTCGCGAGCCGCGTCGCGTTCGGCGAGTCGCGCTGGGTGCGCCACGCGGCGACGGTGTTCGTCACCTACGCCGCGCTCGCCGCGGCAAGCCTGGGGGCCGAGGTGCTGAACGGCGCGCTCGGGTGGCACGTGCCGTCGTCCGTGACTGGGCCCGTCCTGGTCGGCGTCGCGGCGGCCGTAGCGCTCTCCGGCCACCTCGTGAACGCGAGCCCGATGCGCGCGCCGATCGCGGTGGCCATCAGCGTCGCGATCCCGGCCGTCATCCTGTCCGCGATGCTGTGGATGCAGGCCCGGAGCGAGAACCGCAGCCCCAGTCACATCGCCGATCGCGACCGGATCGTGCCCCCGGCGCTGGTGCTGCGGCGTGGGCTCTCGCTCGACGACTTCGCGGTCACGCTGGCCGATCTCAAGGCAAGGGCCGACGCGCGGCGCGTGGTCGCGGAGAAAGAAGACCCGTCGCCCGGCGACGACGAGTCGGACTGAGCCGGCGCGCGCGCCGGGCTACGGCGAGCCGGCCTCCCCTTCGAGGAAGCGCAGGGCCACCGCGACGTGCATCGCGATGCCGGCGGCCAGCGCCGACTCGTTCAGGAGCATCCGCGGCGAGTGATTCGGGAAGGCCGGGCCGTTCGCCGGGCGCGTGCTCAGGTTCGCGATCGCGCCGCGCACGCGCTGGAGCACGTACGAGAAGTCCTCGCTGGCCATGATCGGATGGCTGGTGGCGTGCGCCGCCTCGGACCCGAGCAGCTCGCGCGCGGTGTCCAGCACGAAGCCCGCGAAGTCGGCGTCGTTCACGGTGACCGGATAGCCGCGGATCAGCTCGACCGCCACCTCGGCGCCGTGAGCCGCGGCGACGCCCTCGGCGACGCGGCGCACTCCCTCCAGCACCCGCTCGCGGGTCGCCTCCGACACGGTGCGGATGGTGCCGAGCAGGCTCGCGGTGTCCGGGATCACGTTGCGCGTCGTGCCGGCCTCGATCTTCGCCACGGTCACCACCGCCGGATCGAAGACGTTGACCTGGCGGGTTACCAGCGTCTGGAACGCCTGCACGATCTCGCACGCGATCGGGATCGGGTCGAGGCAGTCGTGCGGCGCCGACGCGTGCCCGCCCCGGCCTAGCACCACGACCTGCAGCGTGTCACCGGACGCCATGGCCGGTCCGGGCCGCGCCGCGATCGCGCCGGCCGTCAGCCGATGGGTCACGTGCAGCGCGAACGCCGCGGTCGGCGGCGGCGTCCCGTCGAGCAACCCCTCCTCGAGCATGACGCGGGCGCCGTGGTAGCCCTCCTCGCCCGGCTGGAACATGAACACGACGTTGCCGGCCAGCGACTCGCGGCGGGCGGCGAGCAGTCGCGCGGCGCCCACCAGCATCGCCGTGTGGGCGTCGTGGCCGCACGCGTGCATCGCGCCGGCGACCTCGGACGCGAACGGCAGGCCCGTCTCCTCGGCCATCGGCAGCGCGTCCATGTCGGCGCGCAGCAGGATGGTCGGCCCGGGCCGGGCGCCGGCCAGCCGCGCGACCACCGACGTCGTGCGCTGGCCGGTCCGAACATCGAGCGGCAGGCCGGCGAGGGCCTCGAGCACGGTCGCCTGGGTGCGCGGCAGCACCAGGCCGAGCTCGGGGTGCCGGTGGACGCGCCGGCGAAGCTGGATCGTGTCGTCGAGGATGGCACGGGCGTCGTCGAGGATCGCTGACGGTTTCATGGAGAGAGATTATAGGCCGGTGTATGCTCTGGCGGAAACGCCCGCCCCGCTACGGAGGACCTGAAGCTGAAGGGACGGTGACGTCATGAGCCAGACGATGAAAGCGTGGTTCGCGGTGCCGGGAGCCGAGGGCGCGGTGTTCGAGCTACGTGAGGCGCCGGCGCCGACGGCGGGGCCGGGCCAGGTGGTCGTCGCCGTGCGGGCGGCCGGCACGAATCGCGGCGAGCTGATCCGCGGCGCGGCGCTGCGGCCGTCGAGCGCGCCGGCCAACCCGGCGCGCGCCGGCACCGAGTTCGCCGGCGAGATCAGCGCGCTCGGCGAAGGCGTGAGCGGCTGGAAGCCCGGCGATCGCGTCATGGGCCGCGCGGTCGGCAGCTACGCGCAGTACGTGGTGGCGGCCCAGCGCGCGCTCATGCGGATCCCCGACGGGATGGGATGGGCCGAGGCCGCGTCCATTCCCAACGTCTTCGTCACCGCGCACGACGCGCTCGTGACCAACGCCGCCGCCAAGCCGGGCGAGTCCGTGATGGTCACCGCCGGCCCCTCGGGCGTCGGGACCGCCACGATCCAGATCGCGCGTCACATCGGCGCCAATCCGGTGCTGGCGACGACGCGCACGCCGGCCAAGGCCGTGACCCTGCGCGGCCTCGGCGCGCACGAGGTCGTCGAGACGCGCGAGGCCGGCAAGTGGGTGGACGCGGTGATGCGCGCCACGTCCGGCCGCGGCGTCGACGTCATCATCGACCACGTCGGCGGCCCGATGCTGGCCGACAACATCCAGGTGCTGGCCCTGAAGGGACGGCTGGTGAGCGTCGGGCGCAACGCCGGACGGGTCGGCGACTGCGATCTCGACGAGATCGCGCGCAAGCGCGCGTCGATCATCGGCGTCACGTTCCGCACCCGCACGCCCGAAGAGTCGCTGGCCTGCAGCGAGCGGTTCGCCGCCCACCTGCTCGGCGCGGTGGCCTCCGGCGCGCTCAAGCCCGTGCTCGACCGGACGTTTCCGTTCGAGGGGCTTCGGGACGCGCACAAGTACATGCTGAGCGACGCGCAGACCGGCAAGATCGTGCTCACCGTGGACGCCGGCGGGCGGTGAGCGTTCGCGCGTCCGCGGCGCCCGCGGCGGCCACGAAGTTCGGGGCGCTCTACCACCGCGACTATCGTCACTACTTCCTGCTGGCGCTCGTCGGCATGACCGCCGAGAGCATCGAGCACGTCGCCAGCTACTGGGTCATCTACGAGTCGTTCCACTCGCCGACGCTCGCCGGTTTCGCCGTCATCAGCCACTGGGTGCCGTACTTGATCTTCTCGGTGTATACGGGCGCGCTCGCCGACCGGTTCGACTGCCGCCGGCTCATCCAGGTCTCGCAGGGGTTGCTGATGCTCGCCTCCCTCGCGTGGGGCGTCTTGTTCCTGACCGGCACGCTGCGCGCCTGGCACGCGGGCGCGCTCCTCATGGTCCACGGCGTGGCGGGAGCCATCGCGTCGCCGCCGATCCAGCTCATCGTCCACGACATCCTGGGCGCCGAGCATCTGCCGAGCGCGATCCGCCTCAACGCGATCAGCCGCTACTTCTCGATGCTGGTCGGCCCCGCGCTCGGCGTCGGCCTCATGCGCGTGCTGGGCCCGGGCGTGGCGCTGCTCGTGAACGTGCTGCTCTATCTGCCGCTCACCCTCTTCCTGTTCCGCCTGCCCTACACGGGCCACGGCGCGGGCGACGGGGCGCGGCGAGCATCGCGGTTCAGCTTCGGCGAAGCGCGCCGCTTGCTGTCCGAGGTGCGCTCCGAGCCCCGGATCATCCGGATGATCGTGCTGGCCGGCGCCACGTCGCTCTTCGTCGGGACCGCGTTCCAGGCCCAGATGCCCGAGTTCGCGCACCACCACGGCTCGGAAGAAGCCGACGTCCGGTACAGCGTGCTCTTCGGCGCCAACGCCGCCGGCGCGGTGATCGGCGCGGTCCTGCTGGAAAGCGTCCGGGTCTTTCAGGGCGGCGCGCGCACGGCGATCGTGTGCGCGGCGATCTGGGGCATCGTGATGGGCATCTTCCCGCTCGTCGACAGCTACGCGGCGGCCGTCACGCTCCTGATGCTCGCCGGCGTCTTCAACATCGCGTTCACCTCGATGGCGCAGGCCATCGTCCAGATTCTGGCGCCGCCGGTGCTCCGGGGCCGCGTCGTGGGCCTCTTCAACACGTCGATGATGGGGCTGCGCGCCGGCAGCGGCGTGACGGTCGGCGTGCTCGGCGCCGCGATCGGCGTCGAGCTGTCGCTGGCGCTGAGCGCGGGGGCAGTGGTGCTGGTGGCCCTGGCGCTGTTGATGGCCGACGTCCGCTAGCGGTGCGCGCCGCCGGCCATCGCGGGGCGGCGGGGCGAGCCGCAGGGCCGCCCGGGGGCTGGGGCCCCCAGGCCCGAGGCGAGCGATCCCAACAACCCTGCCGGCCGAGGCACGGCTACAAACAGGAGAATCATATGGAGACGCGGATCGACGAGATCGCCGCGCGCGTGTACCGGCTGTCCACGTATGTGGCGCCCGGCGCCGGCCTCACGTTCAATCAGTTCCTGGTCGACGCCGACGAGCCGCTGCTGTTCGCGTGCGGCCAGCGCTCGCTGTTCGCCTCCGTGTCGGCGGCGACCGCGCGCGTGATGAGCCTCGACCGGCTGCGCTGGATCACCTTCAGCCACGTCGAGTCCGACGAGTGCGGTGCCCTCAACGACTGGCTCGTGGCCGCGCCCCGGGCCGTCGTCGCGCACGGGCGTCTCGCCTGTTCGATCTGGCTCAACGAGATGGCCGATCGGCCGCCGCGCGTCCTCGCCGACGGCGAGGTGCTCGACCTCGGCGGCAAGAAGGTGAAGCACATCGCGACGCCGCACCTGCCCCACAACTGGGAGGCGGCCCTCTGCCACGAGGAAACCACCGGCACGCTCTTCTGCAGCGACCTCTTCACCCAGCTCGGCGAGTGCCCGCCCACGACCACCGCCGACGTCGTCGCCCCCGCGATCGCGACCGAAGATCGCTTCCGCTTCGTGCCCGTCACCGCCGAGACGGCCCCCGCGATCCGCCGCCTCGCCGACCTAGCCCCCCGCACGCTGGCACTCATGCACGGCCCGACCTTCGTCGGCGAGGCCCGCACCCCGCTCGTCGCGCTAGCCGACTACTACAACGCCCGCCTCCGCCGCTCTATGACTGACTGAGGCGACGCCGCGCGGTCGGGAGGGGCTCAGGGAGTCGGGTGGGGTCACGCCGACCCGTTCCCTCCGAGCGGGCGGCGGACCGCCGCGAGCCCAGATGGAGCCCAGCCGCCGAGGAGCAGCGCACGCGTGCCGCGTGGTCGCCGTGACCCCACCCGACTCCCTGAGCCCCTCCCGACCGCGCGGCGTGTTGCAATGGTCCGCCATCCTGGTGTATCTCCGGAAGACGGCCGCGCGAGAGTCGACGTGCATACACGGCGGGCCGACATCGCGCCGGCACGGGAGGGTCGAATGCATTTCGGCGCGTTCTTCTATGGCACCGTGGACATGCCCGACGCCGGCGTCGACGGGCCGCCGGCGCACGCGCGGAACTACGGCCAGGAGAGCTATCGCCGCGCCTACGACGACCTGATCGGCTACGCACAGGCGTGCGACACGCTCGGCTACGACTCGATGTGGACGGCCGAGCACCACTTCCACAACCACGGGTTCGAGGTCGTGCCGAACGTCGTGCTCTTCAACGCGGTGCTGGCCCAGCACACGCGCCGCATCCGGCTGGGCGCGCTGATCCACGTGCTGACCACCTGGCACCCGATCCACTTCGCCGAGGACTACGCGCTGGCCGATGTGCTCTCGGGCGGGCGGCTCTTGTGCGGCCTCGGCCGCGGCACCGAGGAGCGCGAGTCGAACGTGTTCGGGGTCAATGTCGGCTACAACGGCAACGCCGACGACACGCACAATCGCGACGTGTTCGAGGAGCAGGTGGAGATCTTCAAGGCCGCGACCACGAACGAGCGCTTCGCCTATCGCGGCAAGCACTACACGATCCCGCCGGCGGGGCTGACGTTCCGCGGCGAGCCCGTCACGGAGTTCCCGCTCGTGCCGCGGCCGATCGAGACGCCGGTGCGCATCTACCAGCCGATCAGCAGCGAGGAGACGCTGGTCTACGCCGCGCGCCAGCGGCACGTCGGCGTGCTGGCCAACCATCCGTGGGAGCGCATGGTGCCGTGGTGGCGGAAGTACGGCCAGCTGGTCGAGGAGACGCACCGGGTCACGCTGCGGCCGGGCGAGGACCGGATGCTCCAGGTCCAGATCCACGTCGCCGACTCGACGGAGGCGGCGATGCGCACGGCGCGGCGTGGTCACGACGAGCTCACCAAGCTCTTGTGGCCGAACATCATCCGGCGCAATCCTGCGCTGGCGAGCCGCGGGCCGTTCACGCTCGAGGAGCGCATGGGGGGCAAGTCGTGGATCGTCGGCACGCCGGAGCAGGCGCGCGACGCGCTGCTCGAGATGCAGTCCGAGCTCGGCTTCGAGGCGCTGGTGATCTTCCCGCACCTGCCGGGCATGCGGCGGGCCGAGACCATCGAGCAGCTCGGGCGATTCTGGACCGACGTACGACCAGCGCTCGCCGCGCGCGCGCCGGTGAGCCAGCCGGTCTCGGCCGGCGTGTGACACCGAAGCGTGCGCCGCAGGTCGTCGCGGGCTGGGGGAGTCGAGAGGGGGGCGTAGCTCCCCTCTCCAACGCTCGCCCCGCCGACCGAGGGCGCAGCTATGAATGAGGCGGAGGCGATCATGCTGAAGAAGCTACCGGACAAGATGGGCACGGGCCTGCACGGGTCGATCCCGCCCTCCCGCTACTGGGCGTACTACACGTGGCAGGAGATCGACGCGATCGCCAAGCACGATCGGAACGCGACGGCGGTGATCAACGTCGGCGCGGTCGAGCAGCACGGCCCGCACCTGCCCCTCATCACCGACACGCTCGTGGGGATGGAGCTGCTCGGCGCCGCGCTCGCCCGCCTGCCCGACGACGTGATGGTGCTGGCGCTGCCGCCGACGATGTTCGGCAAGAGCGTCGAGCACATCACGTTCCCCGGCACCCTCACCTTCAGCGGCGACACGCTGCGCATGGTCCTGAGGGATCTGGCGGCGTCGGTGGCCCGGAGCGGGTTCACGAAGCTCGTGCTGCTCGGTAGCCACGGCGGCAACGTTGGCACGACCGACGACTACTTCCGCGATCTCCGGATGGAGACGGATCTGCGGGTCTTCAAGATCTTCCTGGGCGGCATCGCCCAGGTGCCCGGTCTGGTCGCGCCGGAAGAGGCGGCGATCGCGATGCACTCCGGAGACTCCGAGACCTCGATGGTCCGCCACCTCGCCCCCGAGCTCGTGCACATGGATCGCGCCGAGGGCTACGTGTTCGATTCGACGCCCGACATCGGCTACTCGTTCAAGGGCCACGACGTGATCGAGGCGTGGGTCGCCTCCGATCTCTCCAAGACCGGCGCGATCGGCAACCCGCACCGTTCGTCCGCCGACAAGGGCCGGCTGATGTGCGAGGCCAAGGCCGTGCGGCTGGCCGAGCTGCTCGAGTCGATCTACCGCAGTCCGAAGCGTGAGATCCACCTGGCGCCGAAGGAGACCCCATGAGCGTCACCCGCCGCTCGTTCCTCACCGCGTCGGCCCTCGCGGCGGCCGGTGCGCTCGCCGCCCGCCCGGCGGCGCCCGCGCGAGCGCAGACCGTCGACAAGCTCACGTTCGGCACGAACTGGAAGGCGCAGGCGGAGCACGGCGGGTACTACCAGGCGGTCGCCACCGGCATCTACAAGAAGTACGGCCTCGACGTGACGATCCGGATGGGCGGGCCGCAGATCAACCACCCGCAGCTGCTCGCGTCGGGCGCGATCGACTTCAACATGGGGAGCAACTGCTTCAGCGCCCTGAACTACGTCAAGAACAACATCCCGATGGTCTGCGTCGGCACCGTCTTCCAGAAGGATCCGCAAGTCCTGATCACCCACGCCGGCCAGGGCAACGACTCGCTGGCGGCGCTGAAGGGCAAGCCGATCATGATCTCGCCGGTGGCTCGCGCTGGGTATTGGCAGTTCTTGAGAGTGAAGTACGGCTACAGCGACGAGCAGATCCGGACGTACACGTTCAACATGGCGCCGTTCCTCGCCGACAAGTCGGCCATCCAGCAGGGCTTCCTGACCAGCGAGCCGTTCAAGCTCGAGAAGGCCGGCGCCAAGGTCGTCGTCCACCTGCTGGCGGACGGCGGCTACTCCACCTATGCGACCACGATCGAGACGTCGTGGAAGCTCGTCAACGAGAAGCCGGACCTCGTCCAGCGGTTCGTGAACGGCACCATCGAGGGCTGGTACGGCTACCTCTACGGCGATGGGGGACCGGCCAACGCGCTGATCAAGAAGGACAACCCGGAGATGACCGACGAGCAGATCGCGCACTCGCTCGCGACGCTCAAGAAGTACGGCATCGTCGACTCCGGCGACGCTGAGCGGCTCGGGATCGGGGCGATGATCGACGCGCGCTGGAAGGACTTCCACGCGACGATGGTGGAGGCCGGCCTCTACACGGCCGACCTCGACCTCAAGCGCGCCTACACCCTGCAGTTCGTCAACAAGAAGCACGGGATGAGCCTCAAGAAGTCGTGATCGTTCGCCTGCACGACGTCGACAAGGTCTACGCCAACGGCGTCGTCGCCCTTCGCCACCTGGACCTGGATGTCGGCGAGGGCGAGTTCCTCAGCTTGCTCGGTCCCTCCGGCTGCGGGAAGAGCACGGTGCTGCGCCTGGTGGCCGGGCTCGGCGAAGTCTCCGGCGGCCGCATCGAGTGGCCGAGCGGCGACGGCCGCGCCGGGCTGCCGCGGGGCGACATCGGCTTCGTGTTCCAGGAGCCCACGCTCATGCCGTGGGCGACCGTGTTCAAGAACGTGCTCTTGCCGCTGAAGCTGCGCGGTGTGGCGCCGCACGAGGCGGAGGCGCGCGTGAGCGAAGCGATCGGGATGGTCGGGCTCGACGGCTTCGAGCGCGCCTATCCGCGGGAGCTCTCGGGCGGCATGAAGATGCGCGTATCGATCGCCCGCGCGCTGGTCACCCATCCGCGGCTGCTCCTGATGGACGAGCCGTTCGCGTCGCTCGACGAGATCACGCGCTTCAAGCTCGACAACGATCTGCTGGCGCTCTGGGCCCGCCAGCGGTGGACCGTCGTGTTCGTGACCCACAGCGTGTACGAGTCGGTCTATCTCTCGACGCGGATCGCCGTGATGACCGCCCGCCCGGGACGCACCGCCAGCGAGGTCGCGATCCAGGCGCCGGCGCTCCGCGACGACGCGTTTCGGACTTCGACCGTCTACAACGACTACTGCCGACAGGTCTCGGCCCGTCTGGCCGAAGCGACCCGCGCGTGAGTCGCTGAGCGTGGCGGGCACGTCGGTCGAGTCCGAGCGCGCGGCGACCGGCGCTGACGGCGCCCGGGCCGGCGCCCGCGACGTCGATCAGTCGGCCACGCCCGCCCCACCGCGCGCGCTCGACCTCGGCCGGGCCCTGCGCCGCGTCGTGCCGCCCGTCGTCATCGGCGCCGCCGGGCTCGTGCTGTGGGAGCTGATCGTCCGGCTGAAGGACATCCCCTACTACATCCTGCCGGGGCCGCTGCTCGTGCTCCGGACGCTCGTGCGCGACTGGGGCACGCTCTATCCCTCGCTCCTGGTGACGCTGGCGATCACCGGCGCGGCGCTGCTGGTGGCCACCGTGGCCGGCGTGCTCATCTCGATCGTGTTCACCCAGTCCAAGCTGGTCGAGCTGAGCCTGTTCCCCTACGCGGTCATTCTTCAAGTGACGCCGATCGTGGCGATCGCGCCGCTCATCATCATCTGGGTCAAGTCGATTCCCCTCGCGCTGCTGATCTGCGCGTGGCTCGTCGCGTTCTTCCCGATCGTGTCCAACACGACGCTCGGCCTCAACAGCGCGGACCACAACCTGCTCAACCTCCTGCAGCTCTACGGCGCCTCGCGGCGTCAGGTCTTCTGGTACCTGCGGCTGCCGAGCGCGATGCCGTACTTCCTCGGCGGGCTGCGCATCAGCGGCGGGCTCGCGCTGATCGGCGCGGTCGTGGCGGAGTTCGTGGCCGGCACCGGCGGATCGCAATCGGGCCTCGCCTATCGCATCCTCGAGTCCGGCTACACGATGCAGATCCCCCGGATGTTCGCGGCGCTCCTCATGATCACGTGCAGCGGGATCCTGATCTTCCTCGTGCTGACCGGGCTGTCGCACCTGATCCTCCGCAAGTGGCACGAGAGCGCCGTCAGGCGCGAGAGTTGACCGTGACGGCAGGCTTCGTCACCGTCCCCGAGCGCGACGCCATCCGGCTCCGCAACGCGACGGTGCCGGCGGCGTTGATGACCGGGGTGCCGCCGGGCGTGCCGGTCTCGCCGGACGGGCTCGCCGTCGTCGACCTCGCGATCCGCGACGCGCGGATCGCCGCGGTGCTGGCGCCGACGGAGTCACCGCTGGCCGACGCCGACGTCGATCTCCAGCGGGCGCAGGTCTGGCCCTGCCTGATCGACATGCACACGCACCTCGACAAGGGGCACACGTGGGAGCGCGCGCCGAATCCGGACGGCACCTTCGCCGGCGCCCTGCGCACGGTCGCCGCGGACCGGGCCGCGAGCTGGTCGGCCGACGACGTCCGCCGCCGCATGGACTTCGGGCTGCGCTGCAGCTGGGCGCACGGCACCCGGGCGGTTCGCACTCACCTGGATTCCATGTCCCCGCAAGGCGCGATCACCTGGCCGGTGTTCGAGGAGCTTCGCAAGCAGTGGGCGGGGCGCATCGAGCTCCAGGCCGTGTCGTTGGCTCCGCTCCAGGTCTTCGGCACCGCCGAGGGTACGGAGGTGGCGAACCGGGTCGCCGCGGCCGGCGGGATCCTGGGCGCCGTCGCCTTCGTCTCGCCCGAGATCGACGCGCTGCTCGATCGCCTGCTCGACCTGGCCGCTGAGCGCGGGCTCGCCGTCGACTTCCATTGCGACGAGAGCGGTGACGTCGGCGCGCGGGCGCTGGCGCACATCGCGCGCGCGATCGTACGGCGACGGTTCGCGGGCCGGGCCGTCTGCGGCCACTGCTGCAGCCTGGCGATCCAGCCGCCCGACGTCGTCGCCGAGACGCTCGATCTGACTGCCGCGGCCGGGATCAGCGTGGTCAGCCTGCCGATGTGCAACCTCTACCTCCAAGATCGCGTGCCCGGTCGCACGCCGCGCTGGCGGGGCGTCACGCTCCTCCACGAATTCGCAGCTCGGCACGTGCGAGTGGCGGTGGCCAGCGACAACTGCCGCGACGCGTTCTACGGCTTCGGCGACCACGACATGGTGGAGGTGTTCCGCGAGGCCACGCGCCTCTGTCACCTGGACCGGCCCTACGGCGACTGGCCGCGGGCGGTGACGACGACGCCGGCCGACCTGATGGGCTTGAGCGGAGCCGGCCGCATCGGGCCTGGACTGCCGGCGGATCTCGTGCTGTTCGAGGGACGGATGTGGAGCGAGCTGCTCTCGCGACCTCAAGCGAACCGGGTCGTGCTCCGCAACGGCCGCGCCATCGAGCGGCCGCTGCCGGACTATCGCGAGCTCGACGATTTGATCAGAGGGGGGCCTCGGTGATGGAGCGCGAGCTTCGGAATCCGCCCGGCGTTCACATGCCGCAAGCCCACTACTCGCACGTGGCGCGCGTCGGCAACACGCTCTACCTCGCCGGTCAGCTCGGGATGGACGTCTCGGGCAAGGTCGTCGGCGTCGGAGACGCGAAGGCTCAGGCGCGACAGTGCTACGAGAACCTCGCGACGATCCTCGCGCACTACGGCGGCGGGCTTCGCGATCTGGTGAAGACCACCACGTTCATCACCCACTGGGGCTACCGGCCGCTCGTCGCCGCCGCGCGCGACGAGGTCTTCCCCGCGCCGCCCTACCCGGCCAACACGCTGGTCGTCGTGCAGGGCCTCGCCGAGCCGCACTTCCTGGTCGAGATCGAAGGCATCGCAGTCCTCGACTGACGCGTCGGCCGCCATCACGGACGCAGATCATGACGTGATCGATGCGGGTCGGCACGATGGCTCCCTCGGCGTCAGTAGCTCACCTCGATCAGCCGCCCCCGCCCCGAGCGCATGTCCTGGTCGAGCAGCTCGCGGAGGGCACGGGCGACGGGGCCGGGCGTACCGTCGCCGACCGGTTTCGCGTCCCACTCCACGATCGGCGCGACTTTGATCGAGCTGCCGATCAACAGCATCTCCCGGGCCGTTCGGGCCTCGGCCACGGGGATGTCGCACACCTGGATGTCGCTGACGAGGCCCCGCGTCCGCAGCGTGGCGGCCAGCTCGAGCAGACGGAGCGACGTGCACCCGGACAGGATGTGATCGAACTTCGGATGCTTCAGGGTGCCGTCCGCTGTGACGAACGCCACATTCATGTTGGAGCTCTCGCCCACGTTGCCGGCCGCGTCGATGAAGACGCCGTTGTCGAGACCGTGCGCCTGCGCCTCGAGCTGGATGAGGACGTTGGGCAGGTAGTTGGTGCTCTTGGTGACGGCGTAGAGCGGCGGCTTGATGGGGTAGGTCGTCGTCATGACCCGGAGCCCTCGCGTGTACCAGGCGTCGGGATACGCGAGCCCGGCGAAAATCATGACGAAGAACCCGGGCTCGGCGCCGGCGGCCGGGGTGAGGCCGAGGCTCCCCGGGCCGGCGGAGGCCCAGTAGCGGATGGAGCCATCGCGCCGCCCGCTCGCCGCCGTGGTGCGCACGATGATGTCGCGCATCTCCTCGCGCGGCGGGAGCTCGAGCTTCGAGGTCCGCGCCGATCGGACGAATCGATCGAGGTGTGCCTCCAGGTCGTAGATCTTCCCGTCCTGGATGGCCGCGGTATCGAAGATGCCGTGCCCGCGGTGCACCATGTGATCGTCGAACGGGATGACCATCAGCGCGGGGTCGGTCACGATCCCGCCGAGCTGGCTGGAGTAGAACGCCCAGTACTTGACCGGCTGCCGGGTCCGGAGCGCCCGAAGCCGCGCCACGACCTCGTCGGCTGTCAGGGTTTGAAAGCTCGTCGTCGCCATGGGATTATCTCCTCTCCAAGTCGCGGAGACTGGATGATACACGGAGTCGCTGCCGTATCGAGGCCCCGCCCATACGCCCGGAGGGCACCATGGCCAACTTCACGCTGCGGATCAACGGTGAGACCAAGACCGTGTCGGTCGAGCCAGACACGCCACTCCTCTACGTCTTGAGGAACGATCTCGCGCTCAACGGCCCCAAGTTCGGGTGTGGCCTCGCGCAATGCGGCGCCTGCACCGTCCTGGTGGACGGCAAGCCGGCGCGCTCGTGTGTGACACCGGTGTCGACGGCGGCGAAGGGTCGCATCACGACCATCGAAGGCCTGGGCACGGTCGACCGTCTCCATCCACTCCAGCGGGCGTTCATCGACGAGCAGGCGTGTCAGTGCGGCTTCTGCGGCAACGGCATGGTCATGTCGGCCAAGGCTCTGCTCGATCGCAATCCTCGCCCGACCGACCGGCAGATCAAGCAGACGCTGAACGGTCACTTGTGCCGATGCGCCTCGCACAATCGCATCGTCCGCGCCGTGCAGCGCGCCGCGGTGGCGCTACGGGCGGAGGCACGGTCATGAGCGCGACGCCGACTCAGAACGTTTCCCGCCGTGACTTCCTGAAGGTGAGCGGAGGACTCGTCATCGGATTCACGCTCGCTCCGCGACTGGCTCTGGGCCAGGACCGACTGCCGGGCAGCCTCGAGGCGAACCGCATGCTCGACGCCTGGCTGCGCATCGAGCCCAACGGCACCGTGACGATCTTCACCGGCAAGATCGAGCTGGGCCAGGGTATCGGCACCGCCCTGGCGCAGATCGCCGCCGACGAGCTGGACGTGAACCTCCAGCGCATCGAGGTGGTCTACGGCGACACCGCACGAACTCCGAACGAGGGTCAGACCGCCGGGAGCCTCTCGGTGGAGCAGAGCGGCACCGCGCTGCGCTTCGCGTGCGCGGAAGGGCGCGACATGCTGGTCTCGGCGGCGGCCGCGAAGCTCGGCGTGCCGGCCACCGACCTGCGAGTGAGCGACGGGACCATCTCGGCGCCCGGCGGCGCGACCGTCACGTACTGGGATCTCGCACGCGACACGGATTTCAAGCGCCAGGCGACCGCGAAGGTGAAACCCAAGCCGCCCGCCGAGCACAAGTGGGTCGGCAAGAGCATCGCCCGGCGCGACATCCCGAAGAAGTTCACGGGCGGTGCCGCGTACGTGCAGGACGTGCGCCTGCCGAACATGGTGTTCGGCCGGGTCGTGCGCCCGCCCTCCCCGGGCGCTCAGCTCCTCTCCGTGGACGAAGCGGCGGCACGCCGCCTGCCCGGTGTCGTCGCCGTCGTTCGCGACGGGAGCTTCCTGGCCGTCGCCGCGGAACGGGAAGAGCAAGCCATTCGCGCGCGCGAAGCGCTCACGCGGAGCGCGCGCTGGAAGGAGGCCGCGTCGTTGCCACCGACCGGCGAGGCGCTGTATCGGCAGCTGATGAGCTCGCCGGCGCCCGGGGATACTGTGGTGGAGAAAACCTCATCGGTCGCGGGGGCGCCGGTGAAGACGCTCGAGGCGCTCTACACGCGACCCTACCAGAGCCACGGCTCGATCGGACCGTCGTGCGCGGTCGCCCAATGGCAGGACGGCAAGCTGACCGTGTGGACCCATAGCCAGGGGGTGTTCCCCCTACGGGCGGACCTCGCCAAGGTGTTCGGCGTCAAGCCTCAAGACATTCGATGCATCCATGCCGAGGGCGCGGGCTGCTATGGCCACAATGGCGCCGACGATGTGGCACTCGACGCGGCCCTGATGGCGCGGGCGACCAGGGGCCGGCCGGTGAAACTGCAGTGGATGCGCGACGACGAATTCATGTGGGCGCCGTACGGCTCGGCAATGGCGGTGAAGCTCTCGGGGGGCATCGACGGCCAGGGCAACATCGTCAGCTGGTCCCACGAGATGTGGAGCCACCCGCACAGCACCCGACCCGGCTCCTCGGCCGGCGTGAATCTTTTAGCGGCCCGGCACCTGGCCCAGGCCTTTCAGCCCGTGCTCCCCGCGGATGTCCCGCAGCCGGCCGGCGGCGCGGCCCGGAACGCGATCCCGCTCTACGATTTCCCGAACGTGAAAGTGGTCAAGCACTACATCGCCGAAGCGCCCCTGCGCACCTCGGCGCTGCGCACGCTCGGCGGCTACGCGAACGTGTTCGCGCTCGAGTCCTTCGTCGATGAGCTCGCGCTCGTCGCCGGGGCCGATCCGGTCGAGCTCCGTCTGAACCACCTGAAAGACGCGCGGGGCCGCGCGGTCATCGAAGCGGCGGCGCAGCGGGCCGGCTGGCAACCCGGCCTCCTCGGTGACGGGACGCGCGGTCGAGGGTTCGCATTCGCCAAGTACAAGAACCTCGCCTGCTACTGCGCGACCGTGGCGGACGTCGAGGTCGACCGCACGACCGGCCGGGTGAGCGTCGCCCGTGTCGTCGCCGCCGTGGATGCGGGCCAGATCGTCAACCCGGACGGAGTGATCAATCAGATCGAAGGGGGCATCATCCAATCGGCGAGCTGGACGCTGATGGAATCGGTGCGCTTCGATCGCACTCGGGTAACCACTCGATCGTGGTCCGACTATCCGATCCTGCGCTTCACCGAGGTGCCGGAGGTCGAGGTCGTGCTCCTCGATCAGCCCGCCGAGCGGTTCCTCGGCGTCGGCGAGGGGGCACAGGGTCCGGCCGCGGCGGCGATCGCCAACGGGATCGCGAACGCGACCGGCAAGCGACTCCGCGCGTTGCCGTTCACGGCCGAGCGCGTGAAGCAGGCCCTGGCCTAGTCAGATCAGGAACGACCGGTTCGGCTCAGGCTCCCTTCAGGAAGGGAACCGCGAGCTCGGTGAACAGGTCGGGCGTCTCCACCGCCATGAAATGCCCGGTGTTCGCCTCGACGTAGCGAGCGCCGGGAATCGCCGCGGCGGCCTTGGCGACCATGTCCGGCGTCCGGATCCCGTCGTGCGTGCAGCCGATCACCAGCGTCGGCGCCGTAATGCGCGCCAGGTCGGCGCTCAGGTCGAACGCGGGATTCGTCGACATTCTCAGCATCGCCGCCATCGCCGCCGGATCGTTGCCGACCCAGCGACGACGGAACCGCTCGAAGCGCGCGGGGTCGAGGCGTCGCACGATCTCGGGATACGACGCACTCAGGCTCACGGACTCGACCGCGCGCACGCCGTCGCGCTCGAACTGGTCGACACGGCTCTGGCTGCCGACCCGGACCGTGTTCGCCCACGTGGCCGGGCTGGCGGCGACGACGCGCGAGACGCGCGTGGGATGGCGGCCGGCGAACGCGAGCGAGATCGCGGCGCCCATCGCGCACCCGGCCAGGTGCACCGGTGCCCGCAGCCCGAGCGCGTCGAGCAGCGCCGCCAGGTCGGCCACGATCCCGTCCATCGTGATCACGCGCGTCTTCTCGGACAGCCCGAAGCCGCGCTGGTCGTAGCGCAGGACGCGGAAGGACCGCTGGAACGCTCCGACCGCGTCGTCCCAGCTCTCGATGAGTCCGCCCACCTCGTGGATCAGCGCGACGGTCTCGCTGCCGCCCCCGCTCAGCTCGTATCTCAGGCTCGCGCCGTTCGCCTCGATCCAGTCCATGGCCCCTCCGCTTCTATCCTAGGTGCGGTACGCCGGAATCTGACGGTTGAACATCGCGAAGATCAGCTCCCAGTCGCGCGCCGCGGCGCGCGCGTCGAAGATGTCGCGGTTGGGTAGCGCGTAGCCATGCTGGGCACCGGGGTGGACCGCGTGGTGATATACGACCGGGCACGGGCGCAGCAGCTGGTCGAGCTCCTTCACCATCGACATCGGCGCGTAGGGATCTAGCTCCGCGAAGCCGCAGTAGAGCTCGCCGCGAAACTGTCTCACCAGGCGGTGCGGCGAGTCGGCGGCTTCGCTGACGAGGCTGGTGCCGTGCAGGCTCGCGGAGGCTCTGACGCGCTCCGGAAAATGACCGGCCACACACATCACGTGCCGCCCGCCCATGCAGTAGCCGATCGCGCCGACGCCGCCGGGGCGCGCCGGCTCGCCCCGCCCCAGGAAATCCAGGATCGCGCCGGTGTCGTCGACGACCATCTGATTGGAGAGCTTCCGGCCGGGCGCGGTCACGCGCTGCTTGAGCTCGTCGTCGAGGGCGTGGAGCGAGATCATCCGGTTCTGGGCGTCGCGGAACTCGTGCCGCACCTTGCCCTGGCGGTAGTAGAGGTCGGGCACCAGGCAGTAGTAGCCGACGGTCCCTACCCGGCGGGCGATCTCGAAAAGCTCCTCGCGCACGCCCCAGATGTCCATGTAGATGACGACCGGGGGAAAGGGCCCGTCCTGCTCCGGATGCGTCACGAAGGTCTCCATCCGGCCGGACGGCGTCTCGATGGCGAGCAGGCGCTCACGCATGGCTCTGTGACACTATGCTGCGCCCGGCCGCAGCGTCAAGACGCCGGGTCGCCAGACGCCGGGTCGCCTCCACTACGATTGCGCGGTGCCTCGACGGCGACACCGGGCTCTGGCGGCCCGATGTCGCCCTCGGCAACGCGCTGCGAAACCGACTACTGCTTTCGGAAGGCGTCGAAGAGCTCGCCGAAGGTCACCCAGCGCTCGCCGTCGAAGCGAGCGAGCTGCTCCTGCTCGATGGGCGCGTGGTCGGTCGGGCTCGTGTTGACCTTGATGCCGGGCAGCAGCAGCGGCAGCTCGACGTTCTTCAGGTTGGCCGCCTGGCGGATGATGTTCTCGCGCGACAGGTCGTTGCCGCACTGCCTGAGCGTGTGCGCGACGAGGATTGCGACGTTGTAGCCGTAGCCGTTGGCCTGGTCGTCGAGCGCGCCCTCGGGATAGTACTTCTTCATGAAGGCGACCCAGTCCTGGAAGCCCTTGTCGTTCTTCCACTGCGGGTCCGTGACTTCTTTCATGTAGAGGGCGGTGATGAGACCCCTGGAGGCCTCGAGCCCCGCCGGCTTGAGGACGGTGGCCAGCGAGCTGGACACGTTGTTCAGGTAGTGCACGGGCTTCCAGCCGATGTCGTGCGACTTCTTGATCGCCTGCACCGCGAACTTCGGGATCGTGATGTTGAAGAACACCGTTGCGCCGCTGTTTTTCAGATTCACGATCTGCGAGTCGATGGTGGGGTCGGTGACCTCGTGGCTCTGCTTGAGCACAATCATCTTCTTGGCGGCCTCGCCCAGGCCGTCCTCGAAGCCCTTGAGGTAGTCCTTCCCGTAGTCGTCGTTCTGGTACAGGATGCCGACCTTCGCGTCAGGGTGGTTCTTGAGGACGTGGGCCGCGTACACGCGCCCTTCCGTCTGGTAGTTGGGTTGGAAGCCCATCGTCCAGGGGAAGTTCTTCGGGTCGTTCCATTTGGTGGCGCCGGTGGCCACGAAGAGATGCGGCACCTTCTCCTGGTTCACGTACTTGTGGATGGCGCTGTTGGTCGGCGTCCCCAGTGTCTGGAAGACGAAGGCCACCTGGTCCTGCTCGACCAGCTTGCGGACCATCTCCACCGTCTTCGGCGGCGAGTAGCCGTCGTCGTAGGTGATGTAGTTGATCTTGCGCCCGTTGATGCCACCCTCGTCGTTGACCTTCTTGAAGTAGGCCCCGATGACCTTCCCGATGGTGCCGTAGGCCGACGCCGGGCCGCTGTAGGGGTTGGTGTTGCCGATCTTGATCTCCGTGGCGGTCACGCCAACGACGGTCTGGGCGGCCAGCGCGGGGATCAGCCCGGCCAAACCGACAGCCAGAACGGCGATGAGCAGCTTCCTGGTGCGGGTCATAGAGTCCTCCGTCTACGTCGTGGTGTGGGCATGATGCGCGGGTGCAGGATCCCGCCCCGCCTGGAGAACACGAGAACGGGTCATCCGGATCCAGATGCGCCCGACGGCACCGGCGATGCCGAAGGGCATCACGTACATGAACACGATGAGGAAGACGCCGAAGATGGCCCAAGGCGCGGCCTTGGAGATATCCTGGGCCCAGTTGGGCACGAACTGGATGAAGAACGCCCCGAAGATGGCGCCGGAGATCGACGCCAGCCCGCCGATGACGCTGCCGATCAGGAGCGTGATCGAGAGAAACACGTTGAACGAGTCCGGGGCGACGAAGGCGATGACCGAGGCGGAGAGCGCGCCGGCCACCCCGGTGTAGGCCGCGCTCACCCCGAAGACCAGCGACTTGTAGAGCGCGCTGTTGATCCCCATGGCCTCGGCGGAGATATGGTTGTCGCGAATGGCCACGATGGCGCGACCCACGCGGCCCCGCAACAAGTTGGCCCCCAGCCAGAAGAGGATCACGAGCACGGCCAGCGTCAGGAAGTACAGCCATTGGTCCGGGCTCAACGGCAGCCCCAGGGGAGCCTTCGGCTTCGACAGCACGATGCCCTGCGAGCCGCCCGTCCAGTGCTCGAAGTACTTGAGGATCTGCGGCACGGCCAGGGCGAGCGAGAAAGTAGCCAGCGCGAGGTACAGGCCCTCCAGGCGCAGCGCCGGCAGGCCGAAGAGGAAGCCGACGACCAGGCAGATCACACCCGCCACCGGGATCGTCCATCCGTAAGGCACGTGCCAGCGGTCCATCATGATCGCGGAGACGTAGGCGCCTACCGCGTAGAACGCGCCGTGCCCCAGCGAGAACTGGCCGTTGTAGCCGGTGAGCATGTTCAGGCCTAGGATCGCGATGGCGTAGATGTACACCTGGGTGAACTGGAAGAGGCGGAAGTTGCTGAGCACGAACGGGAGCATGCAGGCCAGCGCCAGCACCGCGAGCAAACCGGCGTGGCGGGCGAGGCGCGAGGTCATCACACCCGCTTCACCACCGTGCTGCCGAAGAGGCCGCTCGGCTTGACCAGCAGGACCACGATGATCATGGCCAGCGCCACCGTGAACTTGAGCTCGGTGCCGATGAAGCTCACGTAGGTGCCCACGAGGTTCTCCACGACGCCGACGATGAAGCCACCCAGCACCGCCCCGCCCGGGCTGGTGAAGCCGCCCAGCGTGGCCGCCGCGAAGGCGTAGATCTGCACGCCGCCCATGAGGTTGGGCTCCAGGGTGAGGCTGGGCGCCACCATCATACCCGCGACCGCGCCGACGACCGCGGCCAGCCCCCAGCCCAGCGCGAGCATCCACCCCACGCGGATGCCGCAGAGCCGGCTCGAGACCGGGTTCTGCGCGGCCGCGCGCATGGCCAGCCCCAGGGGGGTGAACCGGAAGAACAGGTAGATGCAGAGGAGCACGAACAGCGTGATGCCGATCTGCCCGATGTCGTGGGCCCCAAAGATCGTCTCG
Source organism: Candidatus Rokuibacteriota bacterium (assembly GCA_003221515.1). Classification (GTDB taxonomy): domain Bacteria; phylum Methylomirabilota; class Methylomirabilia; order Rokubacteriales; family CSP1-6; genus AR31. The sequence goes on from QHSI01000110.1 coordinate 34,706, forward strand.
CCGGCGCCCAGGCTGACCTTGAAGGGTTTGGACGGAAAGGGGCTGGGGAAAGGTTTCTGCACGTAGGTCCAGATCCAGCCCGCTACGCTGTTGCAGATGACCAGCAGGCCGAGCGTCACGATGACGATCGACAGGATTGGCGCGTTCTCCACCGGGCGGATCACCACACGCTCGATCACGACGCCACCGATGAAGGCGAAGCCGAGCGTGGCCAGGAACGCCCCCCAGTAGGGCAGGCCCGCGTTGAGCATGGACCAGCAAATGTAGGTGGCGAACATCGCCATCTCGCCCTGAGCGAAGTTCACGACGTCGGTGGCCTGGTAGATCATCACCAGGGCCAGCGCGACGCTGGCGTAGATGCCGCCGGTGGCGAGACCCGAAACGACCTGCTGGGTGAAAATCTCCACGAGGCTCCTCAGTAGCCCAGGTACGCGCGACGGATCGCGTCGTCCCTGCGCAGCACGTCCGACGGCCCCTCCAGCACGACCCGGCCCGTCTCGAGCAGAAACACGTGATCGGCGAGGTCCAGGGCCAGCGCGGCGTTCTGCTCGACGAGCAGAATCGTCACGCCCGCCTGGTTCACCGTCCGGAGAATTCGGAAGATCTCGCGCACGACCAGCGGCGCCAGGCCGAGCGAAGGCTCGTCGAGCAGCAGCAGCCGCGGCCGCAACATGAGAGCACGCGCCACGCAGAGCATTTGCTGCTCGCCGCCGGACAGCGTGCCGGCCATCTGCCTCCGCCGTTCGCGCAGCACCGGGAAGTAGCCGAACACTCGCTCGAAATCCGCCTCGAGGCCGCCCCGCTCGCGCCGGCCCCAGGCGCCCACCTTCAGGTTTTCCTCCACTGTGAGGTGGACGAAGGTCCCCCGGCCCTCCGGGGCGTGGGCGATGCCGAACTGAACGATATCCTCGGTGACCCGCGCTTCCAGCGGCTGGCCCTCGAAGCTGATGGTCCCCGCGGTCCGCACCATGCGGGAGATCGCCCGCAGCGTGGTGGTTTTTCCCGCGCCGTTGGCGCCGAGTATGGTGGTGATTCCGCCCGCCGCCATGCTGAAGCTCACGCCGTGCAGCGCCTTGGTCCGCCCGTAGAAGGCCTCGAGGCCGTGCACCTCCAGGAGCGCGCTCATGCCGCCTCTCCGAGATAGGCCCGGACGACGTTGGGGTCCCGTCGCACCTCGGCCGGCGTGCCCTCGGCGATCTTCCGGCCGAAGTCGAGCACCACCACCTTCTCCGAGACCTGCATGACCATGCCCATGTGATGCTCGACCAGCAGCACGGTCAGCGCGCGCGTGGCGCGGACCTTTTGGATGAGAGCGCCGATGGCGAATACCTCCTCGTGATTCAGCCCACTCGCCGGCTCGTCGAGGAGGAGGAGCGAGGGCTGGCTCGCCAACGAGCGCGCCAGCTCGACGCGCTTGAGCGTGCCGAACGGCAGGCCCGCCGCCGGATGTTGCGCGAGCGCCGTGAGGTCGAGGAATTCCAGGAGCTCGAGCGCCGTGGCCTGGATGCGCGCCTCCTCTCTACCGACCCACGGCAAGCGCATCGCGTTCGAGAGGAAATCGCTCCGGCTCCGACTGTGGAGGCCGACCATAACGTTTTGCAGCACGGTGAGGGTTGGGAAGAGCGCGAGATTCTGGAACGTCCGCCCGATACCGAGCTCGGCGATGCGGTACGGCGGCAGCGGGAGGACCGGGCGACCCCGGAAGAGGACCTCGCCGCGGTCCGGCGTGTAGAGCCGCGAGAGGCAGTTGAAGAGCGTCGTCTTCCCGGCGCCGTTCGGGCCGATGAGCCCAACGATCTGGCCCTCGTCGACGTCGAAGGACACGGACTCCAGTGCGATGATGCCGCCGAAGCGGACCGTGAGATCGCGAACGGACAGGATCGGGGCCATGGCAAGCCGCTTATACGGGCTCCCGACGACCGTGTCAACGCGACCCGTCAAGCGTGGCGTCCTCGACGACGAGGCAGACACGCATGCTATCCAGCCAGTCTTTTGAAGCCGCGAGGCGCGGGTGAAGGCCCGCCGTTGGACCGTCTCGGGCGTTGCTCTGTGTTAGCATGGCGGCGGTTTTCACTTTATCGGGGCCAGGAGAACGACGATGCGATTCGGTCTGCTCTACGAAACTCAGCGACCGTTCACCGGGACCAACATCGACTGGAATACGCTCTACAAAGAGACGATCGAGCAGTGCGTGTTGGCCGAGCGTATGGGCTTCGACAACCTGTGGTTCGTGGAGCACCACTTCCTCACCGGGTTCTCGGCCTCGCCGTGTCCCGAGGTGATCTTGGGCGCGCTGAGCCAGCTGACCAAGCGGATCCGGATCGGCTTCGGCGTGTGCATCCTGCCGTCGCACCATCCGATTCACGTGGCCGAACGCGCCGCGATGCTGGACCAGCTGACCGACGGGCGCCTGGAGTTCGGGACCGGTCGCTCCAACGCCTACGAGCAGGTCGGTCAAGGCATCGACCCCCGCAACACGCGCGCGATGTGGGAAGAGTCCATCAAAATGCTGCCGCACATCTGGCAGTCGGAAGAGTTCTCCTGGGAAGGGAAATTCTGGAACGTACCGAAGCGCCACGTGCTGCCGAAGCCGCTCCAGAAGCCGCATCCGCGCATGTACCTGGCGTGCACGCAGACCGACAGCTACGACGTGGCGGCCCAGAACGGCATCGGCGTGCTCTCGTCGGCCACGTTCGCCACCACGATCCTGGCCGGGCACGTCCAGCGCTACCGTGAGCGGGTCAAGCGGGCGACCCCGGTGGGCGCCGTCGTCAACGAGTACTGGGGCAACAACGTCCACGCCTTCTGCGGCGAGAACAACAAGGAGGCGCGGGCGCTCGCCGCGCTCTCGCTCAAGACGTTCTTCGGCCCCGACAAGCCCTACATCCGCGACCGCGTCAACGCCTACGAGCAGCTGCTGGAATCCTGGGGCGGCGTGCCCGATCACCTGAAGGCCGACTTCGGCCGCTGGCTCCGGCAATCGGACGAGGCGCACAAGGAGCAGGCCGCGCAGGTCGGGATCTCGCTCGACAGCGGCCCGGGCGCGGCGCGGGCGGCCTTCGGTCAGATGGATCCCGACACGCTCTGCGAGCGCGGCATCATCATCGCCGGCGATCCGGACAGCTGCATCAAGGGTGTGCGGCTCTACGAGGAAGCGGGCGTCGACCAGGTCATTCTGATCATGCAGACGGAGACCATTCCGCACGAGCGCACGCTGCAATCGATCGAGATGTTCGGCAAGCACGTGATCCCGGCGTGCCGCGCCGGCGCGCGCACGAGCGCCATCACGGCTGGAGTTTGAAAAGGAGAACGTCATGACACCACCAGTGGCGACCGAGACGACCGGCGTGGCGGCCGAAGTGCTGAGCGCCGACGACCGCCGCTTCGAGGCGATGCGCAAGGGTGACTGGGCCGGGCTCGACCGGGCGCTGGCCGACGACCTCACGTACGTGCACTCCACCGCGCGGCTCGAGACGAAGGCCGAGCACATCGCGAACCTGCGCGCTGGCAAGCCGCACTACCGCGGGATCGCGCCGAGAGACCGGCGCGTGCGCGTCAACGGTGGCGTCGGCATCGTCAATGGCGTGTCGGACATGCACGTCGAGCGCGATGGCAAGGAGAACCGCTTCACGGTCCGCTACCTCGCCGTGTACGCGAAGACCGGCGCCGACTGGCGCATGATCGCCTGGCAATCGACGAAACTAGACTCGTAGGGGGCCCTCCATGGCGGTGCTGGTGATCGGCGCGACCGGCTTCATCGGCCCACGGCTCATCAAGCGGCTGATCGACCGAGGCGAGTCCGTGGTCGGCATGGACCTGAACCCGGGTGCGGCCTCGTTCAGCGGCGTGCCGATCGGGGCGCCGGTGGTCCGCGGCGACGTCACCCAGTTCGAGGACGTGATGCGAGTCGTCCTCGACGTGAAGCCGGACCGCCTCATCAACCTCGCGTATGCGCTCGGCGCCGGCGAGGGCAACCCGCACCAGGTCATGCGCCTGGACATCCTCGGGATGGACAACTGCTTCGAGGCCGCGCGGCTCGCCGGCGTGAAGCGCGTCGTGTACGCGAGCTCGATCGCGGTCAGCGGCCAGCAGAGCCACTTCGGCGACCGGCTCGTGAACGAGGACGATCCGGTCCACGGTACCAGCCAGTACGCGATGCACAAGATCTTCAACGAGTTTCAGGCGCGGAAGTACATCAAGAACTACGGCATGTCGATCGTCGGCGTGCGCCCGGCCAACGTCACCGGTCCCGACAAGGTGCGCGGCTCGGTGGACCACGTGCAGATCATGACGGACGCGGCGCGCGGCAAGCCGGTGCACTTGCCCAACAAGGGGATGATGCGGCTGCTGGTGCACGTCGACGACATGGCGGAGATCTTCATGCGGATCTTGCTGGCCGAGGCGCCGCGCCACCACCTCTACAATTCCGGTGGCATCCCGGTGAGCCTGGGCGAGCTGGCGGACGCCGTGCGCAGATTTCTTCCGGACGCGCAGATCACCTTCGCCAACGAGGGCGGCCGCGAGGAGTCTGGGAACTATCTGGTCGACTGGAGCCGGCTGGCCAAGGAGTTCGGGATCGAGTATCCCGGCTTGCACACGTGGGTCCTGCAGATCATCAACGACGTCCGACGGCAGGAAGGGCGCGCACCCGTCTCGGCGCGCTAGGCGACTTCGACCAGCTCCAGCGCTTCGCGGCTCGGGCCTTCGATCATTACCGCCCGCGTGCCGCCGAGCTTGTAGGGCTCCTCGAGAAACCGGACGCCCTCGCTCCGCAGCTTCGCGACCCACGCGTCGAGATCCGTCACGCTGAGCGCGATGTGGTCGTAGAGGTGGCCGCGCGAGCTCACCAGCGGCGCCTCGCCCTGACGCATGTACCAGGGCAGCGCGACGTCCCCGAACACCACCGCCGCCGACGGCGACCGGAACATCCCCTCGCGCTCGAGCGCGGGCCAGCTGCGATCGGCTCCGCGCTCCACCTTGCAAGTCGCTTCGGTCATCGGCGCGCGGGGCGTGCGTCCGGCGAACACCGGCGCGTCCAGATGCTTCTGGTACCAGACCTGGGCGCAGAACGGATCGTCCTGGAACATGTGCACGTGGTTGAAGCGCTCGGCCGGATGGTTGCCCGCGTATTCCACCAGCGCGTTGTCGGGCCCGCGCATGTAGCCGAAGCCGCCCGTGCGCGTCGGCTGGACGCCGTTCGCCTTCGCCTCGGCGATCTGCGCTCTGGTCAAGCCGGGCGTGGGATTCGTGCTCGGCCACGTATCGCTGCTGAGGAACACCTCCCCGCCCTCGTCGGTGGTGTAGAGCGGCAGCAGCGTGAGGTCCGGGCGGCGCTTGTACGTCTCGAGGCTCGCGCGCGTGTCGGTGACGTGCCAGCCGAAGTGCCAGAGCGCGGTCTGCGGCGACGTCGGCGGCGCGGTCGCCACACGGGTGAACAGGACCAGCACGTTGTTCGGGCACTGGAGCGCCGGCAGCCCGCCCCAGCTGGTCTTCGCCGAGGTCGGGAAGTGGCGAACGTAGAACGCGATGGCCGCGTCGGGATCGACCGAGTTCAGGTGCAGATGATGAAAGCCTGGGGTCTCACGCATGGGCGGGAGCATACCGAACTCCAGGGGCCTACGCGATCCCCTTGCGATTTGGCCGCAATCCTGACATAACCATCACCAATGTGAGGGGATTCGCGCAGCATTAGCGGTTTACCGGATAGGCGAGGGAGGAAACGGCATGCGCACTTACAACCGGATCTCGGCGGACTGTCATCTCGACCTGATCTGGCTGCCGCCGGACCTTTTCGTGTCCGAGGCGCCCCAGGGGCTGAAGGAGCGTATGCCCTACGTGGCCGACGGCCCGGACGGAAAGCGGTGGGTCGCCAACAACGGCGCCGTCTTCGGCATCGCCGGCGGGGTCGGCGCATCCGGCACGAAGTATCAGCCGGGCAAGCAGCTCCGGGTCGACGTGATGGCCTCGACCGGGCTCTACGAGGACGGCAAGAAGGGCATCCGCCGGCCGGGCGATCCGCACCTGCGCGTCAAGGAGATGGACCGCGACGGCGTCGACGCCGAGGTGATTTACGGAATCCTGGCCGCCGCGGCGAAGCTGAAGGACATCGAGGCGTCCAACGAGATGCTGCGCATCTACAACACGTGGATGGCCGACTTCTGCCGCCAGTATCCCGACCGCCACATTGGGCTCGCGAACCTGCCGTACGGTGACATCGACGCCGCCGTCGCCGAGGTACATCGCGCCGCCAAGCTCGGCTTCAAGGGCCTCGAGCTGTCGTGCTCGTGGGACATGGAGCCGATGTGGCATCCGCAGTGGGAGCCACTGTGGGCGGCCATCAACGAGGTCGGAATCCCGCTGCACTTCCACACGTTCCCCTCGGTGTCGCCGGCGCTGCGGGAGAAGTACACCGGCCTCACCCAGCGCGCGCTGCAGTACAGCGGCCTCTGCCTGTTCCAGATGACGCTCGCCAACATCCTCACCGCGCTGATGGGCCGCGCGGTCTTCGAGCGCTATCCGAATCTGAAGATCGGGTTCGGCGAGAGCGGCATCGGCTGGATCCCCTACGTGCTCGACCGCATGGACTTCGAGTTCGAGGACCAGTATCACGACCTCCCGCTCAAGCTGAAGCCGAGCGAGTACTGGCGCCGTCAGTGCAAGGCGACCTTCCAGTACGACCGGGTCGGCACCAAGCTGATCGACGAGATGGGCGTCGAGACGCTGATGTGGGGCTCGGACTACCCGCATCCGGACGGGGTGTGGCCGGAGTCCGCCAAGTACATCTCCGAGCAGTTCAAGCATCTTCCGGATGACGTGACGCGGAAGATGACCTGCGAGAACGCCGGCAAGTTCTACGGCCTGATTTGATCTAGATGCCTGGAGGGTCTCGACGGCCCTTCAGAGCCGGGCGACTAGGTAGCGCCCGGCTGGCAGGAGTTTCGCGAGCGCCCCGGCGCAGCCCCGGCCGGGGCGCTGGTGCGTGTTGTGGCCTACGGTTAGACTTTCCGGCAGCCGTGCCCAATCGAGCCGCCCATGCCGCGGATCGGCGTCGTCATTCTCGCCCTCTGGATGGCTCGCGCGGGCAGACCATGTCGTCGAGAAATGAGCAAGCGGGGTGGCGGCTCGAGCACTAACTTCAGCTTGCAGCGGCCGGCACCTCGCGTTGCTCGGCGCCGCCGCTGAAGCTGGCGTAGACGGCATGGAGTCGCCTTGGATGAACGATCACGAAATCACGGACGTTCCGTCCACACTGGATACGATCCGTCAGGAAACCGAACGGGTCGGCTTCACGCTCGGGTCTGAACCCAAGACCGGCGCACTGCTCCGCGCACTTGCGGCGTCGAAGCCGGGCGGTCAGTTTCTCGAACTGGGTACCGGGACGGGCGTGGGAACGGCGTGGCTACTTTCCGGTATGGATGCTGGCTCTCACCTCGTCTCGATCGATAGCGACGCCAAGGTATCGGATATCGCGAGGCGGAATCTTGGGCACGACCCGCGAGTCACGTTTCATCTCGGGGACGGCGGCGAGTTCCTTAGAAAGGCAACGCCGCAGCAGTTCGACTTCATCTATGCGGACGCCTGGCCGGGCAAATTCAGCCATTTGGACGGGGCACTGTCCCTTCTCAAAATCGGCGGGATCTATTTCATCGATGATCTCCTGCCGCAGCCAAGTTGGCCTGAGGGGCACGCAACGAAGGTCCCAGTTCTGATCGCGGACTTGGAACGCCGCCGAGGTTTTGTCGCAACGAAGTTGGCGTGGGCATCAGGGCTGATGATATTGGTGAGAACGAGGGCCGTCTAACAGCGGCTGCACCCGACGGCGACCGCCCGACGATCGACTTGATTTGAATCCAACGTTCGCGGCCGCCGCGGGTTATCGGGGCGTTCGGCAGCAGCCATAAGGGGGCTTGGCCGACCATGCGAGCGAACATGAAGATCGACATCGACAAGCTCACCGAGGCGGAACTCATCGACCTGAACAATCGGGTTGTCGAGCGCCTGAGGTTCTTGAACCAGATGCGCGCGCACGGCGAAATGCTCCAGTTCAAGATCGGAGATCGAGTCTCCTTTCAACCAGAAGGCCATCCGGTCGTGGTTGGCATGCTGACCCGCTACAACCGGAAGACCGTTACCGTCGTCACGGACATCGGGCAGCGTTGGAATGTCGTGCCGAGGCTTTTGCGGCAAGCAGACGGCTCGAACGCAGCAGAAGGCCTCGCGCCCAACGTGATTCAGCTTCGTAAGAAGTGATCTACCGCGAGCGTTGGGTGCGAAGCCACACGTCGCCGACGCGCACGCAGCCGTGATACGGCAAGGTTCGCCGTCACCGGACGGAGGTAATTTATGACGCGAGTCCAGCTGACGCTAAAGAGCGTTCGAGCGCGGCCTGTGGTCGTGCCCTTGAAGAGGCCGGTCGTCTCGAAAGTTGGCCTGTTTCAAGACTGGCCTCTGATTCTGATTGACCTCTACACCAACGAAGGGGTTGTGGGGCACAGCTACCTCGAGCCTTATCTCAAGCAATCCGCGCGGTACATCGTTCCCGCTATCGAAGACCTCGCCGAAGCAGCAAAAGGCCAACCGGTGGCGCCGTTCGACAGTTATCGCCGAGGGATCGGCTCGCTGCATCTCATCGGCCGTGAAGGAGTGTCCCTGATAGCGGTATCGGGCCTCGATATGGCGGCATGGGATGCTTTGGCCAAAGCCGCCGACATGCCGCTCGCCGTGTTCCTCGGGGGGACGACCGGTCCGGTCCCCGCCTACAACAGTAACGGGCTATGGTTGACGCCGGTGGACAAGCTGGCTGCTGAGGCGGCGGCGCTCATGGCTGAAGGAGGGTTCACCGGCCTAAAGCTCAGACTGGGAAGAGAAACGCTAACCGACGATCTGGCGGCTATTGCCGCCGTGCGGGAGGCGGTTGGCGCCACAGTGAAGCTCATGTGTGACTTCAACCAAGGCTTGTCGCTGGGTGACGCGCTCGTGCGATGCCACGCTCTCGACGACCAAGGGCTCTATTGGTTTGAGGAACCCACTATCTACGACAATATTCCGGGCTACGCTCAGCTGGCGAGTGAGCTGAAGACTCCGGTTCAGCTCGGGGAGAACTTCTACGGCGCGCGCCTACTGTATCAAGCAGTGCTCGCTGGCGCGGGCGACTATGTCATGCCCGACCTCATGCGCATTGGCGGTGTCAGCGGGTGGCTGCGTGCGGCAGCGATCACGAGCGCCGCGGGCATTCCAATGTCCACGCATCTCTACCCAGAGATGGCTGCGCATCTCCTGCGCGTCACCGATACAGCGCACTGGCTTGAGTGGCAAGATTGGGCTGACCCGATACTGTCCGAGCCCTTCCAAATCAAGGACGGTTATCTCATGGTTCCTGACAAACCTGGCCAAGGCATCGAGTGGGACGAGAAGGCGGTCGCAAAGTTCAGATTATGAGCCGGTCGTTCCGTGGACATCTCCTAGGAGGACGCAGTCGGCTCAGGCGCTAGGCAGCAGGCCCGCACGGTAGCTGCGTCGCAGCGTGTCGAGCTTCAGCGGCACCGGCGTGCCGAGCCACATCGCGTAGATGCTGTGGTCGTCGACCGAGTCGTCGGACAGCGGATGGACCAGCACGTCGAGACCGTCGCGGTGGAACATCAGCCACTCGACGACGGGCTGAAACTGGTCGGGCTTGAAGATGACCTGAGCGTTGGCGACCGGATGCGGCCCGATTGGCTCGTCGCGAAAGCCGCCGAACTCGACCTGGAACTTCTCGCCGATGACGGCGCACACGCGTTCGGCGGCCGGACGCGTCTTCTGCGGATCGTAGTAGATGTGCGCGTGATAGCCTCGGTTCGGGATGGTGTCGGTCATCGCTCATCCTCCTCGCTGGGGTCGTTCGGTTTGGATCAGGCCACGAGCGCAGCACCGAGATTTCTCGCGAACTCCTCGAGGAGCGCGTCGGCTTTCTTCTTGATGACGGGCTGACCGAACTCGCCGATCCGGCCCAGGATGGCGAGGTCGGTTTCGATACGAAGCCGCGTCCCTCCCTCTTCCGAAGCGAGGGTGAGGTTCATGCGCGCGCGGATGCCTCCGCCCACGCGGCGGTCGTTGGCCTCGGCCCGCATCCGAGCCCGCCACGAGCTGCGGTCCTGCTCTTCCACGGTCATCGTGCCCTGGAGCGACAGCCGGATCGGGCCGACCCGGACCCTGAGGCCGCCCTTGTAGGCGCCGGCGTCCACGGCCTCGACGCTCTCGACTCCCGGGACACAGCTCGCCACCTTGGGAACCTCCATCAAGAAATCCCACAGGCGCTCCCGCTCGACGGGGATCACGCACTCCTGGGCGAAGGTCACCGCGTTCCGCGCACCGACGCCCGCGCCGCGTCCCACGCCTGGGTCAGCGCCCGGCCGGCCATGACCGCGGCCATCTCACGCTTGTACGCCGCCGACCCGCGGTGGTCGCTCAGGGGGTCGACGGCGCCCCGGACCGATTCTCCGGCGGCCCGCAGAAGGTCCGCGCCGACTCGTTGACCCGCCAGGAGCGCCTCGGCCGCCCGCGCCCGTATGGGCGTCACGCCGACCGAGCCGAGCGCGATCCGCGCCGTGCGGCAGCGCTCGCCGTCCGGCTCCAGGCTCACGGTCGCGGCGACGGCGACGGTCGCGTAGTCGTCCGCGGTCCGCGGAAGGAACTTCACGTAGGCGGCGCCGCTCGCCGCGGGAAGCGATGGGACGACGACACCGGTGACGACCTCGCCGGGCTCGAGCGCGCTCTCGTAGTAGTCGCGGAAGAACTCTTCGAGGGGCAGCTCGCGTCGGCCGCTGGCTCCGCGGATCTCCACGCGAGCCCCGAGCGCGATCAGTGTCACGGGTGGATCTTGATTCGGATCGGCGTGAGCGAGCGCCCCGCCGACGGTGGCCATGTGGCGGATCCGAACGCTCGCCACGCGACGGAACGTCTCGGCGAGAACCGGCAGCCGCTCCCGAACGCGTGGTGAGGTCTCCACTTCCCGATGGGTAGCGAGGGCGCCCAGGCGAAGGCCGCCATTCGCGGCCTCGATGCGGTCGAGCCCCGCGATTTCGCGAAGGCTCACGAGGTAGCTCGGACGAACCAGGCGCTGCCGCATCATGGTCACCAGGGCGGTGCCACCCGCGATCACCCTGGCCTCGTCGCCGTGCTCGCCCAAGACGGCGAGGGCTTCGTCGAGCGTCCGTGGCGCCGCGTACTCGAAGGCGTTCATGCGCGACTCGGCTGGGCCGCAGCCCGAATCGACTCGATGATCTTGTAGTAGCCGGTGCACCGACAGAGATTGCCGAGCATCCACTCACGGATCTCGGCGTCGCTCGGGTTCGGGATCGCGTCGAGGAGCGCCTTGGCCGACACGACCTGGCCCGGGGTGCAGATGCCACACTGAAAGCCGCCCGCGTCGATGAACGCCTGCTGCACGGGGTGGAGCCGCTCGTCCCCGGCGAGGCCCTCGATGGTCGTGATCTCATGACCGTCCGCGCTGACTGCCAGCGCGATGCAGGAGCTGATCATCTTGCCGTCGAGCAGCACCGTGCACGCCCCGCAAACGCCGACACCGCACCCTTCCTTCGAGCCGGTGAGCCCCAGATCGTTCCGGAGGCAGTCGAGCAGCGTGCGGTACGTGGGAATCTCCACCGCGCGCGCCGTGCCGTTGACGGTGAGCCGGATCTTGCGGTTCACGGGCGCCCCTCCTTCTCTTTGAGGGCGAAGTAGACCTTCTCGGCCGTGATGGGAAGGTCGAGAACGCGCACGCCGCACGCGTCGGCGACGGCGTTGGCGATGGCGGGCGCGACGGCGCTGATGCTGCCCTCGCCGATGGCCTTGGCGTTGAACGGTCCCGGACCCACCGGGTCCTCGAGGATCACCGTGGTGAGCGGCGGGATGTCCTGGATCGTCGGAAGCTTGACGTCACCGAGGCTCAGCGTCGTGATGCGGCCTTCTTCGGTCTTGATCTCTTCCATCAGCGCGTACCCAAGTCCCTGGATGAACCCCCCCTCGATCTGTCCCTGGTGGCCGATCTGATTGATGATGGTGCCGACGTCGTGCGCCGTCGTGAAGCGGCGCACGGTCACCTGCCCCGTCTGCGCGTCGACCGCGACCTCGGCCACCTGCGCGGTGAAGGACGTGACCGCGCCGTGCGCCTTCGCGTCGTAGAAATGCGAGGCTTCCAGCGTGCGGCCCCCCCGCGCCGCGGCCCGAGCGATCTCGGCGAGCGAATCGGCCGGTACGCCGACCTTCGCCGCCTCGGCGTGGATCTGCGCCTTGAGCTTTTCGGCCGCGTGATAGGCCGCGCGGCCGCCCGTGTGCGTGACGCGGCTGCCGCCCACGCCGGAGTCGGTCGTGAAGTCGTCGGTGGTGGCCAGCTCGATCTCCACGTCGTCCACCGCCAGGCCGAGGACCTCGGCCACGACCTGGCGAAGCACGAGGTGGGCGCCAGTCCCGGTGTCGGGCAACGCGATCCGCAGCGTCACCCGCCCGTCGGCCTCGAGCCGCACGACCGCGTTGGTGAACCCGACGCCGATGTGTCGGTGCGTCATCGCCATGCCGCGCCCGACCAACAGCCCCGGCTTGGGCTGGGAATACTCGCTGGCCTTCAGCGCGGCCTCGAGCGTGTCGCTGGCCCGGACGTGCTCGAGATGATGGCCGTTGGCGAGGTGGTCGCCGTCGCGGAGAAGATTGCGCCGGCGGAAGTCCGCCGGGTCGAGCGCGAGCTCCTTGGCGATCATGTCCATATGCGACTCCTCGGCGAAGACCATCTGGGGCTCGCCGGGCGACCGGGCATGCCCGCAGGGGATGTTGTTCGTGTACACGCAGAACGATTCGATGTGGAGATTGGGGATCCGGTAGACCCCGGCGCCCATGCTGGCGCCGCCGAGGTTCACGCTCGGCGCCGGCTTGAAGGCCGCGTAGGCCCCGCTGTTGAACAGCGCTCTCACACTTCGGGCGACGATCCTTCCGTCCCGGCTCACGCCGGTGCGAATCGTGATCACGGAGGGATGGCGCGGATTGCCCGCCATCAACTCCTCGGCGTAGCGCATGACCATCTTGACGGGGCGGCCGCTCACCCGCGCCAGGTGGTAGGCGAGCGGCAGATCCATGAGCGAGCCCTTGCCGCCGAAGTCGCCGCCGATCGGCGTCA
>QHSI01000111.1 GCA_003221515.1 Candidatus Rokuibacteriota bacterium
CCAGAGCGCCCCGCCCTGAAGCGCCAGGACCGCCGCGATGGCCGCGGCGAATCCGCCGGCGATGCCCACGCGCTCGAGCAGCAAGGCCAGCACGAAGAAGAACCCTGCGAAGGCGAACAGTCCCAGCAGCAGGCCGCGGAGCATGCGGATCGCCGGTCCCGGTCCCTGCAGGTGATGAGCGAACCCCGCCAGGATCGCGCCGTAGAGAGGAAACGTGGCGAGCAGGCCGGTGAGCTGCGGACCCAGCGCGTGGGCGACGCCCGTCAGGACCAGCACCACGGCGGTCGTCACCACGACCCGGGCCGGGAGGTCCCAGCGTGGCAGCGTCGCCGCGCGCCGGGCACGAGCGTCGGCGGGCATCAGGCGCAGCGCGGCGACGAGCGCCACGACGACGGCCAGCGCCAGCGGGACCACCGGAAGGGTCAAGGACCGCAGAGCGACGGCCGCGGCCGCGAAGGCGAGGGAGCCGGCCAGGAGAGCCGGGCCCCAGTGCCAGCGCCCCGCCGATCGTCCGTAGGCGACGCAGAAGGCCGCCTGGGCGCTGGCGCCGGCCATGGAGCCGGCGGCGGCCGCCGCGGCGAACTCGACGCCGTGCTCGAGCGCCAGGATGAAGGCGATCGGGCCTGACGTGAGCGGAAACCCGACCAGCCATCCGCTCACTCCGGGCCCCCAGCGACGTCCGGCGATGCTGACCGCGCCGATCAGCGCGGGGGTGAGCACGAGCTTCAGAACCAGACCGTCCACGTGATCGAAGCGTATCGCGAGAGGGTCGACGAGGGGTAGGCGGTGCCGCCGGTGCCTGGTTACGCGGCGGCCGGGCCGGCCGGGGACCCCGGACGCGAGCCGCCCTGGCCGCGCGGCGCCGTGAAGAAGAACGACGCGCCCTGGCCTTCCTCGGACTCGCACCAGACGCGACCGCCCATCTGCTCGGCGATCAGTCGTACGAGATACAAGCCGAGACCGGTTCCGTCGGTCTCGAGCGAGACCACGTTGTCCGCCCGGTAGAACTTCTCGAAGAGATGCCGCTGGCTTTCCTTGGGGATCCCGATGCCGTTGTCCTGGATCTGCCAGCGGACGAACTCCCGATCGTGGGTCAGCCGGACCGTGATCCAGCCGCCCGGCCGCGAGTACTTGACGGCGTTCGAGCTCAAGTTGAGCACGACCTGCCGCAGAAGCTGGGGGTCGGCGAAGACATCCAGGACGTCCTCGGACACTTCCACGGTGAGCCGGTGGTCCTTCTCGTCGATCTGCGGCTTCAGGTCGCCGAGGACGGTGCGCGTCAGCCCGACGAGATCGACCGCTTGGACCGCGGTCTTCATCCGGCCGCTCTCCAGCCTCGACACGTCCAGCAGGTCATTGACGAGCTGGATGAGACGCTGCGCCGCCCCCAGCGCGTCCTGCATGTAGCTCTTCGCCTGCTCCCCCACCTCGCGTTCCTGGACGCCCAGCTCCAGCATCCACTTGATCCCGGACAGCGGCGTGCGCAGCTGGTGGGTCGCGAATGACACGAAGTCGCTCTTCATCTGGGCGATCTCGCGCTCCTGCGTCACGTCGTGCAGCGTGATCGTCAGACCGACCGTCCGGTCGGCGTCGCTGGTGGTGCGCGTCTCCCAGTGCAGCACCCGCTTGAGGTCCGGCATCTCGAGATCGCCCGCCGCGCCGTGCCCGTCTCCGGCGTGCCCGGCGGCGCACGTCCGGAGGAGCTCCGCCGCTGAGGCCTCCGTGCACTCGTGGCCGAGGATCGCGCCGAGGTCCCCGCCGACCAGCGGGATCGACTCGCACCCGAGGAGCTCGCCGGCGTGATGGTTCGCGGCCTGGACCCGGCGGCCGGCGCCGACGAACAGCACGCCGTCGGAGGTCGACTCGAGGATCTGCGTCAGCTGGAGCCGCTGGGTTTGTGATTCGACGTAGAGATTCGCGTTCTGCAGGACGATCGCCGCCTGGTCGGCGAAGGCCTGCAAGAGCGTGACTTCCTCGGTCGTGAACTCGCGCGTCGAGCCGTCGCCCAGCGAGAGCACGCCGATGGTCTCGCCCTTGACCGCCAGGGGCACGCACAGGACCGCCCGATCTCCGGTTGCCTGGAGCCGGGTCCGCTGCGCCGCGGTCATGGGGAGGCCGGGCTCCGCGAAGACGTCCCGCGTCCACACCGCCCGGCCCTGGCTGACGGCCCGTCCCGCCAGCGAGACGCCCGTCGGCAGCACGTCGCCCAGCTTGAATCCATCGCGCGCCCGCCCCGAGATCCCGAGCACGACGAGCGAGCCGTCGGGATCGCGCGACCAGAGCACCGAGGACTGCACCGCGAAGAGGTCCAGTACGGCCTGAACGACCCGGTCGGCCAGCTGGGCCACGTCGAGGTCTTCCGTCAGCGTGCGCGCGACCCGGGCCAGCTCCTCGGCCTCGCGCTGGCGATCGGCACGCGGTGATCGAGCTCGCCCCGGCCGAAGCGCTGCACGCCGAGGCGCAGCCGCTCGAGCGGCCGTGTCACCCGCCTGCTGAGGAAGCGGCCGATTGCCGCGCTGACCAGGATCCCGGCGAGCGTGAGGACGGCGAAGAACAGCAACTTTCTCTCGACGGCCTGGGCGACCACCGCGCGCGGGTGCTCGACGACCACGCCCCACCCCACGCGATCCAGGCGCAACCCCGTGGCCATCGCCTCGATGCCGCGCTCGTTCTTGTAGAGCCCGCTGACGCCATTCGGCCGGCCGTCTTCCAGCAGACGCTTGACGAACGACCGGTCGGTGAACGACAGCCGCTTGAGCACGAGGCTCGCGTCGTCGGCCGCGATGAGGCCGCCGCGCCCGTCGACGATGTAGGCGCGCCCGCCCTGTCCGAGCTGCAGCTCGGACGTCAGCGACCAGAGGACCTTCAGGTTCAGGAGGCCGACCACGAACGTCTGACCGGCTGGACTGGACAGGGGTGCGGCCAGCGTCACCCACGGCTCCGAGGTGTCGTTCGTGACGACCGGCCCCCAGATGACGTCCGCGCCGTTCGCCACGAGCTCCACCGGCGGCCGGGCGGTGACCGACTCGCTCGTCATCACCTCGCGGCGCGACAGGCGATATCGCCATCCTCCGCGAACGTCGAACACGCCGATCTCCTCGAAGGCCAGCTCGCGCTGGAGGAACCGCTGGCCGACGCGCGCCATCCTCTCCAGATCGGCGCCAAGGAGCACGGCCCGGAACTGGCGCGCCGCCGCGGTCAGCGCGTCTTCCTTGTCGGCGAGGAACAGCTCGATCTGGTCGCGCACGCCACGGACCGCGACGAGCTGGAGCTCGGACCGGGCGCTGCTGACGTCGTGCAGCGCCCCCGGCAGCCAGACGAGGTTCACGCCCACGACCGTGACGACGCTCGTCACCGCCAGCATGACGAAGAGCCGGCGCCGCAGCGTCCCGAGGCGGAAGCCGATCGCCGGCGTCATCGTCGTCGCGCCGTCGTGACGCTACTCGATGATGCGGTCGGCCCGCTCGAGGATGGCGAGCGGCGGCTTCACGCCGATCGCCTTCGCGGTCGCGAGGTTGACGGCGAGCAGCAGCTTGTCGGGGACCTGGATCGGGATCTCCGCCGGCGTCACGCCGTTGAGGACTTTGTCCACGACACGCGCGGTCTGCGCGCCCATCCGCCGATAGTCGGCGCCGTAGGAGGCGAGCGCGCCGGCCGTGACGAAGTCGTCCTCGTGGGCCATCAGCGCGACCCGGTCCTGCCGCGCGCGCTGGATGAGCACGTTCAGGTGGGCGCTCACAAGGCTGGAAGGCACATGGTAGATCGCGTCGAAGGCGCCCTTCGGCAGGACCGAGAGCTCGCGGATGATGTCGTCGCGGCTCGCCACGTCACGGCGGATCAGCACGAGCCCGAGCTGCTCAGCGGTCTTCTGCGCGACACCAAAGCTGATCTCGGAGATCGACTCCTTGGCGGCGACGATACAGAGGATGCGTCGCGCGTTGGGCGCGATCTCCCTCAGGATCTCCAGACGCTTTCCGGAGAGCGGGCCCGAATACACGGAGACGCCGGTGAGGTTGTTGCCCGACGAGGCGTAGCTGGGGACCAGTCCCGACTTCACGGGGTCGCCGACCCAGGTGAACACGATCGGGATCGTGGAGGTCGCGGCCTTGGCCGCCACCGTGTGCGAGGTGCCGATCGTGACCACGACGTCGGGCTTCGCGGCGATGAGCGCCTGCGCCTGCGCGCGGACATCCGGTCCCACACCCTTGGTGTCCTCGAGCAGCAAGATCAGGTTGCCGCCCTCTCGATAGCCGAGCTGGTCGAGCCCCTCGCGGAGCCCCGCCAGGATCTCGCCGAAGGTCAGGCCAGGCGTCAGCACCGCGACCCGCACACTGCGGGCGGGCGGGGTGGCGTTCAGCACGGACGCGAGAGCCACGACGATGGCGATCACCCCAAGGGCCGTGACGTGCCGGAATCGATTGCGCATGTATCCCCCCTGCGTTCGCATCGAGCCTAGAGAATGGCAAGTCAGACACAAGCAAGAGTCGAGCCATGGGGAGCTAAAGCTCGATGTGTGAAAGAAACCCGTGGGCTTCGGGTGCAGGGAGCGCGCTCGGCTCGAGACGAGTGGCGTTTTGGCTGACTCGTGACATGAATGACCGGCCCCACGCCGGTCGAAAGCCGAGCCGGTGCGTCTCTAGCGGGTCGCGCGAAGCGTCGTGCGCCGACCCTGTTCGCTCAGGTCGACCCCGTCTTCGTGGATCTCCTCGACGCGGAGCCGTCCATCGACCGTGTCGCCCTCGACGTACCGACGACCGTTGATGAAGACCATGCGCTGGGACGGCACGTCCGAGTAGATCAGCGCCTCGAGCTTGAGCGCGGGCCCACCCGGGCTCGGGGGTATCGCGGGCGCGACCGGAGTGAACGGAACGCTCGCGATCGGCGGCGGCGATTGGGGCAACGGGATCGGTCGCTGCGGAGCCGGAACAGGGACAGGGGGCGGTGCTTGCGGCGCGACGACCGGCGCGGGGGCCGCGGCAGCCACCGAGCGACCGGCCGATGCGGGCTTCTCGACTCGCGGTGCAGTCTTCGACGGAGGCTCGGCCAGCGCGGGGCGCGGAGGGCCAGCGACCGGACGCGCCGGCTCCGCGATCGCCGAGCGCGCAGGCTCGACGGATGATCGTGGCGCAGCGGCGGAACGCGTCGCCTCTCCGACCGGGGCCGGCGCGGGGGCCACCACCGTCGACGGGGGAGCTGGCGGTTCCGCCAGGGGCAGCAGCCACCAGAGGATCAGCATCGTCAGCACAACCGCGTTCAGCGCGAGCGCGACGAAGAGACGGCCGAGCGAGCGGGTCCACGGCGGTCTCGGCGCCCGCATCGCGGGCGTGAGCAGCCGCTGGATCACCGGAATCCGACGGTCGCGCTGCTGAGCGGCCTTGGTGAGCGCGTCGAGGATGTAGGACACGGCTAGGGTCGCGCTCCCGTGAGCGATGGGGTGCTCCCGCCTGGCGGCGCGGCGGTGAGCCGGACGAGCGTTTCCTCGCCGGCGATCCCATCGGGCGTCAACGACTCGCTCTGCTGAAAGGTCGCCACGCGCTTCTTCAGCTCGTCGTCGTAGAGCGCGCCGTCGGCGGCCGATGAGGTTCCGTCGATGGCGGCCAGTTTCTCGCGGAGCCAGACGACGTCCCGGCTGCGTATTCCCGGCTGCAGCGGCAGCGGCCCCGTGAGCGGCGCCTTCCACACCATCACGAAGGGGCCGTCCCAGAAACGCTCGATCTCGGCTGTCGGCAAGGTGAGTCGCCGCTCCCCGACCCGGAGTGTCGCACGGTCGCCGTCCAGCTCGGAAACCACGACGTAATGCTTGGCGCCGTCGGGCGTGGTCAGCTCGAGGACCGCCGGCAGGTTCAGGCGGCGGAGCACCGTCCAGGTTCCCGTGCGGGAGAGACAGCGCAGGCCCGCCCTGCGGCCGAACTCGCAGCCGAGATCGGCCGGTCCGGTTGGGGCGTCGAGCTGCCAGAGCCTATAGAGGGTGGCGAAAGCGCTCGCTCGATCGGCGGTGATCGACGGATCTCCCAGGATCAGCGCGAGCGTCGGCTCCCCCGTCGGCGGCTCCACCGCGGTCGCGGCGACCGCGGAACCCGGCGTGGGCGTCTGCGCGCGCAGCGACCAGGTCAGGAATGGAGGCCAGGCGCCCATCGAAGAAAGGCCGCGGGACGCCAGGAGCGCGAGCGTCCCACCCAGCACGACGACGACCGCCGCGGTCGCGGCGCCCAGGATCCAAGGGCGCCGCAAGGACCGACGCCCCATCACTTCCTTCGCCGCGCGGCGGACGATCTGCTCCTTGACCCGCGTCTGGCCGGTGGCGTAGGCGCCGAGCAGCGCGCGATCGCAGATCGTGTTGAGCAGCCGCGGGATGCCGCGCGACAAGCGATGGGCCGTGCGTACCGAGAGCCGCGTGAAGATCGGCTGTCGCTGACCGGCGATCTCCATTCGATGCTGCACGTAGCGGTGCGTCTCCGCCTCGGTGAACGGCCGCAGGTGATAGCGCGCCGTCACGCGCTGGGCCAGCTGGCGCAGGTTCGGTCGCGCCAGGTGGTCGGCCAGCTCGGGTTGGCCGATCAGGATGACCTGAAGCAGCTTCTCCTTCGTCGTCTCCAGATTGGTCAGGAGACGGATCTCCTCCAGCACGCGCGAGCTCAGGTTCTGGGCCTCGTCGATGATCAACACGGTGCGCCGGCCGCGCGCGTGAGCGTCGAGCAGCGCGCGGGAGAGCGCGTCGACCAGGACCTTGAGACTCGTCGTCCCGGCCGGGTAGGGGATCTGGAGCTCGTCGCACACGAGGCTGACCATCTCGACCGAGGTGAGTCGGGGATTGAAGATCATGGCGACGTCGACGTCGACCGGCAGCTGCTCCAGCAGCGCGCGGCAGACGGTGGTCTTCCCGGTGCCCACCTCGCCCGTCAGCACGACGAAGC
Organism: Candidatus Rokuibacteriota bacterium; assembly: GCA_003221515.1. Lineage (GTDB taxonomy): Bacteria > Methylomirabilota > Methylomirabilia > Rokubacteriales > CSP1-6 > AR31. The sequence goes on from QHSI01000111.1 coordinate 6,915, forward strand.
TCCCACCCTCGCCGATCCCGTAGAGCAGGTGGGCCAACGCCTCCCGGTGGACGTCGCTGAGATAGAGGTAGCGCGGATCCGGTGCAAGCGAGAACGGCCGCTCGGAGAGCCCGAAGTATTGTGCGTACATAGTCTAGCCAGTGTCGAAGCTAGAGAAAGACGGTGCCCGCGTCAAGCGATCGCCCGCGCGCGTCACCTGAGCGCCGGTACCACCTCGTGGGTCAGGATGCGCAGGGTTCTGAGCATCTGCTCCATCGAGAGCCAGGTCGGCGCGATCGTGACGTGCCAGGCGATGGTCACCTCTCCGGCCGGCGTCGACTGCGCGACAGCCTGCCCGACCGTGCCCAGCATCAGGACTGCCGCCACGAACAGCGGGATCGTACGACGGCAGGATCGCGTCGTCCCCCGACGAAGCTGCATGGTCCCTATCCTCCTATCGTGCGCCAGAGAATCCGCTCGAAGGTGGTCCACGTCAAGGACGAGTATATTCGAGGGGATGAAGCGCGCCAGGAGTACGCTTCGCGTGATCGCGCTCGTGACGGTGCTCTCCGCCTGCGCCACGACCCCGCCGCTGACGATGCCACCGAGTCTCCTGCCGGATCTGCGGGGCACGTGGACGGGCACCTGGGGCGGCACGCCCGTGACGCTGGTCGTGCTCGAGCAGCAGCAGGCTACGCCAGCCGACGGCGTCTCGCTCGGTCCCTGGCACCTGCTCGGACGCGAGCTGCCCAGCGTCTCCGGCGTCCTGACCTTCAAGGTCCGAGGCGAGCCGGTCTCGGTGAACGTTCACGGGCGGCTCGGCGATTGGAACGGACGGCTCACGCTGGTCATCGAGCCAACGACGGTCAACGGCGGACAGATCACACTCGGGCTGGCGGATCAGCACCGCCTCACGGGAACGGGAACGTCGCGCGCGAGCTGGGAGCCGCAGGGCCCCGTGGAGCTCGTCCGCCAGGCGGCGAGCGGGCCCCGCGGCTCCGTGTCCGGAAGCGACGTCACATCCGATCGCCCGGGGCCTGGAACCACGTGTAGTCCCAGACCGACACCCGATAGCTGTTGGCCGCGGGCAAGTTCGCGAGGGTGAAGTAGGCGCGCCCGAAACCTCCGACGCCGCCGGGAATCGCCTGGATGCGCTGGCCGACGACGGCGCCCGACGCGTCGAGCGCCTGGGCCAGGACACGAACGCTCAACGCATTCTCGCCGTTGCGGTTGTGGAGGTAGCCGCTGACCCGGCCCCGCTCGGGCTCGGCGGTCCATTCGAACGTGAAGTGACGCTCCCACCCGTACATCATGGTGGTCGTGGCGGAGCTCGACAGCGGAGGCTCGGCCCCCGTGGTCGCGCACGCCGCGGCCGTCAAGACGATCAGGCCGAAGAGCGCCGCGAAGCGGACGACTGTCACCGTCTATCTCCCTACATCGCGGTCTTGACGGCGGCCAGTACTTCCTCCGGGTTCAGGAGATCCAGCCCGCTGTCCATGACCTTCACGAATTTGATCGTACCGCTCTTGTCGATGATGAAGTACGCGCGCTTGGCGTAGCGGTAGACCGGGCTCTTCTCGTCCGTCACCATCGCGCCATACGCGGGAAGCATCGTGCGGCGGAAATCTGAGAGGAGGAGCTGCCTGGACTTCTGATCCTTCTGCCATCCGGCCAGTGCAAGGTGGTGATCGGTGCTGACACCCACGACCTGGGCGCCCACGGCCTCGAATTGCGGCAGCGCCGCCTCGAAGCCGTTCAGCTCACGGGTTCAGGTCGGGGTAAACGCCGCGATGAACGTGTAGATCACGACCGGGCCCTTGGCCGTCAGGTCCGAGAGCTTGACCGGCTTGCCGTCGGTCCCGTTCAGGGCGAAGTCGGGCGCCTTCTGGCCGACTTCGAGGGCGACGGCGGCGCTGGCCAAGGTCACGACGGCCAGGGCGCTCAGGACCAGAGTCCGAGCGACCGCACGCTTGATGGACATGGCTCCTCCTCCCCGGATTTCCCGGATAACGACTGAGACGCGCGTCCGGTTCCCCCCGGGCGCTGCCGAACACGGTACCACGTGCTAGCCTGGCCCCTTCCACGGAGGCCCGAATGCTGACCCACATCGACCGCGCATTCCGCCCGAGCTTGATCGCCCAGGGCCTCGAGGACGTCGCGTGACGCGCGCCGAGTCGGAGCAGATGGTCACGGTGCTCAGAGAGCGCAACGTGCCCGTCACGTACATCACCTTCCCCGACGAGGGCCACGGCTTCCTGCGCCCGCCGAACCAGATCGCGTTCCGCGCCGTCACCGAGGCGTTCCTGGCCAAACACCTGGGCGGCGCCGCCGAGCCGATCGACCGCGCCCGCGACTTCAACGGCTCGACGCTCACCATCGAAGCCGGTGCCGACCTCGTCCCCGGCCTCGCCGACTAACGGCCCGCCACCTCACGACCTGCGCGCGAGCGCCTGCCGAGTAGCCGCCCGGCCCACCGCCCGCCCGGACGGCGCGGCGCTAGGCTTTGTTGTGCCGGGCGTAAATCTCGTTGATGCGCTTGTCGCACTCCTCGAGCGCCTTCGCCGCCTCCCAGTTGTCGACCAATACCCGCTGGATCATCTTCGGGATCACGTGCGTGTTGAGCACCTCCCCGGCCGCGGCCGTCGGTGACCCCGCATAGCTGACGGGCACGCCGGTCTCGGCCATGTTGATGAAGTGTTTGAACTCGGGCTTCTCGCGCCAGAACGGCGAGTCGAAGAGGCGCTTGTAGACCGGCACCCAGCGGCCGCCGGTCGACTGGATGATCCGGTCGTAGTTGGCCGGCTGCATGAAGTACTCGATGAGTCCCTTGGCGATGTCGGGGTACGGGTTCTTCTTGAAGGCGCCGTACGACCACGTGTCGATCTGGTTGACGGTGCCCTTGGGCCCGGCCGGCACCGGGAAGAGCCCGGTCTTCTTCTGCAGATCCTTGTCGTTGGAGTCGAGGTACGCGTAGATGCTCGAGGGGTTCATGACGAAGGCCGCCTGCCTCGACTGGTAGGCCTTGTTGTTGCCGGAGTTGTCCCACGAGATCGCGCCCTGCGGGATGATCTTGTGCGTCTTGAACATCGCCTCGATCGTCTTCACCCCGGCCACGTTCGCGGCCGAGTTCATCACGACCGTCTTGTTGTCGGACTCGACCATCTTGCCGCCGTAGCACCAGAGGAGGTTCATCACGTTGTCGGTCGTGTCCTCGACCAGCCCGAGGCACATCCCGAAGGCGAAGAGACGCGGCGGCGACTGGATCTTCTTGCTGACCTCGATGAACTCGTCCCACGTCTTCGGGTACTCGACCTTCGCCTGCTCGAGCAGGTCGAGCCGCGCGTGGACCGGCCACGGGTTGACGGCCAGCGGCACGCCGAGCGCGCGACCTTTGTAGAGCACGGCGGCCATGCTCGACTCGAAGATGCCCTTGGGCTCGCGGCGCATCTTGTTCACCTGGTCGGTCAGATCGATCAGGTGGCCCTGCGCGCCGTAGAACTGGACGTTCGACTCGTAGAGCCGGATCACGTCCGGCGGGTTGCCCGCCTCGATCGACGCCGCGAGCTTGGCGTTGGCCTGCTCGCCCGCGACCACCGCGTACTCGACCTCGGACTCCTTGAGCCCCGCGTGCTTGGCGGCGAACTCGTACACCTGCTCCTTCTGGAGCTGGTCGGCCAGCGGCGTGAAGTTCGGCAGGTGCCAGAACACGAGCTTCTTGGCGCGCTGGGCCTGGCTCCGGCCCACCCGCCACCACGGCCCCGTCGCCGCCACGCCGGCCGCGCCGGCGAGCTTCAGGACATCGCGTCGATGCATTCCGTGCATACGACCTCCTCGAGACGTCAGCCCTTGACCGCGCCGAGTGTCAGGCCTTTGACGACCCAGCGCTGGAAGATGAGATACACGACGAGCGGCGGCAGGGCGCTCAGGAACGCGGCGCCCATCATGGGCCCCCAGAAAAAGACGTCCTCCACGATGAACAGCGTCAGGCCGGTGGTGATGGTCCGCACCTCCACGCTGTTGACGAACACGTTGGCGTAGAGGAACTCGTTCCACGACTGGGTGAACGCGAAGAAGGCCACCACCGCCAGCGCCGGGAGCGACATGGGCAGGATGATGCGGAAGAGAGTGCCCAGGCGGCCGCAGCCGTCGACGAGCGCCGCCTCCTCCAGCTCGAGCGGCACCGAGTGGAAGTAGCCCATGAGGAGCCAGGTGGAGAAGGGCACGCTGAAGCTGAAGTACGTGAGGATCAGCCCCTGGTGGGTGTCGATAAGGCGCAGCACCGACAGCACCGCGAAGAGCGGGATGAAGAGGAGCGCGGGCGGCACCAGATACGAGACGACGAGCCCGCGAGCGATGAGGGCGCGGCCCGGAAATCGCAATCGGGCCAGGGCGTAGGCGCCCAGGCACCCGAACAGGAGCGACGCGAGCGTGTTCGCTCCGGCGATGATCGCGCTGTTGCGCACGTACTTCAGGAACGGCGTCGTCGTGAAGACGCGCGCGTAGCCGGCGAGGGTCGGCTGGTGCGGGTAGAGCGTCGCCTCGAAGCCATAGATCTCGCGATCGGGCTTGAGTGACGTCACGATCATCCAGTAGAAGGGCACCAGCGTCCACACCAGCAAGAGGACCAGCAGCACGTTGCCGATCCATTTCAAGAGCCGCCGTGAGCCCGACCTCGTTCGCGGCATCGTCTACTCGTCGGCCTGACGCAGCATGCGCCGCGTGAGCACGATGATGAGAACCACCAGCAGCGGGAAGAACACGAGCGACACCGCCGCACCCATCCCGAGCCGGCGGGCGCCGAGGGCGGTCGTGTAGGCGAGGTGCGGGAAGATCTCGGTGCGACTGGCCGGGCCGCCGCGCGTCAGGATCAGCACGAACTGGAGGTTCGTCGCGGTCCAGATTGTCGACAGCATCACCGTCGTGAGGAAGATGGTCCGCAGCCGCGGCACCGTCACGAAGAAGAACTGCTGCACGACCGACGCGCCATCGATCTCCGCCGCCTCGTACAGCTCCTTGGGGATGGCCTGCAGCCCCGCCAGGAACGTCATCGAATAGAAGGGCGTCCCGGACCACACCACAACCGCGATCACGCAGCCCATGGCCAGTCGCGGGTCGGAGAGCCACGAGATGATGTCGCTCGTGAGGTGGAAGGTGATCAAGAAGTTGTTGAGGAGCCCGCTGAGATCGTCGAAGATCCAGCGCCAGTTCAGCGCCACGATGACGACCGGCACCGCCCACGGCACGAACAGGAGCGTGCGGAAGAAATTGTTGACGCGTCGCTCCTGATCGAGGACGAGCGCCATCGTGAGCCCCAGCGCGAACTTCAGCGCGATCGCCACCGCGGTATACAACACGCTGTTCCACGCCGTGCGCAGGAAGACCTCGTCGCGGAGCAGATCCAGATAGTTGTCGAGGGCCACGAACCGCCCGGGCGCGCCGACCATCTTGTCTTGCAGGCTGAGGTAGATCGCCGAGGCGAACGGATAGGCGACGAGGAAGACGATGACGAGGAGCGTCGGCGTCAGCAGGCCGTAGGCGAGCCACGCCTCTTGCCGGAGCGTCGCGGAGTGCCGCGGCCGCCGCGCGGTCGCCGGCGCTCGAACCAGCAATTCTTCGCGCAGAGCATCCGGCTGGCCGGCCGACAACGCCACGCGCGGATTATGTGCACGCGACGTGAGCACGTCAAGCGAGCGCGTTACCGCGAGCGCGTTACCCCGCGGTGCGCGCCGCAGGCCGTCGCGGGGCCGCCGTGCGAGCCGCCGGGCCGGCCGGGGGCTGGGGCCCCAGGCCCGAGGCGAGCGATGCGAACAGTCCCGTCGGCCGAGGCGTGGCTATGACGAGAAGAACCCGAGCCGGGGTGCCGCGTCGGCGGCGCCGGCGTCGAAGCCGGACACGCCCACGCCGACGAGCCGCACCGGTCGCGGGATGGACGATCACCCGCGAGCGTCGAACCGAGACACGACCAACGCGACGGCGGGCTTGAATACCGGAGCCGACCGCGCGAGACTCGACCGGCTCATGATCGGAAGTGTGCGCCGCAAGCCGTCGCGGGGGTTCGGGTCCGGCGCGGCCAATCACAGGAGGAGAGACGATGAGGATCCGAGCGAGCATCGCGGCCGTCGTGATCGCGCCGCTGGCGGCCGTTGTCGGCACCGTGGTGATGGGCGGGGCGCAGGACAAGACCCTGTCGATCGGTGTCCTGGGGCCGCTCTCGGGCGGCGCGGCGTCTTACGGCGTCGAGCTGGTCCGCGGCGCCGAGATGAAGGCGGACGAGATCAACAAGGCCGGCGGGCTCAAGGTCGGCGCCGACACGTACCGGATCAAGCTCGTGAGCTACGACCACAAGGCGCTCGCGGCCGACGCCGCCACCGCCGCCAACAAGCTCGTGTTCCAGGACAAGGTGAAGTACATCATCGGCAACGCCGTGGGCGCGACCTGCAACGCGGTTCAGACCGTGACCGAGCCGGAGAAGGTGCTGTTCTCGTTCGTGTGCTGGGGCACCAACAACCTCGGCCCCGACAAGCCGCACTCGTTCCGGGTCATGCTGAGCCAGTGGGAAGTGGCCGAGCCGTTCTATCGCTGGGTGAAGGAGAAGCACCCGCAGATCAAACGCGTCGCGGCGATCTCGCCGAACGACACGAGCGGCAAGGACACCAACACCGCCGTCGTGAAGGCGCTGAAGGCGCTGGGGTTCGAGGTGGCCGCCGACGAGTACTACGAGCGCGGCACCAAGGACTTCTACCCGATCCTCACCAAGATCCTGGCCGCCAAGCCCGACATGCTGGACGTCGCGGCGGCGCCGGCCGGCGAGGGCGGGCTCATCCTGAAGCAGGCGCGCGAGCTCGGCTTCAAGGGCGCCAAGGGCTGGACCGCGGGCACCAACCCGTTCACGATCATCGGCGTCGCCGGCAAGGACGCGGCCGAGGGCGTCTGGAGCCCGGCCAACATCAACGTCAGGAGCGACTTCGTCAGCGCGACGGTGCGGCGGTTCGGCGCGGAGTACGAGAAGCGCTACAACGAGGTGCCGGGCGTCATCGCCGTCGCCAACTACGCGGCGTTCGACGTGATCACGAAGGCGATGCAGGAGGCGCGCTCGCTCGACACCGACAAGGTCCTGGCGGCGCTCACCCAGAAGCCCTTCGAGACGGTGTGGGGACGGCTGGTCATCGGTGGCAAGGAGACCTACGGGATCGACCGCCAGTTCCTGTACCCGGTCGTGATCAGTGAGGTGCGTGACGGCAAGGTTGTCGACATCGCGCAGGTGCTGCCGACGGCGCTGAAGAAGTAGCGGCGTTGACCGGCGGTGTCGATCGATCTTCTCGTCCAGGCGCTGCTCAACGGCTTCGGGCTGGCGATGGTGTACGTGCTCGTCGCCCTCGGCCTCACGCTGATCTTCTCGATCCTCGAGATCATCAACTTCGCCCACGGTGAGTTCTACATGCTCGGGGGCTATGTCACCTACTACGTCTTCGCCGTCTTCGGGGTCAACTACTTCGCGACGCTCGGCTTCGCCATCCTCGCCGTGGGTCTGGCGGGGGTGGTGGCCGAGCGGCTGATCTTCCGTTACCTGAGGGGCAAGACTCTCAACGCGTTCATCGTGTCGCTCGGCCTGCTCTGGGTCATGCAGGCCTCCGCCCAGCTCTCCTTCGGCGTCCTCGACAAGCCCGTGCCCTCGGCCTTCTCGGGCATCGTGCGCGCCTTCGGGCTCGTGATCTCGGTCGAGCGGCTCGTGGTCTCGCTCTCGGCCATCGTCCTGATCGCGGCGCTCTACCTGTTCTTGCGCTGGAGCCGTCCGGGTCGTGCGATGCGGGCGGTGGCGCAGGACGCCGACGCGGCAGCGCTCCAGGGCGTCGACATCGAGCTGGTCTCCGCCCTGGGCTTCGGGATCGGGTGCGCGCTCGCGGGCGGCGCCGGCGGGCTGCTGGCCCCGGTGTTCGCGGTGAGCCCGGCGATGGGGGCGCTGCCGGTCGTCAAGGCGTTCATCATCATCATCATCGGCGGCATGGGGAGCCTGCCCGGCGCGGTGGTCGGCGGGCTCCTGCTGGGCTCGGTGGAGGGGCTCGGCTCGCTGTTCATGGGGAGCGCCGCCGTGAACGTCCTGGGATTCCTCGTGGTGATCCTCGTCCTGCTGGTCCGTCCGCGTGGGCTCTTCGGTGGAGCCTAGCCGCGGCCTCAGCGCGCCGCCGGGGCGCGCTCTCGGCGCGCCGATCGCGGGTCTGGCGCTGCTCGCGGCGGGTGTCGTCGCGCTCCCGCAGCTGACCCGCGACTCGTACTACCTCGACGTCGCCACGACCATCCTCATGAACCTGGCGCTCACGATGAGCCTGCGGCTTCAAGTAAGCACCGGACAGCTCAACATGGCCCACATCTCGTTCATGGGGATCGGCGCCTACGCCTCCGCCTTGCTGGTGACGCGCGTCGGGATCTCGTTCTGGGCGGCGCTGCCGATCGCGGCCGTGGTGGCCGCGTTGCTCGCGTTCCCCATCGGGGGCCTGGCGCTTCGCGTGACCGGGCCCTACTACTTCCTGATCACGTTCGCGTTCTCGGAGGTCGTCCGGCTCTTCTTCAACAATTTCTTCGTCGACCTGTTCGGCGGGCCGTCCGGGCTCGTCGGCATCCCGAAGCCGAGCGCGCTGCCGTGGTTCGGCCGCGCGCTCACCTTCACCACCAAGCTGGAGCTCTACACCCTGATGGCGGCGCTGCTCCTCGTCACGGCCGCTGTGCTGGTCAGGCTCGAGCACTCGCGGTTCGGGCTCGTCGCGAGCGCGATCCGCCAGGGCGATCTGCTGGCCGAAACGCTCGGCGTGAACGTCTTCCGCTACAAGCTCACGGCGTACGTCGTGGGCAGCCTGGTGGCGGGCGTGGCCGGCGCCTTCTTCGCCCATTCGCATCAGGTGCTGCACTCGAGCGACTTCGGTCTGGAGCCGATGGTGCTGCTGGTCGTCTTCACCGTGATCGGCGGAACGGGGAGCGTGTGGGGGCCGGTGGCGGGCACCGTGCTCATGACGATCGCGGGCGAGCTCCTGCGCGAGCTGCACCACTACGAGTCGCTGGTGTTCGGCGTCGTCCTGATCCTCACGATGCTCTGGGCGCCCGACGGGCTCGTCGCGCTGCCGGGCAAGCTCGCGCGGCGACGGCGTGTGGGAGTGTCCCTTGCCCCTTGAGCTACGCTCGGTCGGCCGGCGCTTCGGCGGGCTGCAGGCCGTCGCCGATCTCTCGATGACCGTCGCCCCGTCGACGATCCACGGGCTGATCGGTCCCAACGGCGCCGGGAAGAGCACGGTGTTCAACCTGATCACCGGCGTCATCCCGCTCACGTCCGGCGCGGTCTTCTTCAAGGGCGAGCGGATCTCGGGGCTCCGTCCGGCCGAGATCTGCCGGCTGGGCATCGCGCGCACGTTCCAGGCCACGACGCTGTTCCGTGAGTACACCGTCCTCCAGAACGTGCTCGTCGCCGCCCACCTGCTGTCGGCGCCCGGCCTCGGATCGGCGCTCCTGTGGTCGAGCCGGTATCGCGAGCGAGAGCGACGCGCCCGCGAGCGCGGCCTGGCGCTCCTGCAGACGCTTCACCTCGCTGGGCTCGCCGATCAGGTGGCCGGGACGCTTCCCCATCGAGACCAGAAGGCGCTCGCGCTCGCGATGGTTCTCGCCACCGGCGCCGAGCTCGTGATCCTGGACGAGCCGATGGCCGGGCTGGCCGCTCAGGAGAAGGCGGAGACGACGAGCGTCCTCCAGCGGCTCCGCGAGCAGGGACTCACCGTGCTCCTCGTGGAGCACGACATGAAGGCGGTCATGGGCGTGTGCGACACCGTCACGGTCCTCGATCACGGGCTGCGCATCGCGGAGGGGACGCCACGCGAGATCCAGGCCAACCCGGCCGTGATCGAGGCATACCTGGGCGTGGAGGAGCCGGGTGCTTGAGCTGACCGACCTCAGCGTCCACTACGGCACCGTCGCCGCCGTCGACTCGGTCTCGGTCACGGTCGCCGAGGGCGAGATCGTCGCGATCATCGGCCCGAATGGAGCCGGAAAGACGTCGACGCTTCGCGCACTGTCAGGGCTCGTACGCCCCAGCGGAGGGCGTGTCATGTTCCGGGGAACCGATATCTCCCGGTGGCGGCCGCACCGTATTGTTGCACTCGGGCTGAGCCACGCGCCGGAGGGGCGGCGGCTGTTTCCGCAGATGACCGTGCTCGAGAATCTCAGGATGGGCGCCTATCGGCGGCGCGACCGCGACGCGGTGGCGCGCACCCTGGGCGAGGTGCTCGAGCGGTTCCCGCGCCTGGCCGAGCGGCGCCACCAGCCGGCCGGCACGCTCTCGGGCGGCGAGCAGCAGATGCTCACGATCGGCCGCGCGCTGATGTCGGGACCGGCGATGCTGATCCTCGACGAGCCGTCGTTCGGCCTGGCACCCCTGCTCGTCAGGGAGATCCGGGCGATCGTCCAGTCGATCAACCGCGAGCGCGGGGTCGCCGTGCTCCTGGTCGAGCAGAACGCGCGGATGGCGCTCGCCGTCGCCGGGCGCGCCTACGTCATGGAGACAGGCCGGATCGTGCTCAGCGGCTCCGCGGCGATGCTGCGCGAGAGCCCGCACGTCAAGGCAGCGTACCTGGGAGGCTGATCAGCATGCGCTTCGAGACAAGGCTCAGCGACGAGCTCATCGAGCGGTACCAGCAGTCCGGGGACTGGGGCGCCGAGACGTTCTACGCGATCCTCGCCCGCCGCGCCGCGACCCATCCCGATCGCGTGGCGATCGTCGACCGCGGGCGCCGGATCACGTACGGCGAGCTCAGGACCCGCGTCGACCGCGTCGCAGCCGGGCTCGGCGCCCTCGACATCGGGAGGGGCGACGTGGTCACGATCCAGCTCCCGAACTGGGCCGAGTTCGCATACGTGTTCTTCGCCCTGGAGCGCCTGGGCGCGGTGGCGAACCAGATCGGACCCGACTTCCGGAGCCGCGAGGTCGACTATATCTTGCGCTTCTCGGAGAGCCGCGCCTTCGTCTGCCCGGCGAGCTTCAAGAGCTTCGACTACGTGAAGATGATCGGCGAGCTGCGGCCCGGGTTGCCCGACCTCCAGGCGGTCTGTGTGCTGGGCGGCGTCGCCGGCCCGGGGCGCGTGTCGCTCGACGCGCTCGTGGAGCACGCGAGCGCCGTCGCGCCGCCCGGCGCCCGCCAGGGCGCGAACGACGTGATGCGGATGGCCTTCACGTCGGGCACGACCGGCAATCCCAAGGGTGTGATCCACAGCCACAACACGACGCTCTCGACCTGCCGGACGCTGAACACCGACATGCGCGTCACCGAGGACGACGTGTTCCTGGTCTACCTGCCGCTCGGGCTCAACTGGGGGTACCTGACGCTCGTGCAAGCGATCATGGCCGGCGCGCGTGTGGTCCTGCTCGATCAGTTCAGTGCCGCCGCCGCGCTCGACCTGATCCGGCGCGAGCGCGTCACCTACATCCCGACCGCGCCCGCGTCGATCATCGCCATCCTGAACCATCCTGACCTCGGCCAGTCCGATCTGTCCTCGCTCCGCGTGGTCATCACCGGGGGCGCCTCGTGCCCGATCGAGACCATTCGCGAGTTCCGGGCGCGGATGCACGGCCACCTGATCGAGCTGTACGGAATGCTGGAGACCGGCTTCCACACCTACACGCGGCTCACCGACGACCCGGAGGCGGTCACCGGCACGGTGGGCACCGTCTCCTCCGGTCTCGGGATCCGCATCATCGACGACGCCGGCCGCGACGTCCCACCGCGGGCCGAGGGCGAGATCGCGGCCCTGGGCCCGTCGGTCCACCTCGGCTATCACAAGAACCCCACCGCGAACGCCGAGCTCTTCACCGCCGACGGCTGGTTCCGCACCGGGGATCTCGGACAGTTCGACGCGGCCGGCAACGTGAAGATCGTGGGCCGCCTCAAGGAGATGATCAACCGCGGCGGCAAGAAGTTCTTCCCCCGCGAGATCGAGGAGATCCTCTATACGCACCCGAAGATCCTCCACGCCGCGATCGTCGGCGTCCCGGATCCCCGGCTCGGCGAGCGCAATTGTCTCTGCGTGATTCCGCGCGCCGGCCAGCAGCTCGCCCTCGACGAGGTGGTGGCCTACCTCAAGGACGACGTGGCGACGTACAAGCTCCCGGAGACGATCGAGATCTTCGACGAGCTGCCCTTCACGCCCACCGGGAAGATCCAGCGCCATGTCCTCGTGCGCCGCGTGCTCGAGCGCCGCGGCGCCTGAGGGACGTCAGCGGAGCCAGCGCGGTCCGAGCGCCGCGAAGCCGGCCTTGGTCAGCTGGTAGCCGAGCTCGCGGTAGGACTCGAACTGTCCCTCGTCGAAGAACTGATCGCCGGTCGTCTCCTGGGGGAAGGTCAGATGGTTCCGCGCGTACTCCAGAAGGTCTTCACTCTCGTGCAGGTCTTCGCTCATCGTCGGCTTGATGTAGACGAGGCGGCCCTCCCCGCCGACGTCGCCCTGGTTGGGCGGATAGACGATCTTGCCCACCTGGAACCCCGCCGCCGCGCGCGGGCTCGTCCCGTCGCCGTGGAGCTTGCCGAGATCGAGCTGGATGTCGATCCCGAAGTCGATCCGCGCCTTCCGCATGATGTTGGCGATGTCCTCGAACTTCCGCGTCGGGTCCGCGCCGCAGTCGACCGCGATGATGGTCTTGCAGCGCCGCTCCAGCAGGCCGTAGAGGCCGGTGTTGTCGAAATGGCCACCGTCGCTCACGAACACGTACCAGTCGTTCTCGTCGGTCAGGCTGAAGAGCTCTTTCAGGAAGAAGTAGTGCCAGAAGACCAGCCCGGCCCGCAGGTGCACGGCCGGGTTCGGCAGCCACTGACCCAGCCGAACATTCAGCAGCGCCATCAAGACGGCGAGGCCGGGTTTCGTGGCCGAGCCCATCTGCGGACTCACCGCCGCGCCGGAGACGGCCATCGCGGTGGCGAGCTCCAGCCGCCCTCGCGCGTACGCGCCGGTCGGCGCATAGCCAACACGCGGCGAGCCGCAGTAGAGCTTCGAGAACAGGAAATGCGCGGATCGCCGGCCGCGCAGCGAGAGATCTCGCGATCCGGAGAGGTTGAGCGTGGCGTTCACCAGGTGATAGGGGCCGTTGTTCGTGGGAAGCACGTCGCGCAGCCGGATCCGGTCGCTGGTGACGATCTGCGCCGAGGACCGGCGGATCACGTAGGCGTCGGCGAGGCGGTCGCGATAGAAGTTCAGCAGCGACACCCGGTTGACGTTGATGACGAAGCCCGACACGACGGCGATCACGAAGAGCCGCGGATACCACTCCACCAGCGTCGGGTAGTCCTCGCGCGAGAGCCACTCACCGAAATGAACGATCTCCACCGCGGCCAGCAGCCCCGCCGCCGCGAAGCCGAAGATCCACAATGATCGCTTCAGGTATCCGATGACGGCCGCCGGAATCGCCGCGGCCAGGATCGGGAAGAGCACGGTCATCAGGGAATCGAGCGCTCGCCCCTCGCCGATCGTGAACCCGGCCTCGCCCAGCGCCCTGATCAGCTCGACCTCCGGTCCCGCGAAGTAGAGATCGCCGGCGAGGCCCTTGTTGGCGATGGTGAGCTGGGTGTCCCAGATGCCGTCGACGAGGTGCTGGAGCGTCGTCTGGCCGCCGCCGACACGTGCTCCCGCCACCTGCAGCGCGCCCCGGAGGTCTTCCACGGTCCCCTCGACGTGCTGACACTCGCGGGGAGCCGGGCCTTTGCAGAACCCGAAAACTTTTAGCCCGCCTTCCAGTTGGCCCAGCGCGACGGGCTGGGAGCCGAGCACGAGCCCGACCAGCTCGTAGTAGGCCCAGGGGGCCGCGATCAGAAAGCCGAGCGCCATCGCGACGGCGACCGCCACGGCGGCGCCGGCCATCAAGACGTCCCGAGCCCGTTTGGTCCAGGCGGCGAGATAGGGGGCGACCAGCCACGCCGCCGTGATGACGCCGAGACCGGCGGCGAGCCATCTCAAGTACGACCATCCCCATGCCCACTGGGCCGTCGCGAGCCAGGAGAGGATCAGCGTCCCGGCCACGAAGAGGAACCCCAGACCGCTGAGGGGCGCGATGAGGTTCAGGATGAGCGCGCCCAGATAGGCCGCGACCAGGCGCCAGACCCCGAGGCTCAGGATCCCGCGGCGAGGAACCAGGTAGTTGCTGTAGTCGCGCAGGTGCCGAACTTCCGGGGCTTCGCGGTCGGCACCCGAGAACCCGAGCGGAAACGCCCCGGGGTCGCGGCCCGCCGGGCGCACGCCCGCGCGCGGGTCGCTCGTGAGCAAGGACGTCACGCACGAGCCGACGTAGCCGCCGCCTGACACGGTCGACAGGTAGTCGACGAACTTCAGCAGATCGAGGTGGGATAGCGCCTGGAGGACGCCGAGCGAAAACGTCGCCGAGCGGATCCCACCGCCGGACAGGGCGAGACCCACCGTTCCGTGGGCGACGCGGGGCGCGATCGCGGTTCCGGCGCGCGGGCGCTCGGCCTGGAGGCTCGAGGGGTCGACGTCCTGATCGCCGAGCCGCCGCCGGCGCTCGACGAGGTAGTCGAGCTCGGCCGCGTACACGTCGGCCACGCTTCGACGGAGACCTTCGGTGGGTCGAGAGTCCTTCTGCATCGCGCTCGGCCCGCCAAGAATAGCGCAGGCGACCTGAAAGGCGGCTACGCTCGCCTCATCGTGAGGATCCCCCGAAGCGGATCACCGTGTACCCGGGCGCGTAGACTTGGCCCTCGCGCACCCGACGCTCGGCCCGGCGCTTCTCGGCGGGCACCGACTTGGGCACAATGCGACGGTCGCTCCGCCGGCGCTCCATCATCACGCGCACCCCACTGACCCCGGCGAGCTCCCGCGCGAGGAACTCGTACAGGGCCGCCTGCGCCGGGCTGACCACCAGCAGCAGCCGCACCCCCGGGAATGAGCGGGAAGGCAGGCGATTGAGGAGCTCGATCGCGTGGCGGCGGCAGATGCCGTGGGTCTTCGACTGATCGTCGAGCGGCGCCCGCTCGCCCAGCCCCGCCGGCCGGCCCTCCTGCTCGCACCACGCGCACATGACGATCACCCGAAACCGCCTCCCCTCGTCGAGAAGCATCGTGAGCACGGGTGATGCCAGCGACGTCAGCATTTCTGGATGATCGGACTGGGTAGGGTTCTCGCGCGCTTAGGAGGCCGCCGGCAAGACGCGCTGAGCCTTATTGGCAAGAACTGACAGGTTTGGTCAGACGACAGTGGCCTACCGTCAGCTGGTGAAACCCCTACCCTCCCCGGCCAGCCGGTCGAGCAGCGGCGCCGGCGACCAGAACTCGTCGCCGCTCTGCTTCTTGAACTCCAGCATCCGGTCACGCAGCGCCCGGAGACCGAGCGAGTCCGCCCAGAACATCGGACCGCCCCGATAGACGGGCCAACCGTAGCCGTAGACCCAGATCACGTCGATGTCGCTGGCGCGAATCGCGATCTTCTCGTGGAGGATCTTGGCGCCCTCGTTGACCATCGGGTAGAGGAGCCGCTGGAGGATCTCCTCGTCGGAGACGAAGCGGCGGGTGATGCCCATGGACGTCGCGACGTCCACGATGATCTTCTCCACCTCGGGATCGGGGATCGGCGTGCGGTCGCCCTTCTCGTATCTGAAATAGCCGGCGCCCGTCTTCTGTCCGAACCGCCCCAGCTCGCAGATGCGATCGGCCACCGGCGCCTTGGCGCCGCGGCCCTTCCGGATGCGCCAGCCGACGTCGAGGCCGGCCAGGTCACCCATCGCGAACGGGCCCATCGGGAAGCCGAAGTCGGTGAGCACCTTGTCGACCTGGTGCGGCGCCGCACCCTCCAGGATGAGCTTCTCGGCCTGCAGGCCGCGCTGGTGGAGCATGCGATTGCCCACGAAGCCGTGGCAGACGCCCACCAGGACCGGCACCTTGCCGATGCGGCGCCCAATGGTCATCGCGGTCGCGATGGTGGTCTTGGACGACTTCTTGCCGCGCACGTTCTCGAGCAGCCGCATCACGTTGGCGGGGCTGAAGAAGTGGGTGCCGATCACGCTCTCCGGCCGCTTGGTGGCCGAGGCGATCTCGTCGACGTCGAGCGTCGAGGTGTTGGTCGCCAGCACCGCGTCGGGCTTGCAGACCGCGTCGAGCTTGGCGAAGACTTCCTTCTTGATCGGCATCTCCTCGAACACCGCCTCGATGACGATGTCGGCGTTCGCCACGGCCTGGAAGTCGACGGAGGGGGTGATGAGGCCCATCCGCTTCTCGACGTCCGCCGCGGTGAGCCGGCCGCGGGCCGCCGTCGCCTCGTAGTTCTTCCGCACGATCCCGAGGCCGCGGTCGAGCGCCTCCGTGGCCACCTCGACCACGGTGACCGGAATCCCGGCGTTGGCGAAGTTCATCGCGATGCCGCCGCCCATGGTGCCGGCGCCGATCACGGCGGCGGTCTTGATCTCGCGCGGCGGCGTGTCGGCCGGCACGTCCGGGATCTTGGCCGCCTCGCGCTCGGCGAAGAAGAAATAGCGTTGGGCCTTCGACTCCGGGGAGTCGAGCAGTTCGACGAACAGCTCGCGCTCCCGCTTGATCCCCTGGTCGAACGGCAGGCTGACCGCGGCCTCGACGGCCTTCACGATGCTCTCGGGCGCCCGGAAGCCCCGCGTCTGGCGCGCGACGCTCTTGCGGAACTCGGCGAAGATCTCGGGCTTGCCCCGCGCGGCGTCGATCTTGTCGGTGAGGTCGCGGATCTTCCTGAGCGGGCGCCGCTCGTTGAGAATCTTTTCGGCGAACGCCACGCCGGCCGCTGCGAGATCGCCCTGGACGATCTCGTCGATGAGCCCGACACGCAGGGCCTCGTCGGCGCGGATCGGGTCACCGGTGACCATCATCTGCAAGCTCTTCTCGACGCCGACCACGCGCGGCAGCCGCTGGGTGCCGCCGGCGCCGGGAAGAATGCCGAGCTTCACCTCGGGCAGGCCGAAGCGGGCGTCCTTGACGCCGACGCGATAGTGGCAGGTCAGCGTGACCTCGAGGCCACCGCCCAACGCGGTGCCGTGGATGGCCGACACGACCGGCTTCGGCGAGCCCTCGATCAGGTCGAGCACCGCGTGCAGCCCCGGCTCCACCGGCGGCTTGCCGAACTCCGTGATGTCGGCGCCGGCGATGAACGTGCGCCCCGCGCACACGATCACAACGGCCTGGACCGCCCCGTCGGCCGCCGCGCGGCCGAGCCCCTCGTGCAATCCCTTGCGCACGTGCTGGCTCAGGGCGTTGACGGGCGGGTTGTCGACGGTGAGCACGGCCACGCGGCCTCGGGTCTCGAGATCGACGGACTGGGTGATCTTCGCCATGAATTCCTCCGTGCCTATTTTATCGCCGCGCCTCGGCCAGCGGGTCCCCAGCCCCGCGACGGCCTGCGGCGCGCACTACTTTTATAGCCGCGCCTCGGCCGGCGGGTCCCCAGCCCCGCGACGGCCTGCGGCGCGCACTACTTTACCTAGCAGCCGAGCCGCGCGGCGAGGTCGACGAAGTCGCTCGCCACCACGTCCCACTCCCGCGCCGGCTTCACGTCGCGGGTCTGGCCCGTGCCGTGCTCCGCCGGCCGCGGGACGAACGCGGTGCGGAGGCCCACCGAGCTCGCCGCGGCGAGGTCGCCGTTGTGGGCGGCGACCATCATGCACTCCTCGGGCTGGAGGCCCAGCATCGAGGCCGTCGTCAGGTAGCACTCGGGCTGGGGCTTGTAGTGGCGCGCGACCTCCGCCCCGAGGATCGCGTCCCACGGGAGCCCGCCGTGCTTGGCCATGTTCACCATCAGCGCGACGTTGCCGTTCGAGAGCGTCGCCAGGACGTACTTCTTCCTGAGGCGGGTGAGGCCGGCCACGCTGTCCGGCCAGGGATCGAGGCGATGCCACGCGCGGTTGAGATGGTCGACTTCGCCGTCCGACAGCCCCTTGATCGCGAACTGCCCGAGCAGCTTCTCGAGGCTCTCGCGATGGAGATCGTCGAGCTTCGTCCACGGGCGCCGGCCGCTCCGTACCTCGTCCATCGCCGGCTGATAGAGGCCGCGCCACGCGTCGGCGAACTTCGCCCAGTCGACCGCGAAGCCCTTCGACTTCCCGAGGGCCTGGCCCTCGCGGATGATGCTCGATCGCCAGTCCACGACCGTCCCGAACACGTCGAACGTGAGCGCTTTGACGTCCATGATGGTCATGTCCTTTCCTTGGGCTCGGGTCCCCAATGCTACACTCCACGTCACTTCGAGTCCTGGAATGCGTTGGCTCGTCCCGGTCCTGTTCGTCCTGATCGAGCTGTCGCCCGCGGCCGCCGACGACGCCGCCGTGTGGGAGCTGCTGCGCGGCGGCGGTCAGGTCATCCTCATGCGCCACGCGGTGACGACGCCCGGCGTGGGCGATCCGGCCGGCTTCCGTCTGGACGATTGCGCGACCCAGCGCAACCGCACCGACGCGAGCCGCGCCGACGCCAAGCGCGTAGGCGCCGTGTTCCAGGCGCGCGCGATTCCCCTGAGCCGCGTGCTCTCGAGCCCGTGGTGCCGCTGTCTGGAGACCGCGCGCCTCGCGTTCGGCCGCGCCGAGGTGTGGTCGCCGCTCTCGAATCTCTTCGACAACCGCGCGCGAGAGGCGGAGCACGTGCAGGCCCTCAAGGCGATCGCCGGGCGCCGGCCGACGGGCGGGAACCGCTCCGAGGTCGCGGGACGCCTCGCGCCGTGACCCCGCGGGGAAGTCGACGGACCGCGCTCGCGGGCGACGCCGAAGGCTGGTTGGACACCGCGCCGCGGTGTCGGGATTCGCTCCGAACACTAGACCGAGTGCGCGAGCACCGCAACCCGGACGAGGGACCGCCGCGCGCGCGACGTCGCAAACTCTTCGACGGCGCGCGCGCCGAGGAGTGCTAGAGTCGTCGGACTGCGTGGGAACAAAAGGCGTGTATTCCGGAATTATAGACGGTATTCCGGAAACCGAAGCGCCGAGGATCGATCCACCGATGAAGCTGATCTGCGCGTGGTGTCGGGCCGAGGGTCGACCCGGCCTGCTCGGGGAGAAGCCTCCCCTCGACGATCCGGCCGAAACCCACGGCATCTGCCCCCGCCACCGCGCCGAGCTGATCGAGTCGCTGCCCTCGGCGTCGTTTCCCGGCGTCGATCTGCTGATCGTCGTCCGGCCGCTCGAAGCGGCGCTCTTCCAGTACCTCGATCGCCGGTGGTCCAGCGTGCGCGGGGTCCAGGTGATCGTGGATCGGCGGCGGGCCGAGCGCCGTCGGGGCCGCGAGCCCGTGAGCACCGAGCGACGCCGGCGGCCCGACGCGCGGATCCGTCCCCCGACGTTCACGCCGCCCGGCTACCAGATGATCCGTTTCAACCGCCCGCAGCGCCTGCCGGGCGTCGCGCGCTGATCGTCTGCATTCCTCTCGGGCCACCCCGGCCCGCGCCGCCCCCGGGGCGGCTCAGACCCCCGCCATCGGCCCCAACCCCTCTGTTGGAGCGGGGTCCATGAGCCCGGCGCACACCGAGGGTGGCCTGAGATAGACGCGACCCGGCTCCGCTCGCCCGCTTGTACGGTTCTGTTGGAGCGAGGGCCACCCTCGGTGTGCGCCGGCGGCGGGGCCCCAATGCTAAAATTGGGCGCCGCTTGCCCTATTTGGGATTCCGACGGGAGATGCATGGATCTGGTGCAGAAGCGCATCGCCGGCACGATTGTTCTCTCCCCATCGGGCCGCATCGACCACGCTACCGCGGAGGAGTTCAAGGCCTCGCTGGCGCCTCACGTCGCCCGCTGTGCGGCCGGCCAGGATCGCCTCGTGCTCGACTTCACCGCCATCGAGTACATCAGCAGCGCGGGCCTGCGCGTCCTGATGCTCGCCGCCAAGCAGGCGAAGGCGCAGGGCGGCGCGCTCGCGGTGGCGGCGCTGCAGCCGATCGTGCGGGAGATCTTCGAGATCAGCCGGTTCACGCTGGTCATGAAGGTGTTCACCACGCTCGACGAGGCTCTGGCCGGGTGATGGTGGTCCGGTTCTGGGGCACGCGCGGCTCGATCCCCGTCGCGATGACGGCGGCCCAGGTCCAGCGCAAGCTCGTCGCGGCGCTGACGCGGGCGGCCGGACGCCCCCTGGACACGCCCCAGAAGATCCGTGAGTTCGTCGAGCGCGAGCTCGACTTCCCGGTCTCGCACACGTTCGGCGGCAACTCGTCGTGCGTGCAGATCGACGGCGGGGGTCGCGAGTACTTGCTGTGCGACCTGGGGAGTGGTGTGCGGGTGTTCGGCAACCACGTGCAAGCCGCCCACGGCCCCTCCGGGCACACCTTCCACGTGCTGATGTCCCATCCGCACTGGGACCACGTCATGGGCTTTCCGTTCTTCATGCCGGCGTACACCGAGGGCAACCGGATCCGGATCTACGGTTGCCACCCGAGGCTGAGCGAGGTCTTCCGCCGCCAGAACGCCGCGCCGTTCTTCCCGGTCGAGTACACGCGGATGAGCGCGACGATCGAGTTCGTGCAGCTCGAGCCCGAGCGCGACTACGAGATCAACGGGGCGCGGGTGCGGGCGAAGCTCCAGCGCCACGGCGGCGATTCGTACGGCTACCGGATCGAGCAGCACGGCAAGGTCGTCGTCTACTCCACCGACTCCGAGCACAAGCAGGACGATCCGGCCGAGGTCATGGGCTTCGTGGAGTTCTTCAAGACCGCCGATCTCGTCATCTTCGACTCGCAGTACTCGCTCGCGGACGCCATCTCCATCAAGGAGGACTGGGGGCACTCGAGCAACGTGGTCGGTGTCGAGCTCTGCCAGCTGGCGCGCGCCAAGCGCCTGTGCCTCTACCATCACGAGCCAATCTTCGACGACGAGCGGATCGCGGCGCTGCTCGACGAGACGCGCCGGCTCGAGGAGATCACCCGCGCCGATCACCGGGTCGAGGTCACCGCGGCGTGGGATGGCCTGGAGATCGCCCTCTGACGGCGCGCCCCTGAGCGACGCCGAGCGCCCGCACTGGTCCGAGCGACGATGGCTCCGCGCGCTGCGGGGCGCGCGCGGGCGGCCGCTCGGCTTCGTCCTGCTCGCGTTGTTGCTGCTCTTGCTCCTGGTGCCCGAGGGCTGGCTCTCGCTCCTCGGTCCGCTGCGCCTGGCGACCTTCGACGCCTACCAGTATCAGGCCCCACGCGCCCGCCGCTCGGCGCCGGCGCTGATCGTCGCGATCGACGACGCGAGCCTGCGCCATCACGGCCAGTGGCCGTGGCCGCGGACCTGGCTCGCGGCGCTCGTCGCCCGCGTCGCCGAGGGGCAGCCGGCCGCGATCGCGCTCGACATCGTGATGCCCGAGCCTGACCGGCTGTCGCCGGGCCGCCTGGCGGACTTGATCACGGGCCTCGCTCCGGACGCGAGCGCCGGATTGCGGCGGCTGCCCAGCAACGACGCCGTCCTCGCCCACGCGATCCGGAGCCACCGGGTGATCGTCCCCATGGCTGGACTCGACGGCGAAAGTCAGGGAGCCGTCGCGGGCCGGCGGGCGCCGGTGCGCGTGTTCGGCACCGATCCGCTTCCGTTCCTTCGTCGTTTCGACGGGGCGCTTCGGAACCTCGACGAGATCGACGCCGCCGGCGGGGGCCACGGGCTCCTCAGCGTCGACATCGAGCGAGGCGTCGTGCGCCGCGCCCCGCTCATGGCGGCGATCGGCCCGTCGCTGGTGCCGGCGCTCGCGATCGAGATGCTGCGCGTCGCGGCCGGCGTGCCGGCGTTCGCCGTGCGCGCGGGCCCCGGCGGCGTCGAATCCGTGGGCATCGGCGACCTCCTCGTGCCCACCGAGGCCGACGGCAGCGTCTGGATCCACTACTCGCCGCACGACCCGAGCCGCTTCGTGTCGGCGGCCGACGTCCTCGCCGGACGGGTGCCGCTCCAGCAGTTCGAGCGAAAGCTCGTGCTCGTCGGCGTGACGGCGGTCGGCCTCTCCGACCATCAGGCGACGCCGGTCGCCGACCGGATGCCGGGCGTGGAGATCCACGCCCAGCTGCTCGAGGATATCTTCGACGGGTCGCTGCTCGCGCGGCCGCGCTGGGTCGGCCGGACCGAAGCGGCCCTGCTGGCTGCCGGCGGGCTCCTGCTCATCCTGGCGGTGCCGCGCTTCTCGGCGCGGAGGTCGGCCGGGCTCCTGGTCGCTCTGATCGTCGCCCTGATCGCGCTCGGCTCGCTCCTCTACTCGAAGGCGGGGATCCTGTTCGACTGGTCGGCTCCCGCGTTGTCCGTAGCGATCCTCTACACCGCGATGCTGATGGTGACGCTCGTCGAGGGCGAGAGCCAGCGCCGCGCGCTGCGGCTCGAGATCGCGCGCCAGCGCGAGGCCGCCGCGCGGCTCGCTGGCGAGCTGGAGGCGGCGCGACGGATCCAGCTCGGTAGTCTTCCCCGCGCCGCCGAGGCCTTTCCCAACGAGGCGCGGTTCGATCTCTACGCGTTTCTCGACCCGGCCCGCGAGGTCGGTGGCGACCTGTACGACTTCTTCCTCGTCGACGCCGATCACCTCTTCTTCCTGATCGGCGACGTGTCGGGCAAGGGATTGCCGGGCAGTCTCTTCATGACCGTGAGCAAGGCCCTCTGCAAGGGCGCCGCGCTCCGCCAGGGTGGCCGAGTTGCGCCGGTGCTCGTCGAGGCCAACGCCGAGCTCTCGCGGGACAACGCCGAGGGGTTGTTCGTCACCGTGCTGGCCGGCACCCTGAACGTGTCGACCGGCGAGCTCGAGTACTGCAACGCCGGACACGAGCCGCCCCATCTCCTGCCCCGCCGTGAGCGCCCGCTGCGATCCCTCGACGGCGGCGGCCCGCCCTTGTGCGCCCTCGACGACTTCGAGTACGCCGCGACCTCGCTGCGGCTGGCGCCGGGAGACACCCTGTGCCTCGTCACGGACGGCGTGACCGAGGCGATGAACGATTCCGGCAAGCTCTACGGCCGGACGCGGCTCGCGACGGTGCTGTCGCGGCTGGGCGACGCGACGAGCGCGAGCCAGGTCGGCGAGGCGTTGCGGAGCGACGTCGAGTCGTTTGTGGCGGGCGCCGAGCGCGCCGACGACATGGCGATCCTGGTGCTGCGCTGGATCGGCCCGAGCGCTAGCGGACGGTGACTTCGACGCGCCGGTTGCGGGGCTCCGGCGCGCCGTCGGGCGTGCGGATCAGCGGCTCGCGCTTGCCGCGGCCGACCATCCGGATCCGGTCTTTGGCGGCGCCGAGCTTCACGAGCTCGATGCGCATGCGCTCGGCCCGCTTGATGGAGAGCTCGTCGTTGTACGCCATGGTCCCCACGGCGTCGGTGTGCCCGATCACGACCACCTCGGGCGCCTGGCGCCGGGCGATCTCGGAGAAGATCTGGGCGACGACGCGCCCGGACTCGGGCGTGAGCTCGTCGGTGCCTTCCTCGAAGTAGACGGTGAACGACGCCGGCCGAATGGGCATGGCGGCCAGTGCCGGGCCGAACACCTGCTGCACGTCGGGTCGACCGGTGGTGCTGGTCTCGACGTTGCCCGCCCGCTCGACCCGCGCCGTCGCGTACGCCTGGTTCAGCACCTGTTCCTTGCCGTCGCTCACCACCGACACCGCGCCGATCTTGCCGTCCGAGCCCGGCAGGAGGACGTAGAGATCATTGCGCGGCTTGGCGCAGCCGCCGACGGCCAGCGCCGCGAGGACCGCGACGCCGAGCAGAACCCTCGGCGTGCGGCTCAGTCCTTTTCCCCGGTCCGGACGACGAACTCGGTGCCCCGTACACCCAGGATCGCAGCCGGCGTCCTGACCTTCATCGCGTCCGGCGTCTGCTTGGCGATCTTGCCGGAGACGACCGAGAGGGTCCCGCGCTTGAGCGAGCTCTCGAACGCGCCCTGATTCGTGGTCGAGTTGAAGACGAAGCGGTCGATGGCCAGGGCGCTGCGCGGCCCGACCGACATCAGGCTGTTGTCGAGGAACGTGACGCCGGCCGAGCCGTCGGCGCCGGTCACGACCATGTCGCGCAGCTGGACCTTGGCGCCCACCGGCGCCGGCAGGCTCTTGCCGTTGCGCTCGATGTGAACCTCACCTTTGGATACCTTGATCTGTCCCACTTCGTCGGCCGCGACCGCGGCGGTCGCGGCGACCAGGGCCATCAGAACGGCAGAAAGTAGTCCGCGCAGCATCATGGCAATCTCCGATCTCCGGAAATTTTCTTCAGAAGGACGCGGCCCGGTGCCGCGCGACAGCATCACTCCGCCTATAATATCGCAGCGACACGTCGGGACCGTCGCACCCTGGAGGCCGGCACGAGCGATAGTGGGCAGAGCGGCAGACACCACCATAGGACGTTCTCCGCGCGGCGCGCCGCGCTGTCCGACGTCACGGCGTTCGTCGCCGACGTCTGCGACGCCGCCCGAATCGGACGCGAGCCCTCGCTGCGGCTCAGGCTCCTGATCGAGGAGCTCTTCATCAACACCCTCGACCACGGCTACCGTGGCGATTCCGAGGGGCCGGTGGAGGTCGCGTTCGAGGTGGGCCCGGACGGCATCGAGCTCACGTACGAGGACGCGGCGCCGCCGTACGATCCCTTCGCGGCGCTGAGCCCGCCCGACGAGGGCGCGGCCGTCGAGGACCGGCGCGTGGGCGGCCTGGGCGTGCTGCTGGTCGCGGCGATGGCGGAGCAGGTCCGCTACCGGCGCGCCGGCGACCGCAATCGCATCTCGCTGCTCATCCGCGCCGCCCGCTGACCCGCCTCACCCGTCGTCCTTGCGACGAATGAAGTAGCGCACCGCCTCGCCGTAGCCGAGAGCGCGGCCGAGCGGCATCGTGACCTCGAGCACGGCCTTGAGCCCGCCGCGCACCGGCGGGCTCTGGAGCAGCGTCAGGCCGAGGCGCGCGGCGCCGCTCTCTCGGCCACTGAGCCAGTGCTTCATGCTCCGGGTGAGATAGCGCGGCTTCGTGCGGTGCACGGTATCGACCACACGGCCGCCGGCCCGCGCGACCATCTGGTCCATCGTGCTCGGCGTGAAATGCACCAGGTGCCGCGGGAAATCCAGCCCTGACCAGTACCGGCCGAAGAGTCGGCCGCCCACGCCGCCGACGTTCGGGACCTCGACGACGATGAGGCCGCCCGGGGCGAGCCAGCCCAGCATGCGACCGAGCGCCTCACGCGGGAACGGCAGGTGCTCGATGACGTGAAACGCCGTGATCAAGTCGAAGCTCGCCGGCGCGAACGGCGCGTCGACCGGATCGCCGACGAACACGTCCGGCGTGATCGTCTTCGCCTTCAGGGCGGCCTCGGGGTCGAACTCGACCCCGGCGACCGACCAGCCCATCGCGCGCATCTGGCCCAGGAACTTGCCGCTGGCGCAGCCCACGTCGAGGAGCCGCCCCTGCCCGTGCCACGGCGGAAAGGCGGTCACGATCTTGCGACGGCGCCACCGACCGGCCAGGCGGTCGCGCCAGCCGACGTCCGAGACGTCCACATGACCGTAGCCGAGTCGCTCGTGCAGGACGAAGCGCACCGCGCGCCCGCGGCTCGTCAGGATCCGCGGGAGCTCGGGATCACGGGCGTGCGGCCCGTAGTTCGGCGGATAGGCGCGATCGAGGTGATCGACGCGAACGCGGGGGTTCTGATGGAGCAGGCCGCAACGCGCGCACCGCGCCAGCGAGAACACGCCGGGCACGCCCATCGCGACGTCGCGCGAGCTGGCCACGTGCACCGCCGACGCGGCGCCGCACAGCGGGCAATCGACCTGCTCGAGCGGCAGCGGCGCCACGGCGGTGCGCGCTGCAGGCGGTTGCGGGGCTGGGGCCCCGCCGGCCGAGGCGCGACTATCAATACTCACGGGCTGATCCTACGACGAGGCGCCACACTCGCCAAGACGACGCCGCCCGCCGCGGGGCGCGCCTTGACTTGCGCGACCGGTGGACCTATAGTCCGGCGCCAAGATCCGCTTCGCTCCGAGCTTCGCTCGCTGACCCTGGTAACGATCGTCGCGCAGACGCAACGACCGGCCCTTTCGGTTCCGTCTCGGCCCGCTGTTGAGGTCGAATCGGACCATGAGGGGGGTGAGCACATGAGAGCGATCCTTCTCGGCGCAGCGCTCGTGTTCGTGTCGGCGGCCGTCGCCGGCGCCGGCGAGTGTCCGATGCTGCAGGCGCAGATCGACACGCAGTTCGGCAAGCGCTTCGACCGGCAAGCGACCGAAGCGAGGACCAAAGCCGCCGAGGCGATGGCGCTTCACAAGGCCGGCAAGCACGACGAGTCGGTGAAGCTGTACGAAGAGGCGGCGAAGCTGGGCAGCATCCAGCTGACCCGCAAGCAGTAGGTCGCGGCGTCCTCGGCCCTGGAGCGGTCCCCCGCTCCAGGGTCGCTCGACTCCGACAGGCGCGCGCCGCCTAGTCCGAGTCGCCCTGGAACCGCTTCATGGCCTTGCGGCGCTTCTTCTGCGCCTGGGCCGCCTTGCGCTTGCGCTTGACCGACGGTTTCTCGTAGTGGGCGCGCTTCTTCATCTCTTGAAAGACGCCGTCCTTCAGCATCTGCTTCTTGAGCTGCTTCAGCGCGGCCTCGATCTGATTGTCGAAAACCTCGATCTTCACTCAGCGCCCCCGCAAGTGCGCCGTCGATCGAAACGTGCGTACCGGCTGTGAATTGTCGACGACGTTCATCTGCGCCAGCCGCTTCGTCCCCTGCGCCACCGCGCTGGCGATCGTCACGAAGGTCTCGCGCGATTCCTCGATGACCTCGCCTGCGTAGTTGACGATCCGCCAGCGCCACCGGGGATTCCGCGGGGTCGAGAACGCTACGACTTGCATCGAGGGCTCGGGCCGGCCATAGGGCCGCTATGATGGCACATTCGCGCTGCCCGTGTTGCACAGAGTTGCCAGTCTGACCAGGACGATCCCCGGCTAGGAATTCGATATTGCGGCGTTTTCGGACTCCTCGGGCCGATGGCATCGCCCGTGCTCAGTGTTAACGGAAGCATCACGCCATGAACCGAGGAAGGAGCCGCGCTATGAGACGGGGTCTTCTCGCTCTGACTGCCATCGCCACCGCGCTCGCTCTGTCGCCCGCCACGTCCGGGGCGGGTGAGATGAAGGACTCGTGGGTCACGACCAAGGCGAAGATGGCCATGGTCAAGGACGACCGCGTGAAAGCCCGGCGCGTCAAGGTCGAGACGCAGGACGGCATCGTCACCCTGCGCGGCAAGGTGGCCACCGTCGACGAAAAGACTGCGGCGGAAGAGATCGCCCGTGAGATCGACGGCGCGACGTCCGTCAGCAACGCCCTCCAGGTCGTGCCCGACGATCTGCGGCCGTCGGTCGACGCGAAGGACGAGGAGCTCGCGAAGACGGTCAAGGCGCGTCTCGACAAGGAGGACCGGCTCAAGGAGGCCGGCATCCAGGTGCGCGCCGACAACAGCGTCGTGACGCTGATTGGCAAGATCGCCGACCCGAAGCTCAAGACGCGCGCCGCCGACTTGACGCGCGCAGTTCCCGGGGTCAAGGCCGTAAGGAACGAGCTCGCGCAAAAGAGCTAGGGAACGGCATGCTGGCCCAGGCGGACCTCCAGAACGCGCTCGCCCAGGCTCTCAGGGAGTTCGGCCCGGCGTGGAAGGTCGTCAGCGAATGCTCGCCGGTCGATCCGCTCGATCCGAGTCATTGGGCGGTGGGCTCTCAGAGCTTTCACGTCAACATCCGCCACCGCGTCACCGGACGCCTCAAGGTGCTCGGCCGCCGGGTTGCCGAGGAGCCGAGCGCCAGCCTGCACCGCGCGGTGGCCCATTCGCTCGTCGACTCGTACGTCCACGGCAACGCGGATCCCATCCGGCGGTACCTGGAAGACATCGGCGTCGCCGCGAGCGCCGAGAGCGACGCGGGACACTTCTTCCGGCGCCCCGCCGCCGTCGGCGCGGCGCCGGTGTCGACGACGCGAGCGGTCGCGGAGGCGTTGGAGGCTCAGCCGCCCGTCGCGCGAACGCCAGTTGCTCGCGCGCCCCTCCCCGCAGCCGGGCCTCCACGGCGTCTCCCCATCGACGAACAGCGGCGCCCCCTTCCCGTCGCCGAGCCACGGCGACGTGTTTCCATCGTCGAGCCTTCACGCGTCGAGCCTTCACGGCCGGTCTCGACTACCGAGCCGCCGCGTCCGGCATTGCCCGTCGCGGCGCACGGCTCGGGGGCGATGAGGGAGACCGGCGCCGGGGGGAGCCGAGTTCTGAGGCGCTTCAAGCGAGAGTTCCAGATCTGGCAGTGGCGCCGCGCGGCGGGCAGCAGCGCCCAGAAGAGCTCCGGCAGGGACGACTGATCGTGGAGGGCCGGCTCCGGCCCTCCCTCAGCGCCGCTCCAGACGGACGGCGTAGACCGGGCCCGGCACGAGCAGGAACGCTCCGTTGTACCGAAGGAGGTAGGCGACGCCGCACACCACCCCGGCGAGCGCGGCGAACCGCCCGCCAGTCGGACGATCCGCGGTGACGACGAGCAGGGCCGCCAGGCACACGCAGAGGAACGGCACCTCGGTCATCGCGCTGATCGCGTAGCGGTTGAACGGACCCGACGACAGGAGGATGGGCACCGCCAGCACGGCGGGCCACGGGCCGAAGAGACGCCTGAAGAGCTGAAAGGCCAGCAGCCCGCTGAGCCCCGCGGCGACCAGGGACAGCCACTTGGCCGAGGTGAAGTGATCGCCCGTGAGCGCGGACGAGAGCACGACGAGGAGTAACGGATACCCCGGTGGATTGTACGTGTTCCCCGGGAACTGCCCGCGCGCGATCAGATCGGCGTCGGGCGCGTACCGCACGTAGAAGTCCGAGAAGACTCCGACCACGTGCAGGTGCGCGGGATACGCGAGGATCAGGACGTAGAGCGCGGAGAGCGCGAGCGCGCCGGCGCGGTGGACGCAGGGGCCGGCGGGGATCGGTGAAGTCGGGGAACGGTCGCCCGCCGGTACGACCGATGGGAGACTCGTCAAAAAATCGTGTAGATGAAGGGCGCCACGGGCGTGCTGGAGAGCGCGACGAGGACACCCATCAGCAACAACACGGCCAGCAGGGGCAGCAGCCACCATTTCTTGTTCGAGCGGAGAAGGTCCAGGAGCTCGCCCAGCAGACCGCGGTCCGCCTCCCCGGCGGCGCGTTCGAATTCCTTCCGAGGCGCATCCCCCATGGCTCAGAACTGCCGGAAGTAGCGGCGGACATCCGTCGCCTGCGGCCTGGCCTGCCAGTAGCTCTCCGTGTTCCGCCGCTTGAGGGCGAGCGGGTCGCGGCCGGAGAGCCTGAACACGAGCGCCAGCGGCGTGAAAAATCCGTAGAAGACGATGGCCAGGGCGACGTGAGAGACCAGCCAGCTCAGGGGGAACGCGAGCATCATCCAGCCCACGAACACGGGCCGCACGACGCGGGGCCGGGCAAGTCCCACGGCACCGAGTAACGCGACCGCCGCCGCCAAGACGCCCGTCGTCGACAGCCCATGGGCCAGGCTCTGCCACGCCGCCAGACCGAGAAAGAACACGAGCCAGAGCCCGCCGAACTGCCGGAGCAGCCGGCGCGGCGGATCACGTGGGATGTCCGACCACCTCATCGCGGCGACTCAGTCGGGCCGAAACCGGGCCAGGTACTGCTCGCGCTCTTCGGCCAGCGCCTCCGGCGCACCAGGACTCTTGACCGATACGAAGTCCTCGAGGACGAGCGCGTCGATGCCAGTCGCTCGATAGCACCGATACGCTTCTTCCGGCGTGCACACGATCGGCTCGCCTCGCACGTTGAAGCTCGTGTTCACCAGCACCGGGCACCCGGTCAGCGAGTGAAACGCTTCGAGCAAACGATGGAAACGCGGATGACGCGCCCGGTCGACCGTCTGCACGCGCGCGCTGAAATCGACGTGGGTCACCGCCGGCACGGTCGACCGCACCACGTTGATCCGCGCGGTCAGGTCGGGGTCCTGCCGCATGGTGCGCGAGTCGTGGACCCCGATCGGCACGTGATGCTCTTTCCGCACGGGAGCCACCAGCATCATGTACGGGCTCTCGCCCGCGCGCATCTCGAACCAGTCGGCGGCGTGCTCGGCGAGCACGACGGGCGCGAAGGGCCGGAAACTCTCGCGAAACTTGATCTTGAGGTTCATGTTCGCCTGCATGGCGGGTGAGCGGGGGTCCCCGAGGATGCTCCGCGCGCCCAGGGCGCGCGGCCCGAACTCCATGCGGCCGTGGAACCAGCCGACGATCTTGCCGTCGGCCAGGAGCTCGGCGGTGCGGCGCAGCAACTCGGCTTCGTCGTCGAAACGCTCGTGGGGCGCGTGGACCTTCGCGAGGAACCGGGCGATCTCGTCGCGCGAGAAGCATGGACCGAGCAGACTGGCGCGCTGGAAGTCGCGGCCGGCGGGCGCGCGGGGATGTTCGAGCAGCTGGTGCCAGACGAACAGCGCCGCGCCGAGCGATCCACCGGCATCACCGGCGGCGGGCTGAACCCAGATGTCGTCGAACGGCCCCTCGCGCATGAGGCGTCCGTTGGCCACACAATTCAGGGCCACGCCGCCGGCCATCACGAGCCGCTTCTGGCCAGTCTCGGCGCGGACGTGGCCGCCCATGCGCAGGACCGCGTCCTCGGCCACGGCCTGGATGCTGGCCGCGAGGTCCATGTGGTGCTGCTCGATCCGTGATTCGGGAGAACGGGGCGGGCCGCCGAACAGCTCGTGGAAGCGCGGGCTCGTCATGGAGAGGCCGTGGCAGTAGTTGAAGTAATCCATGTTCAGCCACAAGCTGCCATCGGCCTTGAGGTCGACGAGATGCTCGTAGATCTTGTCGCGGTAGATCGGCTGGCCGTACGGCGCCAGGCCCATGAGCTTGTATTCGCCGCTGTTGACCTTGAAGCCGCAGTAGTAGGTGAACGCCGAATACAATAGTCCGAGCGAATGGGGAAATTGCAGGTGGTGAGTGAGACGCAGGCGATTGCCGACGCCGACTCCGTACGCCGCGGTGCTCCATTCACCGACGCCGTCGAGCGTGAGGATGGCCGCCTCGTCGAACGGACTCGGAAAGAAGGCGCTCGCCGCGTGACTCTCGTGGTGGTCGGTGAACACGATGGGAACACGCCCGGCGTCGGGCAGGGCCTTCCGCAACAGGCGGCGCATGTTGAGCTTGTCCTTGAGCCACACCGGCATGGCCTTGGCGAAGCTCAGAAATCCGCGGGGAGCGAAGGCCAGGTACGTCTCGATCAGCCGGTCGAACTTCAGGAGCGGCTTGTCGTAGAAGGCAAGGTAGTCGAGCTCGTGCGGGGCGAGACCAGCCTCGGCCAGACAGTATGCGACCGCGCGGACGGGAAAGCCCGCATCGTGCTTGCAGCGGCTGAATCGCTCTTCTTGAGCGGCGGCGATGACGGTGCCGTCGACCACGATGGCCGCCGCGCTGTCGTGATAGAAGGCCGAGATGCCAAGAATTGCCGTCAACGACGCGCTCCCTCAGGGCGTGTAGCCGTTGCCCCCGGCGACGATTATCGCAACTCCATGTGCCCCGCGCCATCGATCGGGTGGCGCCGGACCGGCGCTCCGCGTCCAGGGTCCCGTCGTGACCGAGCGCGCTGCCGCGCGCCGGATTCCCGGCCCCGACGTCCCGCTCTTGATCGCGCTCTACGTCTTCGAGGTGTCCGCGCTGCTGGTCCTGGTCGTCACCCACAAGAAATGGATCGCGCTGCTCATGCGCCCAGCCAGCGGTGTTGGGCTGACCGTGACCGTGGCAGGTCTGGTCCTCCTGCTGTGCGCCGCCGGCGTGATCGTCCATTGCTGGATGACGCGCGCCCGGCGTGACTCGCGACGCTTCGGGCTCACGGTCGCCTTGAACCTCGTGCCCGTCCTCCTGCTGCTCGGCGCCGGCGAGATCGCCGTCCGCCTCCTGGCGCTCCGCACGCCCGCTGACGTCGAGTCGTCGCGACGGACCGCGGGTGGGTATCATGGCTGGCCATGCGCGCGTTACGGACCGTCCTGGCTGGCGGCGCGATTGCCATCGCGTCGATCGTCCTGTGGGGCGCAATTCCGGAAGAGATGCTCGCCCAGGACGCCGCGCCGAGCCTGGCCGGCAACGAGGTGCTCAAGGTCCTCGGTGAGGACGTCGTCGGCGCCCCCGAGTCGGCGCCGCCCCTGAACGACCCGGGGCGGGTCGCCCGCTGGGAGCCGGGCGAATGGCGATACCGCGTGATGACCGGCTCGCGCAAGGGCCAGACGGAACAGGAGAGCCTGGAACCGATCGGCACGACGGCGCGGGGCGAGAGCTGGAAGCGCACCGTCGGCCAGGACTACACGCTCTTTCTGCGCCAGTCGGCTGACGGCAGCCTGGTCCTGCCGAGCCAGGTCGCTCACATCCACAGCGCGCTCGTGCACTTCGATCCGCCGTTGAGCTATCTGCTGGCGGGTATGAACCCCGGCGAGAGCCGGACGTTCGACGGTCGGATGGAGGTGTACAGCTCGAAGGACCCCTCCGTCAGGTGGTACGGCGGGCGGATCCGGGCGACGACGGTGTACGCCGGCGTCTATCAGGTCCGGACGCCGGCGGGCGCGTTCCGCGCCACGCTCATCCGGACCGATTACCGCATCGACATCTTCGCCGTCGTCTCGGTCCGGGACACGCTCTACACCTTCTACGCCGACGGCGTCGGCAAGGTGGCCGAGGCCGAGCACCGACGGATCTCCGCGGTGGGGCTCTTCAACAGCGACACGTACATCGGCAAGCTCCTCCTCTCGTTCACGCCGCTGGTGCCGGCCGCGCCGCCCGCCAAGGTGGAGTCGCCGTAGGCGAGCACGGTGGCGCCGTCCGAGCGCGGGAGGCGCAGGTGACGCGTCACGCGTGCCCGACGCGGCGCGCGGCTACCGTGTGGGGCCAGGCGGTGCGACCGGGGGTGGTGGCCCGGGCGGTGGCGGTGGAGGTGGCGGCGCAGGAGGTGGCGGCGGCGCAGCCGTGGGCTGTGGGCAGCGATACACCTGCGCATAGATCTGCGACAAGTCGTCGCCGATCCCGAACGTGATCAGCCCGGTATCGCCTCCAGATCTGATGATCTTTCGGCGCAGGTCCTTGGCGGAATCGTCGTTGACCCACCCGACGCGCGTGCATGCCTTGACCGCCGAGGCCTCGGTCGTCAGTCTGACGCGGCTCATCGCGAGGCGCTCGATATCCTCGGCGGCGACGTAGGCCACCGACGCCAGCAGGACCACCGCGACGCCGCCCGCACGCACGTACCGAATCACCACGCGAGCCATACGCTCCACACCCCGGAGTATACCGAAGCACCGACCCGACTCCGCGCTCCCTACACCGGCTCGCGTGGCGGCACGCGGACGGCGAACGTGAACGCGATGCCGGCCACGGCGAGCACCGCCGCGAGCACGCAGCCGGCGCTGAAGGAACCCGTGAGATCGCGAACCCAGCCGGTGGCGGTGGGAGCGACAACGGCGCCGATGAAGCCGATGCTGTTCGACAGGCCGAAGGCCGTGCCCAGCTCGTCTTCGCGGACGAGGCGCGCCAGCAGCGCGTAGAACGCGCCCCAGATCGACCAGCAGAAGAAGGCCGCCAGGAACAGCACGACGGCGAGCCCCGGAATCGATCGCTGCGTGATGGCCGCGGCCATCGCGAGCATCGACAGGGCCAGCCCGATGAGCCCGGCCACGATCGCGGTCTTCGAGCCGTAGCCGCGCTCGACGAGGCGATCGTGCGCCCACCCGCTGACGACCATCCCGAGCGAGGCCGCGATGCCCTGCAAGGCCGCGTAGCTGCCGGCGCGCCCGAGATCGGCCACGCCCACCTCGTTGAAGAACAGCGGCGCCCAGGTCGCCAGGGTGAACTGATCGGCGATGGCGCAGAAACTGACGAGCCCCAACACACAGAGCGGTCCGTTGGCGAAGAGACTGCGGAGGCGCCGGCCGAGCGGCACACGCGCCGTCGATCGGGCCGGCGGCGGCACGTGGCGGACGATGAGGAGCGCGGCCACGATCGGACCGATCCCGAAGAGCATGACCACTGTCCGCCACGGCAGCACCTCCACCAGCAGGCCGCCGATGACGAGCCCGAAGGTGAGGCCGAGGCCGGGCCCGGAGAACGACACGCCCTGGCCGAGGCCGATGCGATCGGGAGGCGTGACGGTGGCGATGATCGCCCGATCGTTCGAGAAGAGCGTTCCCTGGAACGCGCCGGTGAGCGCTCGCGCCGCGAAGAGCGTGGCGAACGAGCCGGCCAGGCCCGTGAGGCCCGCCGCGAGCGCGCCGCCCAGCAGGCCGAGGACCAGGATTCGACGGCGCCCGAAGCGATCGCCGAGGAGGCCGGCCGGAAGCTGCATGAGCACGTACGCGTAGAAGAACGCGGAGGCGAGCAGGCCGGCGCGCGCGTACGACAGCTGGAGCTCGGCGATGATCGACGGCAGCAGCGCCGAGAACCCGATGCGGATGACGAAGTTCGTCGCCCACGCGAAGATGAGCAGGAACCACACGACGACGTAGTAGGCGACGGGCGACACGCGGTCGGGAGTCTATCTCGACGATCGTCTTACGTCTTCAAATACTCCAGGAGCCTATCCGGGAAATTCACGGTCATGCCGTCGGCTCCCGCCTGGACGACTCGCCGCATCTGCTCTTCGTCGGCCACGCCCCATGCGCGGACGACGAGCCCCGCGGCGTGGAGACGCTGCACGAGCTCCACCGTCACCCCGCTCGCGCGCGGGCAGAGCTGGCGGAGCCCCAGCGCTCGCGCCTGAGCGATGATCGCTTCACTGACTTCCGCGACCAGCCAGCCGGCCGGCAGCTCCGGCGCATGCGCGCGGGCCTCCCCCAGCCTGGCCTTCTGGAACGAGGTGATGGTGACCTGCTCCGCCATCCCGTGGCGGCGCACCAGGTCCACGGTCGCTCGCGACAGGTCGAGGGAATGTCCCTTGATCTCCGTGTGGATGTGGGCGCGCCCTTTGTATCGCTCGAACACGGCGGCCAGCGTCGGGATTCGCTGACCCGCGAATCTTTGATCGAACCAGGTGCCGGCGTCCAGCGCGGTCAGCTCAGCCAACGAATGGCTCGTCACCGGGCCAGAGCCGTTCGTCGTCCGGTCGACGGTATCGTCGTGGAGCACCACGACGTGGCCGTCGCGCGTGGTGTGGACGTCCAGCTCGATATGGCTCACGCCCATCTCGATCGCCAGATCGAACGCGGCCAGCGTGTTCTCGGGAGCGTAGGACGAGGCTCCCCGATGGGCGATGACCATGAAGCCCGGGCGAGTCACGAGGCGCCGCCCTTGGCCCCGGCATCGGCGAGGAAGCTCCTGGCGGCGCGCTCGGCGTCGGACCGGCGCACCAGGGCCGGCGGCGCGATCTGCTCGCGCAGCTCGGCGTAGAGCGCGACCGTCGCCACGAGCGCGTCGCGACAGGACGTCGGATCGTGGAGCGACAAGGTCGCTCGAAAGGCGGGAACACGCGCCGCCGCCTTCTGCTCGACGCGTCGCACGCCGTTGGGCTGAGCGCCCGCGTGGAGGAGGACGAGCGGGCCGAGGACGCGAACCCGGACGAACGCGAGACCGTCGATCGCTTCGAACAGCTCGCCGCGCTCGATCTTGGCCGCGATGTAATGCACCCACACCCAGAACCGGTCCTCGATCCACTGAAAGCGCGGCGGCGGATATTCCGCCTTCGATCTGGCCATTGCGGAACGGAGCGCGCCGTCGCGATCCCAGAGGATCGTCGGATCCTCGACCCGATGGAGAAGCTCGTCGGTGGACATGAACTTGAGATCCACGTGGAGGAGCGGCGGGCCATAGAGGCAGATGAGGAGCCGCGGCTCGCCGACGTGATCTCCCGGGAAGGCGGCGAGCAACGGCCCGAGCCGCCGCCCGATGTCCGGTCCGTCCCGCAACACCTCGCGCGACGTCTCGGGAGGCGAGACGACGACGAGGTCGAGGTCGGAGTGATCGTCCATCTCGCCGGTGATGTACGAGCCGCCGGCGGCCACCCCGGCGAGACGCCCATCGGCCTGGAAGACGGGGAGCGCGCGCTCGAGGAAGGCGCGGTGCAGCGGCGGCAGCGTCACGAGAGTCCTACGGACTCGATGGTCGAGTTCGGAGGTACGGGTTGCCGTCGTGCTTGGCCTGGAAATCGATCCAGGCGTCGATGTTCCGCGTCTTGAACTCGCGCAGAAATTCCCAGCTCGTCGCCTTCAGCACCTGGTCGGGCAGGAACGTATACCAGGCCACGCGCAGGCCGAGGGCGAAGTGCTCGGACAGGGTCAACGGCTTCGGGAGCTTGCCCTGCATCACGGAGAGCGTGCCGGACACCGCGGCGCGCGCCTGCTGGACTTCGGCGACCGAATGCGGCGACTCGAACTGCACCCAATCGGCGCACCCGCGCGTCAGGTACAGATTCAATCGCTCCAGGAGCTCGCCCAGGCCGCCGTTCACGGCGTCGCGAGCGTAGCACTGGGCCATGATCACGAAGCTCGGATCCAGCTCATCGCGTGCGCTCACGGCCGCCTGATACCGCTCCACGGCGGCGTCACGCGAGACCACCTCGATGCCGGGCGATTGCGTGCTGCGCTTGCCCTCGATCGGCTGGTCGTCGATCCGAATTCCGGCCAGTCCGGCGCGGATGCACTCGTGGACGAGTCGGCGCACCGCGGGCGGTCCACCGTGACCGGTGTCACCGTCGAGGATCACGGGAAACGAAACCGCGCGGGCGATATAGCCGCCGAACTGGACGCACTCGGTGGCGGAGAGCAGGCCGGTGTCGGCGAATGCGGTGTAGTTGCCCCCGGTGATCCCGGTGCCGACGAACGCCGCTTCGCAGCCAGCCGCCTCCATGATCTGCGCGTGAAAGGCGTTGGGGGTGCCCAGCACCGCCAGCACCCGATCGTCTCGCGCCAGGAGCGAGCGCAGTCGAGCCGAGGGTCGCGGGGCGGCGCGATCAGGCACGAGTCGGAGTGGGGACGCCCGGCGCCGGCGTGAAGCGGCGGTAGAACCGCAGCGCGTTGTCCCAGAACAGCTTGCGCTTCTGGCGCTCCGGCAGGTCCCACGCCAGCACGGTGTCCACCGACTTCGGGAACCAGCTCTCGCCGTGCGGGTAGTCCGAGGCATACATCAGGATGTCCTCGCCCAGGAGCTGGATGACGGCCTTCGTCAGCTCGACGCCTTCCGACATCTCGATGGTCTGGAAGAAGCGCCCGGAGGTGATGTAGTCGGTCGGGCGCTGCTTCAGCGGCGGCAGTGCGCGGGCGACGGACTGCGCGTGCTCGTCGAGGCGCTTGGCCCAGAACGGCAGCCATCCGTGGCCGGCCTCGAGGACACCGAGTCGAAGAGCCGGATAGCGGTCGAGCACGCCGGCGCCGATGATGGCCGCCATGTTGCGCATCCCGCACCAGGGATGCGCCGCCGAGCGCTGCAACCATAAGTTTCCCCACGTGTCGAGCCCGCCGGGCGCGTAGGGCGGCATGACCGTGAACGTGTGCAGCACGACCGAGAGATCGTGATGCTGCGCCGCCGCCCAGAGCGGCTCGAGATCGGGATGATCGAGCGGCATGCCATAGGGCGCATAACAGAAGAGCGAGAGCGCCCACGGCTCGCGCGCGCACCGCTCGAGCTCCTTCAGGCTCTCCGCCACGTTCCGGCCGGACACCAGGACGACGCCGCTGAGCCGATCTGGATACGCCGAGCAGTAGTCGGCCATCCAGCGATGGTAGGCGCGGTAGAGCGCGAGCTCGGTCGCCGTGTCGGCGGTCGTCCACGTGCCGAACCAGCCGGACGGCAACAAGAGATTGACCTCGACGCCTTCGAGATCCATGTCGGCGATGCGCGCGGCCGGGTCGTGATCAACGCGCGGATCGGGGTCGCGGCCCTTGTGGGATCCGGCGAAGGCGCCCATGTACGCGCCGGGATCCGCGGCCCGCGGCGACGTCTCGCCCAGACGCCGAGCGTACTTGCGCTCGCCCACGTGATAGCTGACCTGGCCGTTGCGCCCCGTCACGCGCTTGTCGCTGAGCGGCTCGAGCGCCGCGCGCTCGGACGCGGAGAGATAGCCCTCGAGGACATCCATGGTCGGCCCGACGTGCGTGTCGGCGTCGAAGATACGGAAGCCGTCTCGCGCCATTGCGTCGTCCCTCCTCTATAGCCGCGCGCACGACTCGTCGCCCGGGGAACGCGGCCGAGCTTAACCGGGTGGTTCACAAGGGGTCAAGCGCCGGCACCAGAAGTGTGTCACACTGGTCCTGTTTGGCTCTGGCGTGACTCCGTTCGGAGCTCCGCTCCTCTGTCAGACCACATCTCTGGCGCCGTCTTCCGCGTACCGGGGGGTGTCTGCAATCACGTGGCCCGGCGACATCAGGTAGTGCGTGTCCAGCCGATCCATCGCGAGCGGCAACCAGCCGCCGCCGGTCTCGATGATCGCGACCCGCAGCTCACGGAACATCTCGAAGATCCCGCCGCCAATCAGGGCGCCCAGGGCTGCCATCCCCGCCCACGGGTTCCCGAAGCTGTGGAGAAGGAACCACGCGCCGTCGAGATCGAACGTCCCTGGCGCATAAGGTGGACGCGCCGTGCCGCCGTGGGCGAGCACGGGCAGATCGAGGTCTTGCGCGACTTCGTACAGCGGATAGAGGTCCGGGTTGTCCAGCAGCTTCCCGTCCGGCGCCTGCGGCGAGATGTAGATGCCCGCGAGATTCGCGTCGCGAGCCCAGTGCTTGATCTCGGCCACCCCCGCGGACACGTCGCGCATGTTCGCCACCAGGGTCCACTTGAGCCGCGTCGGCGCCTGAGCGCAGAAGTCGGCGACCCAGCGGTGGTACGCGCGGTAGAGCGCGTTCTCGAATCCTCCGTCGCGCAGCGCGCAGTAGCTCGAGACGTGGGTGGGATAGAGGACGCCGACGTCGACCATCGCGCGGTCCATGTCCTCGAGGCGGACCTTCACGTCCCAGCTCGCCTCGGGCCTGATCGGCGGCAGGGCGTCGGCGCGGCCCGGCGGGAACGCCCGGCGACCACCTTCCATGTCGGACCGCCGGCTCAGGCCGAACGTATCACGCGTGCCGAGCGGCCGTCCCGTCTCGATCTGCTCGATGACGGACGTGCGGCTACCGAAGAGGGAGTAGCGGTTGCCGGCCTTCGCTTGCTGGGCGACGCCGTCACAGAGCCGCTGATAGGCCTCGCGGTAGCTCGGGTCGATGTAGTCCTGGTAGAACCGATCCGCGCGCTCGACGATGTGGGAATCCAGATCGATGACGATCTCGCCGTTCCAGCTCATGGGCCTCTCCTCAATCTATAGCCATGCTATTGGCCGCGCCTCAGCCGGCGGGCCCCCAAGCCCCGCGACGGCTTGCGGCGCGCACGACTCGTCGCCCGGGGAACGCGGCCGAGCTTAACCGGGTGGTTCACAAGGGGTCAAGCGCCGGCACCAGAAGTGTGTCACACTGGTCCTGTTTGGCTCTGGCGTGACTCCGTTCGGAGCTCCGCTCCTCTGTCAGACCACATCTCTGGCGCCGTCTTCCGCGTACCGGGGGGTGTCTGCAATCGCGGGAGATCCTTCATCAGAGGTGTGTTATGGCCCAGAAGCTCTTCATCGGCGGCCTGGCGTTCTCCACGTCGAATGAGCGGTTGCGCGAGGTCTTCACCCAGGCCGGCGCTGTCGAATCGGCCACGGTCGTGACCGACCGCGAAACCGGCCGCTCACGTGGATTCGGCTTCGTCGAAATGGCGACGGCCGAGGAGGCGAACGCGGCCGTCAAGAAGTTCAACGGCCAGGAGCTGGACGGACGGACGCTGAAGGTGGAGCTCGCCAACGCCAAGCCCTCGGGCGGCGGCGCGCGCAGCGGCGGGGGATTCAACCGGAGTCGGTGGTAGGCGGAGGTGCAGGTCCTGGCGTTCTCCACCCCGCAGGATCCACTCTGGCGATGGCGCATCGTCAACTACGCCGGTGAGCTCGTCGAGGAGTCGCGCGATACCTTCCAGACGATCGCCCGCGCCATCCAGGAAGGATCGAAGCGGCTCACGGCGATGAACGTCGTCGACACCTCCGTGCCGTACCAACCGCATCGATCGACGCGACACCTCCGGGTGCCCTAAAGTGAAGATCGAGGTCTTCGACAACCAGATCGAGCCCGCGCTGAAGCAGCTCAAGAAGCAGATGCTGAAGGACGGCCTGTTTCAAGAGATGAAGCGGCGCCAGCACTACGAGAAACCGTCGGTCAAGCGAAAGCGCAAGTCGGCTCAGGCTCGAAAGAAGCGGCGGAAGGCCCTGAAGCGTTCGCTCCAGTACGAGTCCGACTAGCGTTGCCGTAGTCGCCGAGCTGGAAGACGACCTCACGCGCCAGCTGACGCCGGGGCGGCCGATCAGCCGTCAGGCGCCGGAGAAGCTCGCAGAGTGAGTTCGTCCGCTCGGTCGTAGCTACCCCTCGCGCCGGAACTGACCGACGATCTCGCTCGCCAACCGCTCGAGCTGCTCGAGGTCGTAGTCCGCAGGTGGCCAGGACCATGTCCTGAACGCCGGCGGTTCCCAGAGCTAGAGGTTCTCGAACGTTCGATGCCTGCCCATCACGCGCTCGAAGTGCGGGCGCTGGAGCCGCCGCGCCTCGGCGCGGTTGGTCGTGTCGACCAGGTGAAGGAAGTTCAGGTGGCCGTAGTGGAGAGCGCGTCGAATCCGAGCTCCTCGGCTCTGCGGGCGAACACCTTCACGCGCTCGGTCTGCTCCAGGCGGAGATCCCGCCCGGCGAACGTCGGAAGGTAGACGCCGAATCTCACGGGAAAGCTCGCGTCAATCCGCCGCGGCGAGCCCAGTCGGGCTCGCCGCGCGTGAAGCGCGCAACAGGGCACCCGCGAGTGCCAGGAGCAGCATGACCGCCGCCGTCACCAGGACGACCTGCCACCCTCTGTGGTGGAGCAGCTGTCCGGACGACAGCGACGTCAGTGCCGCGGTTCCGAAGACCAGGAAGTCGTTGGCGGCCTGCGTGCGCGAGCGTTCGGCCGGAGCGTAGGCCTTGGTCACCAGCGTCGAGCCCGCCACGAACATGAAGTTCCAGCCGATCCCGTTGAGGGTCATGGCCAGGAAAAAATTGTGCACGCCCACGTCGAGAGCCGCCGCCACCACGGCGAGAAGGTTGAGGACGATGCCGAGCACGATGACGGTGCGCTCACCCCAGCGCTGGACGAGCGTGCCGGTGAAGAAGCCGGGCAGGAACATGCCGACCACGTGCCACTGGATGACGAAGGCCGTGTCCGCGAACGTGTGGTGGTGGGCCATCATGGCCAGCGGGGTGCCGGTCATTAACAAATTCATCACCCCCTGGCCCATCATCTGGGCGAGGACCGCGACGATGAAGATCGGCTGGCGCATGATCTCTGTGATCGGGCGGGCGGGGCCATCGATGAGGACCGCCTTCTCCGCCGGAGGCGGCATGCGGAGGCCGACGAGCAGCGCGGCGGTGAGCAGGCCGAGGAAGGGCACGCAGAGGTACGCGCCCAGGTACGTGGTATCGAAGAGCTGCACCGTCCCCCGGGCGAGCATTGGACCAACGAACGCGGCGGCGAGGCCGCCGGCCAGCACAAAGGCGATGGCGCGGCTTCGAAACTCCGAGCGCGACGTCTCGGCCGCCGCGAAGCGGTACTGCTGGGCGAAGGCCACGGAGACACCGAGAAGCAGCGCCGCCGCGGTGAGGAGCAAGAAGTAACCGCGAGCCACGGCGACCGCGCTGATCAGGCCGCCGACCGTCGCGCACAGGGCGCCGACCACGAAGCCGACTCGGCGGCCCACACGCTTCATGAGCAGTGAGGCGGGGATGGTGCTGAGAGCGGTCCCGATCACGGCCATCGTCGATGGCAGGGTGGCCAGGGCCTTGTCGGTCGCCAGGGCGTAGCCGGCGAGGCTGCCCACCGTCGCGATGAGCGTCAGCGAGGTCGACGATGTCGCCTGGGTCAGGGTGAGGAGGAGCACGTTCCGGAGACGGAAGTTCAAGACCGAGACATTACCACACGCCCCGCCGCATGCTACCGTGGTCGCGGTCTTGGATTTCGTAGGGAGAACCGGGGCCTCGCGACAGACTGGAAGGGAGACAAGACATGCAGCAGTGGCTCTGGCTCTTGGTCGCGATGGTCGCTGGCTGCGGCTTCACCGTCGCCGATCACGGCAGCGACGTCAACATCAGCGGCATCAGCCTCACCTACACCGATTGGGTTGCCCCGGTAGAGAGCAACTGGCAGAAGGACTCGTACGAGTGCGACCGCGACGCCCGGGAGGCCTTCCCCAGTCTCTTCCGTGTCCCTGGACGACGGCAGATGTTTGCCGAGCGATGCCTCGGCGCGAAGGGATACGTCAAGCGATGAATGCGAAATCGGAGACGACACATGGCACACACGAGCACGCGCACGGACTTCAGCTTCGTTCGACGGTGAAGAAGGAGGGCGTCCTCGAGCTCTCGCTCGTCAGCGTCGCCACCCCTGAGCCCAAACCCGAAGAGGTCATCGTACGCATCGACGCCTCCCCCATCAACCCCTCCGACCAGGGACTCTTGTTCGGCGGAGCCGACATGAGCACGGCCAAGGCATCCGGCACGGCGGACAACCCCGCGGTGACGGCGAGCATCTCACCGGCGGTGATGAAGGCGATGGCCGGGCGTGTGGAGCAGTCGTTGCCCGTGGGCAACGAGGGGGCCGGGGTGGTCGTGCAGGCGGGGGCGTCTCCGGCAGCGCACGCGCTGATGGGAAGGACCGTCGCAATCCTCGGTGGCGCCATGTACTCGCAGTACCGCTGCATCAAGGCCGTGCAATGCCTGGTGTTGCCACCCGGTACCACACCCGCCGAGGGCGCCTCCTGCTTCGTCAATCCGCTGACCGCGCTCGGTATGGTCGAAACGATGCGCTCGCAGGGTCACAAGGCGCTCGTGCACACGGCGGCCGCCTCCAATCTCGGGCAAATGCTCAACAAGATCTGCATCAAGGACAACGTGGGCCTGGTGAACATCGTGCGCAAGCGCGAGCACGTCGACATTTTGAAACGGATCGGCGCCAACTACGTGTGCAACTCGGACTCGCCGACCTTCATGGACGACCTTACCGAGGCGCTCGTCGCCACCGGTGCCACGGTGGCCTTCGATGCGATCGGCGGTGGAAAACTGGCCGGGCAGATACTCACCGCCATGGAGATTGCCGCGAACAGGACGGCGAAGGAATACAGCCGTTACGGGTCCACGACGCACAAGCAGGTATACATCTACGGCGGACTGGACCGCGGGCCGACCGAGTTCAACCGCACCTTCGGCATGGCTTGGGGTATGGGCGGCTGGCTGCTCACGCCCTTCTTACAGAAAATTGGCTTCGAGGCCGCCCAGAAGCTGCGAGAGAGGGTCGCGGTCGAGATCAAGACCACGTTCGCGAGCACCTACACGAAGGAAATCTCTCTCGCCGAGGCGCTGCGGATCGAGGAGATCGCCGTCTATGGCAAACAAGCCACGGGCGGAAAGTATCTGATCAACCCGAACAAGGGACTCCGCTGATCCGTTCTTCCGTCAGCTGGGCCGCGGTTGTGAAGGGCGCCTCTTTTCCCTATGCTCCAACGAGGACCAAGCCGAGCTTCTGAAGTGGTGAGCGACGCCCTCCACTGCCGAGAGGATGATCATGGACCATGTAGGTTTTGACCGCGAGCCGCCTGCGAACTTGACGACGCTGGTGATGGCGTTCGGGGGATGGATCGATGCCGGCCAGGCGGCAACAGGCGCCTTGCGCCACCTGGTCCGCGACCTCTCAGCCGCGCGGCTGGCCTGGATAGACCCTGAACAATTCTTTGTGCTTACCCAGGAACGGCCCGAAGTACGGCTGAAGGCGGATGGGGAACGGACCATCCAGTGGCCGCGGAGTGAGTTCTTCGCGTGGCAGCCAGGGGATGGCCGGGACGGCCTACTCCTCTTCAGCGGCGTGGAGCCACATCAGAAGTGGCGCACCTATACGACGGCGTTCCTTGATGTGGCCGAGCGCTGTGGGGTGAAGCGGATCGTCTCGATCGGAGCGCTCTTAGCGGGCGCTCCTCATACCCGTCCCGTCCGTGTCACAGGACGCTGCACCGAGCCCGCCTGGCGGTCGCTGCTCGAAGCCTGGGGCATTTATCGTCGTCCGAGCTACGAAGGCCCGACCGGTATTTCCACGGTCGTCCTGGACGCCGCGGAGCGACGTGGAATGTCGCATCTCGGCTTGATGGGGCAAGCGCCCCATTACCTGCAAAACGGCGCCGAGAATCCGGCGGCGATCCAAGCACTGTTGACCTATGTTGCCCGCCTGCTCCACCTCAGCCTGGACCTGTCCCACTTCGCCGACGCCATCAAAGGCTTCCGCACCCAATGTGATCGCGAGGTAGCTCGGAATCGCGCCACCCGAGAGCACGTGCAGCAACTCGAGCAGCAGTACGACGCGACGGCTGGCGAGGAGCCACAACCGCTACCCGGCGGAGAGCTGGACTCGGAAAAGCTGATGCAAGACTTACAGGATTTCCTCCGTGGGCAGCGGGAACGTGGTGAGGAAGGCTGACACGCCGACCCGGCACTTCAAGGCTTCTTCAGCCGGAGGTCTTCGTACGGCGCGGAGTAGGGGTAGCCGGGAATCAACCCGACTCCGGCTTGCTCGACGCGCGCGGAAATTCCTGCCATGGGGCTCAGCTCGTAGATGGGCACGTGCATG
This sequence comes from Candidatus Rokuibacteriota bacterium, assembly GCA_003221515.1. GTDB lineage: Bacteria > Methylomirabilota > Methylomirabilia > Rokubacteriales > CSP1-6 > AR31. The sequence continues at coordinate 51,499 of QHSI01000111.1, forward strand.
ACGCGCTCGTGCAAGACACGCTGGATCTGATGGAGCAACGCCTGGCGCTTCGTTCGATCGATTTCGCGTGCCTGGCGCTGGAATAGGTCCTCCACTTCCGGAAGGACACCGTACGCAAAGATGCCGGTCGTGGTCACGTAAGCCTCGAGTCTCGTCGCCGCGTTCCCGCCGGAGCCGTTGAGCCCCATCAGGACGCCTTTGAGCCTCTTTTCGCGCCAGGCGGTGAGGAACGCCGCTCGCTCCATCGTCCGGATGCGCGTGCGGATGCCGACGGCCCCGAGATAGCCGGCCAGCGCCTCACCCATGGCATACAACGGCGGATACGGATAGAACTCTCCGGCGTCGAAGCCACTGGGGTAGCCGGCCTCGGCCAGAAGCTGTCTGGCCTTGGCGGGATCGTATGGGGGCGCGTCGAGCGGGAGCGCGAACTCGAAGGATCGAGGCACAATCGAGCCGGTCAGGCGCGAGGTGCCGAGCGACTCGGCCTGATTCACGGCTTGGCGATCGAGCGCCAGGCTCGCCGCTTGCCGGACACGCTTGTCGTGCCATGGCGACTTCGGATCCCACTGATCGGGCAGATCGAGCCAGAAGACGCCGTTGCCGCCCGCTCTCGACACGATCCGCACGTGAGGAGTCCGTCGCAGGTCCTGAGCGACCGGCCCGTTCACCTGGAAGATGACGTCGACGTCGCCCTTCTTGAGCGCGGCGCTGCGCGTCGTGTCGTCGGGCATGACCTTGAACACGAGCCGCTTGACCTGAGGCTCCTTCCGCCAGTAGCCCTCGAACGCCTCGGCCACCAGCTCCACGCCAGGATTGAACGAGACCAACCGATACGGGCCGGCGCCGACGGGCGCCTTCTTGAACCCATCGTCGCCGACCCTCTCGACGTATTTCCGGGGAACGATCCATCCGACGCCCGACGCCGTCGTGCCGTAGTACGTCAGGAAATCGGGCCAGGGATCCTTGAGGAGGAACCGCACGCGCCCGGGATCCACGACCTGCACCTCCCGGATCTTTTCTTTGAGGAGCTTGGCGCCGGCGCCCCGGTAGCGATCGAAGGAGAACTTGACGTCCTCGGCGGTCACGGGCTCGCCGTTGTGGAACCGGGCGCCCTTTCTGAGGACGAACTCGTAGGCGCGGCCATCCTTCGATAGCGTCCACGACTCGGCCAGGCTCGGGGTGTTGAGGCCGCCTGGCATCGGCTTCACCAGCGCATCGTGGAGGGCGTACAGCACCATGAACGGGATGATCGTGCCTTCGGTCTCCGCCGGGTCGAGCCACCGGGCAGCCAGGGACACGTGCACCCCCCACGTCATGACCCCCTCGGGCGCCGCGTGGAGCGGGCGCGCCGGGGCAAGGAGGAGACACGCCAGCGCGATGCCGCCGCTCCTTCTCCGAAACCCCTTTGAAGTCACGCTCGACGACCTCGCTCGAATGCGGCCAGGTCGACACGGTGTGGGGATAGTCGGAGGACCACATGATGTTCTCGACCCCGATGAACTCGCGGCTCGCCACTCCCAGCCGGCCACGTCGACCCGGAGTCATGTAAAAACGGCACGCCGGTCAGACAGCGCTCGGCGCCGGACCCTTCACTGGTCCATGCAACCGCCTGGATTTCTGGTGTTCCTATCCGCATTCTTCCAGGCACAAGACCTGCATTCAACCGTTCAGGCCGTTCCTGATTGCTGCGAGCGGTGCCGCCGCAAACACTGGAGGGTGGGAGCATGAAAACTCGAGTACGTGTCGTTGCACGCGTCGTGGCGATAAGCGCTTGCATCTCGGTTCTACCGGCCGTCGCCGTCGCGGACAGCGTCAGCGTCGGTATCAACATCGGTGTGCCCCCGCCCCCGCCGCCGATCGTCTTCGCGGCGCCGCCGCAGCTCGTCGTGATCCCGGGGAGCCCTGTCTATTACGCTCCAGGTGCGTCCGTGAACTTCTTCTTCTACTCGGGGCGGTACTACACCTTCCACGATGGCGCATGGTTCTCTGCGAAGCAGCACAGCGGGCCTTGGGCGTTCACCAAGCTCGCCCTCGTTCCTGCTCCGGTGCTCGGCGTGCCCGTGACCTACTACAAGGTTCCGCCCGGGCAGGCCAAGAAGATGGGCGGACCGCACCCCGGCGTCGGGCAAGGACCAGGCAAGGGCAAGGGGAAGCACGACTGATCATCGCCACTCGCTGAGGGCGCCGCGCGGGTCAGGAAGACGTGCCGATTTGGATCTTGATCCACTCGGCAGGACCGCCGGCGCTCGCGCCCGTGGGGTCTTCGTGCTTCATCTCTACCGTCACGCCCGTCCGCAGGTCGGCGAACGTCCCCTTCACGTTTGGCTGCTGCATCCTGCTCCGGTCCAGCCAGATCCTCGTCCGCTCAGTGACCTTGGCGCTCCGCGTCCCCGCGGGTCCGGCGATCGTGACGGTGTGATCTCGCGCATTCACGGCTTGCACTGTCCCGATGACGGTGTGTTTCCCGGACAGTCCGGGCGATTGCCCGACCGGAATGAACTGCTCAGTCGTCTTCTGCGCGGAGGCCGCCCGTGGGCCGCCCAACAGGAGCGCACTGATTCCAACCACCCCAAGGACGAACACCCTGACGTTCATCTGGCTCCCTCAGCTTCCCCGGCTCGCACCGAACGCGCCTACGAGGACTCGACCAGCAACGCCCGCGCCTTCTGCTGCTCGCGGATGGCCTCCTCCGTGTGCTTCCGCTTGAAGAATCCGCTCGCGATGGCCTTTGCCACCAGGCGTCCGGCGTCCTGGAGGTGGGCGACCGCCTCGGGGTGGAGGCCACCTCCCGCCAGCACTCGCGCACTGTCGGCCGTCTCCCGGGCGGCACGTTCGAGGAGCCGCTGTCGCTCGGTCGACGACACCTTGAGACTTGCTTCCAGCAGCGTGAGGCTTTCCCGGATGTTCTCGAGCGCATTGACGACCCGCAGGAAGGCTGCCACCGCCACGATCTGCGTCCCATCGAGTTCGATGCCCACGCCCCGGGGATCGGCCTTTTTCAGCGCGCGGCCAGCCGGGGAATTGTTGAACGCGTCGCCATCGTAGAACGCGACCGCTCCTTCGATGGTCTCGATAGCGTTGTTGTGGAAGAACGGCCCGCTATCCGCCGCCTCGACGAGCGGCGGAATGTTGAAGGTCCCGTCGCCCGGCGTGCGGAACCCGTCATCGCGCGGAACCCTCTGGGCCGTCAGCCGAGCGGGCTGGTCGGGAAGATCCTCCACGCCCGTATTGAAGTTGGCGTTTCCGAGGCTCCCCCCGCCGAAGTTCGCAGTCGCCCCGGCATTCACATGGCAGAGGTTGCACTTGCCGAGCCGGTTATCGAGAAAGATCGCCTGGCCCCGCTTGGGCACCGTACCCTTGAGCTTGAGGGGCAGGACCAGGTCCTGCTGTCGCCCGAGAGACAGCTGGAAGGCCTCCAGGGCATCGAGTTCCTCGTCGGTGGGCAGACGGAAATCGACGCCGGGGACACGGTTCAGGGTCTTGGTGAAGTGCTGAATGACCGCACCGGTCGCGAATGACCGGAGCGATCCATCGCCCGGCGCCCCGTCTCCGGACCACCCGGTCCGGGGACCCCCAGGGCTCGCCACCGAGGTCCGGAGACCGAGCACGTGCGGGACCCCCCGCATGACGAACTTGTTCGTGAGGTCGTCGAACCCGTCAAGGTTTTCGCGGATCAGCCCGAACTCCCGCATCAGCGCCGGATTCTCGAAGTTCTCCCGCAGGGCGGGGTTGAACTCGGCGACGAAGAGGGGATTGTCTTTCGGGAGCGTCGCGATGAAGGCCGGGTCGATGGTGAAGTTATTCTCCGCCGGGTGGCAGGTGCCGCAGGTACGCCCGTTGCCGGCGAACGTCTCGTTGAAGAAGAGGTCTCGTCCCTTCGCGACGAGCTGGGCCTGACGATCTGGGGGCGGTGGAGCGGACTTGCAGCTCGAGAGCCCGACAACGCCCAGGAGAACCCACGGAACCCACATCACGGCGGCGGCCGCGCGCAGAGGAGCCACGAGCCTCCGACCGAGCGCGCCTTGCGTGCCGGTGAGCATCATGGGCCGATTATAGCGGACGCGAGGCGAGTGTCGTCTAGCGACTCCGCAGCCGAGGATCGAGAAGGTCGCGCAACGCGTCGCCCAGCATGTTGAACGCCAGCACCACGATGCTGATCGCTACCCCCGGAAAGATCGCCAGATAGGGCGCCGTTTCCAGATTCCTCCGCCCCTCCCCGCTCAACATCGCCCCCCAGGTCGGAGTCGGTGGTGGAGTTCCCAGCCCCAGAAAGCTCAACGCCGCCTCGATGACGATGGCATTCCCCAGCCATACGGTTGCGATGACCAGAATCGGCGCGAACACGTTCGGCAGCACATGCCGCGCCACGATCCGCCCCGGCGAAGCCCCCAACGCTTGAGCCGCATCGATGAACGTATGCTGCTTGACCGCGAGCACGGTGCCCCGCACGACTCGCGAGGTCCCGGGCGCGATCACCAGCGCAATGACGAGAATGATATTGGTCAGGCTCTGTCCCAGTACCGACATCACCGCCAGGGCCAGCACGATCCCCGGAATCGCCATGGTGGTATCGACGCCTCGCTGAATGACCTGGTCCAGCGTCCCTTCCCAGTACCCGGATACCAGTCCGAGCAGGGTGCCGAGCACTGTACCGATGATCACCGACGCAAGCCCCACGGTCAGCGATACCCGCGCCCCGTAAACGATCCGACTCAGCACATCCCGCCCGAGCGGATCCGTCCCCAACGGAAATGCGGCGGTGGGCGCCTGCATGCGAATCGGCAACCCGCGCTCGTTCAGATTGAACTCATACGGGTCCCGGGGCGCCAGCATCGGCGCCAGCATGGCGACGACGACCAGGCCGAGGATGATCACCGCGCTCACCGCGCCGAGCGGCTTGCGCCGCACGAGCAGCCACACCGCACCGCAGAGACCCCGCAGTGCCAAGGGCACCCGCTGCCCCCCCGGCGCCACGGCGGCCGGCGCAGCGTCAGCGGTAACGGATTCGCGGATCAAGCCAGGCGTAGCTCAGGTCGACGAGCAGGTTCGTCACCACGATCACCGTCGCGAAGAACAGCACGGCGCCCTGGATGACGGTGTAGTCGCGCAGCAGAACGGCGTCGAGCATCAGGCTGCCGACGCCCGGCTGCAGGAAGATGAACTCCACGATCACGGTGCCCCCGAGCAGCACGGAGAACTGCTGGCCGATGACCGTCACCACCGGGATGAATGCGTTCTTCAGCGCGTGCCGCACGATCACCGCGCGCTCGCGCGTCCCCTTGGCGCGCGCCGTGCGGATGTAATCCTGCCGCAGCACCTCGAGCAGCGACGAGCGTGTCATCCGCATCGACACCGCCGCCAGCCGCGCCCCGATGATGAGGGCCGGAATGACGAGTTGGCCAAGGCAGCGCGCGGGGTCTTCCCAGAGCGGGGCGAAGCCGATGGGGGGGATCCACTGGACCCAGATCGCGAGGAACGTGATGACCACGGTGGCGAGCCAGAAGTCCGGGAGCGACAGACCCAGGATGGCCAAGAGGCGGCCCACGTAGTCGCTCGTGGTGTCCTGTCTCACCGCGGAGAGAACGCCGATCGGTAGCGCGATCAGCAAGGCAACGATGATCGACATCACCGCCAGGTGCAACGTCAGGTTGATGCGCTTCACGAGCTCGTGCGTGACGGGACGGCGGGTGATCAGCGAGCGGCCGAGGTCGCCGTGCACCGCGCCCACGATCCACGTGCGGTATTGCGCGAGGAACGGGCGCTCGAGGCCGAGCTCCTGACGGGCGCGCATCAGGGTCTGGGGGGTGGGGGCGGCGGCCTGATCGAGCTGCATGATGACGGCGTCGCCGGGCAGGACGCGCACGAGCGAGAAGATGACGAGGGACACGAGCCACAACACCAGCAGTCCGTGCAAGGCCCGGCGCGCGATGTACGTCCGCATCCCTTGCTTACTGAGCGAACTTCTCGAACTTCCGGCTCGGCGCCTTCTCCGTCATCCACGCGGTCTTGGCTTCATACGAACAGTAGCCCGGGAACCAGCAATAGGGGTTCGCGCCCGCGTGGACGTACGCTTGAGCGATGCGGTAGTGCGGCGGCACGATCGTCGTGATGCGGTACACGTTCTTGCGCAGGTGATCCCAAATGGCGCGCTGGATGGCCGGCCGCTTCTCCCCGGGATCGAGGCGCCACGTGGTGAGCAGATCGTCCAGCTTCGGGTCGCTGATCCCTTCCCGGTTGATCGTCCGTGGAAACGACGAGTGGTAGCGCAGGTACACCCAGTCCATGAAGCTCGGCCCCGCCCCGATGGGGCTGAAGGCGGCCAGCGTATGCGAGAACGGCTGGACGCCGGCGGCCTTGGCGATCCAGGTCGAAGTCTCCAGCTGCTTCAGCTTCACGCGGACGCCGACATCGCCGAAGAATCGCGCGACGAGCTGAACGAATTCGTTGAAGGTCCATCCCTGGAACTCGGCCCATTCCAGCTCCATATCGAAGCCGTTTGGATAGCCCGCCGCGGCCAGAAGCTCCTTGGCTTTCTTCGCGTTGTATTCGTAGTTGGGGCCGAGATTGGCGGATGTATAGTCCGCGCGCTTGGTGTAGCCGGCGAGGGCCCAGGGGAACGGACCGTACAGTGCGGCATCGCCTCGGTTGATCACTTCGCCGACGACATCACGGTTGATGGCCATCGAGAGCGCCTGGCGGACGCGCACGTCGCCGTAGGGCGCTTTGTCGAGCGCCATGCTCACGCCGTAGTCGCCCCATCCGAACGACGGCACGCGGTAGAGCTGCATCTCGGGGACCGTTTTCATCAGCGCATAGAGCACGTCCAGCGTCGACACTCGCATCACGTCCAGCTGCCGGGTGCGGAACAGGGCCGTGTCCGTGGCCGGGTCCTTGGTGAAGTACAGACGCACCGCATCGACGTAGGGCAGTTGCCGGCCGTCCTTGTCCTTCAGGTAATAGTTGGGATTCCGTACGAGCAACGCGCCTTCCCCGGGCGCGAACTCCTTCAGCATGAACGCGCCGGTGCCGATGGGGTTCTCGGCCAGGCCGCCGGGCGCTTCGACCGCCTCGCGGGGCACGATCACCGGCGACAGCGAATCGACCACGTTGAGGTAAAACTTCGGGTCGGGCATCGACAGCTCGAACTTGACCGTGTACTTGTCGACGACCTGGATCGCTTTGACGAGCGCGGCGCGGGTGGAGTACTGCGCCTTGTCCTTCAGCAATTCGTATGAGTACTTCACGTCCTCGGCCGTCATCTCTCTGCCGTTGACGGGCGGCCGGTTGTGGAACTTCACGCCCTGCCGGAGCTTGAAGATCCACGTCGAGGGATCGACCATCTCCCAGCTCGTGGCCAGGGTCTTCCGGATCACGGGGGTTCGCTGAACCTCGGGGAAATACCAGGTCGCTTCCCATTCCGTGAGGGTGTCCCAGACCAGGGCCAGCTCCGGACGGTAGCCCGCGGTGGGATCGAAGGCCCTGACGGTTGCGGGAAAGTGCAGCACGCCGCCATAGCGTGGAGGCGAGGGCGGGACCGGGGGCTGGGCAGGAAACCGCGTGTCCAGCTCCTTGATGAACGCCGGCGCGGCGTAGGCAAATCCCGGTGCATCGCCGGGGGTCGCTGGTTTCCCCTGTGCCGCGGCCCCGGAGGGATCCCACGCGAGCACGATCAAGGCGATGTTGCCGGCGAGGAAGGACAGAGCCGTCTTCATCTCTCTACTCCTTCTACGTTCGAGAAGCGGCCCGATGCTACGTCGTCGCACGAGAGCGGTCAA
>QHSI01000112.1 GCA_003221515.1 Candidatus Rokuibacteriota bacterium
CGATCTACATCGGCCAGAAGCCGGCCGCGGCGGCCATGGGCGATCTCGCGCGCCAGATCAACGCGCTGCCCGACTAGCCCCGGCGATCCGGTGGGACCGCGCCGCGCGCGCCGCCGGGGCGCCCTCACGCCCTACCTGTTCCTGGCGCCCGGCCTCGTCCTGTTCGCGGCCTTCCGGGTCTATCCGCTCCTGGAAGGGCTGTGGCTCTCGTTCACCAACGCGCGGCTCGGACGCGCCCAGCAGACGTTCGTCGGCGTCGCGAACTACTCGCGGCTGCTCGACGACACGCGTTTCCACGCGAGCCTGCTGAACACCGCGTACTACACGATCGCGAGCACGCTGCCGATCCTCGCCGTCCCGCTCGTGCTGGCGATCGCGCTCAACCGCGGCGTCGCGCTGCGCACCTTCCTGCGCGGCGCGTTCTTTTTCCCATTCACGCTCTCCGTCGTCACCGTCGGCCTGACGTGGCTCTGGCTGCTGGATCCGGTGATCGGTCCCTCCACGTACTATCTGCGGGCGCTCGGGGTGCCGGTGCGCTCGTGGCTGGCCGACCCGGCCACCGCGATGTGGGGGATCATCCTGACCTCGGTGTGGTGGGTGACCGGCTACTATCTCGTGATCTATCTGGCCGGGCTCCAGGACATACCGCGCGAGCTCTACGAGTCGGCGGCGCTCGACGGCGCGAGCGGCTGGCGGAGCTTCTGGGCGATCACGCTGCCGCTGCTGCGCCCCGTGTTCCTGTTCGTGCTGGTGACCCACATCATCGGCTCGTTCCAGATCTTCGGCCAGGTCTTCATCCTCACCAACGGCGGGCCGGGCGACGCCACCCGCACGGTGGTCCAGCACCTCTACGAGACCGCGTTCCAGAACTTCTTCCACTTCGGCTCGGCGACGGCGATGGCGTGGGTGCTGTTCCTGGTGATCCTCGCCTTCTCGCTGGTGCAGTTCCGGCTGCTGCGCGGCCACACCCAGTACTGAGCCGCCGTGATCGGGACGTTCGGGCGCCTCTGGTACTGGATCCTCACTACGCTGATGGTGGCGCTCGCCGTCGTGTGGCTCTTGCCGGCGGTGTGGGTCGTCGTCACGTCGCTGAAGCTCACCGAGAACATCGTGCGGGTGCCGCCCGAGTGGATCCCGTGGCCGGCGACGCTCGAGCACTACGGCGAGGTGCTCTTCAGCAGCTCGCGGACGGCGCGGATCGGTCGGGCGTTCCTCAACAGCACGGTGGTGTCGCTCGGGTCGGTGGCGGTGGTCCTGCTCACCAGCGCGATGGCGGCCTATCCGCTGGCCCGCATGCGCTTTCGCGGCCGCGGCCTCGTCTTCGGGCTGCTCGTCGGCAGCCTCATGATCCCGAACGCGGTCATCCTGGTGCCGCAGTACGTGCTGGTCCAGCGCCTCGGGTGGCTCAGCACCTATCAGGGGCTCATCGTGCCCGAGGCGGCGATGACGTTCGCGTTCGGCGTGTTCCTGCTCCGCCAGTTCTTCCTGACGATCCCCGCCGAGCTGGAGGACGCGGCCCGCATCGACGGCGCCGGGCCCTGGCAGATCTTCACGCGCATCTTGCTCCCGCTCTCTCAGCCGGTGCTGGGCGCGCTGGCGATCTTCGCGTTCCGGTCGGCGTGGAACGATTTCCTGTGGCCGCTGATCGCGGTCAACAAGCCCGACATGTTCCCGCTGCCGGTCGCGCTGGCGCTGCTCCGCGGCGCTTACGCCGCGGAGTCGTACGGCCCCATCATGGCCGGCGCCGCGCTGAGCGCGCTTCCGCTGCTGATCGTGTTCCTGGTCGCCAACCGGAGAATCGTCGAGGGGGTGCGCGTGAGCGCGCTCAAGGGGTAGGAAGCCGGCGCGGCACCGTGGGCGTCCACGGGCCCGTGACGACGATCGCCTCACCCTCGCTTTCGCCGGGCCACGGCGGCATCGTCGCGCCGAGCACCGTGAGCGGCTCGTCGCCGAGGGCGCGGAACTGGAAGTGAGCGCCGAGCGGCACGGTCAGGCACACGCCCGTCCGGAGCTCGACGATTTCCTCGCGAGCGCCCTGGCGGCGCCACATCGCACCCCGGCCGCGCAGCACGTACCAGATCTCCTCGACGGTTCGATGGGTGACCGCGGTCGACACCTCACCGGCCGCCAGCTCGAACTCGGCCAGACCGCCACCGCCGACACCCAGCAGCACCCGGACGTCGGAGCCGTCTGGCGCCGCCGCGCGTGGCGCGTGCGCGCGATCGAGCGTGGTGAACGGTGTCGCGCTCACCGCGCGGGCTTCAGAGTGTAGGACACGAGCTCGTCGATGCGGTCGCCCAGGCTCGAGACGGTGCGCTCCCGGACCACGCCCTTCACCTCGGCCGCGTACCACACCTCCGACACGACGCGGTCGTTGACGTCGCGGCACACGAGGTGGAGGGTGAGGAACGTCCCGGCCGCCACGCTCAGCGTGGTCTCGTCGGCGGCGACGCATCGTCGGTAGAACTCGCTGCTGCGCCCGTCGCCGTCCTGGCGCTGATAGAAAAATTCCCACTCCTTGCCGACCCGCAGCGGCCAGTCGTGGGCGATCGGCGGCGTGCGACGCAGCACCACCGCGCCGTTCACCTTCTCCATGTGCCACCCGAGCGTCGACTTCACGTAGTAGATCTGCCGGGCGCCGGAGCGGATGACGTAGTGCTCGACGTCGTCCACCGTTTCCTCGCCCTCGACGGTGAGGACCGACGTGCCGCTGGCGGTCGGGGTCTTCCAGCTCATTCGCCATTCGTCGCCAGGCGACCACGCCGGCACCTGCCACTCGTGGTCGCCCCTCGCCGCCGTCCCCGGCGCGACGACGGTCGCGGCGGGCTGGCTCGGTCGCGAGGGCTCCAGCGTCAGGCGCCGCGCGGCCCGGTCGATCGTGATCTTGAAGTGGCTGAGGAAGTTGCCGCCGAGCAGCCCGTCGACGCCCGCGATCTGCCCCGATCCCTCGAGGATCCCGACGTCGATGCCCTCCACCGTGGCGTCGCCGACCGCCATCGACCCGACCTTGACGAAGGGGACCGCGTATCGCTGGCCGCCGACCACGATGCCCCTCATCTTCGGCGCGTTCGCGGGGACTTCGATCGACGCGCGGCGCGCGAACGCCGGATCGAGCACCGTCAGCGTGGCGCCGGTGTCGAGAAGAAGGGTCGCCGTGACGCCGTTCAGGACCACCGGCACCAGGCTCAATGTACCCGCCACCTTGATCGGTACCGTCGCGGACCTGGCGGGCGCCACGAGCTGGCCTGCCGAGAACGCCTGGATGTCCAGCTGGCGCCTGACCGTCTCCTGGGCGCAGATCTGAAACTTGCGGAGATCGGTGGCGGCGGCCGGAGCCGCCTCCGCATGCAGCCGGCCCTGATTGTCGATGCCGAGCACGCGCACCGACGGATACTGGCGCTCGCACGGCTCGAGCGCACGCCGGATCGTGCCGCCTCGATCCGCCGGCTCCGGCGCCCGGGCCGAGGCGCACCCGTGGCCGACGAGCGCGGCCACGGCGAGGAGCGCCGCCGATCTAGTCCGCATCTCGTTCGTCGGCGAACCATTCGGCCATGGTCGAAGTATACGTGGCAGCGCCGCGTCCCCCATCGGTCTGCCGTTCGCCGTCGTTGGCCCGGCGGCCCGCCTCCGAGTACACTGCCGTCTCGGGAGGGACGCATGGCCGAGGCCGGAGGTGGCGAGGTCGTCTGGCGGCCCACGAGGGACTACGCGGAGCGCACGCGCCTCGCGCGCTTCATGCGCTCTCTCGGCATCGGCTCGCTGGAAGAGCTCCAGCGGCGGAGCGTCGCCGACCCGGACTGGTACTGGGACGCCGTCGTCCGCGACCTCGGCGTGCGCTTCACCCAGCCGTACACGAAGGTGCGCGACGTCTCGCGCGGCCTGCCGTGGCCGCGCTGGTTCGAGGGCGGGCGGCTGAACTTCGCCGACAACTGCGTCGATCGCCACCTGGATGCCGGCCGCGGGCAGCAGCCCGCGATCGTCTGGGAAGGCGACGACGGACGGAGCCGGGTGCTGACCTACCGGGAGCTCTCGCGCGAGGTGAACCAGCTCGCCAACGCGCTCAAGCGTCTCGGTGTCGGCGAGGGTGACCGCGTGGGCGTGTTCCTGCCGATGTCGCCCGAGGCGGCCATCGCGACGCTGGCGGTCGTTCGCATCGGCGCGATTTACACCCCGTGCTTCTCTGGCTATGGTGCTCAGGCGGTGGCCTCGCGCCTGCAAGACTGCGAGGCGAAGGTGCTCCTCACCGCCGACGGCTTCTACCGCCGCGGCCAGGTGGTGAAGATGAAGGAGACGGCTGACGCGGCGGCCGCCGCGTCGCCCTCCGTCGAGCACGTCGTCGTCTACAAGCGGCTCGGTCGCGAGATCCCGTGGACGCAGGCGCGCGACCACTGGTGGCACGAGCTGATCGGCAAAGAATCCGGGCAGTGCCCGGCCGTGCCCGTCGACTTCGACCGCCCGTGCCTCATCATCTACACGTCGGGGACGACCGGACGCCCCAAGGGCGCGGTGCTCACGCAGGGCGGCTTCCTGGTCAAGTGCGCCCACGACTTCGGCTACCTGATGGACGTGGGCCCTGGCGACCGGCTCTTCTGGCTGACCGATCTCGGCTGGCTCATGGGCCCGATGCTCATCACGGCGGCGCTCTTTCACGGCGGCACCGCCGTGCTGTTCGAGGGCGTGCCCGACTATCCGAAGCCGAACCGGCTCTGGGCGCTCGTCGAGCGCCACCAGATCTCGGTGATGGGGCTGTCGCCCACCGCGGTGCGGGCGCTCATGCCGCACGGCGCCGAGCACGTGCACGCTCACGAGCTCTCGTCGCTGCGCGTCCTCGGGTCGACGGGCGAGCCGTGGAACCCCGAGCCCTATCGCTGGCTCTTCGAGAACGCGGGCAAGGCGCGCCTGCCGATCATCAACTACACGGGCGGCACCGAGATCTCCGGCGGCATCCTCAGCTCGTTCCCAATCGCGCCGATCAAGCCGTGCTCGTTCACCGGGCCCATCCCCGGCATGGCGGCCGAGTGCTTCGGCGACGACGGCCGGCCGGTGCGCGGGCAGGTCGGCGAGCTGGTCGTCACCGCGCCGTGGCCCGGCATGACGCAGGGCTTCTGGAAGGATCCGCAGCGCTACGAGGAGACGTACTGGTCGCGCTGGCCCGACGTCTGGGTGCACGGCGACTGGGCCTACGTGGACGAGGACGGGTTCTGGTTCATCCAGGGGCGCTCGGACGACACGTTGAAGATCGCCGGCAAGCGGCTCGGGCCCGCCGAGGTCGAGTCGGTGCTGGTCTCGCACGAGGCCGTCGCCGAGGCGGGCGTGGTCGGCGTGCCGCACGAGGTGAAGGGCGAGGCCATCGTCTGCTTCGTGGTGCTGCGGCCGCGCCAGCGGCCCTCCGAGGCGCTGCGCGGCGAGCTGTCGGACCTGGTCGCGCGCCAGATGGGCAAGGCGCTCAAGCCGGAACGGGTGTTGTTCACGCGCGACCTGCCGAAGACCCGGAGCGCCAAGATCATGCGGCGGGTGATCCGCGCCACGTACCTCGGCCGAGAGCCGGGTGACCTCTCGTCGCTGGAGAACCCCGCCGCCATCACGGCGGTCAAGGAGGCCGTATGAAGACGCTCGCGCCGTCCGTCGTCGTCGCGGTGTTGACGCTGCTGCCAGCCGCCGCGGCGCTCGCCCAGCAGCCGCCGCCGCAGCCGCCGGTGCGGGAGATCACGAAGATCGCCGGCGAGGTCTACCGGTTCCGGAACAACGCCCACTACTCGGTGTTCGCGGTGACGCCCGCCGGAGTGATCGCGACCGATCCGATCAACGCCGACGCGGCCCGCTGGCTGAAGGACGAGATCCAGAAGCGCTTCAACCAGCCCGTTCGGTACGTGATCTACAGCCACGACCACGCCGACCACATCTCCGGCGGCGAGGTCTTCGCCGACACCGCCGTCGTCGTCGCCCACGACTTCGCGAAGCGGGCGATCGTCGGCGAGAAGCGGCCGACCGCGATTCCTCAAGTGACGTTCTCCGACGGGCTCACCATCGAGCTCGGCGGCACCGTCGCCCAGCTCGCGTACGTCGGCAAGAACCATTCGGACAACTCGATCGTGGTGCGCTTCCCCAAGGAGCGAATCCTCTTCGCCGTCGACTTCATCCCGGTGGAGACGCTGGCGTTCCGGGACTTCCCGGACGGCTACATCTACGACTGGATCGAGTCGCTGCGAATGGTCGAGGCCATGGACTTCGACGTGCTGGCGCCCGGCCACGGCCCGCTCGGCCGCAAGGCCCACGTCGGCATGTTCCGCCAGTACCTGGAGGAGCTGCGCGACCAGGTGACGGCGGTCGTCCGCCAGGGCAAGTCGATCGAGGAGGCCAAGCAGCTCGTCAAGATGCCGAAGTACGAGAAGTGGGGGAACTACGAGCAGTGGCTCGGGCTGAACGTCGAGGGCATGTACCGCTACGTGCAGCTCTACCGCCGGGGTAATTAGATGGGGGGCCCCGAGATGGCCCCCCATACCCCCCAACGCTCGGACGCGCCCCGGCGGAGCCGTGGCGCGCCTCGATCGCGCGTCACGCTCACTTCTTGAGCTTGACGTCCTCGTAGGGCGCCGAATACGCGTGCAGGGCGATCAGGCCGAGCCCCGACTCGTCCACGCGTGGGCCGATCGCGTTCAGGAAGCCCAGCTCCCACAGGGGCGCGTGCATGACGCGCTCGTGGGCAAGGCGCTGGATCTGGTGGAGCAGGGCCTCGCGCCGCTTGGGATCGAGCTCGCGCGCCTGCTGGACGAACATGTCGTCGATGTCCGGGTAGCCGCCCCACGAGTAGAGGCCGTCCTTGACGAAGTAGTTCTGGACTCTCGTGGCGGCGTTGCCGAGCCCGCCGGCGCCGGCCTGGAGGATGCCGGTGATCTTCTTGTCCTTCCAGTTGCCGAGGAAGGCCGCGCGCTCCATCGGCCGCAGCTTGGTGCGGATGCCCACCGCGGCCAGGTAGTTGCCGATCGACTCCGCGACGCTCGAGTACGACGCGTCGCACGCGTACTCGCCGGCGTCGAAGCCGTTGGGATAGCCGGCCTCGGCCAGCAGTTTCTTCGCCCGCGCGGGATCGTACGGGTAGGGCGGAATGAACAGCGCGTACTCGAAGGCGCCGGGGATGATGCCGCCGGTGGGCTTGGAGTGCCCCAGCGTCTCCGCCTGGTTGATCGCGTCCTTGTCGAAGGCGAGCGCCGCCGCCAGACGTACGCGCCGGTCGTGCCAGGGCGATTTCGCGTCCCACTGCAGCGGCCCGAAGTTGAGCCACTGGGTGCCGGAGATCACCGTGGGAACCAGCTTGAGCCCGGCCGTGCGCTTCACCTCTTCGCCGAGCGTGCCGCGCAGCGAGTACGCGACGTCCACTTCGCCGCGCTTGAGCATCGCCAGCCGGGTGATGTCCTCCGGAACGACCTTCCACACCAGGCGCTTGACCGTCGGGGGCTTGCGCCAGTAGCGATCGTGCGCGTCCAGGATCAGCTCGACGCCGGGGTTGAACGACGTGAGCTTGTAGGGTCCGGCGCCGACCGGCACCCGCTTGAAGCCCTCGTCGCCGACCTTCTCGACGTATTTCTTGGAGACGATCCAGCCGGCGCCGCTGGCCGGTGTCGCGTAGAACGTGATGAAGTCGGGCCACGGCTCCTTCAGCCGGAAGCGAACGCGGAGCGGGTCGACGACGTCGATGCCGACGACCTTCTCCTTGAGCAGCTTGGCCGCGGCGCCCCGGTACCGCTCGAAGGAAAACTTCACGTCTTCGGCGGAGAAGGTATCGCCGTTGTGGAAGACGACACCCTTACGCAGGATGAACTCGTAGCTGAGCCCGTCCTTGGCCATGGCCCAGGATTCGGCCAGCGACGGAGCCATCGGGTTACCCGGCATCGGCTTCACCAGCGCGTCGTGCACGGCGTAGAGCACCATCATCGGGGTGATGATTCCCGTGTGCTCCGCGGGGTCGAACCAGACCGGGGCGAGCGAGACGTGCACCGCCCACGTCATCTGACTTCCGGAAGTGTCCGCGCGCGCCTGCGCGGCCGCGGGCGTCACGTAAACGAGCGCGATCAAGGCGATGATCAGCAGAGAAAGAGGGCGCCGACCGTTCATGGGACGTCTCCTCTCGTGTCGAGATGCGGATCGAGACAAAAGATGTCCAGCGGGGCGGGGCAAAGCTTAGCACGCATCGCGGTGGTATACTCCGCGTTGGCGTCGTGGGGGGAGGTTTCCTGAGAACCGGGTGCGGCCCGGGACCCCTCGAACCTGCACTGGGTAATTCCAGCGAAGGGAACACGACGACGACGAGCGGCCGCACCCGTGAAGGGGCGCGGCCGTTTTTGCTTATGAAGATCTCGGTGAACGGCAAGGACATGGAAGTCGCCGACGGGATCAGCGTCGATGGGCTCCTGACCCACCTCGGTGTGACGCGCAAGTACACCGCGGTGGCCGTGAACCGTGACGTGACCCCGAAGAGCGAGTACGCGGCGACGACGCTGCGCGAGGGCGACCGGGTGGAGATCGTCAGACCGATGGGCGGCGGATAGCAGCAGGGAGGATCGAGCGATGAACGACACGAATCTGGTCATCGGGGGCAAGGAATTCTCGTCGCGTCTCATCGTCGGGACCGGCAAGTACGCGTCGATGGACGTCATGAAGCAGGCGCACGAAGCGTCGGGCGCCCAGATCGTCACGGTGGCGCTTCGGCGGGTGGCGTTGCCGACGGGTGGGTCGATCCTGGATTACCTCGACACCACGCGCTACACGCTGCTGCCGAACACCGCCGGCTGCTACTCGGCGGACGAGGCCATCCGGACGTGCTACCTGGCGCGCGAGGCCGGGCTCGGCGAGATGGTGAAGCTCGAAGTCATCGGCGATCCGCGCACGCTGTTCCCCGACGTCCTCGGGCTCCTCGAGGCCACGCGGACGCTCGCCCGCGACGGGTTCACCGTGATGCCCTACACCAACGACGATCCGGTCATGGCGAAGAAGCTGGAGGACGCCGGGGCCGCCGTGGTGATGCCGCTCGGCGCGCCGATCGGCTCGGGCCTGGGAATCCGCAACCCATACAACATCAAGATCATTCTCGAGACGGTGAGCGTGCCGGTCATCGTCGACGCCGGCGTGGGCACGGCCTCGGACGCCGCCATCGCCATGGAGCTCGGCTGCGAGGGCGTGCTGATGAACACGGCGATCTCGGGCGCCCAGGACCCGGTCGCGATGGCCCGCGCCATGCGCCTGGGCGTCGAGGCCGGGCGGCTGGCGTTCAAGGCCGGTCGCATCGGCAAGAAGCTCTACGCGACCGCGTCCTCGCCGCTCGAGGGCGTGCCCGATTGGTCGAGCTGAGGCTCTGCCTAGTCACTGACCGCACCCAGACGCGCGGCCGCGACCTCACCGCGGTCGTCGGCGAATGCCTCGCGGCCGGCCTGCCGGCCGTGCAGGTGCGCGAGAAAGATCTCGGCGCGGGGGACCTCGCGTTCCTGTGTCGCCGCATCCGCGCCCTCACGCTCGACCGGCGAGCGCTCCTGATCGTGAACGACCGCGTCGACGTGGCGCTGGCCGTCGGCGCCGACGGGGTCCAGCGCACCTCGACGTCGCTCCCGGTCGAAGACATCCGCGCAATCGTCGACAAACGTCTCCGGATAGGCGTTTCCGTCCACTCCCTTGAGGAAGCGGTCGAGGCCGAGCTGAAGGGGGCCGACTGGGTCATCTTCGGTCCCGTGTACGAGACGCCGTCCAAGCTGCCCTATGGACCGCCGCAGGGAGTCAGTCGACTCGAGCGGGTCGCCGCCACGGTGCGCCTGCCCGTGATCGCGATCGGTGGGATCACGCCCGAGCGCGTCGGCGAGGTACGCCGTGCCGGCGCCAGCGGCGTGGGTGTCATCTCCGCGATCCTCTCGGCCGCGTCCCCGGCCGACGCGACCCGCCGCTTCCTCGAAGCGCTGGATGGGAGCGCGTGAAAGTCCTCGTCGTCGGCGGCGGGATCATCGGCTGCGCCACGGCCTACGAGCTGGCGAAGGCGGGCTGCCAGGTCTCGGTGTTCGAGCGGTCGACTCCGGGCGCCGAGGCCTCGAGCGCGGCCGCCGGCCTCCTGGCGCCGCTGGGCGCCTCGAACGACACCAACTTCGCCCGGCTTGCCCTCGCGAGCTGGCGGCTCTATCCCGACGTCGTCCGCGAGCTCCAGGAGCGGACCCGGATCGACGTGGAGTACGTCACGCGCGGAACGATCTATCCGATGTCCGTGACGGGGATGAGTCGCGACGCCGAGGAGTGGGCGATCAACAAGGATCTCGGCGTGGAGGCGCTCGAAGGAGCCGACGTGCAGGCGCTCGAGCCGGCGCTCTCCCCGAAGATCCGCCACGCCATCTTCGTCAAGGGCGACCACTGGCTCAACAACCAGCGTCTCGTTCTGGCGTATGCGCAGGCCGCGGCCGCGGTCGGCGTCGAGCTCAACACGGGCACGAACGTCTCCCGCCTCATCGTCGAAGGCGGCAAGGTCCGCGCCCTCGTGACCGAGGGCGGGCGGGTCGACGGCGACGTGGTGCTCCTGGCCGCGGGCGCCTGGAGCGCGGAGCTGATGGCGCCGCTCGGGGCGCCGCTGCGAATCGAGCCGCGCCGCGGGCAGATGATCGCGCTCGCTCACGTGCCCCCGGTGCTCACGTACTGCGTCCACGGCGAAGCGTATATGGCGCCACGGCCGTCGGGCGAGCTGATCGTGGGCGCGACCGTCGAGCGCGCCGGGTTCCAGCGCGCCGTCACCGCCGAGGGCATCGCGGGTCTGCTGCGCGCCGCCATCGAGCTGGTGCCGTCGCTGCGCGAGCTGCCGATCGCGCGCACGTGGTGCGGGTTCAGGCCCTGGGCGCCGGACAGCCTGCCGGTCCTCGGTCCGTGGCCCGGCGTCGCTGGCTTGTTCGTCGCCACCGGACACTTCAGGAACGGGATTCTACTGGCGCCGATCACGGCGCGGCTCCTGACGGAGTGGATTACCGGCAAGGCGCTGAGCGTCGACGTGCCGGACTTTCTCCCCGACCGCTTTCTACGCGTCAGGAGTTCGCCGGATCGCTCGACTTCCTGATGTCGAGCATCGGCGGGAGCATGCCCTGGCCCGGCACGGCCTCGATCTGAGTGATCGAGTTCATGCGGGTGATGATGTTCTTCACGGTGACGACGCCCTCGCGCGCCCGCGCCGCCCACTGCGCGTCCTCGCTGTCGGCGGGCAGGTGCTTGGCGAGAATCGCGAGCCCCCCGGCGACGACCATGAGCGCGTTGTTGATCTCGTGCGCCGCCGCGCGGGCGAGCAGCGTGATCGCGCGAAGCTCGGCGGACTCGCGCCGCGCCGCCTCCGCCGCCTGGGCGTTCGCGACGTCCGTGAAGAGTCGGGCGAATCCCCCGATACCCACGACGCTGACCACCAGCAGGGGCAGCCAGTCGCGGGCGAACATCTCGATGCCCCGCGCGCCCAGCACGAGGAACGAGGCGAACGTGACGACGAACACCGCGCCACCCAGGGCGAACGCGTGGCGGTTGCGGACCTGCCCATCGCGGCGCGCCCACATCAGCGCCAGCGCCGCCGTGCCCGCCGTGGCCAGGAGCCAGAGCACACCGGCCAGCGCGCCGCTGCCGCCCATCCACACTAGCCGGTAGCCGGCCGCGATGACCGCGGCGACCAGGCCGGCCCAGCCGCCCTCCACCAGCGTGACCAGCGCGATCGGCACCGCGCGCGCGTCGACGTAGGCCCCAGGGGCGAACTCGATGCGGGAGATCATCAGCGTGATCGACAGACCCCCGAAGACGACGCCGTTCAGCAGCACCCGCAGACGGCGATCGATCCGTGCCGTCGACTCGAGCCAGCGGCGCAAATACGAGTAGAAGACGAGCCCCAGGGCCACGATGCCGGCGGCCTCGATGACATGGTGGAAGTCCATGGTTTCCTCTCGGCTCGAGTGATCTCGCCTCCGTAGTATGCAGGCGCGCCCTGGCTGGCGGCAGTAGAATGTCTCGCGCGCCCACACCGGGTGACCACGGAGAGAACGCCATGACCAAGAGCGAGCTGAAGCAGCGGGTCTACGAGGCCATCGACCGTCGCGGCGAGGAGATCATCGGGCTGGGCGAGCAGATCCGGCGCCACCCCGAGCTCGGGTTCAAGGAGGTCAAGACGGCCCGGCTCGTCGAGGACACGTTCAAGAAGCTCGGACTGGTCCCGCGGGCGGGCCTCGCGCTGACCGGTGTGCGGGCCGACGCCGGTGGCCGGGGCGGCGACGGGCCGACGTTCGCCGTGCTCGGCGAGCTGGACGCGCTGGTCGTGGCGGGCCATCCGGAGGGCGACCCGGGCACGGGCGCGGCGCACGCGTGCGGCCACAACGCGCAGATCGCCGGCATGCTCGGCGCGGCGATGGGCCTGCTGGACGCGAAGGCCGCCGACCATCTAGCGGGACGCGTGGCATTCTTCGCCGTTCCCGCCGAGGAGTACGGCGATATTGAATGGCGCATCACGCAGGCGCGCGCCGGGAAGCTCGAGTTCCTGGGCGGCAAGCCCGAGCTCCTGCGCCTCGGGCACTTCGACGACGTGGACCTGGCGATGATGGTCCACACCACCTCTCGGCCCGAGGAAGGCAAGGCGGGCGTGCCCGCGTCGAACAACGGCTGCGTCGTGAAGACGGTGCGCTACATCGGTCGCGCGGCGCACGCCGGCGGCGCCCCGCACCTGGGCGTGAACGCGCTCTACGCGGCGCAGATCGGCCTGATGGCCATCAACGCGATCCGCGAGACGTTCCGCGACGAGGACACGATCCGCGTCCATCCGATCATCACCCACGGCGGCTCGCAGGTGAACGTGATCCCGGGCGAGGTGCGGCTCGAGACGTACGTGCGCGGGCGGTCGATGGACGCCATCCTCGACGCCAACCGCAAGGTCGATCGCGCGCTCCGGGCCGGTGCCCTGGCCCTCGGCGCGAAGGTCGAAATCGAGACGCTCCCGGGCTACATGCCGATGACCTGCGATCCGATCATGGCGCGCTACTTCAAGGACAACGTGGCCGGACTGTTCGGTGAGGAGCACTACCGCCAGATCGGCCATCGCACGGGCTCGACCGACATGGGCGATCTCTCGCAGGTGATGCCCATACTCCATCCCTACATCGGGGGCGCCCGCGGTACCGGCCACGGCGCCGACTTCGAGATCGTCGACAAGCCGCTCGCGTACCTCGGCCCCGCCAAGGCGCTGGCCGCGATGGTGGTGGACATGCTCTGGGAGGGCGCCGCGGGCGCGCGCGAGGTGATGGCCAAAGCCAGGCCGCCGATGACCCGCGAGGGCTATCTCGCGTTCCAGCGCGGCCTGGCCAAGCGCCAGACCTACGAGGGCTAGCTCGACGAGACGCTAGCGACTCACCCGCGGCAAGCCCTTCGCCGCGACCTCGCCGATCTTCTTGCCCATCGCGGTGCCGACCTCGGCCGAGTTGCGATAGTGCACGCCGTCGCAGATGCGCGCCTCCGCGACTTCGCGCGTGAAGTCGCCGACGCTCGTCCAGGTGCGCACGGCACCTCCCGCCGTCGGGCTGGCCGAGCTCAGCTTCGGCATCGGCCCGCCGCCGATCTCGGCGTCGAGCACGGCGCCGAGCGACGCCGACACGATGCAGTGCGCGCACGGGTACTCGGGATGCATCGGCGTGTCGATGAACGGCGTCCAGCCGGCGTCGCGCTCGGTGGCGTCGTTGCCGTCGAGGTCGGCGTTACGGATCGCCGTGATCGGGCGCCAGAAGTTGTAGGTGTACTTCGCGTCGAACACGGCGATCAGCCCGTCGTCCATCGCCATTCCGGCGAGTGCGAGCAAGCGCGCGTTCGCGGTCACGTCGCGGCCGGGTATGCTCGCGACCGAGCGCGCCACCGGCCAGTAGACGGCCGGGGCCGTCGCCTCCCAGAACTTGGCGACCGCCGTCTGCTCCGCCGTGCGATGGGTGCTGTTCTTCGAGCCGATGGCCTTGACCTCGTTGTAATCGCGCGTCCACGTCTCGCTGGTCAGCTTCGGGGGCGCGGCCGGGCGGAACTGGTCGCCGCTGGCCATCACCCAGGGCTTGCGCTTGCCCCAGTTGGGAACGGCCGGGAGCAGCGTCGGCACGTAGACGCCGGCCGCCGCCTGGGGCCGATACACGTCCGGTTGGCTCATTCCGTCCTCGGAGCGCCAGGCCAGGATCGCGGCGGCCGCCTGCTCGCCGACGGCGATGCCGCTGGCCCTGGCCGGACCATCCGGTAGCGGCGCCAGCGCGGCCTGATAGTCGGCGTCGATCGCCGCCTGCTGAGTCGGCATGAGCTTCGACAGCGACGCCCGCGTCGCCGCCGCGACCGCGGCATCGATCGAGGCGCCGGGCGCGGCGGCGATCTTCGCGCGCAGCGGCGCGTAGCGGAGGGTGATCGAGTTGACCGCCTCGAAGACCGAAGCCTGGACGATGGCCATGATTCTCACCGCGGGGGGCGTGGCCGGGTGCTTGGAGACGATGTCGGCAGCTCTGGCGTTCGCGTCGGTGACGACGTCGGCGTGGACGCGGAGCGCTCCCGCCAGGGCAACAACGGCGAGGACGAGGACGGCGACGCAATGTTTCACGTGCATGGGCCGGACTCCTTCATGTTCGAGTTGAGCGTGCATGGTGGTCGACCGCGGTTCGGAGCGCGACAGTCGGTGGCGTCATCCCGACGACTATGCAGGGTGTGCCCCGGCGCGCAAAGCCAAAAAATGAACTTGCCCCCCACCCGGGGGGAGCCTAGAGTCCCCCCAGAATGCACGGGTATGGCCGGTTCTGTCCGGTCGCCGTCACCTGCGAAGTGTTCGCGGAGCGGCGGACTCCGCTGATCTCGCGGGCGTTGCTGGCGCAGCGACTGCGCTACGCCGGCGTGGCGCGGCCCCGGCCGGCCCGCGCCTCCTAGCGAACGACCGACTCGCCGATGTACGGGACGCGTCGCGCCGAGTTCCCGCAACGCATCGTCTGCCTCACCGCCGAGACCGCAGAGATCGCCTTTCTGGTCGGCGCCGGCGAGCGCGTCGTCGGCGTCCCCGGCACGGCCCGGCGGCCCGAGGCGGCGCGGGAGAAGGCACGGGTCGGCGGCTTCACGACGTTCAAGCTCGATCGGATCCTGGCCCTCGAGCCCGACCTCGTGCTGGCGTTCTCCGATCTCCAGCGCGACATCGTCCGCGACCTCATCGCCGCCGGCGCCAGCGTGCTGTGCACGAACCAGCGCTCGCTCGACGACGTCTTGAAAGCAATCCTCGTCGTCGGTGGAGCTCTCGGCTGTGAGGAGGCCGCGCGGAGCGTGGTCCAGGACATCGCCGACGAGATCCGGCACGTACGCGAGTACTCCGCGGTGTGGCCCCAGCGGCCGCGCGTCTACTTCGAAGAGTGGATGGATCCGCTGATCGCCGGGATCCGTTGGGTCTCGGAGATCATCGAGATCGCCGGCGGACGCGACGTCTTCGCCGAGCTGCGCGATCAGCACGCCGCGCGCAGCCGCGTCGTGATGCCCGACGCGGTCGTCGAACGCGATCCCGAGATCATCCTGGCGTCGTGGTGCGGCAAGCCGGTCGATCCGGGGCTGATCGCGTGTCGTCCGGGCTGGGAACGGATCGCCGCCGTGCGCGCGGGGCGGGTGCACGAGATCGACGGCGCCGACATCCTTGCGCCGGGCCCATCACTCATGGTCGGGCTCCGACGCATCCACGAGATTATTCAAGCCTTTCAATCGACCGACTAGTCTTCACCCGCTGGATAAAATAGATCGAAGCCAAAAAGTTTGGGGCGCGGAAGGCCACACGGTTAGGATTGGGCCTCCGACGCCCCATGGGAGCCAGACAGGGTATGACAGATCTCGCGAGCACCCGCCCAGAGAGCTTTTTCTCCGACCGCTTCAACATCACCGCCGGATTGATGGAGCGCGTCCTCGGCGGCAACCTCGTCGGCAAGGTCGACGACGCCGACATCTACCTCGAGTACCGTATCAACGAGGAGCTGTTACTCGAGGAAGGCACGGTCAAAAAGGCTTCCCGCCACGTGAGCCAGGGGGCGGGAGTCCGGGCCCAGTCGGGGACGCGGACGGGCTACGCCCACACCGACGAGATATCGATCAAGAACCTCGACGAGGCCGCGCGCCAGGCGCGCGCCATCGCCGACCGCAGCAGCACCTCGGGCGTGGTCGCGCTCGCCTCGCGCGGGCGCCCTCACGATCTCTATTCGCTGGCCGAGCCGCCCATCGCGGCCGATCTCGCGCGCAAGCTCGATCTGCTCAAGCGCATCGACGCCGAGACTCGCGCGGCCGACCCTCGCATCAAGCAGGTGATCGCCTCGATCGCCAGCGAAGAGGTCGTCATGCTGATCGCGACCGCCTCGGGCTGGACGGTCGGCGACATCCGGCCCCTCACGCGGCTCAACGTCACGGCGATCGCCGAGGACGGCGCCAGGCGCGAGATCGGCTCGTACGGCGGTGGCGGGCGCGTGACCTTCGACTTCTTCCTCGAGGAGGGACGCTGGCGCCGGTTCGCCGGTGAGGCCGCGCGCCAGGCGGTGCTGAAGCTCCGCGCGGTCGACGCGCCGGCGGGCACGATGACCGTGGTGCTCGGTCCGGGCTGGCCCGGCATCCTGCTCCACGAGGCGATCGGCCACGGGCTCGAAGGCGACTTCAATCGCAAGGGGACGTCGGCGTTCTCGGGCCGCCTGGGGCAACGGGTCGCCTCGGAGCTGGTGACGGTGGTCGACGACGGGACGATCCCGAACCGCCGCGGCTCGCTCAACGTCGACGACGAGGGCACGCCGACCGGCCGGACCGTGCTGATCGAGAACGGGATCCTGACCGGCTACATGCAGGACCGGCTGAACGCGCGGCTCATGGGCATGAAGCCGACCGGCAACGGGCGCCGCGAGTCCTATGCGCACGCGCCGATGCCGCGGATGACCAACACGTTCATGCTGGCCGGCCCCGACGATCCCGCTGACATTCTGCGATCGGTCAAGAACGGTCTCTACGCCGTCACCTTCGGGGGCGGCCAGGTCGACATCACGAACGGCAAGTACGTCTTCTCGGCGAGCGAGGCCTACCTGATCGAGGACGGGCGGGTCACGGCGCCGGTGAAGGGCGCGACGCTGATCGGCAACGGCCCCGATGCCCTCACGCACGTCTCCCGCGTCGGGCGCGATCTGCAGCTCGACGAGGGGGTGGGCACCTGCGGCAAGGACGGCCAGTCGGTGCCGGTGGGCGTCGGCCTTCCGACGATCCGCGTCGACGGCATGACCGTCGGGGGCACCGCGGTATGAACGAGGACCTCCTGGTCGACGTGCTGGCCCGCGCCGTCCAGCGCGGGGCCACCGCCGCCGACGGCTTCCTGGTCGAGGAGCGCCGCTTCGCCACGTCGGTGCGGATGGGCGAGATCGAGACGCTCCACCACTCGAGCGAGCAGCGGCTCTCGCTCCGCGTGTTCGCGGGCCGGGCCTCGGCCGCGGCCTCGACCTCCGATCTTTCCCGCGAGTCTCTCGACCGGGTGGTCGACGAGGCGACCGCGCTGGCCAAGATCACCGCCGAAGACCCGCACGCCGGGCTCCCGGAGCCGGGAGCGCTGATCGCTCGCGTGCCGGATCTCGACCTCGAGGACGACGCCGCCGACATCGCGCCCGAGGAGAAGATCGAGATCGCCCGCCGCGCCGAGACCGCGGCGCGCGAGACGGACCCGCGCATCACGAACTCCGAGGGCGCCGAGTACTCCGACCGCCGGGCGCGCTACGCCTACGCGACCTCCCACGGCTTCGTGAAGAGCTACGCGACCACCGGCTACTCGATCGCGGTGTCGCCGATCGCGTCCCACGACGGCGAGATGCAGCGTGACTACTGGTATTCGACGGCGCGCAAGCGCGCGCGGCTCGAGGACCCGGTCGCCGTCGGCCGCACGGCCGCGGCCCGCGCGCTGCGGCGCCTGGGCGCGCGGAAGATGAAGACCGTCGAGGTGCCGGTGATCTTCGACCCGGAGACCGCGGCGAGCCTCGTGCGCGCGATCGCGGGGGCGGCGAGCGGTCCCAGCCTCTATCGCCGCGCGTCGTTCCTGCTCGACCGGCGGGGTACCAAGATCGCGTCCCCCTCCGTGACCATCATCGACGACGCGCTGGTGCCGGCCGGCCTCGGCTCGCGTCCGTTCGACGGCGAAGGGCTAGAGACCGGGCGAACCGTGCTGGTCGGGGAGGGCGTGCTCGAGTCCTACCTGCTCGACACCTACAGCGCACGGAAGCTCGGGCTCACGTCCACGCACCACGCCGCCCGAGACGGCAGCGGCGTCTCGGTCTCGACGACGAACCTCATGCTGCTCCCGGGGCAGGCGACGCCCAAGGACCTGATCGGCTCCGTGAAGAACGGATTTTATGTTACGGAGCTCATCGGATTCGGCGTGAACGGCGTGACCGGCGATTATTCTCGTGGCGCCGCCGGACAGTGGATCGAGAACGGCGAGCTCGCCTACCCGGTCGAGGAGGTGACGGTCGCCGGCAATCTCCTGGAGATGCTGTCGGCGATCGACGGCGTCGGCGACGATCTCGTCCTGCGCGATCGAACGGTGGCGCCCACCGTGCGGATCAGTCGGATGGTGGTGGCGGGGACCTGAGCGCGGACGCGATGATCATCGACAGCCACTGCCACCTCCACGACCCTTCGTTCGCCGACCTCGCCGAGACGCTTCGCACCTCGATGACGCACGACGTGTGGGGTGTCGTCGCCGTCGGCTGCGACGCCGAGACGAACGCGCGGACGATGAAGGCGGCCACCGCGGCGCCGAAGGCGGTGTGGGCGTGCCTCGGCTTCCACCCCGACTGGACCCGGCTGACCGACGACGACCTCGACCGCGTCGAGGCGCAGATCAGCGCGCATCATTCGCGCATCGTCGGGGTCGGCGAGATCGGCTTGCCCTGGTACTCGCTCGAGGGCGCGACCGATGCGCCGACGCTGATGGCCCGCGGACGGGAGCGGCTCGGGCGACTGCTGGCGCTCGCCTCGCGCTGGGACCTGCCGGTCGCGCTGCACGCGCCCCACGGCGCGGCGGTCGGCGCGCTCGAAGCGCTCAAGCGTCACCAGATCGAGCGCGCCGTCTTTCACTGGCACAAGGCGCCCGCCGAAGTGACGCGCGCGATCGTCGACGCCGGCTATCTGATCTCGGTGAGCCCGGAGGTCGTCTACCGCGAGCGGGATCGCGAGATGGTCGCGGCGGTGCCGCTCGACGCCTTGCTGGTCGAGAGCGACGGCCCGTGGAAGTACGGCGGCGAGTTCGCGGGGATGGGCTCCGGCCCGTGGCTGGCCAGCCGCGCGGCCGAAGAAGTCGCGAAGCTGAAGCAGCTCCCGGTCGAGGACGTGATGTTTCGCCTCTCGACGAACGCCTGCCAGCTCTTCGATCTCGTCTGGGCTTGATTCACGAGCGACACACCGTCGCGCTCCCGGGCGGCGAGCTCGTCCTCGTTCTCCATCTTCCGGACCGCGCCGGCCCCACGCCGTGCGTGCTCGCCTGCCACGGCTTGAGCGCCTCCAAGGACAGCGACAAGTACCTGCTGCTCGGCGAGGAGTTCGCGCGGGCCGGGCTGGCCCTCGCGCGCTTCGACTTCCGCGGCTGCGGCGAATCGTCCGGTAAAGAAGACGAGACGACCGTGGCCACGCGCCTCGAGGATGCCCGGGCAGTGCTGAACCATCTCGACGCCCACCCGCGGCTCGATCGGCGGTTCGGACTGCTCGGCTCGAGCCTCGGCGGCTTCGTCGCGCTCCATCTCGCCGCCGAGCGAACCGACGCGGTCGCGGTGGTGACGTGGAACGCGCCCGCGAGCCTCGAGGACCTCGGCGACGATGTCGGCCGCGACGCGGCCATCGGGACGCCGTTCCTGCTCGAGCTCGCGTCCCATCGCTACGACACGTCGCCGGCCGGCGTCGCGCGTCACCTGGCGATCCACGGCGACGCCGACGACGTGGTGCCCGTCGAGCACGGCACGATCCTGCACGCGCGGGCGGCGGAGCCGTGCGACCTCGTGATCATCGAGGGCGGGGATCACCGTCTCACCGATCCGGTCCATCGAAGGGACGCGGTGCGCCGCAGCATCGAGTGGATTCGGAGCTTCGTGTAGCTCGCTCGTCCCAGCAATCCCGAGGGACGCCACGGCTGCGCCCGGTCGCCTCCGAGCGCGGGGGGGGTTGGGGGGCCCTTCGAGGCCCCCCTTCTCAGGATCAGCCGCGGAGCAGCATCGCGAAGATGGCCGCGGCCAACACGATGCGGTAGATCACGAACGGTTGGAGCGAGCGCCGCTTCAGGTAGCTCACCAGGAACCACACCGCGAACAGGCCGGCGACGAACGTGGCGAGCAGCGCCACCGCGAGCGGCCCGCCACCGCCCGGCGGCAATCCCGTCTTCGCCAGCTGCATGCCCTTCAGGGCGCCGGCGCCGGCGGTGATCGGGATGCCGAGCAGGAACGAGTACCGCGCGGCCGTCGCGCGATCGAGGCCGCCGAGCAGCCCCGTGGTGATCGTGATGCCCGAGCGCGACGTGCCGGGCACGAGCGCCAGCGCCTGGGCGCAGCCGACCGCGAGTCCCTGGCCCCAGGTGACGCGCTCCACCGGGTCGCCGGGCGCGTTCGGCGCGGCGGCGGCGCGGCGATCGGCGATCCACATCACGATCGCCCACGCGCCGGTGGAGACCGCGATGACGACGGGCGACCGCAGGCCGTTCTCGATGACCTTGCCGAAGAGCACGCCGGCGACGGCGCCCGGCACGGTGGCGGCCACCAGCAGCACGCCCAGACGGCGCGAGACGTCGCCGGTGACGATCCCGAGGAGCTCGCGCCGGAAGTACACGAGGAGCGCCGCCAGCGTGCCGAGGTGCATGACCGCGTCGACGGCGAGGCCCTGGTCGGGCCAACCGAAGACGTAGGGGACCAGGATCAGATGTCCCGAGGACGAGATCGGCAGGAACTCGGTCAGGCCCTGGACGATGCCTAGGACCACGCCCTGGGTGTAGGTCACCCGACGATGTCTTCGCCGCCGTCGACGCCGATCACGTTGCCCGTGATCCAGTACGTGTCCGGGTGGGAGAGGACGACCAGGGCGCGCGCGACGTCCTCGGTGGTAGTCATCCGCCCGCTCGGATTGCGGCTCTTCGCCGCGGCCACGATCGATTCGTGGCCCGGGATCTTCTGCAGGGCCGGGGTGTCGGTGACGCCCGCACGGATCGCGTTGGCGGTGATGCCCCGCGGCGCCAGCTCGGAGGCGAGCTGACGGACGTGCGACTCGAGCGCGGCCTTGGCCGCCGAGACCGGGCCGTAGAAGGGCAGGACGCGCGTGCCGCCCGACGAGGTCATCGCGTAGACGCGCCCGCCGCGCGTCATGAGACCGCGGGCGACGACCTCCTGGGTCCAGTAGACGAGGCTGTGCGCCATCACGTCGAGCGTCATGTCCATCTGCGCCTGGTTGACGGCGTCCTTCATCGGGTCGGCGACGAACGGCTTGAGGGTGCCGAACGCGAGCGAGTGGAGGAGCACGCGCAGTGAACCGCCCTCGCCCCGCTCGTCCAGCACGCGCTGCATGTGCGCGGCGGTCTCGACGCGCTTGTCGGGATCGGCGGCGTTGACGTTGAAGAAGACGGCGTCGCGGCCGAGCGACTTGATCTCGCCCACGATCCGCTCGGCGTTGCCGAGCGTCGCCTTGCGGTCGAGGTGGACGCCGAAGATGTTCAGGCCCGCCCGCGCCAGCGCCAGGCTGGCCGCCTCGCCGAAGCCGGACGACGCACCCAACGTCAGGGCCCAGCCGCTCAGACGGATCAGCTCGTCTCCTTCCCTTGGACGACTGCATTCTAGCATCGTAGAATCCCCCCGGAGCCATGCCGAAGACCGCCGGGATCATCCTCATCGGCAACGAGATCCTCTCGGGCAAGATCACCGACGCCAACGCCGCCTACTTGTGCCGGGAGCTCCGTGCCCTCGGCGTCGACGTGCGCCGGATCTCGGTCATCCCGGACGAGATCGACCTGATCGCCCGTGAGGTCGCGACGTTCAGCCGCGACCACGACGTGGTCTTCACCTCGGGCGGCGTCGGCCCCACGCACGACGACGTCACCATCGAGGGCGTCGCGCGCGCGATGGACGCGAAGGTGGTGCGCCACCCGTTGCTGGTCGGCATCCTCGAGCGGCACTTCGGCGCGCAGCTGAACGACGCGCATCTGAAGATGGCGGAGATGCCGGAAGGCGGCCAGCTGGTCGGTCACGAGTCGGTGCGCTTTCCAACCATCCTCATGCGCAACGTCTACATCCTGCCGGGGGTGCCGGAGATCTTCCGCCGCAAGTTCGAGTCGATCCGCGAGCAGTTCCGCGACCAGCCGATCCACCTGCGCAACGTGTTCGTGGCGATCGGCGAGGGGACGCTCGCCGAGCACCTCAACGGACTGCTGCTGGCATTCCCCGCGCTGCTCCTCGGGTCGTATCCTGAATTCTCCAATCCCGAGTACAAAGTGAAGGTGACGCTCGAGTCCCGCGATCAGAGCTACCTCGAGGGCGCGCTGGCGGAGTTCCTGCGGCGCCTGCCCGCCGAGGCGCTCGTGAAGGTCACCTAGCTCCCGCCGGTGCGGGACGTCCCACTCGGCGTCGCTCTGGTCGCGGTCGGCCTGTACTTCGTCGGGCTCGGCGCGGTGCCGTTCGTCGATCCCCCCGAGGGCTTCCACGCCGAGATCGCGCGCCAGATGATGCGCGCGCGCGACTGGGCCACGCCGCGGGCCAACGGCGTGCTCTACCTCGACAAGCCGCCGCTCCTCTACTGGCTCGTGTCCGCGTCGTTCACCGTGGCCGGCGTGACCCAGTTCGCCGCGCGGCTCGCGCCCGCGCTGGCGGTCGTCGCGTGCGCGGCGGTGACGGCGCGCCTCGGCGTGTCGCTCGGGGGGCCGCGCCTCGGGCTGCTGGCCGGCCTCATGGCCATCACGAACCTCGGGATGTTCGTGTACGGCCGCGCGGCCAAGCCCGAGACCTTGTTCGTGCTCTGGGTCACGCTCGCGTGGACGGGCTTCGCGCTCGCGTACGTCGGGGATCGACGGCGGGGCCTCGCGCTCTTCTATGCGGCGCTCGGCCTGGCCGTGCTCACCAAAGGGCTCTTGAGCCCGCTCGGCCCGCTGCTGGTCGTCGCAGCGTTCTTCTGGCTCACGCGCGAGCGGCCCCTGGGCCCGTGGGCGCCCTGGTGGGGCGTCCTGCTGGCCGGCGCGATCGCGCTGCCGTGGTACGTGGTGATGGAGGTCCGCAGCCCGGGCGTGCTCTGGTACATGCTCGTCGACAACAGCGTGCACCGACTGACCCGCCAGCGCGTGTTCCCCGGCGAGGACGTGACGCTCGGGACCGTGGAGTTCCTCGTCGTGACGCTCCTCGCGTTCCTGCCCTGGGCGCTGGCGCTGCCGTGGGCGCTCGCGCGTGCGTTGCAGCGGCCGTGGGAGGACGCCACGGCGCGGCTCTGGTTCCTGATCGGACTCTGGTCCGCCGCCGTCCTCGTCTTCTTCACGCTGGTCCCCTTCAAGCTGCCCCACGGGGCCCTGCCGGCCTTCCCGTTCTTCGCGCTCCTGGTGGCTCGCGCCTGGGACGGGGCGATCGAAGGCGAGCCCGGCGCGCCGTCGCCGCGCGCGCTCCTCGTGCCGGTGCTGTGCCTGTTCGCGCTGGTCGCCGGCGGATTCGTCGCGGCGTGGATGGGCGTCCCACCGTTGTCGGTCGACGTGCTCTCCAGCCTCGATACCGCCACGCGCAACGTGACCGAGCGGGGACAGCCGGCGCCCCCGCTGCCGCTCGACGCCTGGGCGGCGACCGTCCGCTCCGGCGCGGTGATCTTCGCCCTCGCGACGGTCGCGATGGCCGTGGCCGTGTGGCGGCGCTCGGCGGCCCTCGGG
The DNA here is from genome assembly GCA_003221515.1 of Candidatus Rokuibacteriota bacterium. Taxonomy (GTDB): domain Bacteria; phylum Methylomirabilota; class Methylomirabilia; order Rokubacteriales; family CSP1-6; genus AR31. The sequence goes on from QHSI01000112.1 coordinate 23,903, forward strand.
ATCGGCGGCGCGCTGGCGACGATGATCGCGTTCCTACCGACGGTCGCCGCCGACGGGATGACGCAGTTCGCGCGCGTCAGGTCGGCGCGCCCGCTGGCCGAAGCGCTCGCCCAGCGAGCGAGGCCGGGGGATCTCGTGGTCCACGAGGGCGCGATCGAGAACAGCGCGTCGATCCTGCTGGTCGTGAACGGTCCGCTGCGCGTGGTGAACGGGCTCCAGTCGAACCTGGCGTTCGGCGCGACCTTCCCCGAGGCCCGCGACATCTTCTGGGATTCGCCCCAGCTGGAGGAAGCGTGGTCCAAGCCGGGCCGGCACTTCCTGATTTCGGCGGTCAACCCCGCGCGCAGCGTGGTGCGCGCGCTGCCGCGGGCCTCGGTCCACGCGATCACGCAGGCCGGTGGGCGCTGGCTCTACTCGAATCTTGCCGATCGAGGCCGAACCGTCGATGATTGAAGGGATGGGCGGGGTGTGGCCGCGGTACGTGCTCAAGCCCGATCCGCACAGCAGTCACTCGATCATCCTGCGCTGGCTCGGGAACGGGCGGGATCGGCGCCTGCTCGACGTGGGCGCGGCCGACGGCTTGTTGAGCCGCCAGCTCACCGCCGGCGGCTGGCGCGTGACGGCGATCGAGGGCGATCCCGCGCTCGCGCAGGCGGGCGCCCGCCACTGCGAGCGGATGATCACCGCGAACCTCGATCGCGAGCTCCCGGACTGCGGCGGGCCCTTCGACGTGATCGTGTACGGCGACGTCCTGGAGCACCTGGTGGATCCGCTGCGGGTCCTGGTCGAGCTCGATCGGAGCCTCGCTCCCGGCGGCTTCGTGATCATCTCCGTGCCGAACATCGCCCACCTGTGGATCCGCCTCCTGCTGCTGGTCGGGCACTTCGACTATCTCGATCGCGGGATCCTGGATCACTCGCACCTGCGCTTCTTCACCGAGCGCTCGCTGCGCGCGATGGTCGGCGACGCCGGGCTCGACATCACGCGCTTCACCGCGACGCCGGCGCCGCTCTATCAGATCCTCCCGGAGAGCTGGCACAAGCCGTGGGTGGCCGCCACGCATGCCATCAACGCCAGGATCGCCCGCAACGCCCGCCGCCTGCTCGGGTATCAGTTCATCGTGCTGGCTCGTCCCAAGGGGGCGTCATCGTGATGGCCGACGCGCGGGAGACTCCCAAGATCGTCGTCGTGATGCCCGCCTACAACGCCGGACGGACGCTCCGGCTGACGTACGAGGAGCTGCCGAAGGACACCGTGAACCTCGTGATCCTGGTGGACGACGGCTCTACCGACGCCACGCTCGACGTCGCGCGACAGCTCGGCCTCGAGATCTTCGTGCACAACCGCAACTACGGCTACGGCGCGAACCAGAAGACGTGCTACGCAGAGGCGCTGCGCGCCGGCGCGGACATCGTGGTCATGGTCCATCCCGACTACCAGTACGATCCGCGGCTGGTGCCGCAGATCATCGAGCCGATCGTGCGCGGCGAGGCCGACGTCGTGCTCGGCTCGCGGCTGAAGAGCGGCTCGGCGCTGGCCCAGGGGATGCCCTGGTGGAAGTACTTCGCGAACCGCTTCCTGACGGGCGTCGAGAATCGCGTGTTTGGGCTGACGCTCTCCGAGTTCCACACCGGCTACCGCGCCTTCCGCCGAGAGGTGCTCGAGAGCGTCAACTTCGTGGCGAACTCCGACGGCTTCGTGTTCGACCAGGAGATCGTCGCCCAGGTCGTGGCCGCCCGCTTCCGGATCACGGAGATCGCGGTGCCGACGCGCTACTTCCCGGAGGCGTCGTCGGCGAGCTTCGTCGCCTCGCTCGTCTATGGCCTGCGAATCCTCGCCGTGCTCTTCTGGTTTGTCTTGAACAAGCGCGGCCTGCGGCGCTCGCGCCGCTTCGACAGCCTCCGGGCCAGGTACACCCGCCTGCCTTGACGCGACTGGCCCGGCCACTCGAGCTGGTGGCCGGCGTGGTGACCGCGGTTCTGATCGCCGTGTTCGCGACCGGCGGCTGGACCGTCGGCGGTGTCCCGCTCACGCGCGCCGAGGATCTGGTGGTGGTCCTCGCGGCGCTCATCGCGCTGCGAGGGCTGGTCGCGCCGCTGGCCGTCCCCACGGTCCCGCCGTTGCGCGCGGCCGTCGTCGGGGCGGTCGTCTACGCCGTGGCGATGGGATTCATCGTCGTCTCGCGCCATCTCACCCTGAAGACCCACGCCCTCGACCTCGGCTACTACGTCCAGGTCGTCTGGAGCATCGCGGCGGGCTACGGGCCGTACGTCACGCTCCCGCCGATGCACGCGTGGGGCGATCATCTCTCGCCGGTGTTCTATCCGCTGGCGCCGCTGGGCTGGCTGGTACCCGGTGCCGCCGCGCTGCTCCTGGCGCAAACGCTCATCCTCGCCGCCGGCGGCTTCGCGGTGCTCGGCTACGCGCGGCGCCGCCTCGGGGCGACTCCGGTCGCCGGCGGCCTCGCGCTGCTCCTGCTGGTCAATCCGTCGCTCCACGGGATCAACATCCGCGACATCCACCCACAGGCCTTCGCGATTCCGCTGCTGATCGCCGCTGCGCTCGCGTTCGACGCCGAGCGGTACTGGTGGAGCGGCGCGGCACTGGTGGCGACGCTCGCGTGCCGCGAAGACGCCGCGATCGCCGTCGTCGGTTTCGGGATATGGCTCGCGGTCGCGAGGGGCCGCTGGCGGCTCGGCGTGGGCGTGGCCGTCGCGAGCGTCCTCCTGTTGGCGCTGGATCTGAAGTACGTCATGCCCTACTTCCGGGGCGAGCCGTACCCACACCTGCACCGCTACGCGCATCTGGGATCGTCGCTGGGCGACATCCTCCTGAGCCTAATTCTGAAACCGTGGCGCTGGATCGGCGCCGTGCTGAGTCTCGACAAGCTGGTATACCTTCTCGCGTTGCTGCTCCCTCTCGGTGGGCTCCCGCTGCTCGGCCCCCGCGCGCTCGTCGCGGCGCTGCCCCCGCTCGCCGTGAACCTCCTGAGCTTCGATCACGCGCTCTTTCACTACCGCTCGCAGTATCAGGCCTTCGTCCTGCCGTTCCTGATGCTGGCGGCCGTCGACGGCTACGCGCGGCTCCGCGCGCACCGCAAGGCCGGCACTGTTCTGCTGCTGGCGTTCCTGGCGAGCGCGGGGCTCACGGCGCGCACCGCCAACGATCTGATGGTGACGCGCTGGCGACTCGGCCCGGAGCAGCAAGCGGCGCGCGAGCTGATGCAACGCATTCCCGACGGCGTGCCGGCGAGCGTCAACGAGCGCCTCGTGCCCCATCTGGCGACGCGGCGCGAAATTTTCGTCTACCCGACTGGCGCTGCGCGCAGCGACTACGTCCTCGAGCACGAATCGGTGCTCTCCGCGTTTCCGGCTGCTGGCTATCGCGAGATCGGGCGGTCCGGCGGGTGGATCTTGCTGCAGCGATCCACCTAGCGGCGGCGGCCAGCGCGAGAGCGGGGGGCGGGAGGGGTCGCGTGACCACGTGGCACGCGTCCGCTGCTCCGCGGTGGCTGGGCTCCATCTGGGCGCGCGGTGATCCGTCGCCGCTTGCCGGGAACGGGTCCCGCCGACCCCTCCCGCCCCCGCTCTCGCGCTGGCCGCCGTCTCCCACGCAGGCGTAGGCCCGACGGTGACGGCTCGTCGTCATCCTCGACACGAGTTGTCGCGCCGCGCTCGGCGCTGAGCGCGTGGGTGCGCCGCCTTGCGGGCGGAGGCGGGTTAGGTGAGGGAGCGGAGGAGGTAGGTGGGATGGAGGCGCGCGGGGGCGGCGGCGGTGAGAGAGGGGGTGTTGATTCCGGTGTCGACGAGGACGGCGTCGAGGCCGAAGTCGTGCGCGCCGCCGATGTCGGCTTCGAGCTGGTCGCCGACCATGACCATGTTGCGCGTGCCCGCGCGGCGGAGCGCTTCGGCGAAGATCGCGGCGTGCGGCTTGCCAAGCCGCGTGAAGCGCAGGTCGCTCCGGTGCGGGTACCGCAGTCGCAGTGCCGCCTCGAAGACCAGCGCGATGCTTCCGGCCGCGATGCCGAAGCCGTCCGGGGCGGGATAGATGAGGTCGGGGTTGGGCAACACGAGGTGGATGGCGTGTTGGCGGTCGATCGCGCGGAACAGTCCGCTGAGCGCCTGGTCGACGGTCTCGAGGAACGGATAGCCGAACTCGTCGGCGACCACCAGCACGTCGAACGATTCCCGAGGACCGACGATCGCTCCGCCGGCGCCGCTGACGTAGCGCCGGCTGTCCTCGGTGCCGAGCACGACGCAGCGCGCGCCGGCCAGGTGATGCGCGGCGAAGTGGCGCTCGAGCAGGAGTCCCGAGGTGATGATGCGCTCGGCGTCGATCGCCAGCCCGTAGCCCTGATAGCGGGCGGCCGCGGTGGCTGGCAGCTTCGACGCGTCGTTGGTCAGGATGTAATAGGGCTTGGCCGCGGTGTTGAGCCGGTCGACGAGCTCGGCGGCGCCCGGCAGCGCGCCCGCGCTGTGGACGAGCACGCCGTACGCGTCGAAGAGCAGCACGTCGTAGCGACGCAGCAGCGCGGTGACGTCGGTCTCCGGGACGGCGGTCACGACGCCCGGCCCGGCGCGGCCCTCAGTTCAACGTCTCCGGCGCGTCGTCGGCGGGCCGCCGGCTCAGCACGTGCGAGGCGTGATGGTGGACCATCCGCCATCCGTCGGCGCCACGCTCGAACACGTTCGTGGCGAGCACCGAGGTGACGGCGAGCCGGCCCTGAACCTCCGAGAAGATGTTCTCGGTGCACGTCACCCACGCGAGATCGCCGCCGGCGGCGGCGCGCACGTCGGACAGCGTGAACCGCATCTCCGCGGTGTTCTCGAAGATCGCCGCCCACGAGGCCCGGACCGCTTCCCACCCGATCAGGATCGGCCAGCCCGGATGCACGCATTTCACGTGCGGGCCGTGAGACCACACCAGATCCATCCGCGCGAGGTCGAGCGTCTCGAACGCCTGATAGAAGCGCGCGTTCGCTTGCTCGATCTCGTCGAGGTCACTCATCAGGGAGGCGACGAAGCGGGCAGGCGGACGACCAGCGTGTCACCGTCGAGGGTCAGCGGGAGCGCGGTCAGCCGGTCGCCGACGCACGGGCCGGCGGTGCAGAGGCCGGACACCGGCTCGTAGAGGGCGCCGTGGGTCGAGCAGATCAACGCGCGCCCGTCCTCGGTGTAGAACTCGTTCGGCCACAGGTCGAGCGGGGTGCCGACGTGCGGGCAGCTATTGACGTACGCGCGATAGTGACCCTCATGGTTGACGACGAAGCCGTGGACGGTGCGCCCGGCGCGCTGCAGTCGAAACGTCGCGGTGCGACCGGGCGGCACCGTCGCCGCAACGCAGCGCCACTCGTCGGAGCCCGCCATGCCCGGATGGTATCATCCACCCGTATGCTCGCGATCGATGCGCGTGACGTCGAGAAGACTTTCCGCTCCGGCTGGTTCGGCCGTCGCGAGACCCCGGCGCTGCGCGGAGTCTCGCTGACCGTCGAGCGCGGTTCCATCGTCGGCGTCCTCGGGCCGAACGGCGCGGGGAAGACCACGCTGCTCTCGATTCTCGCGACGCTCCTGACGCCCGATCGCGGCCGGGTGCTGGTCCTGGGGCACGACGTCGTCCGCGAGGCGGGCGTGCTGCGGCGCCGGCTCAACATGGCGAGCGGCCGGCCGTCGTTCTTGTGGAGCCTGCGGGTCGGCGAGATCATCGCGTTCTACGGGCGGCTCTACGGTCTGAGCGGCGCTCGCCTGCGCCGGCGTGTCGACACGCTGATCGAGCTGTGCGAGCTCGGGTCGTACCGCCGCGTGCCGTACTCCGACCTGTCGACCGGTCTGAAGCAGCGGGTGGCGCTCGCCAAGTCACTGGTGAACGACCCCGAGCTCCTCTTCCTCGACGAGCCGACGCTCGGTCTCGACCCGGACGTCTCCGTGCGCGTGCGTGAGCACATCGCGCGGCTCCGTCGCGAGCAGGGCATCACCATCGTCCTCACGACCCACTACATGCGCGAGGCGGACGAGCTCTGCGACGAGATCGCCTTCATCAAGGCGGGTCGGATCCTCTCGCGGGGCACACCCGGCGAGCTGAAGCGACAGATCCGCCTGGGCGAGGTGATCGCGCTCCGTCTGGATCCGCCTGCCGTGACGTGGCTCGCCGAGGCGCCGGGCGTCCTCCGCTGCGTCGAAGCCGACGGCTGGGTCGAGTGCACGGTGGACGAGGCCGAGAAGCGGCTGCCGGAGCTGCTGCGCGCGCTCCACAACGACGGGGTCGTCATCCGGAACGTGCAGGTGCGCGAGCCCGAGCTCGAGGAGGTCTTCGTTGAGCTGGCGAAATGAGCTCCTCGCCGTCTGGGCGGTGACGCTCCGGAACGCCCTGATGGGCGCGCGCAACGTGTTCTTCTTCTTCGAGCTCCTGTTCTGGCCCGTCGTCGGCGTCCTCTCCATCGGCTTGATGTCGCGCTTCCTCGAGCTCACGCCGGCGCAGGCGTCGTTCGTGCTGGTCGGGACGATCGCGCTGTCAGTGATCAACGTGTGCCAGCTCGAGGTCGCCTACGCGGTGCTGCTCGACGTCTGGTCCAAGTCGCTGAAGCACCAGTTCCTGGCGCCGATCGGGATTCGCCACCTGACCCTCGGCTCCTGGGTGGTCGGCATGGTCCGCAGCTCCGTCGTGTTCTTGCTGCTGGCCGCGCTGGGCTGGTGGGCGTTCGACTTCGAGGTGCTCCGACCCGGTTGGCTTGCGCTCGCGACGTTTCTGCTGGGCTGCTTCCTCACCGCGTGGGTGGTCGGCGTCGCCGTCTGCGCGCTCATCACGCTCTTCGGCAACCGCGCCGAGGCGTTCGCGTGGGCGACCGTCAACCTGGTGCTGGTCCTCGCCGGGATCTACTATCCGGTGTCGGTGCTGCCGGGGTGGATCGCGGCGATCGCCCGGGCCATCCCGTTGACCTACTTCCTCGACGCCTACCGCTCGTACTACGGCTTTCCGTCGGAGTTCGCGGCGCCGGTCGCGACCGGGCTCGCGCTGTCGGTGCTGTACGGCGCGCTCGCCCACTGGGCGTTCCTGGCCGCGATCCAGCGCGCCCGGCGCACGGGGCTCCTCCTCAAGATGTCGGAGTGACGGACCCGCCGTTCGCGACGCGCACCGAGCGGGACAGCATGGGTCCCATCGACGTGCGCGCCGATCGCTACTGGGGGGCCCAGACCGAGCGTTCGCTGCATCACTTCGCGATCGGCGGCGATCGAATCCCGCTCCCGGTGATCCGGGCGCTCGGCCTCGTGAAGAAGGCGTCGGCGCAGGTCAACCAGGACCTGGGGCTCCTGGACGCCCGCCGCGCCGAGCTGATCGTCGGCGCCGCCGACGAGGTCGTCGCCGGCAAGCTCGACGAGCACTTCCCGCTCTCGGTCTGGCAGACCGGCTCAGGCACCCAGACCAACATGAACGTGAACGAGGTGATCGCGAACCGCGCGATCGAGCTCGCCGGCGCCAAGCTCGGCAGCAAGGCCCCGATCCATCCCAACGACCACGTCAACATGTCCCAGTCGTCCAACGACGCGTTCCCGACCGCGATGCACGTCGCGGCCGCGCTCGAGATCACCGAGCGGCTCTTGCCGAGCCTGCGGGCGCTGCGCGACGCGCTGGCCGTCAAGGCGCGCGAGTTCGCCGACATCGTGAAGATCGGGCGGACGCATCTTCAAGACGCCGTGCCGCTGACGCTCGGCCAGGAGTTCTCCGGCTACGCCGCCCAGCTCGACGCCGGGATCGCGCGGATCGAGGCGACGCTGCCCGGCCTGCTGGCCCTCGCGATCGGCGGCACCGCGGTCGGCACCGGACTGAACGCGCCCGCGGGCTTCGGCGACGCCGTCGCGCGCCGGCTCGCCGCGCTCACCGGCCTGCCGTTCACCTCGGCCGCCAACAAGTTCGCGGCGCTGGCCGCCCACGACGACCTGGTGATGGCGAGCGGCGCCCTCCGCACGCTGGCCGGGGCGCTCATGAAGATCGCCAACGATCTCCGCTGGCTCGCCTCGGGACCGCGCAGCGGGCTCGGCGAGCTGACACTGCCGGAGAACGAGCCGGGCTCCTCGATCATGCCGGGCAAGGTCAATCCGACTCAGTGCGAGGCGCTCACGATGGTGGCCGTGGAGGTGATCGGCAACGACACCGCGGTCGCGATCGCCGGCGCGCAGGGCAACTTCGAGCTGAACGTCTTCAAGCCGCTGATCATCTTCAACGTCCTGCGATCCGTCCACCTGCTCGCCGACGCGTGCGCACGGTTCCGTGAATTCTGCGTGGAGGGCGTCGAGGCGAACCGTGCGCGGATCGCCGAGCTGGTGGACCGCTCGCTGATGCTGGTGACCGCGCTCGCCCCGCACATCGGCTATGACCGCGCCGCCGCGATCGCCAAGCGGGCGCACGCCGAAGGCCTCACGCTGCGCGAGGCCGCCCTGGCCTCCGGTTACGTCACCGCCGAGCAGTACGAGCGCTGGGTGCGGCCTGCGGACATGGTCGGGCCCGTCTGACCTCGTCGGCGTCGCTCAGTCGGCGCCGTGCCGCAGAAAATCCACGAGCGAGGCCGCGAGGGCATCGGGTGCTTCTTCCGGGAGAAAGTGGCCACATGCGAGCGCATGGCCACGCACGTCGTCGGCCCACCGGCGCCAGACCGTGAGCGGCCCGTCGGCCAACGCTCCTTCCTGGTCTCCCCAGAGGACGAGCACCGGGCACGTGATCCGACGATTGGCCGCGCGGTCCTGAGCGTCCAGAGCCCGATCGAGGTGAAAGGCCGCGCGGTAGTCCGCGCACACCGCGGCGATCATCGCCGGGCTGAAGGCGCGCACGTAGACCGCGACCGCCTCGGCGGCGATCGCGCCCGGCGTCCCCGACCACGACTCGAGCGTGTGCCTCAGGAAGAACTCGGCGTTCGGCTCGAGGAGGCGCTCGGGTAACGGGGCCGGTTGGGCCAGGAAGAGCCAGGGATAGTAGTCGAGCGTCGTCGCGGTCGTCATGCGCTCGAACTGATCGACCGTCGGCACGACGTTGAGCACGACGAGCCGCTCGACCCGCGCCGGGTGATCGAGCGCCATCCGATAGGCGACTCGCGCGCCCCGGTCGTGCCCCACGACCGCGAATCGATCGAAGCCCAGATGCTCCATCAACGCGATGAGCTCGCTGGCCATCTCGCGCTTGCTGTAGCCCTCGCCTCGCGGTCCGCCGGGCGGTGCGACCGTGTCCCCGTAGCCGCGGAGATCCGGCGCGACGACCGTGTGAGTGCTGGCGAGCTGCGGCGCGACCTTTCGCCAGCAGTAGTGCGTCTGGGGAAAGCCGTGCAGGAGCAGTAGCGGTGACCCCGCGCCGCCTAGCACCAAGTGGTAGCTCACGTCGCCGACGCTGACCTGCCGAGGCTCGAGCCGACCGCGGCTGGCGGCGTCGCCGACGCACTGCCTCACCGGTTCAGGAACTTCTTGACGCTCGCGGCGATCCCCGCCGGGTCGAGGCCGTGCTTGGCGTAGAGGCCCTTGGCGTCGCCCGACTCGCCGAAGCCCTGCACGCCGAGTCGCTTGAGGGGCATCGGCAGCACGTCGGCGAGCGTCTCGGCGACTGCGCCGCCCAGCCCGCCGGCGATCGAGTGGTCCTCGACGGTCACGACGTGGCCGGTCCGGCCGACCGAACGCACCAGCGTCTCGTCGTCGAGCGGCTTGATGCACGCGGCGTTGATCACGTCGGCCGTGATCCCGTCCTTCTCGAGCAGCTTCGCGGCCTCGAGGCAGTTGAACACGGTGCCGCCGGTGCCGATCAGCGTCACGTCGTGGCCCCGGCGGAGCACGAGCCAGCGGCCGAGCTGGAAGCGGTAGTCGGGCGGACAGACGGGCTCGAGGTTCTGGCGCGTCAGCCGGAGATAGAGCGGGCCCTGATGCTCGACCGCGTGGGCGATGACCTGCCGGGTCTCGAGCTCGTCCGCCGGCTGGATGATGCCGATGTTCGGGAGCGCGCGGATGCAGGCGATGTCCTCGAGCCCCATCTGGCTGTAGCCGTCCTCGCCGATCGCGATGCCGGAGTGCGTCCCGACGATCTTCACGTTCGCGTTGGTGTAGGCCACCGAGATCCGGATGGTCTCGAAGCGGCCCACGACGAAGCACGCGAACGAGCAGGCGAACGGGATCTTGCCGGTGAGCGCCAGGCCGGCGGCGACCCCGACCATGTTCGACTCGGCGATGCCGAGGTTGAAGGCGCGGCCCGGGAACTTCTTGGCGAAGTTCACGGTCATGGTGGATTTCGACAGGTCGGCGTCGAGGGTGACGATGCGCTCGTCGCGGGCGCCGAGCTCGAGGAGCGCCTCGCCGAACGCCGCGCGGCTGGCCTTGGCCGGCATCACTTCTTCCCCAGGGTGACGAGCTCGTCCACGATCGCGCGCGTCGCCGAGTCGGTCTTCAAGTAGTCCTCCCAACCGCCTTCGGTGACCCCGAGGATCTCGCGGATGCCGGCGATGGCCTCCGCCGGCTTCGGCGCCTTGCCGTGCCACTCGGGGTCGTTCTCCATGAACGAGACGCCCTTGCCCTTGACCGTGTGGGCGACCACGAAGGTCGGCACGCCGCGCGTGGCTTCCGCCTGATCCAGCGCCTTCGCGATCTGGGGGACATCGTGGCCGTCGATCTCCACCACCGGCCAGCCGAACGACTGCCACTTGGTGAGGACGGGCTCGAGGTCGAGGATCTTCGTCACGAAGTTGTCGAGCTGGATCTTGTTGTAGTCGAGGATCACCACGAGGTTGTCGAGCGGATGGCCCGGCTGACCCAGCTTCGGCGCCGACATCGCGGCTTCCCAGACCTGGCCCTCCTGGATCTCCCCATCGCCGAGCACACAATAGACGCGGGCCGCCGAGCCGCTCAGCTTGAGCCCGAGGGCGAGGCCGAGCGAGATCGAGAGCCCCTGGCCCAGCGAGCCGGTGGCGGCCTCGATGCCCGGCAGCATGGTCCGGTCCGGATGGCCCTGGAGCGGCGAGCCGAGCTTGCGCAGCGTGATCAGCTGCTTCTCGGGGAAGTAGCCGGCCTTGGCCAGCACGCTGTAGAGCGCCGGCACCGCGTGGCCCTTGGAGAGCACGACCCGGTCGCGCTCCGGCCAGTCCGGACGCTTGGGATCGTGCCGCAAGCGCCCGAAGTAGATCGTGGTGAGGATGTCGATCACCGAGAGCGAGCCGCCGGGATGCCCGGAGCCCGCGTGGGCGAGCATGCGGAGGATTTGAACGCGGCATTCGCGCGCGATCGCTTCGAGACGCACCTCGGCCATCAGTCGAGGTCCTCCATGAATCCGGCGATTTCGTCCACGTGGACGGAGGTGACGGCGATCTCGGGCGCGTAGACGACCTCGTCCGCGGCCCACACGATCGTGCCCTTCACGTCCTTCGTGATGCCGGCGACGTTGTTGAGGAACGTGGCGATGGTGTCGTTGATACGTAGCGCGTTCGCCTTGATCGGCGCCGCGATCCGCCCATCGCGGATGATATAGGAGTCACCGACGACGGTACAGGTGAAATCGCCGGCGCGCATTCCGTTGATCGGGTACGTGTACCAGATGCGCCCGATGTAGAGTCCGTTGCCGACACGCCGCAACAGCTCGTCGAGCGCCACCGGCTCGGCGCCCTCGATCACCACGTTGGAGGCGGCCACGCCGGGCGGGCTGTCGAACTGGCGCCCACCCCCGGCGCCGAAGCGGAACCCGTTGCGTGGCACCAGCGCCGTCTGCGCGGCCGGCCCGGTGGCGCCGAGCTTCTCCGCGAGGGCGGGATCGCGCAGCAACCGCTGGGTCTCGTACCAGCTCGACAGGCAGCCGACGAGCACGCCTTGCTTGATCAGGTCGGTCCGGCCGGTCGGCAGCCCTTCGCACGTGATGCCCTTGGAGCCCATGAGCCCGGGCATCGCGCCGTGATCGTAGAGGCTCAGGAGGGGCGAGGCGACGGCGCGGCCGAGCTTGCCGAGAAACGGCGTGCTCGACGAGTAGAACGCGCCGGCGGTGCAGGAGGGGATCACGATGTTGTTGAGCAAGTCGGCCACGGGCTGGCGGCCGAAGACGACGGTGTAGATGCCCGACGGCACGCGCTCGCCGCCGATGGCGCCGATCGCGTTCTGGGCGGCCTCCACGCCGGCTTCGTCCGTGAAGTGATCGAGCCGCGTCCCCGTCGAGGCGCCCGAGCCCTTGGCCCCTCGCGATTCCACCATGGCGGTGGCGAACGCGGTGATGAGCGACGTCTCGTCTACTTGCGGGCGCGGCATCGCGGTCGAGGCGATCGCGATGCGCTCTCTCAGGATCGTGACGTCGCCGCCCAGGATCAGACCGAGCTGGCGCAGCGCTTCGTCGTCGCCCGCGAGCCCGGCCAAGCGCCCCGAGGCGATGAAGGTCCGCAGGGCGCCACCGGTGATCCGCCAGCCCGCGTCCACGAGGCTCGCGTCGTCGAGCTCCATCAGCCGGGGATCGTGATAGTCGGTGAGGGCGCGCGGAGCGGACGCCGCCGCCGGCAGGGAGACGAACTCGGGATCGGCGACGGCCGCCTTGCGCGCCTTGGCCAGCGCGCGCTCGGCGCCGGCCGCCGTGAGATCGCTCGGCTCGCTGCCGAATCCGATCAGTCGTCCGCGCTCCGACCCGAAGACCGCCTGGATCCCGATGCCGTAGGACTCGGTCGACTTCGGCTCTTCGACGCCGTTGCAGGGGATGTGCGAGGTGTAGTTGAGGCGCGTCAGCAGCGCGGAGTTGGCCGAGGTGAACACCTCGGCCTCCTGGACGTCGGGCTGGCTCTTGACCAGCGCGAGCGCCGCTTCCGCGGCCTGCGCGAGCTCGCCGACGGTCTTCATCGCGCCCTCAATGGGCGGGCGGCGCCTTGGGATTCTTGCCCTCGACCGGATAGCCCTTCGCGATCCAGCCGGGCAGCCCCTCCTCGAGGACCTGATGGTTCCGCCATCCCATCTGGTAGAGCATGTCGCTGGCCCCCCGGGCCAGGGCGTGCGGGCAGGTTCAATAGAACACCACGGCGATCGACCTGGAGATCTCCCGCGCCCGGTCGGGCAGCGCGCGCAACGGGATCGAGCGCGCGCCGCGGATGTGGCTCTCGACGTACGAATCCCAGTGCCTGACGTCGATGATGTCCGCCCGGGTGTTGCGGTCGAGCAAGGCCTTGAGCTCCTCGACCTTGATGAAGCGCACCGGGTACTCCGGCGGCGCGGCCGGCGCCGCGCTGGCCAGCATCACGCCGGCGACGATCGCGGCGATCAGGCTGCCGCGCACCGTCAGCCTCCGATGACGCGCGCCCGCGTCCGCATCGTCGGCCCGCCGTTGCCCAGGCGCTTGGTCTGCATCGGTTGTCCCTTGCCGCAGTTCGGGATCGGGTAGACGCGAAAGTCGGAGCCGACCGCGTCGACGTTCACCAGGTAGTCGCGCGAGTCGGCGGCGATGCCGCCGTCGCGGTAGAGACGGCCGAGCTCGCCGTTCCGGATCTCGTAGACCCGGCGCGCCGAGATGCGGAAGTTCTCGCGGCTCTCGGCGATCGACGGCGTCCGGTGGCCCGCCACGTAATAGCCGTGGTCGACCTCCTTGACGATGTCCTCGGGCGCGCGCGCGCCGGCGTCGAAGACGGTGTTCGACATGCGGATCAGCGGCACCAGCGAGGCGTCGGTCGCCTTCCAGTGGCCGTTGGGCTCGCCGCCGAAGATCGCCGCCGTCTGCCGGCTGTTCATGAATCCCCGGAAGATGCCTTTGTCGATGTGGACCACGCGGCGGCCCGGCGTGCCCTCGTGATCGTACTTGTAGTGGCCGAAGCCCGGCAGCGCCGGGTCGGAGTACGCGGTCACCAGCGGCGAGGCCACGCGCCGGCCGACCTGATGCTCGCGGAGCCCGCCCAGCAGCCACGAGCGGCCCGCGTACGCGGTCTCCATCTTGAGGGCGCGGTCGAGCTCGACCGGATGACCGATGATCTCGTGCGAGAGGAGCGTGTTGTAATGCGGGTCGGTGACGACGACCACGTCGCCGTCCGAGGTCGGCAGCACCGGGGCCGCCGCGAGCTCCACGCCCTCGCGCGCCAGGCCTAGCGCGAAGTCGCGGAAGGCCGGGAAGGTGAGGGGCCGCTCGCTGGCGCCGTCGAGCAGGATCTCCCACCCGCGCTGGTGACCGATCGCGTCGTACAGGTCCTGACTCACCTCGCCCTGGACGGTCACGACACTGCAGGTGCCCTGGGTCAGCGCGAACGACTGGTCGATACGCGCGCCCTCGGTCGACACGAAGAGCTCGCGCGAGAGCTCGGTCAGCGTCGAGATGTAGTTGTACTTCACCCGCGCGTCTACCGCCGCGACCTGGCGCGAGACGTCGGTCGCGTAGCGCACCATCTCGGCCAGGTCGACCGTGCGGGGATCGACGCGATAGACGGCGGCCACGGTGTCCTCGAGCGCCGGGATCGGGTGCAGGTGTGTGTCGGCCAGCGCCGCGCCCAGCGCACCGTACTTCTCACGGGCGTCGGCCTTCATCTCGCCGTTCACCATCGCCCGCCGATACGCGCGCTCGATCGCCTCCTGGATGATCCGGCCGAGCTCGGCGACGTCGGCGGTGCCGAGGACCTGCCCCACGTAGCCGGGCGCGATCATCCGCTCGCCGGCGAGAACGCGGACGCCCAGCGAGAAGCCGTAGTCGTCGCCGGAGAACTTGGGCGTTCCATTCTCCGCGCCCGCGCCCTTGGCCTCGGTGACCTCGAGCCGCAGATCGGCGTAGCGCAGGTGCGGCAGGCGCCGCGCCTGGCGCACGCGCTCCTGCGCGATCGGCGTGACCGTGTCGATGAGGTCGACGGAGATCGGCGTCATCAGAAGGGCTCGACCAGCACGGTGTCGCCCGCCGCCACGTCGCCGCGCTCCTCCTCGAGCACGATGAGGCAGTTGCCGGCCGTCATCGACGAGAGGATCCCGGAGCCCTGCGGCCCGGTGATGCGCGCCTCCCAGCGCCCGTCGCGCCACTGGACGATGCCACGCTTGAACTCGCGCCGCCCGGCGCGCTTGCTCATCGGCTCGAGCGCGGTCGCCTGGTACATCTCCGGGAACAGGCGGCGCCGCCCCGCCAGCTTGAAGATCGCCGGACGCAGGAAGAGCATCGAGGCGAGCATGGACGCGACGGGATTGCCCGGCAGCCCGAAGAAGTGCGCGGACTTGATCCGCCCGAAGGCGAGCGGGCGCCCGGGCTGCATCGCGACCTGCCAGAAATCGATCGCGCCGATCTCGGCCAGCACGTCCTTGACGAGGTCGAGGACACCGACCGAGACGCCGCCCGAGGTGACGACGATGTCGCCGACCTCGGCGGCCTCGAGCAGCCGCGCGCGGAGCTCCTCGCGCACGTCGGGTACGATCCCGAGGTCGACCACGTCGCCGCCGTACTGCTCGATCGCGCCGCGCAACGTGAACCGATTGGCGTCGTAGATCTGGCCGGGCTTGCGCGGCGTGCCGGGCTCGACGACCTCGTCGCCGGTCGAGAGGAGCGCGACGCGCGGCCGCCGGTGCACCAGGACTTGCCACCGACCCAGGGAAGCGGTGAGCCCGAGCTCCTGCGGGCGCAGCACGGTGCCGCGCTCGACCACGATCGTCCCGGCCTGGATGTCCTCGCCGCGCATGCGGACGTTCACGCCCTTCTTGATCGGGCCGACGCTCACGCGGCCGCCGCGTCGCTCGACGATCTCCTGGGGATAGACGGTGTCGGCGCCCTGCGGCATCGACGCGCCGGTCATGATGCGGACGGCCTGGCCCGGATTCAGCGCGCCGTCGAAGAGCGCCCCGGCGTGGAGCTCCGCCACCACGTCGAGCTCGCGCGTTCCGGTGGCCGGCACGTCGCCGCTCGCCACCGCGTAGCCGTCGACCGCGGAGTTGTCGGTGGGCGGCACGTCGAACGGCGCGCGCAGATCTTCGGCCAGCACACGCTCGCGCGCGCGGGTGACGGCGAGGAGCTCGGGAGGTGTAGGCTGGGTGAACTGCGCGAGAATTTGATTTTGGCCGTCGCGCACCGAAATCATGGCGATATTATACGCGGCATGACTGAGGGCCGCCCGGCGGGCTTCTGGATCCGCGCGCTCGCCGCACTCCTCGATTTCCTGGTCTTTCTCCTCGTGCAGTTTTCGTTCGGGCTCATCGGCGGCAGGGTGTGGGGCCCGGACGTCGCGAGCACGCCGACGTTCCGGCCGATCGTGGTGCTCTTCACGGTCGTCTTCGCCGGGGCGTACTCGACGCTGCTCCTGGCCCTGGGTGGTCAGACGATCGGCAAGATGCTGGTCGGCGTGCGCGTGGTCGCGGGCGAGGAGCTGCCGTCGATCGGCGCGGCCCTGCTCCGGTTCATCGGCTACTTCGTCTCCCTCGGGACGCTGACGCTGGGCTACGTGATGGCGGGACTCCGCCAGGACAAGCGCGCGCTCCACGATCTGATCGCGGGTACGCGCGTCGAGTACGTCTCGCGAGCCGATGCCGAGGCGCCCGTGGCGCCGCCGCCGGCCGCGACGGCCGACGCGTCGTCGAGCGCCTCGGGCCCCGTGTGATTCCGACCGCGCCGCTACGCGTTCGCAACCGCCTCGCCGAGCTGATCCTCGCCTCGCTGGCGGATGCCGGAGCGCGCGATGAGCTGGCGGCGATCAGCCGCGCGGACGCGGGCGCGCCGGCCTGGCTCGTCGACGACGACCTTGCCTACCGTCATCTGCTCAAGGTAAGAGCGCGCAGCGCCTGCACCGCGCTGGCGTCCCGACCGCCGGGTGCTTCCATACGCTCACGCGCCGACGTGCTCGACGCCGCGGCGACGCTGTTCGACGCCTATCTGTTCTTCGAGGTGCACGAGCTGCTCGAGGGGTTCTGGCGTGACGCGCGCGGCGACGACCGCGAGGCGCTGCAGGGACTGATCCAGGTGGCGGTGGGATACCAGCACCTGGCCAACGGTAACTTCGCCGGAGCCCGCGCGCTGCTCGAGGAGGGCAGCGGCCGGCTCCTCGGCCGGCGGCTCGACGGGATCGATCTGGAGCCGTTCGCGCACGCGGTCCGGCGCTCGCTGGGCCGGCTGCTCGAATTCGACTGGCGAGCGGTGCCGGCCTTTCCCGGCGCCGTTCTCAGAAAGGACCCAACGTGAATCTGGAGCTGACCGGCAAGACCGCGCTCGTGACCGGAGGTAGCCAGGGCATCGGTCGGGCCATCGCGTTCGGCCTCGCCGCCGAAGGCGCGCGGGTCGCGATCTGCGCCCGCGACAAGGCGCGGCTCGAACAGACCGCGGACGAGGTCAAGGCGAAGACGCGCGCCGAGGTGCTCGTCCTTCCCGGCGACCTGAGCCGACTCGACGACGTGAACCGGGTTGCGGCGGCCGCCCGCGACCGGTTCGGCCGGCTCGACATCCTGATCAACAACGCGGGCGCCATCCGCGGCGGCGACTTCCTGAAGATTCCCGACGAGCAGTGGGCGGGCGACTGGAGCCTGAAGATCCTCGGCTACGTGAGGATGGCGCGCGCCGTGTTTCCGATGATGCAGGCGCAGGGTGGCGGACGGATCGTGAACGTCGTCGGCGCGGCCGCTCGCAATCCGACCGCGGGCTACCTTCCGGGCGACATCGCGAATTCCGGAATCATCAACTTCACCAAGGGACTGGCGGATCTCGGCGGGCCTTCCGGAATCCTCGTCACCGCGGTTTCGCCGGCGGCCACGGCGACCGCGCGGTGGGAAGGATTGATCGCGACGCAGGCGGCGCTGGCGGGAAAGAGCGTGGACGAGCAGCGGGCAGAAGCTGTCAAGGACTACCCGTTGAAGCGCATCGCGACGCCCGAGGACATCGCCGATCTCGTGTGCTTTCTCGTATCGGCGAGAGCCTCGTTCATCACGGGCGTGTGCATCACGGTCGACGGCGGTGCAACCCGTGGCGTCTATCTATGATTTCTTCGCTTTTCCGGACCACCTTGACATGCGTCACGTCTTGTCATTAACCTGTGCGCCAGCATTCGGGACCAAGGTAGTAGCGTCCTATTTCCGCCGCTTTCGCTAGGGCTAGGAGGTCGCAACGATGGCCGCTAAGTTGTTCGTCGGAAACCTCTCGTTCCAGGCCACGGAGGAGGATCTGCGCGAGCTGTTCCAGCAATCTGGCACCGTGGAGACGGTTCGGATCATCACGGACCAGTTCACGGGCCGGCCGCGCGGATTCGGGTTCGTGGAGATGGCTACGAAGGAAGAGGCCAGCAAGGCAATCGAGATGCTGAACGGTCGGCTCTTCCGGGATCGCAATCTCGTGGTCGACGAGGCGCGCCCACAGCCTCAGCGGGGCGGAGTCGGCGGCGGCCCGCGGAGCGACCGTGGCGCACGGCCCGGCGCGCCTGGCGGCGGCGGAGGTTGGCGCCGCTAAGCAGACGGAACACCACCCGGGGATCAAAACCAGGTCCCCGGGTTTTCTTGGGGGTTGTATACTCAACACATGACGTCCTCAAGGCGCGAGAGCCTCGTGAAGCCCGGCGTCGCGGCGCCCGGGATGGCGGCCAGGCTCGGGAGCACGGTCGACGAGCGCCGCGGCGTTGAATATCGTGAGCTCAAGTCCAAGGACCTGCTGAACCGCTTCAACGGGCGTCCGATGCCCTTCGGCTGGACGGTCAATCCCTACCGCGGCTGCGAGATGGCGTGCCGGTACTGCTTCGCGCGCTACACGCACGACTTCCTCGGGCTGAACGATCCGCGGGCCTTCGAGCGGACGATCTACGTGAAGGACGCCGACCGCGCGCGCCTCGTCGCCGAGTTGCGCCGGGCCCGGCGGAGCGGGCAGGTGATCGCGCTGGGGACAGCGACCGATCCCTACCAGCCGGCGGAGGCGAAGTTCGAGGTGACCCGGCGGGTCCTGGAGGCGGCGCGTGAGGTGCCCGGGCTGTCGCTCTCGATCACGACGAAGTCGACACTGGTCGCGCGCGACGCCCAGCTTCTCCGCCAGGTCGGAGCCACCTCGGAGGTGACGGTGAACCTCTCGGTGACGACCGCGGACCCGGCGCTCGCGCGTCGTCTCGAGCCCCGCGCGCCCCGGCCCGATCTGCGCTTCGCGGCCATGCGCGCGCTGGCAGAGGTCGGTGTCGCGAGCCGGCTCTTCATCATGCCGATCCTGCCGCTCTTGACCGACAGCGAGCCGAACTTGCGCGCCCTGCTGATCGCGGCGCGCGACGCCGGCGCGGTAGGCGCCGAGTCGAACGTGCTCTTCCTCCGGCCCGGGACTCGCGAGACCTTCTTCGAATTCCTGGCGACCGACTTTCCGCGGCTCGTCCCGGAATATTCGCGGCTCTACGCAGGATCCGCTTACGTGCCGTCCGGGCGCGCCCGCGAGATCGATGAGCGCGTGCGCCGCCTGGCGGCCGCCGTCGGGCTCGCCACGCGCCGTCGGGCCGATCGACCCGACCAGCGCGCGCCGCGCCAGCTCAACCTGAGCTGGTAGCGTTGCCGAGGCTAGAACAAGCTCAGCTGAGGGCTCTCCGGCTCCCCGATAGGGGGTCGAAGCCCGTCGAGCTCGGCGAACGCGCGAAATCGCTCCCAGATCTCGCGAACCTTGCCCTGGTAGTACTCGACGTTCTCGTCCGGGCGCTTCGGATCCCACAAGCTCGCCAGCTTCGCGTACTCGTTGACGGCCACGTTCACCCCGCGGCCCGCGACGTAGTACGAGACCTGATCCCCCGGCTGCACCGGCCGGCCCGACGCGTCGGCCAGCTCGTAGGCCGCCGACGTCGCGCGGGCGCCGGCGCGAACCTTCTCGCGATACGCCTCGATCGATTCCTGGAGCGTCTCGGTCCGGGCGAAGGCGCGCGGCGCGACCCGATGGAACGCGAAGTCTTCGAGCCACCGGTCGATGACCGCCCGCGCCTGGTCGCGACGTCCCGTCACCAGGCGCTGGACGATCTCCTCGATGATCTGGCGCTGGAAGGGCTCGAGGCCGCGCGAGCGGAACGCCGAGCCCTTGAGGCGCAGGCGGCCGCGCTCGTCGAGTAGCGCGTACGTCTTCATCTTGTAGCTGAACATCGCCGCGTAGCGCCCGTCGAGCTCGAGCTGGATGCCGTCGGGCAGCCCCGCGGCGATGCGCTCGAGCAGCCGGTCGTCGGCGCCGGGCGTGTGGTCGGCCGGCGGCACGAAATAGACGCCGTCGGTATCGGCCTCGACCGGCGTGGCGCCGAGCGCCGCCAGGCGATCGAGGATCGCGGTGACGATGGCCCGGCCCTCGGCCGTCACGCGGTCGGCGGCCGCGAAGTCGTTCCAGTGCCCGCCGTTGAACGCGAGGTAGCCGTAGAACGCGTTGATGAGGATCTTGAAGGACTGCTGGAGGGCGCCGAGGTGCGCGCGCTCGGCGGGGTCCGGCGACTCGCGGGCCAGCCGCTTGGCGTGCACCCGGAACTCGCGCAGGCGCTCGAGGAGCGACGGGAAGACGCCGAGCGCGTCGGAGGCCGGCGCGATCGACCGCGCCAGCATGATCGAGGGATAGAGCGACGTGACGTCCACGTGGAGCGCTGGCCGCGCCACACCTTCCTGGAGGATCGCGGTGTAGCCGCCGCCGACCGGCCCGACGGGTCGTGGCAGCGGCACCGCGTGGCCACGGTGGAGGTATTCGCGTAGCAGCAGCGCATCGATCTTCGCGGCGGCGCCGCGGAGCGTGCACGATTGATAGTCGAAGGGGACGACCTGCGCCTGGGCGAAGTAGGGCGGCGCCAGGATCGCCGCGATGGCGAGCGTCTCGACCGCGTCGTCGGCGGCGTAGGCCATGAGCCGGTCGGGCGCGTCCCTGAACTCGCGGGGGATCTGCGAGGGATCGATGTACGTGCGGTCGGCGGCGGCCACGCCGAAGTGGCGCGCGAGGTCCTTGAGACCGAACCCCGGCAGATCGCGCGTCCCGGCGTCTTGGACCTGGGCGAGGATGTAGGTGTCGATCACGTGGCGGCCGGTCACGTCGTAGCGCCGGTACCCGATCGTGCGCTCGGCGATCTGCAGACGGGCCACCCGGCTCCGCAGAAGGGAGCCGTCGCGGCCCCACGCGAGCGCGACGCGATGCATCCGGGCCCGCGCCTCCAGGTACTCCAGGTCGAAGCGGAAGATGTTGTGGCCCTCGATCACGTCGGGATCGCGCTCGCGGATGATCCGCGAGCACTCGGCCAGGAGCGCCGGCTCGTCGAGCCGGTCGCCCCGCACCACGTGGCGAAACCCCGTGGTGTCGGCGAGAGCGACCGCGATGATCCGATCCCCCGGGCGCGCGGCGCTGGGGAACTCGTAGCCCTCGGTCGTGATCACCTCGATGTCGAGCGCGAGCCGCCGCAGGTCCGTGAACACGAGCCCGCCGAACGACGTGCGGCCCGCGTCGAGCAGATATTGATGAATCGAGTCCCCCAGGAAGAGATACGGCGCCCCCGGCACGTTCGACGGCTGGCCGGACAGATCGCGGCACCGATCGCGCGCGCCCACGGCATCGCTCCACGAAGCGAAGCGGGCTCGCCACCGCAGATCGCCCGGCCCCTCGAGCGGCTCGACCGCCACGAGACCCGCCGCGTCCTTGACGAGCTCGCGGTCGGCCAGGAGCATGAAGGGCGAGAGCGGCGCGGTCTCCGTGATGGTGGCCTCGCCCACGCGGCGATAGAGACGCACGGCGCGCCCGGCGTCGGCGAGATCGTACGCGATGAGCCCGGGGTGCGAATCCCGTCCGAACAGGAGCGGAGCGTGCTCGATGGTGAGCACGCGACTAGGCCCGGACCTCCGTCACGCGCTCAGAATAACCGGCGGCGGGTGTTGGCTCAACCCCCCGCAGCTACCGCACGTTGCATTTGTAGCTTACGTAGTGACGGAGCATCTCGTTGAGCGTCCGCTGACACGCGACAAATCTGATGAACAGGTCCAAGACCTCCTTGACATCAGCCTTCTCGGACAACACATGGTTTGCGAGTGCGTGCGTAAGAGGCTCTTCGTCTTTTTGTGTTCGCCAGATGTTGAACGCGTTGGCATACTCCTGCTGACGTACGTCGGCGACTGCCTGGAACGCGGTCAATGCATGCCGGGACGTGAAGTGGGTCGGATGACAAATTCGGGTGCGCATCGCGTAGAGCGCGCGATCCGCCGCGTCTTTGTTGAGGAGCGGGAGCGTCTGGACAACCCGGGTCGCGACGAACGTTCTCAGGATGAGCCACTCCCAAACAATGTACGTGCTCGGGATCGGGTCTTGCGGCTTATGGACGTCCTTCCAGATTTCGTCGGCGAGGCGTTGGCCGAGATACTCTGCCGTGACGGTTTGTTTCCGTGCGGAGCCGAAATCCCACATAGACAATCTCCGTGTCGTCAGAATCCCAGGATCCGAAGTGCCGGTCTAGCTAGCATGCAAGAGGTGAGCGCCAATTCCCTAGAAAGTGTTTACGGGGGGCGGAGGCACGGCCCGCCACGGAGCCCCCCCCGGCCCTTCGCGCCGGTCAGAAAGTGCTGCCATCCCGGCGTGTAGACTCCGCGCCGCCGTTTCGTAACTCTCCGCACTCCTTGGCTGTTCGGTCCTCGTCCCCCATGCGAGGCCGGTGTATGCTCAACGCATGGTGCGACACGCGCTGGCGGCGCTGCTCGCCTCGACCGTCGTCGCCGGGTGCGCCACCACGCGAGTCACCTTCCAGAACGCGACGCCGGGCCGACCCTTGACGGTGCCGGCCTGGGAAGAGCGCCCGGAGGGCCCCGGCCCGTTCCCGGCAGTCGTGCTGCTGCACGGCTGCGCCGGCATCTCCGAGTCGAACCACGAGTGGTCGCGCTGGTTCCGCGATCAGGGCTACGTGGCGATGCTCGTCGACAGCTGGAGCCCGCGTGGTGTCCCCAAGACCTGCGACCCGAAGCTCCCTGACATTCCCAACACCGAACGGTTCGACGACGCGGTGGGCGCGCTGCGCCTGCTGCACACGCGGCCCTACGTCGATCGGGAGCACGTCGGCGTGATCGGCTGGTCCAACGGCGGCGTCTTCGCGGTGGCGCTCGTCAACGGCCCGAGCCTCGAGCGCGCCCGCCGGCGCGGTGTCGTGCTGCCCGAGCCGGGCTTCCGCGCGTCGGTCGGCTTCTACCCGGGCGGGTGCTACTCGCTCGTCAACGAGCTGGTGACGCGCCCGCTCCTGGTGCTGCTCGGCGATGCCGACGACTGGACCACGCCCGGTCCGTGCGTCGAGATGGTCGAGGCGATGCGACGGCGCGGCGCGGATGCGCGGATCGTCCTCTATCCGCAGGCCTACCACTACTTCGACGTCATCGGGCAGCCGCGGGCCTATCTGCCCGACGTCGCCAACCGCAACAAGCCGAACGAGTGCTGCGGCGCGACCGTCGCGTTCGACCCAGCCGCCTTCGCCGACGCCCGCCGTCGGGTCGCCGAGTTCTTCGGCTATCATCTGAAAGCCAGGTAGCCCGCGACCCATGGACGCCTCGGTCGAGCTCGTCAAGCACCTGTTGCGGAGCGTCGTGCACATCCACACGAACGTCTCGCGCGAGCATCCGTCCACGCGCATTCTGGGCGACGAACGCCTGGGCACGGGCGTGATCGTCGACGCCTCCGGCCTCATCCTGACCGTCAACTACGTCGTCATGGGGGCCCAATCGATCGACGTGGCGTTCCAGAAGGGGCGGAAGGCCAAGGGCGAGATCATCGCGCAGGATTTCGACATCGGCCTGGCTCTGGTGCGCGTCAAGCGGCAGGGGCTCACCGCCGCCGTGGTCGGCGCGGCCGACGCGGTCGAGCGGTCGCAGGAGGTCGTGCTGCTGGGCGCGATGGGCGAGCAAGAGCGGCGCGTGACCGCGGGCGTCGTCACCTACGTCGGCGAGTTCGAGGCGCAGTGGGAGTATCTGCTCGATCGCGGGATCGTCTCCAACGCGCCGAATCCGGGCTACGGCGGCGGCGGGCTCTTCACGATGACGGGGCAGCTCGTGGGGACCGTGTCGCTCAACCTCAACGAGATCTCCCGGAGCTCGCTGGCGATCCCCGTCGATTTCTATCGCGAGCATCGCGACGAAATGGTCCGCTACGGACGGATCGTCAGCCGGCCCCGCCGCGCGTGGCTCGGCGTGTTCGCGCACGTGATCGAGGAGGGGGTGGTCGTCGCGGGCGTGGTGCCGGACGGACCTGGCGATCGCGGCGGGCTGCAGGAGGGCGACCTGATCGTCTCGCTCAACGCGCAGGAGGTCGGGAGCCGCCGCGACCTCTACATGAACCTCTGGCGTCACGAGCCAGGCGAGCCGCTGACCTTCGAGGTGATGCGGGACAACAAGGTCCGCCGCTGCGAGGTGAAGGGAGGCGACCGCGCCCACTTCTTCCGCCAGCTGTGAGCCGGACCCCCAAGGGGGCCCTCTCCCGCTTCGCCGCGGCCGACGGCCTGTTCCTCAGCGCCGGGCTCGCGTTCTTCTTCCTGGTGTGCATGATCCCGATCTTGCTGCTCGGCGTCTCGATGGTGGGGTTCGTGCTGTCGAGCGAGCAGGCCGGGCGCCTTGTCGCCGGCCAGCTGAGCCAGCAGTTTCCCGTCTACCAGAAGCAGATCGGCGCGGCCTTGCTCCGGATCGTGGAGACGCGCGCGGTGTCGGGCCTGCTGGGCACGGCGGTGCTCGTGATGTTCTCGACGCCGTTGCTCAGCGCGTCGCGCTTGACCATGCACCGGCTCCTCGGCATCCGGGGCAGTGTCGGCATGTTGAAAAGCCTGGCGCGCGACATCGCGATGGCGCTGCTGCTGAGCGCGCTCCTGTTCACGGTGAGCACCGCGACCTGGCTCTATCACTGGTTCCGCGCGATGACCGCCAACACGCTGCCGGTGCCGCCCCGGTGGCTCGACGTCACCGGGCTGCCGGTGAGCCTGGCGCTCTCCACGGTGATGTTCTATCTGGCCTATCGCTACGTTCCCCACCGGCGCGTTGGGGTGGGCGCGGCGCTGGCCGGCGCCGTGCTGGCGAGCGTCCTGTGGGAAGTCGCCAAGCAGCTCTTTCGCCTCTACATCTTGAAATTCGGCCTGTACAGCCAGATCTACGGTCCGCTGGGAATCCTCGTCGCGTTCGTGATGTTCGTCTACTACTCGGCGGTCGTGTTCGTCTTCTCGGGCGCCTTCGTCGCGGCGCTCGACGCTCGCCGCTGACCTTACGGCGCCCCCGCTCACGCGGGGGACGAATGTGTTATCGTCAGCCCCGCTTCGGACTTATCTGAATGATGTACGCGCCGCAGGCCGTCGCGGGGCAGGGGCCCCGCCGGCCGAGGCGCGGCTACGAAAAGTAGTACGCGCCGCAGGCCGTCGCGGGGCGGGGGCCCCGCCGGCCGAGGCGCGGCTACGAAAAGTAGTACGCGCCGCAGGCCGTCGCGGGGCGGGGGCCCCGCCGGCCGAGGCGCGGCTCACACAGAGGACAAGCTCATGATGCTCAGGGGCAAGGTCGCGGTGGTCACGGGAGCGGGACGCGGCATCGGCCGGGAGATCGCGCTGCTGATGGCGCGGCACGGGGCGCAGGTGGTCGTCAACGACTACGGCGGCTCGGCGGCCGGCACCGGCGGCGAGAGCGCGCCGGCCGACGAAGTGGTCAGCGAGATCACGAAGGCCGGCGGCAAGGCCACCGCGAACTACGATTCGGTGGCGTCCATGGCCGGCGGACAGTCGATCATCAAGACGGCCGTCGATACCTTCGGCCGCGTCGACATCGTCGTCAACAACGCGGGGATCCTCCGTGACCGCATGATTTTCAACATGACCGAAGAAGAATGGGACAGCGTCATCAACACCCACCTCAAGGGCACCTTCGCGGTCACCCGGGCGGCGGCGCCGCTCATGCGCGAGCAGAAGTGGGGGCGAATCATCAACATGACGTCAACGTCGGGCCTGATCGGCAACGTGGGCCAGGCGAACTACGCCGCCGCCAAGCTCGGCATCTTCGGTCTCACCAAGGCCACCGCGCTCGACATGGGCCGCTACAACGTCACCGCCAACTGCATCTCGCCGTTCGCGTGGACGCGCATGATCGGCACGATCCCGACCGAGACCGAGGCGCAGAAGGCGCGCGTGGAGAAGATCAAGAAGCTCTCGCCCGCTCACATCGCGCCGGTGGCCGTGTTCCTGGCGAGCGACGCCGCCCGCGACGTCACCGGCCAGGTCTTCGGCGTGCGCGGCAAGGAGATCATGCTGTTCAGCCACGAGCGGCCGATCATGCGCGTGCACAATTCCGAGGGCTGGACCCCCGAGAGCTTCGCCGAGGTGTTCCCGGGCACGCTCCAGCACCATCTGGTGCCCCACGTGACCTCGGGCCAGTACTTCAACTACGACCCGCTGGTCTGAGCCGCCCTTGGGGGGCCCTTCGAGCCCCACCATGTATAGAGTCGGAACGCGCCGGCCGCGAGCCAGGCGGCGGCGATGACGGCGCTCACGATGGTTGACGCGATCTCCGGCGCTCCCGCGACGTAAGCCAGCTCCACGGTCGCCGCGCTCCCGTTCGACCGCACCTCCAGATCGCCGAAGCGTCCGCGCCGCGACTCGGTCGTCGCTCCATCAACGCCCGCGCGCCAGAGCGGATAGTACGTCGTGCGCGTCGAGACCCACGCGTCGCGGTCGGCGGCGGTGACCGTGACAGCCCAGCGGCCGGACGGGCCCGGGCGGGGCAGCGCGACCGGCGCGCGGCGCACGTAGACCACGAACGGCTCGGGCGCCGCACGCTTCGCGAACACGTCGCTCTCGTCGAGGCCGCGCAACCCCGGAGCGTCCTCGTCGAGGGCCACGACGACGCTGACGCCCAGCCGATCCGCGTGTTCGTCGATCGCCGCTGGATCGAGCGTCTCGAGCGGTCGGCCGAAGATCGAGCGGCCGTCGAGCTGCTCGGCCAAATGCGTGATCGGCGCTCGCCCGGCGTCGCCGCGGTACACGAGCGCCGCGATCGGCGACGGGTGGGTGAACGTGCCGTGGACGATCGCGCGCCCGGTATAGACGGGTGTGAGCGCGGTGACGTGGGTGTGCGGACGGTACCACTCCCGCGCGCCGGACCCATAAGTGAGCGGCACCCCCGATCTCAAGAACAGGATCCGGCCCTCGGGCGCGTCGCGCAGCGTCGTCCAGAGATCGCCGAGCCGCAGGCCTCGCTCGACGGTCGCCAGCGACGGCCACTCGGCGGGCCGAGGCCAGAGCGTGAGCGTGCCAGCCCCCGCGCGGAGCGAGACCGCGATCAGCACGAGCACTCCGGCCAGGCCGATCAGCGGCTCGCGGAAGCGGAAGCTCCTGTGTGGCTCGGTCACCGCCGTCGAGGCGACGAGCGGCTCGTGGCCGTTCGAGCGGCGGCGGCCCGACCAACCCAGGCCGGCCGCGAGCACCAGCGCGAGCCAGGCGCCGTCCACGACGCGGTTGGCCGGGAGCCAGCGGGCTCCGAGCGGCTCGAGCGCATACCGGTCGAGGAGCGTGACGATTACCATCACCCACGGGAAGGCGGCCGCGACACGCACGGCTCGGCCGCCGCTCCAGGCGCGCAGGAGCCCGAGCAGCGCCAGGAGTCCGAGCACCCCGCCGAAGAGGCCCACGCGGGGCGGCCCGCCCCACGCGAGCGCGCGCGTCTCCGCGAGACGGACGACCAGCGGCACGGTCCAGAACGCCGTCAGCGCGGCCGCGACGGCGAGGACCACCGCCGCGACGGCGAGTCGCCGCGCGCGCGGCGAGCGGGCGAGCGCGGCGAGCGCGATCAACGCCACCGCGGCCGGAAGCTCCGCCGGGTGAAGGAGCAGGATCGCTCCGATCAAGATCGGTGCGCTCCACGATGGCCGACGCGCATCCTCGATCCAGGGAACGAGCGTGTAAAGGAGCAGGGGAACCAGCGCCCACGCGAGCCGTGCGCCAACCATCCCGATGTGCACGCCGCCCTCGACGCCACTCGTGGTGCCGGCGGACAGCGTGAGCGCGACGAACGCGCCCGGGAGCGCGAGCCAGCCGCTTCCGAGAATTCGCGCCAGGGCGAGAAACGCCGTCAGCCCCGGCGCCAGATACGCGATCCAGACGAGCGCGTGGAACGCGGCCGGCACGGACAGCGCGGTGAACGACGCCCAGTGCAGGAGCGCGCCCGCGTACGCGAATCCGGGCGGGTAGAACTGGAGCTCCGGGTAGCCAGCCCACCAGTCCGGGTTCCACGTCCACGGCGCCGGCCCGCGCGCGACGACGTGCCACACGCGGTAGAGCTGTCCCGGATGGTCGTCGAAGGCGAGGGGGGCTCGGCCGAGCGCGACGGCGCCGAAGGTGATCCCGTACGCGGCGAGCAGCACGAGCGGGGAAATCCCCTCGGAACGCACCGTCACGGATCATACGCCAATTGACATGCGCAGGAGTTGAGTGTTAAGTGATGGAAATGTCTAGCTGTCGGTGCAACAAAACTCGGGGCTCAATTCCCCTACCGATGGAGACTTGAATGGAAAAGCTCAATGGTCTGCGCTGCCGCGAATGTGGCCGCCACTATCCGGCGGCTCCCGTCCACGTCTGCGAGTTCTGTTTCGGCCCCCTCGAGGTCGACTACCACTACGACGCGCTGAAGGGTGTCGTCACGCGTGAGTCGATCGCCGCCGGGCCGCCGAGCATGTGGCGGTACCGCGATCTGCTCCCGATCGAGGGGGACGCCGCCGTCGGCCATCACGTCGGCTTCACGCCGCTGATCCGCGCCAAGAACCTCGCCGACGAGCTGGGCTGCCGCGAGGTGTGGGTGAAGAACGACTCGGTCTGTCACCCAACGTGGTCCTTCAAGGACCGCGTCGTCGCCGTCGCGGTCACCAAGGCCCTCGAGTTCGGGTTCGACACCGTCGCGTGCGCCTCGACCGGCAACCTCGCAAACTCGGTCGCCGCCCACGCCGCGGAGGGCCGGCTCAAGTCGTACATCTTCATCCCGGCCGACCTCGAGCAGGGGAAGATCCTGGGAACGCTGGTGTACAGCCCGACGCTGGTCGCCGTCCACGGCACCTACGACGAAGTGAACCGGCTGTGCTCCGAGATCGCCGACAAGTACCGGTGGGCCTTCGTGAACGTGAACTTCCGCCCGTACTACTCCGAGGGCTCCAAGAGCTATGGGTTCGAGATCATCGAGCAGCTCGGTTGGCGGACGCCCGGTCATATTGTTGTCCCGTGCGCCGGCGGCTCGCTGATCACGAAGATCTGGAAGGCGATCAAGGAGCTGAAGACGCTCGGGCTGCTCGAGGGGCCGGTTCGCACCAAGATGCACGCCGCGCAGGCGCTCGGCTGCGGCCCCATCGTCACGATGATCAAGAACGACACCGACGTGCTGGTGCCGGTGCGGCCCAACACGATCGCCAAGTCGCTGGCGATCGGCAACCCGGCCGACGGCTACTACGCCTACAAGACCACGAAGGAATCGGGGGGCTCCGGCGAGCACGCCACCGACGAGGAGATCATCGAGGGGATGCTGCTGCTGGCGCGCACCGAGGGAATCTTCACCGAGACCGCCGGCGGTGTGACCGTCGCCGCCGCCAAGAAGCTCATCGAGCGCGGCGTCATTCCGCGCGATGAATCGATCGTCATCTGCGTCACGGGCAACGGCCTGAAGACACCCGACGCCCTCCAGGACCGCCTGCAGACCCACGCGAAGATCAAGCCCTCGCTGTCGGCCTTCGACCGCGCGCTGGCCGAGCTCAAGTCCCAAACGTCGTAGGAGGAACGCGAATGCCGGTGCTCGTACGGATTCCCACGCCGCTGCGCACGATCACGAAGGGTAACGCCGAGATCCAGGCCAAGGGCGACACGGTCGACAGCCTCGTCGCCGACCTCGAGCGACAGTTTCCGGGGCTGAAGGAACGGCTGCTCGACGAGTCCGGGGAGCTACGGCGCTTCATCAATATCTACGTCAACCAGGAGGACATCCGGTTCCTCCAGGCCCAGAAGACGACGCTGAAGGACGGCGACGAGGTCTCGATCGTTCCGGCGATCGCCGGGGGCCGCTGATCTAGGCAGGCAATGGCCCGCACGCGCGTTCGCCTGACCTTTCCGACGGCGCTCATCCAGGAGCCCATCGTCTATCGCCTCGTGAAGGACTTCGACATCGTGATCAACATCCGCCGCGCCGACGTGACGGCCGACCACGGCTGGATGGCGCTCGAGCTCGAGGGCGACGAGGGCGCGCTCGAACGCGGGGTCAAGTGGCTCAGGGACCGCGGGGTGCAGGTCGATCCGCTCGAGCGTGACGTGATCGTTCCATGATGCACCGTCGGGGCGATTCTCCGCCGCCGAGGCAAGCTCGGCGGAGAGAGGCCGCCGGCGCCCGACGTTCGGGCAGATAGTCCTCCGCGTGATCTCAAAACGGGTCCAGGGCTTCACCGAGTCGGTCATCCGCGAGATGACCCGTGTCGTCGACCAGCTCGGAGGCGTGAACCTGGCCCAGGGCATGCCCAACTTCCCGCCGCCGCCAGAGCTGATCGAAGCGGCGCACCGCGCGATCGACGGCGACTTCCACCAGTACGCGATCACCTGGGGCACACCCCGGCTGCGGCGCGCGATCGCCGCCAAGTACCGGAAGTTCTACGGGATGGAGGTCGATCCCGAGCTCCACGTCACGATCTGCTGCGGCTCCACCGAGACCATGCTGGCGACGCTGCTCGCCGTGCTCAATCCCGGCGACGAAGTCATCATCTTCGAGCCCTTCTACGAGAACTACGGGCCCGGTTGCATCATCTCCGGCGCTCAGCCGATCTTCGTGCCCCTGGAGCCGCCCGACTTCTCGTTCGATCCCGATCGGCTCGAGCGTGCGGTGACGCGCCGAACGCGCGCCATCGTCTTCAACAGCCCGAACAACCCGACCGGGAAGGTCTTCTCGCGGGGCGAGCTCGAGACGATCGCCGCGCTTTGTCGCGAGCACGGCCTGCTGGCGATCACCGACGAGATCTACGAGCACATCGTCTACGATGGCCTCGGGCACACGCCGATCGCGACGCTGCCGGGCATGGCCGAGCGCACGGTGACCATCTCCGGGATCTCGAAGTCCTACTCGGTCACCGGCTGGCGCGTCGGCTATGCGATCGCGCCCCCGGACCTCGCGGTCGGGATCCGGCGCGCCCACGACTTCATCACCGTCGGGGCCCCGCATCCGCTGCAGGAAGCGGCGGTCACCGCGCTCGAGCTGCCCGACGACTACTACGTCAAGCTGCGGACGTCCTACCAGGCGCGACGCGATCTGCTCTGGCACTACGTCGAGGCGGCTGGGTTCGTGGCGTGGAAGCCGCGCGGTGCCTACTACATCCTGACGGACGTCTCCCACTTCCTGAAACAGTACGACGTCCGCGACGACACCGCGTTCGCCATGTGGCTCATCCGCAACGTCGGCGTCGCCACGGTGCCGGGCTCCTCCTTCTACGCCCACCCCGAGCTCGGCCGCACGAAGATCCGATTCTGCTTCCCGAAGACCGACGACATGCTTCGGGACGCGGGAGAGCGCCTCCTCAAGCTTCGCTCGTGACGCCGCGAGACGTGGCGCGCGCCATCCTCCAGGCGGCGCTCGAGGCGGGCGACGTCGTCCCGCTCGTGCGCTCGCACCTCCCGATCAGTCGCGGGCGCGTCCTCGTCCTCGGCTGCGGCAAGGCCAGCGGCGCCATGGCCGCCGCCGCCGAGGAAGTCCTGGGCGATCGCGTCGCCGGCGGGTTCGTCGTTGTCAAGGACGGCTGCGCGGTCCCGCTCGGGCGCATCGAGCTCGCCGAAGCGGGCCACCCCGTGCCCGACCAGCGCGGCCTCCACGCCTCGGCGAGGCTTCTCGAGCTGGCCCACGGCGCCGGGGAGGACGATCTCGTCCTGTTCCTCGTTTCCGGCGGCGGCTCCGCGCTCACGCCGGCGCCGGCCCCGCCGATCACACTTGCCGAGAAGCAAGAGGTCACGCGGCTCCTGCTGGCCTCGGGCGCGGCGATCGGCGAGCTCAACGCGGTCCGCAAGCACCTCTCGCGCTTCAAGGGCGGTCAGCTCGCCCGCGCGGCGTGGCCGGCGGCCGTTCTCACGCTCGCCCTGTCCGACGTGATCGGCGACCCGCTCGACGTGATCGCGTCCGGGCCCACCGCGCCCGACCCGACGACCTTCGCCGATGCGGCGGACGTGCTGGCGCGCCGAGGCGTCGAGGGCCGGGTGCCGGCGTCGGTCAGGGACCGCCTGCAGGCCGGGCTCAGAGGCGACCTCGAGGAGACGCCGAAGGCGGGCGATCGCGTCTTCGGTCGCGTCACCAACGTCGTCGTCGGCAACAACCGCCTGATCACCGACGCGGCCGTCGCGGCGGCCACGCGCCTCGGCTACCGCCCGTACTTCCAGACGCGCGAGCTCGAGGGCGAGGCGCGGGACGTCGCCCGCGATCTCGTCGCGCGCGCGCGCCGGCTCGAGCCTCCCGCGTGCCTGGTCGCGGGCGGCGAGACCACCGTGACCGTGCGCGGCCGGGGAACGGGCGGACGCTGCCAGGAGTTCGCGCTGGCCGCCGCGCTCGAGCTCCAGCCGAAGGACGGGATCACGGTGCTCGCCGCCGGTACCGACGGCTCCGACGGCCCGACCGACGCGGCCGGCGCGATCGTCGACGCCGCCACGCTCGGCCGCGCCGCTCGGGCGGGCGTGGACGCGCGCGCGGCCCTCGAGGACAACGACGCGCATCGATGCCTGCGATCGAGCGGCGATCTGCTCGTCACCGGCCCGACGCGCACGAACCTGCTCGACCTCTACGTCCTGCTGCGCGCGTAGATGATCGCGGAACCCGTCCTCTTCAGGGATCTCGCATACGTCTTCCTCGCCGCCGTACTGGGTGGAGCGCTCGCGCGGCTCGCCCACCAGCCGTTGATCCTGGGGTACGTCTTCGGCGGGCTCCTGGTGAGCCCGTTGACGCCGGGACCCTCGGTCACGGACGTCCACACGTTCCAGGCCTTCGCCGAGATCGGCGTCGTGCTCCTGATGTTCTCGCTCGGCATCGAGTTCTCCCTCAAGGACCTCATGGGGGTGAAGTGGATCGCGCTGGTCGGCGCCCCCCTCGGCATGGCCCTGTCCATCGGGCTCACGCTCACCACCGGCGCCGTGCTCGGCTGGAGCCCGTTGCAAGGCGCGGTCGTCGGCATGGTCATCTGCGTCGCGAGCACGATGGTGCTGGCCCGGCTGCTGCTCGACCGCGGCGAGCTCCACACGCGTCACGGCCGGGTGATGATCGGGATCTCGCTGGTCGAAGACCTGGTCGTGGTCGTGCTGATCGTGCTCATCCCGGCGCTCGGCGCGCTGCAAGGCGAACGGCTCGTCGCAATCGTAAAGGCGTTGCTGACGGCGGCGGTCATCCTCGGGCCCTTCTTCTATCTGACCCGCCGCATTCTGCCCCCGATCCTGGCCCGCGTGGCGCGGACAAGGAGCGACGAGCTCTTCCTGCTCGTGACGCTCGCCATCGGCCTCGGCGCGGCCGCCATCACCCAGGCGGCCGGCCTGTCGCTGGCGCTGGGCGCGTTCCTGGCCGGGCTGCTCATCAACGAATCGGACTACGCTCACGAGATGCTCGCGCGGGTCCTGTCGCTCCGCGACGCGTTCACCGCGCTGTTCTTCGTGACGATCGGCGTTCTCATCGATCCGCGCGTCGTCGCGGCGAACCTCGGGCTGCTCGGAGCGCTGGTCGGCCTCATCGTGATCGGGAACTGGGCGATCTGGACGACCGTATGCCTGGCGTTTCGCCAGTCGCTCTTCACGGCCGTCCGGGTCGGCCTGGGCCTCGCCCAGATCGGAGAGTTCTCCTTCATCCTGGTCGGCGTGGCGCGGCAGTCCGGCCACGTCGATCACGATATGTACAGCGCGACGCTCGCCGCGTCACTGGTGACGGTCCTGATCAACGCCGCGCTCGTCCGGCTCGTCGCGCGGTGGCTCGGGCCGCCGCGTCACGAGGACCGGGGAACGTTGGGTCGGCCATCGGGAGAGGGGCTCGACGGCCACGTCGTCGTGTGCGGGTTCGGCCGTGTCGGGAGCGCGATCGGCGAGGCCCTGGAGACGTTCGGCGTCCCGTACGTCGCGATCGAGACCGACCCCGACATCGTCAAGAGCCTCCGCGCCCGGAAGGTGCCCGCCGTCTTCGGCGACGCCGCCCAGCGGGTCATACTCGCCGCGGGCCAGGCCGATCGCGCGGCCCTCGTCATCCTCGCGGTGCCCGAAAGCGAGCGCGCGCGCCTCGCCGTCAGCCGCATCCGCGCGTTCAATCCCACCGTACCGATCCTGGCCCGCGTGAACGATCTGGCGTGGCGCGGCCGACTCATGGAGGCGGGCGCCGCGGAGGTGATCCAGCCGGAGCAGGAGGCCGCGTCGACCCTGATCCGCCACGCGCTCGAGCGGCTGTCCCTGCCGCGGGAGCGGGTCCTCGCCTACTTGAACAGCTTTCGAGGGGCCATGGAGAGCGTCGTGCCGGAAGCGAACGTTCCGCCGGTGGGCGACGCGCTGCGAGCGACGAGCGGCATGCCGCGCCTGCGGGTGGTCACGCTCAGGGGCGGCGATCTCATCGGTCGCTCGCTGGGCGAGGCGCGCGTCCGCGAGCGCTTCGGGGTCAATGTGATCGCCGTCGAGCGCGCGACGGGCGAGATCGTGGACGACCCATCGGCCGACACGGTGCTGCGCGAGGGGGACCGGATCCGCCTCTTCGGTCTCCCGCGGCAGATCGAGGCGCTCCTGTCCGGGTCCGCGGTGCTCATCGAATGAGCCAAGCGGTGCTCATCGAATGAGCCCCTTGTACACGGTCCTCGGGTGAAACGCCGTGTAGGAGTGGCGTGATATCCTTCCCAGGATGTCGCCCGTGAATCTCGTCGGTCAGTTGCCTTCCGAGCTCGAGGACCTCGCCGTCGAGTTGGGCGCCTCGCGTTATCGGGGCCGCCAGCTCGCGACGTGGATTTATCGGAAGTCGGTCTTCGACCTCGAGGCGATGACCGATCTCCCGAAGGACTTCCGCGCTCGACTGGGCGAGGTGGCGTTCGTCGAAGTGCCCGTGCCCGAGCGGCTGACGCCCTCGCAGGACGGCAGCCAGAAGCTCGTGTTCGCCCTGGACGGCGGAGCCCGGATCAGCTCGGTGCTGATGCCCGACGACGATCGCATCACCCTGTGCGTGTCGACGCAGGTGGGATGCGGCTTCGCCTGCGCGTTCTGCCTGACCGGCGTGATGGGGCTCGAGCGGAATCTCACCGCGAGCGAGATCCTCGGGCAGGTCCTCGCCGCCAACCGGCTCCTCGGAGAGGGGCGGCGCGCGACTCATATCGTGTTCATGGGCATGGGCGAGCCGCTCGCGAACTACGCCGCGCTGGTGAAGGCGCTACGGATCCTCACCGACGCGAAGCTCGGGCTCGGATATTCGCCGCGACGGATCACCGTGTCCACGGTCGGTCTCGTCCCCGGGATCGAGAAGCTCGGCCGCGAGGACCTCAAGGTGAACCTGGCGATCTCACTGCACGCCGCCACCGACGAGGTGCGCGAGCGGCTGATGCCGGTGAACCGGTCCTTCGATCTCGCCGCGCTCATGGGCGCCGTCAAGCGCTATCCGCTGGCCTCGCGGCAGCGGGTGTTCTTCGAGTACGTCATGCTCGAGGACGTGAACGACACCATGGACGACGCGCACCGTCTGGCCCGGCTCCTCCGCGGCGTTCGGGCCAAGGTGAACCTGATCCCGTTCAACGACTGGGAGGGCGCCCCGTTCCGGCGGCCGCCGCTGGCGCGGATCCTCGCGTTCCAATCCGTGCTGCTCGACGCCGGCATCACGACGACCGTCCGCTGGAGCAAGGGCGAGGACGTTGGCGCGGCGTGCGGTCAGCTGTGGGAGAGTCGCGAGGCGACCGTCGGTGGCTGAGCCCGGCGCCCGCACCGTCTCGTTCGCGACGCTGGGGTGCCGCCTCAATCAGGTGGACACGCAGCAGATCCAGGCGGCGCTCGAGGCCCGTGGCTTTCGGACCGTGGCCTTCGACGAGCCCGCGGACGTGGTGGTGGTCAACACGTGCACGGTCACGGCGCGCGCCGAGTTCTCCGACCGCCAGATGATCCGCCGCGCGGCGCGGGTGAGCGACGGCGCGAAGCTCGTCGTGACCGGATGCTGGGCCCAGACCAGCCCGGACGACGTCACCGCGATGGCGGAGGTCGATCTGGTCGTCGGCAACGGGGACAAGCATCGGCTCCCGGACCTGCTCGACCAGGTTGTCGCCGACCGCGTCCACGTCACCGACATCGCCCACGCCCGGCCGCTGGACGCGACGCCGATCGTCCGGATCAGCGGGAGGTCGCGCGCGTTCCTGAAGGTCCAGGACGGCTGCCAGCATCGTTGCGCGTTCTGCATCGTGCCCCTCGCGCGCGGCGCCAGCCGCAGCCTCGACCCCAAGCGCGTGCTCGATCAGGCCCAGCGTCTGGTCGAGGCCGGCCACCCCGAGCTCGTGCTCACCGGGATCGACCTGGGGCACTACGGCGCCGACCTGCTTCCGCGCACGAGCCTCGCCGCGCTGCTTCGGCGGCTCGCCGAGATCCCCGGGCTCCGCTGGATCCGGCTCTCGTCGCTGCTTCCGGCGTACTTCACGCCGGAACTGGTCGAGGTCGTGACCGCGACGCCGGCGATCGCGCCGCACTTTCACATCCCGCTCCAGAGCGGCAGCGACCGCGTGCTCCGCCGGATGCGCCGCCCGTACGACACCCGCATGTACCGTACGCTCGTCGAGCGACTGGCCGCCGCGCGCCAGCGGCTCGGGCTCGGGGCCGACGTGATCGCGGGATTCCCCGGCGAGACCGACCCGGACTTCGCGGAGACGATCGCGCTCGTCCGCGACCTGCCCTTCTCCTATCTGCACGTCTTCCCGTACTCGGCGCGCCGGGGCACCGAAGCGGCGCGCCTCGGCGGCCAGGT
Organism: Candidatus Rokuibacteriota bacterium; assembly: GCA_003221515.1. Taxonomy (GTDB): domain Bacteria; phylum Methylomirabilota; class Methylomirabilia; order Rokubacteriales; family CSP1-6; genus AR31. Next base: position 60,715 of record QHSI01000112.1, read on the forward strand.
GGACGCGCGCCTGATCACGCGCCGGAGCCGCGCGCTCCGAGAGCTCGGCCGCGCGAAGAACGCCGAGTTTCGGCGGGGCCTCGTCGGGGTGAAGGAAGACGTGCTGGTGCTGGAGACGCGCGAGAGAGGGACCGGCTGGCTCGTGGGCCTCACCGGCAACTACGTCGAAGTGGCGTTCCCGGGCCCGGCGGCGCTCGTGCGAGAAATCGTCCGGGTCCACCTCACCGCCGCGATGAGCGACCGCACGGTGGGCGAGCTCATGCCGACCTCGCCGGAGGCGATCCGCTCGTGACCGCCCGCCAGGCCACGGAGCCCGTCGCCGAAGCGGCCATCGGAGTCATCGGTGGGAGTGGGTTGTACGAGCTCGAGGGACTCAGCGACGTCACCTGGCAGAAAATTCGCACGCCCTTCGGCGATCCCTCCGACGCCTACTGCGTCGGCCGCTTCGCCGGCCGGCGGGTCGTGTTCCTGCCGCGCCACGGCCGCGGGCATCGCGTGATGCCGAGCGAGCTGAACTTCCGCGCCAACATCTGGGGGCTTCGCTCGCTCGGCGTGCAGTGGGTGATCTCGATCTCGGCCGTGGGCAGCCTGAAAGAGGCGATCCGGCCGCTCGATCTGGTGATCCCCGATCAGTTCTTCGACGCGACGAAGCGCCGGGTGTCGTCGTTCTTCGGCGACGGGATCGTCGCGCACATCGGCATGGCCGAGCCCGTCTGCCCCGACCTGGCGGCGGCGCTCGACAAGGCGGCGCACCAGACGGCCGCGACGGTGCACCGGGGCGGGACCTACATCTGCATCGAGGGGCCGCAGTTCTCGACGAAGGCCGAGTCGCGCATCTACCGGAGCTGGGGAGTCGACGTCATCGGGATGACGAACATGCCCGAGGCGAAGCTCGCGCGAGAGGCGGAGCTCTGCTACGCCACCCTCGCGCTCGCCACCGACTACGACGTGTGGCACGAGACCCACGAGGCGGTGACGGTCGAGGCGGTGATCCAGAACCTCTTGAAGAACGTCGCGACCGCGAAGGACGTGCTCCGGCGAGTGATCCCGGCGATCGTGCCGCCGCGCCGGTGCCCGTGCCCGAGCCTCCTCGCGAACGCCGTCATCACGGCGCCCGACGTCGTGCCTCCGGCGACCCGCAAGAAGCTCGCGCTGTTCCTCGACAAGTATTGGCAGACCGAAAGGCATCATGGCTGATCTGCTCGTGGTCGGATCGGTGGCGCTGGACAGCGTCGAGACTCCGTTCGGCAAGGTCCGCGAGGTGCTCGGCGGCTCCGCGACGTACTTCTCGTACTCGGCCAGCTTCTTCACCCAGGTGCGCCTGGTGGCGACCGTCGGCGAGGACTTCCCGGACGCGCATCTGCGCCTGCTCGAGGACCGCGGCGTGGACACCGGTGGGCTCCAGACCTCGGCGGGGCGGACGTTCCGGTGGACCGGCGAGTACGGCTACGACCTGAACGAAGCCAAGACGCTGGAGACCCAGCTGAACGTGTTCGCCGAGTTCCGGCCGGTGCTCACGGACGGGCTGGGCCGCGTGCCCTACCTGTTCCTGGCGAACATCGACCCCGAGCTCCAGCTCGACGTGCTGCGCCAGATGAAGGAGCGCCCGCGCCTCATCGCGCTCGACACGATGAACTTCTGGATCCAGCGCAAGCGCGAGGCGCTGCGCCGCGTGCTCTCCGAGGTCGACGTCATCACGATCAACGACGGCGAGGCGCGCCAGCTCGCCAGCGAGCCCAACCTGATCCGCGCCGCGCGCGCGATCTCGGCGATGGGCCCCAAGACCGTCGTGGTCAAGCGCGGCGAGTACGGCGCGCTCCTGATGACCGACGGCACGCTGTTCTTCGTGCCCGCCTATCCGCTGGAGTCGGTCTACGACCCCACCGGGGCCGGCGACACGTTCGCCGGCGGGTTCATGGGCTACCTGGCCGCCCAGGACCGGGTCGACGCCGCGGCGATGCGGCGGGCGATCGTCTACGGCACGGTGATGGCGTCGTTCACGGTCGAGGATTTCTCGCTCAAGCGCCTGACGCTGCTCAAGCCCTCCGACATCGCGGAGCGCTACGCGGCGCTCCACGAGCTGATCCGGGTGGAGCCGTAGCGGTGCGAGCGAAGTACGACCGCCTGGTCGAGCTGCTGCGCGGGATGGAGAGTGTCGTGGTGGCGTTCTCGGGTGGCGTCGACTCGACGCTGCTGGCGCGCGCGGCGAAGGACGCGCTGGGCCGGCGTGCGGTGCTGGTGACGGCGGACTCCGAGACCTATCCGGCCGCCGAGCTCGCGGAGGCGCGGCGGCTCGGCGAGCTGCTGGACATGCGCCACGTGATCGTCCGAACCGACGAGCTCCAGAACCCCGACTACGCGCGGAACCCCGTGAACCGCTGCTTCTTCTGCAAGGAGGAGCTGTTCGCCAAGCTCGCGCCGATCGCCCAGCGCGAGGACTGTCAGACGCTGGTCTACGGCGCCAACATGGACGACCTCGGCGACCATCGCCCGGGGATGAAGGCCGCGCAAGAGCGGGGCGTGAAGGCGCCGCTCATCGAAGCGGAGCTGTGGAAGGCGGAGATCCGCGATCTCTCGCGCGAGCTCGGGCTGCCCACCTGGGACAAGCCGTCGTTCGCGTGTCTCTCGTCGCGCTTCCAGTACGGTGACCGGATCACCCCGGCGAAGCTGCGACAGATCGACGCGGCCGAGGAGTTCGTGCGCTCCCTGGGCTTCCGTCAGTTCCGCGTGCGCCACCACGAGCGACTGGCGCGGCTCGAGCTCCCCGCCGACGAGATGCCGCGGCTCTGGGAAGACGGACGGCGCGAGGCCATCGTGAAGCGCCTGCGCGAGCTCGGCTACGTCTACGTCGCGGTGGACCTGGCCGGGTTCCAGTCGGGAAGCGGCAATCTTCTCCTGAAGCTCCCGCCGAAGGCGAGCGGTGGATAGGGAAGCGCTCCGAAAGCTCCTCGAGGACCTTCGGGCCGGTCGCACCGACGTCGACGCCGCGGCGGCCAGGCTCCGCGGGCTGCCCTACGAGAACCTCCACTTCGCCAAGGTGGATCATCACCGCGCACTGCGCGGCGGCGCTCCCGAGGCGGTGTTCTGCCCGGGCAAGACGCCGGCGCAGATCGTCGCGATCCTCACGCGGCTGGCCGAGGGGCACGCCAACGTCCTCGCGACGCGTGCCGAGCAGGTCGTCGCCGACGCGGTAGCCGCGGCCAGGCTGCCGCACGTCTACCACGCTCAGGCGCGACTCGTGATCGTGCGGCCCGAGCCGGGCGAGGGGATCGGGCTCGTCGTGGTCGCGTCCGCCGGCACGGCCGACCATCCCGTCGCCGAAGAGGCGGCGCTCGTCGCCGAGGCCCTCGGCAATCGCGTCGAGCGCGTCTTCGACTGCGGCGTGGCCGGCCTGCACCGCCTGCTGCACCACTACGACCTGCTCGCTCAGGCCAACGTCATCGTCGCGGTCGCCGGCATGGAGGGCGCGCTGCCCAGCGTGATCGGCGGGCTCGTCGACCGGCCAGTCATCGCGGTGCCGACGAGCGTCGGCTACGGCGCCTCGTTCGGCGGAGTCGCGGCCCTGCTCGCGATGCTGAACTCGTGCGCGCCCGGCGTCTCGGTGGTCAACATCGACAACGGCTACGGCGCTGCGCATCAGGCTAGCCAGATCAACCACCTCGTCGAAAAAATCCGATGACGTCGCGCCGGCCGGGGCCAGTCGCGGGGGGAGAGGGCGTGGGACCACGCGGCACGCGTCCGCAAACCCTTCGTGGCTGGGCTCCATCCGGGCGCGGCTCTCCCGTCGCGCCGTTGGCGGGAACGGGTCCCACGCCCTCTCCCCCCGCGACTGGCCCCGGCCGGCGCGGCAATCGGTTGTTTCGATCAGGCCTGCGATGCCGGGTCGCCTGCTGCGCTTTTCCGCGTACGCATGGGGCCGGATGAAGATCGCGTACTTCGACTGCCCGAGTGGGGCGGCGGGGGACATGATCATGGCGTCGCTCGTCGATGCCGGTGTCGACGTGGCGGCGCTGCGCGCCGAGCTCGCCAGGCTCCCGCTCCAGGGATGGGAGCTGACGGCGCGCGAGGTCCGCAAAGGCGCCTTCAGGGCCACCAAGGTCGACGTCGTGGTGAACCGCGAGGCTCACCGCCATCACCGGTCGCTCCGCGACATCCTCGAGATCCTCGACACGAGCGCGCTCGCGCCCAGCGTGAAGGAGCGCGCCTCCCGCATCTTCACGCGCCTGGCCGACGCCGAGGCGCGCGTGCACGGCGTGGCCCGCGAGACCGTGCACTTCCACGACGTCGGCGCCGTCGACGCGATCATCGACGTCACCGGCGGGGTGATCGCCCTGGATCTGGCGGGCGCCCAGGCGGTTCACGTCTCGGCGCTGCCGATCGGCGGCGGGCTGGTCGGCGGGCCGCACGGCAAGATCCCGGTTCCGGGGCCCGGCACTGCCGAGCTGCTGCGCGGGTTTCCCGTCGTGGACACCGGTGTCCGGGCCGAGCTCGTCACGCCGACGGGTGCCGCGATCCTCACGACGCTCGCGGTGTCGGCCGGGCGGATGCCGTCGCTGACGGTCGACGCGATCGGCTACGGCGCCGGCACGATGGATCTGCCGGACACGCCGAACATCCTGCGCTGCTTTCTCGGCGAGACGTCGCCGGTCGCCGGGTCGGAGGAGACCGTGCTGCAGGTCGAGACGACGATCGACGATATGTCGCCCCAGCTCTACGAGACGCTGATCGAGCGGCTCTTCGACGCCGGCGCCCTGGACGTGTTCCTCCAGCCCGTGATCATGAAGCGTGGCCGGCCGGGGATCGTCGTCACCGCGCTCTGCGTGCCGGAGCGCCACGGCGACCTCTCCCGCGTCCTCTTCGAGGAGACGAGCACGATCGGCGTCCGCTGGTCCGCCAGGGAGCGGGCGCGCCTGGCTCGGGAGATCGTCGTGCTGACGACGGCCTACGGCGCGATCCCCTTCAAGGTCTCGCGCCTGGGCGGGCGCATCGTGACCGTCACGCCGGAGTTCGCCGACGTCGCCCGGATCGCCCGCGAGAAGTCGCTGCCGGTCCGCGAGGTCCTGGACCAGGCGCGCGCGGACGGCCGGCGCCTGCTTCACGATTGACAGTCCGCCAGCGAAGTCTTACCCTCTGACGCGCCAGATCGGGAGCGATCTAGGGCCCGCTCTCAAACCGCCGAATCCCGGAGGACGAGTCGTGAAACTGCCAGTCAAGATGACGATCAACGGCCAGAGCTACAGCCACGAAGTGGAGCCCCGGCTGCTCCTGGTGCACTACATCCGCGAGACCGTGGGCCTCACCGGGACGCACGTCGGCTGCGACACCAGCCAGTGCGGCGCCTGCACGATTCTGATGGACGGTCAGGCCGTCAAATCCTGCACCTTCTTCGCGGTCCAGACGGACGGCGCCAACATCATGACGATCGAGGGACTGGCGAAGGACGGCGAGCTGCACCCGATCCAGCAAGGGTTCTGGGAGAAGCACGGGCTCCAGTGCGGGTTCTGCACGCCGGGCATGATCATGTCCGTCTACCAGATGCTCGAGCGCTACCCCAAGCCGTCCGAGGAGCTGATCCGCCACCAGCTCGAGGGCAACCTGTGCCGGTGCACGGGTTACCACAACATCGTGAAGGCGATCGAGTGGGCGGCCGAGCACATGCCCGCGAAGAAGTGAGGTAGACCTCATGGCGACCGTCGCGGCGGACCGTTTGTTCGGGAAGTCGATCAAGCGACGCGAGGACCCGCGATTCATCACCGGGCGCGGCCAGTACGTCGACGACTTGAAGCTCCTGGGCATGACGTACGCCGCCTTCGTCCGGAGCCCGCACGCCCACGCGCGCATCCGGAAGATCGACATCTCGGCGGCGACCCGGCATCCCGGTGTCGTGGCGGTGTTCACCGGCAAGGACATGACGGGCGTCAACTCGCTCCCCTGCGGCTGGGACCTTCGGAAGGAGAAGAAGGTTCCGGGCGTCATGCAGGATCTGGCGATCGTGCCGCACATGCCGCTCACGTCGGACGCGGCCCGTCACGTCGGCGACCCGGTGGCGGTGGTCATTGCTGATAGCCACGAGGCGGCGGTCGACGCCGCCGAGAAGGTGCAGGTCGACTGGGAGCCGCTGCCGGCAGTGACCATCACTGACAAGGCGGCCGCGCCAGGCGCGCCGAAGCTCCACGACGGCGCGCCGGGCAACGTGGCGTTCAAGTGGGAGATCGGCGACCGCGCCGCCACCGACGCCGCGTTCAAGGGCGCCGCGGTGACCGTGAAGAAGCGCATCGTCAACCAGCGCCTGGTCGCCAACGCCATGGAGCCCCGCGCGTGCGTGGCCCGCTACGAGGACGCGACCGGGGATCTGACCCTCTGGGTGACCTCGCAGAATCCCCACGTGCACCGTCTCCTCATGTGCGCCTTCGTGCTCGGAATCCCGGAGCACAAGGTGCGAGTCATCGCGCCCGACGTCGGCGGCGGATTCGGCTCGAAGATCTTCCTCTACAACGAAGAGGTCGTCTGCTCGTGGATCTCGCGCCGGCTCAAGCGGCCGGTGCGCTGGACCGCGAGCCGCCGCGAGGCATACCTGACGGACGCCCACGGCCGCGACCACGTCACCGACGCGGAGATCGCGCTCACGCGTGACGGCAAGATCCTGGGCCTGCGCGTGAAGACCACCGCCAACCTCGGCGCCTACCTCTCGACCTTCGCGCCGGCGGTCCCGACGTTCCTCTACGGCACGCTGCTGAACGGCGTCTACGCGATCCCCGCCATCCATTGCGAGGTGACCGGGGTCTTCTCGAACACGACCGCGGTGGACGCCTATCGAGGCGCGGGGCGACCGGAAGCGTGCTACGTCCTGGAGCGCATCGTGGAGGCCGGGGCACGGGCGGCCGGGATGGACGTGGCCGATCTGCGCAAGAAGAACTTCATCCCGAAGTTCTCCGGCGCCTTTCAGACGCAGGTCGCCGTCGTCTACGACAGCGGCGACTACGGCGCGGCCTGGGACCGGATGCTCCAGATGCTCGACTATCGGAAGTTCCGCGCCGAGCAGGAGGCCGCTCGCAAGCAGGGGAGGCTCCTGGGCATCGGCTTCTCGGCGTACATCGAAGCCTGCTCGATCGCGCCGTCCAAGCTCGTCGGCGCCCTCGGCGCCGGCGCCGGGCTGTACGAGTCGGGGAAGGTGCGCGTGCACCCCACCGGCATGGTCACCGTGTTCACCGGCTCGCACTCGCACGGGCAGGGTCACGAGACGACATTTGCCCAGATCGTCGCCGACAAGCTCGGTATCCCGATCGAGCAGGTCGACATCGTCCACGGCGACACCGGGTCGGTGGCGTTCGGCATGGGCACGTACGGCAGCCGGTCGGCCTCCGTCGGCGGTACGGCGATCTTGATGTCGCTCAACAAGGTCATCGAGAAGGGCAAGAAGATCGCGGCGCACCTGCTCGAGGCGTCGCCGGGTGACATCGACTTTTCGGGCGGCGAGTTCCGGGTCAAGGGCGCGCCCGGCAAGTCCGTGCCGTTCGGCGCCGTGTCCCTCACCGCGTACGTGCCGCACAACTATCCGGAGGGACTCGAGCCCGGGCTCGAGGAGACGTCCTTCTACGATCCGTCGAACTTCTGCTTCCCCTTCGGCGCCCACGCGTGCGTCGTCGAGGTGGACCGCGACACCGGCAACATCAAGATCCTCCGCTACCTGGCGGTGGACGACGTCGGCAACGTGATCAACCCGATGATCGTGGACGGCATGGTGCACGGCGGCATCGCCCAGGGCGTCGGCCAGGCCCTGTGGGAGGGCGCTGTCTACGACGGCCAGTCCGGGCAGCTCGTGACCGGCAGCCTGATGGACTACGCGCTGCCCAAGGCGGACATGCTGCCGATGTACGAGACCGACCGCACCGTCACCCCGACGCCGGTCAACCCGATGGGCATCAAGGGGGCGGGGGAGACCGGGACGATCGCGGCCACGCCGGCGGTCGTGAACGCCGTGGTGGACGCGCTCGCGCCGCTCGGCGTGGATCACATCGAGGCCATGCCGCTGACGGCCGAGCGCGTGTGGAAGATCATTCAGGGCGCCAAGAGCGCTCGTTAGGAGAGGGGATATGTATCCAGCCGCGTTCGAGTACCACGCGCCGGGCAGCGTGAAGGAAGCGCTGGGGCTTCTCGGCAAGCACAAGGACGACGCGAAGCTCCTGGCCGGTGGCCACAGCCTGATCCCGATGATGAAGCTGAGGCTCGCGCAGCCGAAGCACCTGATCGACCTCCGCAAGGTCCCCGGGCTCTCGGGCATCAAGCAGGACGGCAACGTGCTGTCGATCGGCGCGATGACGACCCACTGGCAGGTCGAGTCCTCCGCGCTGGTGAAGTCGAAGCTCGCGGTCATGTCGGAGGTCGCCGGCTTGATCGGTGACCCGGCGGTGCGCAACCGCGGGACGGTCGGCGGCTCGATCGCTCATGCGGACCCGGCCGCCGACTGGCCGGCGGCGATGATCGCGCTCGGCGCCGAGATGGTCTGCGAGGGCGCGAAGGGCCGGCGCACCGTGAAGGTCGACGACTGGCTCAAGGGCCTGATGTCGACCGCGGTCGGCGAGGACGAGATCCTCGTCGAGATCCGCGTGCCCGTCCTGCCCGCGAGCAGCGGCGCCGCCTATCTGAAGTTCCCGCACCCCGCGTCGCGCTTCGCGGTGGTCGGCGTCGCCGCGGCGGTCACGCTCGACGGCAAGGGGATGTGCGCGAAGGCGTCGGTTGGCGTCACCGGCGCTGGCACCAAGGCCGTTCGCGCCAAGGGCGTCGAGGCGGGTTGCGCCGGCAAGAAGCTGGACGCAGCGGCGATCGAGGCGGCTGCGTCGAAGGCCGCTGAGGGTGTCGACGTGCAGGCTGACCTTCAGGGGTCTGTCGAGTACAAGTCGCATCTCTGCCGCGTGTTCGCGAAGCGGGCTCTGACGGAAGCGGTCAAGCGCGCTGGCGGATAGCCGGTGGGGGCTGGGGAGCGACGCTGACTACACGGGTCGCGGAACCCTCCCCAGCTCCCCACCGAATACCCGCCAGCGCACGCCTCACGCTCAGAACTCGCTCAGTTCGCACACGCCCCCATTGAGCCTTCTCCTCTCCGTTTTCAGGGGACGCCAGGCCGCGCTGACCTTTGGGCGGCGCCTCGCCGGTCGCACGCGCGCGCGCGTCGTCTCGTTCCGCGGGTGCTCGCACTGGTGGCAATCGCCGCGAGCCGGTGAGGTGACGGCCGAGCTCGAAGCGCACTGGGCCCTGAGCGTGGTGCGCGGGTGATCGCGGCGGTCGTGCTCGCGGCCGGGCTCGCCCGTCGCATGGGACGGCAGAAGCTCCTGCTGCAGCTGCAGGGCAAGCCGGTCGTGCGCTGGGCGGTCGAGCGGCTGAGCACCCACGTCGAGGACGTCGTGGTCGTCACCGGTGCGGACGACTCGGCCCTGCGCGAGGCGCTGGCCGACTTGACCGTCCGCTTCGTCGTGAACCCGCGACCTCAAGACGGCCAGGGGAGCTCGATCGCCGTCGGCGTCACCGGGCTCAAGCCGTGGACGCGCGCCGCGATGATCGCCCTCGGCGATCAACCGCGCGTGCCCGACGCGGTCCCGCGCGCGCTCATCGACGCCTTCGACCACTCGGGGAAGGCGGTCGTCGCGCCCGTCTATCGCGGCGTGCAGGGCACGCCGGTGCTGTTTGCGGCCGACGTGTTCGCCGAGCTGCGCGCGCTCACCGGCGACGCGGGCGCGCGCGCGGTGGTCAAGGCGCGGCCGGAGCGCGTCGAGGCGGTCGCGTTCGATTTTGCGATGCCGCCCGACGTGGACACGCCGGAAGATTACGCGAAGCTTCATGTACAATAAGCAGCCATGCGTGACGAGATCCGGAAAATTCAAGAGATGATGGAAGCGGCAGAATACGTCACGGACGCGCCGGTCGCGACGTCCGTCCACCTCGCGATGCGGCTCCGCAAGCCGCTTCTCATCGAAGGGCCCGCCGGTGTCGGGAAGACCGAAGTCGCGAAGGTGATGTCGCGCATGCTGGGGACGAACTTGATCCGGCTCCAGTGCTACGAGGGCCTCGACGCCTCCACGGCGCTCTACGAGTGGAATTACCAGAAGCAGCTCTTGCACATCAAGCTCGAGGAGGCGGGGCACAACAACCGCGCGATGGCCGACAAGGAGCACGAGATCTTCTCGGAGTCTTTCCTGCTCCGGCGTCCGCTGCTCCAGGCGATCACGCAGACGTCGCAGGCGCCGGTGTTGCTCGTGGACGAAGTCGACAGAAGTGATGAAGAGCTGGAGGCGTTCATGCTCGAGGTGTTCTCCGACTGGCAGGTGACGATCCCGGAGATCGGCACGATCAGGGCGACGCACCCGCCGCACGTCGTCCTCACCTCGAACCGCACCCGCGAGCTCTCCGACGCGCTCCGGCGCCGGTGCCTCTACCTCTGGATCGACTATCCCGCGCCGGACAAGGAGACCCGGATCATCGCGCGCAAGGTGCCGGGCATCAACGGCCGGCTCACGCGCGAGATCGCGAAGTTCATGGAGACGCTGCGGCAAGTCCGGCTCGCGAAGGTGCCGGGCGTCGCCGAGACTCTCGACTGGGCCCAGGCGCTGGCGTCGCTGCACGCCGACCACATCGACGAGGCGCTCGTCGCCGAGACGCTGGGCTGCGTCCTCAAGGACGTCGACGACATGAAGCGCTTCCGCGCCGAGGTCGCCAAGTCGGGCCTCGCGCCGTTCCTGTCCGCCCCGAGCTAGACGGTGCCGCGCGACCTGTCGACCGCGGTGGCGCGGTTCGCGACGCTGCTGCGGCGGTCCGGTCTCCCGGTGACGCTGGTCGAGGTCACCGACGCGGTGCGCGCCCTCGATCACCTGGACATCGCCGACCGGCACGAGCTCTATCTCGGCCTGCGCGCCGTCTTCGCCACGCGTCCCGAAGAGTTCCCCGTCTTCGACCGCTGCTTCGAGGCGTTCTGGCGCGCGGCCAGGGAAGCGGCCGACGATTCGGGATCGATCCCGATGCCGTCCCTGGACGATCAGGACGGCGCGAGCCTCGCCGGCGGCCAGAAGCGAGAGGCGCTCGCGCTCGACTCGTGGGGCGACGGCGAGGAGGAGAGCGAATCGGGTGACCCGCTGAGCGTTCCGCTGGCCTCCGAGAGCGAGACGCTGATCGCCCAGGACTTCTCGACCTTCAGCGCCGACCAGCTCGACGAGCTCCTGAAGCTCACCATCAAGATCGCGCGCCGCCTCGCTCACCGGATCAGCCGACGGCGGAAGCCGGTCCGGCGGCGCGGGCGCGTCGACCTCCGGCGCACGCTTCGCGCCAACCTCACCAAGGGCGATCTGATCGACCTGCGTTTTCGCCAGCGCAAGCGCAAGAAGATCCGCCTCGTGCTGCTGTGCGACGTCTCGGGCTCGATGGATCTCTACAGCCGCTTCCTGCTCCAGTTCCTGTTCGCCCTGCAGAGCGTCTTCGGCCGGGTCGAGACCTTCACGTTCTCGACGCGGCTCACGCGCATCACCGAGTATCTGCGCGGACGCTCCTACCGCCAGGTATTGCGGCGGCTGACCGACGTGCGGGACTGGTCGGGCGGAACTCGCATCGGCGAGTCGCTCGCCCAGCTCAATCGCGAGTGGCCGCACCTGGTGGATCGGCGCACGATCGTGATCGTGCTCTCCGACGGGTGGGACACCGGCGAGCCCGACCTGCTCGCGACCGAGCTGCTCCGGATCAAGCGGCGCGCCGCGCGCGTCATCTGGCTGAACCCGCTGCTCGGGAATCCCTCCTACGAGCCGCTCACGCGCGGCATGGCCGCCGCGCTGCCGTTGATCGACCACTTCGCGCCTGGCCACAATCTCGCCGCGCTCCGGGATCTCGCCGGGAAACTGTCGCTCTAGCGAGACGAGTGCGTCCAGCAGCCGGTCGGCGTATCATGAGGGACCATGGCTGAACTCTTCGATCACATTGACGAATTGCGACGCTCCCCGGGCAAGGTCGCGGTCGCCACGCTGGTCAACACGCGAGGCACCACGCCGCGCAAGGAAGGCGCCAAGATGCTCGTCGGCGAAGGCGGATCCGTGCTCGGCTCCGTCACGATCGGCGGATGCGTGGACGCGCAGGTCATCGAGCAGTCCGAGGACGTGCTGACCACCATGCGGCCCCGCTTGCTCGAGCTGAACCTCGGCGACGAGGAAGCGTGGGAGATCGGGCTCACCTGCGGCGGCACCATCGAGGTGTTCGTCGAGCCACTGGAGGGCGAGTTCCTGGAGCGCGTGCGCGCCCACACCGGGCGTGGCGGACGGGCCGCGATCGTGACACGGCTCGACGGCCCGATCGGTGCGAAGCTCCTGATGCTTGACGACGGCGCCGTCGTCGGCACGCTCGGCGACCGGGCGCTCGACGAGAGCTTCACCCGCGAGGCCCAGGCGGCGATCGCCGCCGGCTCGTCGCGCACGCTCCTGCTCGACAACGTCCGCGCGTTCGTCGAGGTCTTCGCGCCGCCGGCCCTGCTGCTGATCGTGGGCGCCAACCACGTCGCGATGCCGCTCACCGCGCTGGCGAAGGTGCTCGGCTATCGCACCGTCGTGCTCGACGGGCGTCCGCGCTTCGCCACGAAAGAGCGGTTCCCGGACGTCGACGAGGTGAAGATCGGTATCCCGTCGGAGCTCGTCGGCGACTATCCGCTCGCCCCGTCCACGGCGCTCGTGCTGACGGCCCACGACTACAAGTACGACATCCCCGTGCTCCACAAGGCGCTCGCCACCGAGGTGGGCTACATCGGGATGCTCGGATCGGCGCGCCGCGGCGCGGCCATCCTGAAGCTCCTCGCCGAAGAAGGGGAGAGCGAAGCGTCGCTCACGCGCATTCGCGTGCCGATCGGCCTCGACATCGGCGCGCGCTCGGCGCCCGAGATCGCGCTGGCGGTCATGGCCGAGATCCAGGCGGCCCGCAACGGCGGCAACTGCCTGCCCATGAGTGCGCGGAAACGGAGCCACGACGCTTCTGTCTCGGGCCACCCGCGGTCCGAGCCGGGCACACCGGCTCCGATACAATGAAAGCGATCGCTCAGCGACGCGACGCGGCGAGCGTCGAGACGCTCGTGGGGCGCGTCCTCTGCCACGACGTCCGGGACGGAGCCGGGAAAATCGCCGTCGAGAAGGGCGCCCGCCTCACGACGGCGACTGCCGAAGTCCTGCTCGCGACGCCGTGGGAGGAGATTCACCTGCTCGTCGTCGAGCCCGGCGACCTGCACGAGGAGGAGGCCGGCAAGCGACTGGCGGCGGCCGTCGTGGGCGACGGCGTCGAGGTGAAGGCCTACACGGGCGGGCAGTGGACGCTCACCGCGACCCGCCGCGGCCTGCTCGACGTCAGGCGTGAGGCGCTGACCGACGCGAACGCGCAGGAAGGGATCTCGATCTTCAGCCTCTTCGCGGGTCAGCCAGTCGAGCCGGGAGAAACCGTCGCCAAGTGCAAGGTGACGCCGCTCGTGATCGCCGCCGACACGCTCCGCGCCGTCGAGAAGGTCGCGCGTGACGCGCGGGGGCTGGTGGCCGTGCGCGGGTTCAAGCCGACGACGATCGGCGCCGTCGCCCAGGAGCGGCTCGAGCCGAAGCAACGCGCGAGGTTCGAGACGGCACTGAAGCACAAGATCGAGTGGTTCGGTGGGCGCCTGCTTCCCATTCGATACTCGGGCGGCGCGGCGCGAGTCGTGGCCGAGGAGCTCACCGCGCTCCGGGCGGAGGGCGCCGAGCTGTTGATCGTCGCGGGCGCGAGCGCGCTCGACCCGCTCGATCCGGTCTTCGGTGGCCTCACGCTGCTGGGTGCGCGGATGGAGCGCCACGGCGCCCCAGCGCATCCGGGGAGCTTGCTGTGGTTGGCGACGTGGGACGGGCGCGCCGTTCTCGGGATGCCGACCTGCGGCATGTTCTCGCAGGCGACGACGTTCGACCTGGTGCTGCCGCAGATCCTCGCCGGCCAGCGCGTGGACAATCGGGCGCTGGCCGAGCTGGGCCAGGGCGGCCTCCTGTCGCGCGACATGGCGTATCGCTTCCCGCCGTACCGCACGAACGCGGCGAGGGGAGAGCTCGAGTGAGCCAGGCGTCGTCGGCCCCCAACCGCCTCTACAGCGACGTCATCCGCGAGCGATGGCGCCGTCCGCGGCATCGGGGTGACCTTCCCGGAGCCAACGCCGTGGCCGAAGACGTGAACCCGCTCTGTGGCGATCGAGTGCGGCTGATGTTGACCGTCGAGCCGCAAGGCCGGATCGCCGCCGCGCGCTTCGTCGGCGACTCGTGCGCGATCTGCACCGCCTCCGCCGACGTCCTCGCCGAGCTGGTCTCCGGCCGGTCCCGCAGCGACGCGGCGGCCGTGGAGGTCGGCGACGTGCTCGCGGTCTTGCAGGCGGAGATCCGCCCCACGCGGATGCGTTGCGTGACCCTCCCACTCACGGTGCTGGCCAAGGCACTGAACGGAGGTCGGGGCGCGTGAAACTGGACGAGCAGACCCGAGGCGACTTCCCGATTCTCCAGCGGATCGTCAGCGGCCACCCGCTCGTCTACTTCGACTCCGGCGCCTCGAGCCAGAAGCCGCGCGCGGTGATCGAGGCGATGAGCGAGTACTACGAGCGCAGCCACGCCAACGTGCACCGCTCGATCCACACCCTGGGTGAAGAGGCGACCGAGCTCTACGAGCTGGCCCGTGACGCCGTCCAGCGGTTCATCGGCGCGACGAGCCGGGAAGAGGTCGTCTTCACTCGCGGCACCACCGATGGCCTCGGGCTCATCGCCGAGACCATCGGACGGACCTTGAAGAGAGGCGACGAGATCGTCGTCACCGAGCTCGAGCACCATTCGAACCTGATCCCGTGGCAGCTGGTCGCCCGCGATCGCGGCGCCGTCATCAAGGCGGCGCCGATTCTCGCCGACGGCACGCTCGACCTGGCCGCCCTCGATCGTTTGCTCACGGCGCGGACGCGCGTGGTCGCGTTCACCCACGTGTCCAACGTTCTGGGGACGGTCACCCCAGTCGTGGACATCGTCCGGCGGGCGCGGTCGGTCAACGCGATCACGGTCGTCGACGGGGCTCAGGCGGCTCCGCACATGCGGGTCGATATGTCCGCGCTGGGATGTGACTTCTACGTGTTCTCGGCGCACAAGATGCTGGGCCCGACCGGCATCGGCGTCATGTACGGCCGGCGGCCTGTTCTCGACAGCTTCGAGCCAGGTCGCGGCGGCAGCGAGATGATCAAGGAAGTGTGGATCGACCGCGCCCAGTGGAACGACCTGCCCTGGCGGTTCGAGCCGGGGACCCCGCCCATCGCCGAGGCGGTTGGACTGACGGCCGCGATCGGATACCTCGAGAAGCTCGGGATGGACCGCGTGGCCGCGCACGAGCGCGCGCTCACCCGCCGGACCATCGAGGGGCTGGCCGCCATTCCGGGCGTGACGGTTTACGGCCCGCCCCTGGCGGTGGATCGCGGCGCGGTGGTCGCCTTCGCGGTCGACGGGCTCCACCCCCACGACGTGGCGGCGCTGCTCGACGCCGAAGGCATCGCCGTCAGGGCCGGGCACCATTGCGCGATGCCGCTCATGCGTCGCCTGGGCGTCGTTGGCACCTCGCGCGCGACGTTCTCGGTCTTCAATTCACCTGAGGAAGTCTCACAGCTCCTGACCGCGGTCGCCGGGCTGCGCGCGTCGCTCTAGGGAGGACTTCCGTTTGAGCACGTCGGGCCCCCGGGACGCGTTCGTCTCTCCGCGATTCGGCCAGATCGCGACGTTCATGCTGCTGCCGGCGGTACCCTCGGCCCGTGACCTCGACATCGCCTTGCTCGGCATCCCGTACGACGGAGGGACCTCGTATCGGACTGGAGCCCGCTTCGGGCCGAGAGCCGTGCGCGAGCAGTCGTCGCTGATCCGTCCCTGGAATCCCGTCCTCAAGGTCCATCCCTTCGAGCGGATGCGCGTGGCCGATTGCGGTGACGTGGACGTGGTGCCGATCTCGATCGAGCGCACGTACGAGGCGATCGAGCGGCGCCTGGGCCAGGTGATCGCGGAGGGCGCGATGCCCGTCTGCGTGGGCGGCGATCACTCGATCTCCCTGGCCATCTTGCGGGCGCTCGCTCGTCGTCACGGGCGCCTCGGCCTCGTGCACTTCGACGCGCATCCGGACACCTGGGACGAGTACTTCGGCTCGAAGTACTTCCACGGAACGCCGTTCCGCCGCGCGATCGAAGAGGGCCTCGTCGATCCGCGCCGGATGATCCAGGTCGGGATCCGCGGGCCGCTCTACGGCGACGAGGATTTTGCGTTCCACCAGCAGCATGGGATCGAGTTCCACCGCATCGAGTCCGTGAAAGAGCAGGGGACCGCCTGGGTGGCCGAGCGGTTCTCGCGCCTGCGTACCGGCGGGCCGGTCTACTGCTCGTTCGACATCGACGCGGTCGATCCCGCGTATGCGCCGGGAACCGGCACCCCCGAGGTCGGCGGGCTCACCTCGTACGAGGCGCTCGTGCTGGTGCGCGCGCTGGCCGGCATGCCGCTGGTGGGGGCAGACGTGGTCGAGGTCTCGCCGCTCTACGACGGCCCGGGCCAGATCACCGCGCTGCTCGCCGCCAATCTCCTCTTCGAGCTCGTCAGCGTCCTGGCCCTCAAGAAATGACGCGTGGTCGCGTCTGTCTCAGGCCACCCTCGGTCCGCGCCGGGCTCACGGCCCTCGCTACAATGAATCCGGCTCGCGTCTGTCTCAGGCCACCCTCGGTCCGCGCCGGGCTCATGGCCCTCGCTACAATAATCGCGATGTTGCTGCCGGTGGCGGTGTGGGCCGCGCCGGCGCCGGTCGCCACGATCGAGATCGAGGGCGTGATCAACCCCGTCACGCTGCGCCTGGTGGGCCTCGCGATCGATCGCGCGCAGGCCGAGCGGGCGCAGGCCTTGGTGATCCTGCTCGACACGCCGGGCGGGCTCGAGCGCTCGATGCGGGCGATCGTTCAGCGCATGATGAACGCCGAGGTGCCGGTGGTCGTGTTCGTCGCGCCCACCGGCGCCCGCGCAGCGTCGGCCGGGGTGTTCATCACGATGGCCGGGCACGTGGCGGCGATGGCGCCCGCCACCAACATCGGCGCGGCCTCGCCGGTGTCGGTGGGCGGCGGCGGCGCCGACAAGACGATGATGAAGAAGGTCGAGAACGATGCCGCCGCCTTTATCCGCACCGTCGCGATCGAGCGCGGCCGCAACGCGGACTGGGCCGAGAAGGCCGTCCGCCAGGCCGTCGCCGTCACCGAGCGCGAGGCGCTGAAGCTGAACGTGATCGACCTGGTGGCCGACTCCCTCCCCGACCTTCTCGGCAAGATCGACGGCCGCACGATCAAGCTGCCGAAGGGCCCCGTGACCCTCGCCACCAAGGGCGCGCCCGTCCGCCCGATCGAGATCGGCTTCCGCGACCGGTTCCTGAACGTGATCACCGACCCCAACGTGGCCTACGTCCTGATGATGCTCGGCATGCTGGGCCTCTTCTTCGAGCTGTCGAACCCCGGCGTGATCCTGCCGGGCATCATCGGCGGGATCTCGCTGATCCTGGCGTTCTTCGCCTTCCAGAGCCTGCCCGGCTCGTTGATGCTCTTCGACTCTCCGGAAGTCGGCTTTCGCGTCTCCTGGTGGGTGATCGCGCCGACGGTGGGCGCGACGGCCGGTCTCTTCCTGTTCGTCGTCGCCGCCGGTGTGCGGGCGCTGGGCCGGCCGCCGGCGACTGGCGTCGAGGGGCTCGTGGGCAAGACCGCCATCGTCCGGGAGCGGCTGGCCCCGGAGGGCCAGGTGATGGTGTCCGGCGAGATCTGGCGCGCGGTCGCTCAGGGCGAGCCGCTGGAGCCCGGCGCGCAAGTGCGGATCGTCTCGGTGGACGGGCTCACGTTGAAGGTCGCCAAGGCGGAGGCCAAGGGAGGAGTCACATGATCGGGATGGAGTCGCTGCTGCTCCTGGTCGTCGCCATCGTGGCGATCTTCTTCATCGGCTCGTTCGCGCGCATCCTGCGCGAGTACGAACGCGCGGTCATCTTCCGCCTGGGCCGCAGCACGAAGGCGATCCTCAACCCGGGCGGCCAGGGGAACGGGCCTGGGCTCGTGTTGCTGGTG
>QHSI01000113.1:0-2377 GCA_003221515.1 Candidatus Rokuibacteriota bacterium
GAAGGGGCCGGCTCCGGCAAAGGCCGGGAGCAAGGTGAAACGGGGTCCCGGAAAGCGCCCGGCCGGCACGCTCGCACCGGTGACCGAAAATCTGTCGCCGACGCGCTGGGTCTGAGCGTCGCTGGGTTTGAGAAGTGGACGCGTGGTTTGTGATGTATCTCTTGACATCGCGCGCTGAAAGTGACCTATATGTTCCCAATTCTCAGCTCAGTGGACACGATAGGGGGTGATCCTCCAAGTCTGACAGGCGCACGTGCGAGCCCCGCCGAGGGCCGTCCCAGAGTTCCTCCGAGAACCGCAACGAGGCCCCATCGAGAGGCCCGACCCGAGCGCCATCGCGCGCCGCTCCGGGTCCCTTTCGTTCTGGGGTCCCGCTCAGTGAGGAGCTCGAAAATGAAGACGCTGCGGGAACTGGTTCCGGCCATTCACACCTTGATCTGTCGAGCCTCACCCAGGAGCTTCAAAGCCGGCGGCCTCGTCTGGGCCGCCCTGCTGGCCGCGCTCCTCGCGGTCGGCGTGACGCCGGCGCGGGCCGGCGTCTCGACCAACGTAGATTTCGAACTCGATGGTAACGCGGTCAATTCCGGTGCGGCAGGCGATGACTGGGACAACGTCCTCGGGTGTTCCGGGGGCACGTGCGGGTTAACCGCCACCGGCGGCGACACTATCCACGTCGGCCCGATTGCGGAGCCGCACCTGCGTTTCACCCAGGGCACCAAGGACGAAGAGCGAATCGACCAGTGGCGCTGGGACCTCCACGGCACGCCGGACAAGTCCACGATCACCGATATCTACGCGGCCAGGTACTCGAACAACATCCTCTATTTCGGCGCCGACCGACTCGCCAACAATGGCGACGCCCAGCTCGGCTTCTGGTTCTTCCGGAACGCCGTGAGCCCGAACGCGGACGGGACCTTCAGCGGGTCCCACGCGGTGGGCGACCTGCTCGTCCTGGTCAACTTCTTGAAGGGAGGAAGTGTAAACAACATCCAGGTGTTCAAGTGGGTGGGCGAGAACAATGGCAACAACGACGACACGACAGTCCCAGCTCCGGGCGCGGGCAATAGCTCGGTCCAGCTGCTCGTGAGCCAAAGCAACACAACGCTGCTCGTCTGTGATCCGTTGGACATCGCGTGTGCGATCACGAACGGCGGCAGTGTGGTAGCGCCCTGGCCCTACACTCCGAAATCCGGGCCCTCGGGGTTCTTCCCGAAGCTGAGCTTCTTCGAGGGCGGCGTGGACCTGAACGCGCTCAACCTGGGCAACGAGTGCTTCGCCAGCTTCGCGGGCGAGACTCGCAGCTCGCAGTCCATCACCGCCGAGCTCAAGGACATCATTCTCCACGCTTTCCAGCCGTGCAATGCCGCAATCTCGGTGACCAAGCAGTGCACCGCCGCCGTGGTCCCGGGAGGCACGTCGGTCAACGTCACCTTCAACGGCCAGGTCTGCAACACTGGCACGGATGATCTGGGTAGTGTCTTGCTTACGGACGACAAGGGCGGAGTGACCACGCCACCGTCCGGCACGCTCGCTATCGGCGCCTGCAGCAACTACAGTGGCAGCTACACGTCGCCGAGCCTCGTAAATAGCGACACGGTGACCGCGAGTGCCACCGGCGTGAATAGTCACACCAACGTCTCGGCCCAGGCCAGCGCAGGCTGTACGGCTGTGGCCAGCCCGAGCTGTAGCGTGAACAAGAACTGCGCTACCCACCTCGTACTGGACAACAGCAAGCTCACAGTCCAAGTGAACTTCGACGGCCAGGTCTGCAACACAGGTAACGTGGCACTCAGCAACGTAGCGCTTTCGAACGATCAGCTCGGAGTGACCTCGCCACCGCCAAGCACGCTCGCTGTTGGCGCATGCGAACCCTACAGTGGCAGCTATTTCCCGACCAGCCTCGGTGGCTCGTCGGGTACGGCCAGCGACACGGTGACAGTGACAGCCGACGGCGCTCTCAACTCGGGTTCCAAGAGCTGCACGGCCACCCAGTCGTGTAATCTCTGTCCGTTGCAGTAAAACGAGTCACTCGGGCAGGGCGGAGATCCCGCCCTGCCCGCCCTCCCCGAGGGAGGCAAGCGGGGAACCGAGGCCCTAGAGCAAGGAGCTTCGGATCTTCCCGGCCGGAGGTTTCCTCCGCTACTGCACCATGAAGTTCGTGGTCGCGCTCCCCGAAGTGGCGCCCGCGCGGACCCCGTAAGCGCCAGTCGGATCCTTGGGCTTGATCCGGAGCGTGACCACGGCTGCACCGTTCGTCCCGGTGGTCGCCGTCATCGCGACCACGGTGCCGCCAGGCTTCGTCACGTTGAAGCTGACGCTGGCGCCGCCCACCGGGGAACCGGCATTGCTTACGACGGCCGTGATGGTGACCGTCTGG
>QHSI01000113.1:2565-8886 GCA_003221515.1 Candidatus Rokuibacteriota bacterium
GGTTCGTGACCGAGACGGTGTAGGTCACCGCCGTCCCGGCGGGGACCCACTGGCTCTGGGACGGGGAGATTGTCACGGTCGGGTTGGCGTGCGTGCAGGTCGGCGAGGCCAGGCTCACACTGACGGCGGCGCCGGTGCTGCCAGCCGACGTGAGCGTGATCGTCACGCCCGCGGTGGAATCGGAGAAGCTCCTGCCGACCGTGAGAGCGGGATCGTTCCAGTCGACGTCGGGGAGAGCGCTGCTCACGGGCGTCATGTCCAGGAGCATACTGCTGTTGATGTCCCCGTCGGAGCCCGTGTGGATCACGACGCCACTCAGAACGTTGCTCTTCGTGGCAACGAAGCTGTCGAAGCCGATGGCCTGGCGGAACTCGACGAAGTACCAAGTTTTCTGGCCCGTCGTGGAGTCGGTGCTCTTCACGATCTTCAGAGCTTTTGGCTGGACCCCTAAGGGCGCTTCGTAGAGGTCGAGCGTGTAGACGCCATTCGCGCCGACGGTGGCGACGTCGCCACCCAACCAGCCCAGGCGCTCCTTCTGGAAGGCGTTGAAGTGGCCTGCCGATGTATTCCCCATGATGTCGAGGACGTCGCCGTACTCCCACACGCTGCAATTCGTCCCGTTCGTGGTGGCGCCGCACTCCAGGGCATGCGAATGATAGAGACCCAGGACATGCCCCAGCTCGTGGCCAACCACGTTCAGTTCGAGGTTCCCGTTGATCCAGACGTTGGGGCCGCCGATCTGCGCCATGCCCGAATATCCGCAGCCGCTGTTCGTGGGGAAAGCGTAGACGAAAGTGGAATAGGGGGACAGGTCGACCCCCGCCGCGGTGGCGGCCGCCTTGGCGTAGTCGCGGATCTGGAAGCCGTCGCAGACCGTGCTGCTGAGCGGGAGCGTGTACCAGCCGTAGACATTGCCCGTCAGCCAGGTCTGTTGAGACGAGTTCTCCATGAAGAAGTTGCTGGTCGTGGTGAACACGACACTCCGGGCGTAGTCGACCGTGTAGGGCTGGATTGGGTTGTTCTGGAAGTTGACCAGGAGGACGACGGTCGACTTTGCGCCAAAGGTGTTCGGCAGGGCTGCCGCCAAGGTCTGGACGCTGGTCGTACCCGAGGCGAGGGCGAGCATCTGCCCAACGCGCACGCCCCTGACCCGAACGTGAGAGCGAGCCGGGAGCCCAGGCGGGTCGGTCGCGAAGTGGAGCGAAAGGCGCTCTGTCCGGGTCTCGAGGAAGTAGAAGTAGCGGCTTCCATTGGCGTGGTCCTCGTGCAGGACTTCGAGCACCCCGTCGAGGTCGACCTCCTTCTCGAGGTGACTCTGAATCGACGACGCCATGCCCGCGCGGAGGTTGGCGGGCAGCGCCACCCGCAACACCTCTCCGGGGTCGCTCTCGACGAGCGAGAGCAGCACCTGCTGGCGGGTCGCCGCGACGCTGAGCAGGTGGCTCACGAGCTGAGCTCGCCTAGCGGGGCCGGCTGCTCGATACTGAGCGTCGAGCGCGACGAGGCTTTGCGTGAGGCCTCGCGCGGATCCGGGAGATGGAGGAGTCTGCGCGCGAGCGAGCCCGGCAGTGACCAGGAGCGCGGCGCCGAGGACAAAAACGGCGGCGCCGACGAACAGCGGTCTACGACACAGTAGCGGACCCACGAGAGGCCTCCTTTAACAAGAGGCCCCTCGTCGAGAGACATCCCTTCTTCGGTAGCCCGGCTGTCAGGCCCGAGTGCCTGACCCGTGGCTTTGCGCCTCCGCCTCACGGCGGATTTGCCTTTGTCGTGAAGGGCCCAGCCCGTAGTCAGGCAAGGACTGTGCCCGTCGGTTTAACGTCGAGAAATACGAACTATCAGTAACTTACCGGTCACGAGATTCATGGGACGAGTGTGATTTCCGGACACTGGACGTGTCAACTGGACAACGCCGGTGATACGCACGATGTAACGCAGCGTGGAGGCCATGGAATACGCGGCGCGAACGCGGCGGTGGACCCGAGCGGAGTACGATCGGCTGATCGAGGTCGGTCGGCGTCTTCCGCCCCGGTGAGCCCCTCGAGCTCCCGGCCGGAGAGCTCGTGGTCGGCGAGCCCCAAAGCGGCGCGCACTACATGGCGATCTATCTCGCTGGGGAGGCGCTGAGGGCGGCGTTTGGGCTGGCTGTTCGATCGCAGGCGCCCATCGCGCTCGACGATGAATCGGGACTACTGGATCGTCAACCTGGTCGACCGCGTGCTCGAGGTCTACCGCCGGCCGGCTCCGGACCCGACGGCGCCGTTCGGCTGGAGGTACTCGTCACGCCAGGCGCTCGGCCCCGAGTCGTCCGCCATGCCGTTGGCGGCCCCCAACGCGCGCGTGCGCATCAGCGACCTCCTGCCGTAGTCTCAACGCTGCCGTAGTCTCAGCGCGCGACGTCGCCCCAGACGACGTAGCGCCGGTGCGTGCGCCGCTCGAGGCCTTCATCGACCATGCGCTGCGCCTGCGCCTGGACGAGATCGGCCAGCGGATCGCTGCCTACGCGCACGAGGCCGTGCGCCGAGAGAAGCTTCTCGATCTCCTCACGCGCGCGCCCGCCCAGGAACGGCAGCTGATCGCCGATTGCCCGGTACTCCTCGCTTCCACGAGCGCCGCCCGCCGGCGTCACCGGCGCGCCGTCGTCGAACTGGCCGTCGACCACGACGAGGCGCCCGCCCTTGCGCGAGACGCGGATCCACTCGTCGATCGCCGCTTCCGGGTGGGGGAGGGTCCAGAGCACGTGGCGGCTGATGACGAGATCGAAGCGGGCGGGAGCGAACGGCAGCTGCTCGGCGTCGCCCTCCTCGAACGTGACGGCAGCCCCGCGCTCGGCGGCCTTACGGCGCGCCTCGGCGATCATGGCGGGCGCGAAGTCCACGCCGGTGACGCGATGCCCGCGGGAGGCGAGCTCGAAGGAGAGGAAGCCGGTGCCGCAGCCAGCGTCGAGCGCGTCGAGCGGGCCGCGGCCGGGCAGGACGAGATCGAGGATGCGATCCCACGCCGCACGCTCGGCGGCGGTGCGGACGCTGTGGCCGAAGTCTGCGTCGAAGTCGGGCGCCCGCCGGTTCCAGTGCGCGGCGACCTGCTGCTTGACGATGTCGCCGGACTGACGGCGGGCGCCCACGAGCTACACCTTCTCGATCACTTCGATCTGCACGCCGTCCGGCGCCTCGAGAAAGCAGACCCGCCGGCCGTTACCGCCGGGCGGCAGCTCCTCGAGGACACGCACGCCCTTGGCCCGAAGCTGGGCGAGCGTCGCCGTGTAGTCGTCGGTGTCGACGGCGATGTGCTCGATGCCGTAGTGCTGCTCGCGCTTCTGCGCGTCGATCAGGCCCGTGATGTTGAGCTGGAGCCCGTTCAGGCTCACGCGGTAACCGCGGCCGGCCACCTCACCGAGCAGCGTGGCGCCGAGGTTGTCCACGTAGAACTGCATCGTCTGCTTGGGATCCCGGGTCTTGATGTGCACGTGGTGCGTGCCGAAGGCCATGTTGGCGCTCCTAGTGCTTGGCCGGGGCCGGCGTTGGCGGCAGCGCGGCGAACTTCTCCTTGATGGAGTCGCGGATCTTGTGGATCTCGCGGAGCGCCGGCAGGAAATCGATCGCGCCCGGCTCTTTCCGGTCGTAGAGCTTCTTGCCGTCGAGGTACACTTCGAACCGGCCGCTGTCGGACGGAGTGAGGGTGATCGCCGTTTCCCGGTAGTTGATCGAGGAGAGCTCAGCCGCCACACTGACGGCTACGGGTAGGTACCCTCAAACGACGCAGTAAACGATCTCGGCGTGGACCTTGCCCTCGGGCATTGACGCCTCCTTGGAGATAGTTGGTACGCATGGTAACCGGATCGTGAGCGTCCGGCAACGTCGTTGCGAGGGCGTCGAGCTCGGCCTCGACGGGCACCAGAACGGCCGGGCATGGCCGGCTGGGGAGTTCCTGCTGGCGTCCATCAGTGCGGCCGAGGGGACCCGCTACGTCGTGGCCATCCCGCAGGTCGTCCTCCGAGGCGAGGGGCTGACCGGCTTTCTCGACCGGGTGGCCCCGTTCGGCTGCCCCGTCCCCGGCTCGCTGATCCGCGCCTATAGCCTCCCCGACGCCCCGTTTCCGTCAATTCTCCTCAAGGAGCACGAGGTGGCGCCGGCCGGCCTGGGCGAGGCGTATCTCCGCTTCCTTGCTAGCGCGCGCCGCCAGTGGATCGCCGCGCTGGACGAGACCGGCTGACGAATGGGCCGGTGCGGTCGCCGAAGCCGGCGTCGCGTTGCCGGGTGTGGCGGACGGCTATCTGGGGCGCGGTCTGCTGTTGCTAGCTCAGCCTGATCTCACCGCATCGTGGGAGACCATGATGTCCCTGGGCGGCCCCACCAAGCTGCGCAAGATCACGGGGCGGGAGTTTCCCGTGTGGGTCGATCTCCCGGCTCACCAGCCGGCTCTGCTCGCGAGCCCGTTGCTCGACCGGGTGGAGCGACTGCTCGCCGCTGCCTGATCGCCGTCGCCGCTAGCTGAGCCCCACGATCGCCGCCAGCGCTTCGAGCTGCTCGGCGTGGCGGCAGACCGGATTGAGCAAGAGATGGTCAGCGCCATGCGCGACCAGCTCTTCCAGCCGTGCGCGCACCTGCTCCGGCGTACCGTGCACCCCTGACGCGTCGGCGCCGTTGGGATTGTGATAGACCGTCGTGAACCAGTGGTTGCACTCGGCCCGCGCCACGTCCGCACGCTCGTGCACCG
Source organism: Candidatus Rokuibacteriota bacterium (assembly GCA_003221515.1). Taxonomy (GTDB): domain Bacteria; phylum Methylomirabilota; class Methylomirabilia; order Rokubacteriales; family CSP1-6; genus AR31. The sequence goes on from QHSI01000113.1 coordinate 7,282, forward strand.
AGAGAAACACGCGCTTCGAGATCGGAAACTTCTTCGGATCGCGCCCGGCCTTCTCGAGATTCTGCCGCATGATCGGCACGCTCCGGGCGAACTCGGCGTTGCTCGATCCGCCCGAGCCCATCCACGCATCAGCGATCGTGGCGGCACGACGGAGCGCGTCGGGATGGCCGCCGCCCAGCCAGATCGGCGGATGCGGCTTCTGAACCGGCTTCGGCGCCATCGTGCCGCCCTCGAGCTGGTAGATCTCACCGCGGTAGCTCACCTTCGGCTGAGTCCACAGCGCCTTGATCAGCTCGACGCCCTCGAGGAACCGCCGCACGCGTCGCTCGCGCGGGATCTGGAACTGCGTGTAGTGATGGTCGCGACCCAGCCCAAGGCCGAGAATCGCGCGCCCGTTGCTCGCGTAGTCCATCGTGGCGACCTTGTGCGCGACGTGGATGGGATTGTGGATCGGCAGCACGGCCACTGAGACGCCGACACGGATCGACGTGGTGATCGCAGCCGCGTAGGTGAGGATCACGAACGGATCGAAGCAGAACACGTGATCGAGCGTGTTCTCGGTCACCCACAGATCGCGGAACCCGAGCGCGTCGGCGCGCTGGGCGACGCGCCGCACGACCGACATGTCGATCGGGTCGGGCGAGCGGTGAGGCAGCGACATGCCGAAGGTGATCTTGTCTTTCAGGGCCATGAGGTCCTCTCCTAGTAGTACCGGTCGTCCAACGTCATACGTATCGTCTTCTCAGGCATCGCGTCATGCATCACGTCGATCATCTCGTGAGATCCGCCGAAGTAGACGAGCGGCTCATCGTCCTTGCGGACCAAGTACCACGGTGACTGGTGAGGAAATGCGTCGAAAAAACCAAATGGCTGAGGCATCTCCGCGAAGGGGTCTGAGAACGCTAGGACGAGATTCAGATCGACCTTCCAGTACTGCGGGCCGTCCCAGTGATCACACCGCACGAAGAGCGAAGAGGCGGTTCGCGAGAATCGCCGGAGGATGTCACGAGCCGGCCACGGGATCTCGTGAGACAACTCAAGGATGTGAAAGTCGTCGTGCCATCTCGTTAGGGTTAGAGGAGTGGGGCGCGGCTTCTTGAAGAACGTGTACGCGGCGTCGAACTCGTCGAATTCGAAGCTCTGGCCGTCGACGATCGCTCTCCATGGAGTGACAATCGCACAATAGCCCTCATAGTTGGCCGGCATGACGTTGCGAAGTCGCCAGGGATGGCTCGAAGGTAACGTGGCGCACTCGTGGTGATCCTCGGCGAGGTCGACCACGCGTTCGTGCTCAAATTCAGATCTCTCGAGCTTCTCGAAAACTGTCGACAGCGTCGCCTCTCATTTCCGCCGGTGATCGCGGCCCGGCTCAGGGAGATTCGGGGGGCTAGTGGTTCGGGAGTGGTTCGGCATCGATCAGGATGAACAGCATGCGGCAAACGCGGTCGCTGCGGTTCGACCAGGCGTGATAGGTGCCGCGCTGGATCAGCACGTCGCCGGGGCGCATGAGGGTCTCGCCCTCGTCCAGGACCGCCCACACTTCGCCCTCGAGGCAGACCGCGTAGTCCACGGTGTCGGTGGCGTGGAAGCCGGGGTGCTTGGCGG
>QHSI01000113.1:9026-59381 GCA_003221515.1 Candidatus Rokuibacteriota bacterium
TGTCCGAAACGATGTACGAGCGCCCGGCGGCGTTCACTCCGGTGACGATCCGGCGAACTTTTCCTGGCATGTCGGTTCTCCTATTTGTAGCCGCGCCTCAGCCGGGGGGGCTGCCCGCGACGACTTGCGGCGTGCACCTCCGGAGGATCGCGCGGTCAGGGGATCTCGACGTCGAACAGCGGCGCGTATTGCTGCGAGCCGAAGAGATCGCTCTCGCCGCGGTCCGCGCCCAGCGGATAGGGCCCGATGTCGGCGCTGCCGGAATCGGCAACGATGAAATCGGGGCCCATGCCGCAGCCGCGCTCGAAGCTGGCCTTCTCGAGCGGGGTCGTCCCGAGGTGGCCGGTCGGCGTGATGGTGCGGATCGTCTTCACGCGCTCACGCCTTCTTCAGCGTCAGTCGCACCAGCGCGTCCGCGCGGGCCTGTCGGTCGAGATCGCGGCACGTGGTGATGATCTCCTCGAACTGCGCCGCCGGGATCGGCAACCCAGGAATGACCTCGCGGATGCGGCGCGTCTCCTCGGCGAAGTCCCAGATGAACTCGCGCCCGGTGGACTGCTTCGTGTAGCTCTTGCCGTCCTTCGTGAAGATCGTGATGCGCGGGCCGAAGAGCGTCATCTCGTGCGAGGGGATCAGCTTCACATGCTTCATGAGGTCGAGCACCTCGGGCGGCTCGCCGGCGCCCGTCGGATCGACGTTGGCCTTCAGCACGGGGAAGCCGCGCTTCACGACCGCGTACGCCGAGTAGTACGCGGTGCCACCTGGCTTCCATTCCAGATCTTCACGCCGGCTCGGGAAGGCCGGGCTCGGATACTGCGTCTCCAGCCAGTTCACCACCGCCTCGATGCGGTCGACGTTCTCGGGCTTGATGTCGTGCTCGCGGCACAAGGCCGCCGTCACGTCGATGTGGGCGATGTTGTAGCCGGCCGTCGAGTAGATCCGGTAGAGCGTCTCGAGGAATATCCACTCGCGGCCCAGCGCGGCCGTGATCTTGTCGAGGCTCGTCCTCGTGTCGCCCACGAAGCTGTAGGTGAGCTGGCCCCGGTTGTTGCCGGCGTACGCGTGATAGAAGCCGGCGTCGCCCTCGAGCACGGTCTCGCCGCCGACGTGGCCCTGTTTCGCCAGCGCGACCGCGAGCATCGCGTTGCGCACCGCGCCGCCCTCGCGCAGCGCGCGGCCGCCGCTGCGCGCGCCCTCGAGGTTGCCGGCGGCCAGGCTCGCGCAGAGCGCGATCGTGCTGTTCAGCTGCTCCTCGGTGAAGCGCAGCATCTTCGCGGCGGCGATGGCGGGACCGAAGATGCCGAACACGACCCCGGCGTGGAAGCCGCGCGACATCACCGTGGGGATGAAATCGGCGGCCAGCCGCTCCATCACCTCGTAGCCGGCGGCCAGCGCGGTGATGAAGTCGCGTCCCGAGGCGGAGCTGGCTTCCGCCCCGACGAAGGCACCGGGGATGATGCTGGTGCCCGGGTGCGTCAGCATGCGGAACGTGTCCCACTTGCCCCCGGCCATCGCCATCTCGGCGTTGGCGAACGCGGCCCCGCCCTTCGTGACCTTGGCGCCGTCCACCATGATCGTGGCGCCGCTGCGCACGCCGGCTTCTTCGTCGGTGACGAGCTTCACCGCCTGCTGGCCGCCCGGCGTCAGCGACCCCAGCAGCGCCGACGCCAGGCCCTGCAGCGTCAGGCCCTTGGCACGGTCGACGACCGCCGGCGGCAGGTCTTCGTACCGCAGGCCGGCGACCCACTGCGCGAGCTGGCGGCTGAGCGAAGGCATCAGCGCGCCGCCAGCCCGGGCATCGTGAACTTCTGCCGGTCGAGCTCGCCGACCAGCGCGCTCGATTGGGCCGAGGTGAGCGCCACCAGCGGCGGGCGCACCGTAGCCCAGCTCACGTCACGCCCGTGATGCGCGATCGCGGCCTTGAGCGCCGGGATCATCGGGAACTTCTGGAAGATCCCGCGGATCACGTCCAGTCGCGCCTGCTGCGCGTCGGCGTCGGCGTGCTTCCACGTGTCGAAGAGGTGTGCGATCGGGCCGGGGTTGACGTTGGCGGTCGCGCTGATGCAGCCGGCGCCGCCGTTGCGCATGTTCTGGAGCAGGAACGTCTCGGAGCCGGCGAACACGTCGAAGCCCGACGTCCCGAACGCGTCGATGAACGCCTTGGTGTTGTTCCAGTCGCCGCCGCTGTCCTTCATGCCGGCGATCTGGGCGGGATACTTCGCGAGCAGGCGCTCGACGACCCCGAGCGTGATCGGCACCTGCGCGACCGGCGGGATGTGGTAGACGTACACGCGCAGGCGCGACTCGCCCACGCGCTCGATCACCTCCGCGAAGCTCCGGAAGAGCCCGTCGTCGCTCAGGCCCTTGTAGTAGAACGGCGGCAGCATCAGCACCCCGCCGCAGCCCACCTTCATCGCGTGCGCGGTCAGGCGGACCGAGTCGGGCAGCGCGCAGCAGCCGGTGCCCGGCATCATCCGCGCCGGATCGAGCCCCGCGGCGACCAGACGGTCGAGCAGCTCGATCTTCTCCTCGACCGAGAGCGAGTTCGCCTCGGAGTTCGTGCCGAAGACGGCCAGACCGACGTTCTGGGACAGGAGCCAGCGGCACTGGCGCACGAAGCGCTCGGGATCCGTCGCCAAGTCCGCCGCGAAGGGTGTCACGACCGGGGAGAGCACGCCCTTGATGCGATGGTGGTCGGTCACGATATGGCCTCCTGTCGGGGCGGGGCGCGGGGCCCGGCCGTCTGCCCGACAGGATATACTGTCGCACCCCCGATGAGACGGATGACGATTCCAGGCGCCGCGGTCGTCGCTGGCGCGGGCCTCCTCCTCGCGCTCGTCGCCCTGCTCGCCGCCCCGCGCTCGTCCGACGAGCTGCCCGCCGTCCGGCTGCGCGTCGAGGTGCCGGACTCGCTGCTCCTGGCGAGCGGCATCGCCTTCGCGCTCGCCGCGCTCATCGTGCTGGGGATCTCGCTCTCGCGCGACCGCCGCCGCCAGGAGGCGGAGCTGCTCGCGCGCGAGGAAGAGCCGTCGAAGCTTCCGTGGTGGCTCCAGGGGCTCGTCCGGATGCTGCCGCTCGTGCCGCTCATCGCGAGCCTCATCATCTTCTCGTTCGGGTGGCAGTACGTCGAGGGATCGCTGCTCGCGTGGCGTCGCTTCATGCTGCCCGCCGATCCCAGCGCCCTGGACGCCGAGACTCCAGAGCTCTCGCTCCCACTGGTCGGGTGGCTCCTGGGAACGCTGGCGCTGCTGGCCGGGCTCGCGACGCTGGGCGTGGCGGCGCTGCTGCTCTTCGCCGAGCGCATCGCGCGGTGGTGGGAGGGGACCAGCGGCCCGTCGGAGGCCCGGCCGCTCACCGAGGCCGTCGACGAGAGCCTCGAGGATCTCGCCGCCGAGCCCGACGCTCGTGTGGCGATCATCAAGTGCTACCGGCGCTTCGAGCGGGTGGCGGCGCGCGCGCGGGTGCCCCGCGCGCCCTGGCAGACCGCCGACGAGTTCATGCGCGAGATCCTCGACCGCCTCGCGCTCCCGCCACGCGCGGTGGATCGGCTCACACGACTGTTCGAGCTCGCGCGGTTCAGCCTGCACCCGCTCGAGTCGCCCGAGCGCGACCACGCGCGCGCCTGCCTCGAGGAGATCCGAGAAGCGCTCGAGCGCGAAGCGGAGGAGGCACGCGTTGGCCTCGCCTGAGCCGAGCCGGATGGCGGCCGTCGCCGGCGTGCTCGTGGTCGTTGCCGCGCTCGTCACCGCCGTCTCGCTGATCGAGTTCCTGGTCGCGAGCCCCTACCGGGCGGGGGCGACGCGCCTCGTCGGCGCGGTCGTGCTGGCGCTCGCCGTGTTCCGCGTCCGGACCGTGATCGGCGCGTTCATCGAGCGTCCGTCGCGATGGGGCGGGGGAGCTCGGGCGCTGCTCCCGCACGTGTCCGATACGCGCTTCGAGCGCTATCACGAGGAGATCAAGTTCAGCGCGCGGAGCCAGTCCTACTTCGACCACATGCTCTGGCCGAAGCTCGTCGAGCTCTCGCGCGCCGGGGGCGCGTCGACGAAACCGCTCGACAAGCCGCCGGGCCGCTCGTTCGGCCGCGGCCCCTCGCTCGCCGCGCTGGGCCGGCTCATCGCCTCGCTGGAGCCGCGCCGGTGAAGGTCGGTCGGGTCACCGAGCGCAGCCGCGAGATCCTCGACACACTGGCCCGCGTCATCGTCGGCAAGGGCGACGTCCTCGAGCGCATCCTCGCCGGTATCCTCGCGAACGGCCACGTGCTGATCGAAGACTATCCGGGCCTCGCCAAGACCCTGATCGCTCGCCTGTTCGCGCAGGCGCTGGACCTGTCCTTCAAGCGCCTGCAGTGCACGCCCGATCTGTTGCCCGCCGACGTCACCGGGAGCTTTCTGTTCGATCAGCGCGAGGCCAAGTTCGAGTTTCGCCCGGGGCCGGTGTTCACGCACCTCTTGCTGGTCGACGAGATCAACCGGGCGACGCCCAAGACCCAGGCCGCGCTGTTGGAGGCGATGCAGGAGGCGCAGGTGACCGTGGAAGGAGAGTCGTTCCGGCTCGATCCGCCCTTCCTGGTCATCGCGACGCAGAACCCGATCGAGCTCGAGGGCACGTATCCGCTGCCGGAAGCACAGCTCGACCGGTTCCTGATCCGCGTGGCGATCGGCTACCCGAACGCCGACGAGGAGCGGCAGATCCTCGAGCGGCGGCGCGGGCGGCGCCAGGACGACGTCGAGGTCGGCGCTGTCGTGCCCCGCGCCGAGGTCTTGGGCATGCAGCAGGCGCTCGAGGACGTGTTCGTCGCCGACGTCGTCATGCAGTACGTGGTCGATCTGGTTCAGGCGACCCGCGCCGACCATCGCGTGGCGCTCGGCGCCTCCCCGCGGGGCGCGCTGGCCCTGCTGAAGCTCGCGCGCGCCTTCGCCGCGCTGCGAGGGCGCGACTTCGTCACGCCCGACGACGTGAAGGCCATGGCCGGGCCCGCGCTCGCCCACCGGCTGATTCTGCAGCCCGAGCTCTGGGTGACGAAGCTGTCGCCCGCCCAGGTCGTGAGCGATCTGCTGACGCAGGTCCCCGCGCCGACGACCGAGGGCCGGTGACGACGCGCCTCACCCCGCTCGCGCTGTCGATCACCACGGTCGGCGCGTGGGGGCTCGTCCTCGCGGTGTTCTCGGGCCGGGCCGAGCTGGTCGTCGTCGTCGTGCCGGTGCTGCTGGCCCTCCTGGTGACCGCGCGCGCTCCGGCGACGCCCGACTGGTCGATCGCCCACGCGATCTCGTCCGCGCGCGTCTTCGAGGGCGAGCGGGTCATGGTGACGGTGACCGTGGTCGCCGGTGAGCCGGTCGCGCTGCTGGAACTGTTCGAGCCGCTGCCGTCGGGCCTCAGGGTCGTCAGCGGCCACAACCGCGGGCTCTTCACGCTCGCCCGGGGACAGCGCGTCGAGTGGAAGTACGAGGTCGAGTGTGTCCGTCGCGGCCGCGTGAGCCTCGGCACCATGCACGCGCGCTGCTGGGACCGCGCTGGCCTTCACGCCGGCGAGACGGCGATGTGCGCCCCGTGGCAGCTGCGCGTGTACCCGAGCGTGCTTCCGTTGCGCCGTCTGCCCGGTCCGCGGCGGACCCAGAGCTCGGTCGGCAATTACGTGGCGCCGGCGGTCGGCGAGGGGATCGAGCCCGGCGACATCAGGGCGTTCGTCCCCGGCGATCGGATCCGCCACGTGAACTGGCGCGCCTCGCTCCGGTTCCGGCGCCTCTTCGTCACGCAATACCATCTCGAGCGCAACGCCGACGTGATCCTGATGCTCGACACGCTCGCCGAAGCCGGCGCGGCGCCCGACACCACCGTCGACGCCTCGATCCGGGCGGCGGCGGCGCTCGCGACGGCGTACCTGGCCCGGAAGGATCGCGTCGGCCTCATCGAGTACTGCGGACCGTTCCGCTGGGTGCGCCCGGATTCGGGGCGCGCGCACCACGAGCGGTTGCTGGAAGCGCTGCTCCGGGCCGACGTGATGTTCAGCTACGTGACCCAGGAGGTCGCGCTCGTCCCGCGACGCGTGCTGCCGCCCCAGGCCCTCGTAATCGCGATCAGCCCGCTCCTCGACGCGCGCTTCGAGAAGGCCGTGGTCGATCTGGCGGCGCGCGGCTTCGACGTCGCGGTGCTGAGCCCGTCGCCGATCCCGCTGGTCCGGCGCGCGCGCCGCGCCTCGACCAGCGTCGACCTCGCGTGCCGGCTGTGGACGCTCGAGCGCACTGCCCGCGCCGAGGCGCTGCGCCGCCTCGGGATCGCGATCGTCGAGTGGGATCCGGCGGAGCCGTTGCAGGCGGCGCTCGTCGGGCTCACCGGGGCGCGGCGCCGCCGCGCGGCGGCGCGCTGACGATGCGTCACCTCACGGCCATGCTCGCCTGCGCGCTCGTCGGCTACCCGCTGCTGATCGCGCCCGCGACCTCGGTGCTGACGCTCGGCGTCGTGGCGCTGGCGCTGTGCGGGCTCGGCGTCCTGCTCGGCATGCCGCTGGTGGTTGGGGGCGCCGTGGTCGCGCTCGGCGAATACGCGCTAGCGCTCTGGCTCGCGGGCTCCCCGCCGCGGCTCGTCGGCGCCGCGCTGTTCGGCGTTGGTGTCACGGTGCTGCTTCAGACCGCGGACTTCGGGTGGCGCGCCCGGCGTGCCACGCTCGGTCCCGGAGTCGTAGCCTCGCAGATCAGATACTGGGCCCTGTTCGGCGCCGTCGCGGGGGCGACGGCGCTCGTCGCGATCGGCGTCGCGAGCGCGGCCAGCGCCTCGGTGCGGGTGCCCTGGGCGCCGGCCCTGGCCACCGTCGGTGCGGCGCTCGCGCTGGTGGCCGTCGCGTTCGCCGTTCGCCGCCCCGAGCGCTGAGCCGCAGATCGCGCGCCCGCGCGAATCCGTCGACCTCGGCGGCACTCTCCATCGGGCGCCGCGCGGAACGTCTTTCTCGCTAGGTCGGCGAACGACTGTCACGTTAAGCTGAAAATCTATCCCGCACCCGCGGGGCGCCCGTCGATTCTGGAGGCCGGTGATGGGCCATTGGGTGAGCGTCCTCTGCTTCGTCTGCTCGGCGTGGGCCGATCCGGTTTCGATCACGCCGACGGCGCCCCTCGATCCCGCCACGTTCACATCGCTCCGGCGCGAGGACTTCGCCGCTGGGCGCGCCGAGGTCCACGCGGTGTTCGTGTCCTCGCCGTCGTCACGCATGACCGCGAACGCGGTCCACCCGTATCCGGGACATCCGCCGATCCCGACCGTCGAGGTGCAGGTCGCGGTGATCGACCGGCCGGTGGTCCTCGTGCTGGGCTCGCATGCGAGCGTCCACTGGCGGCTCGAGGTTCCGCCAGGGGCGCGGGTCGAGAAGGTCATCGCGCAGGGGTACTACCAGCAGTTCGTGTCGGGCCTGCCCACCGGGGTCAAGCTGCTGAGCTACTACTCCCATCCGCCGTCGGGCGTAGACGGGCTCTACCTCTCCTCCGGGCCGAGCGCGCTCTACAACCTGTTCGAGAACGTCCGGCGGCTCACCGGCGTGCGCCCCTCGTCGCTCCAGACCGAGACGCGAGAAGGTCGCGTGCTCGTCGACGGCGTGACGACCGTGATCCAACCCGGGCCCGAGACCGCGTTCGAGGCCGGGCGTCCGGTGACGCTCGCGCTTGTGCCGATGAGCGGCAGTCGGGCCGCCGACGAGCTGAGCGCGCGGTTCTGTTGCGAGAAGACGGAGTACACGACCGGCAAGGCCACGCGCGCGTTCGCGAAGGGACGGATCTACTTCGAGGCGACGATCCTGCTCCCGGAGGGCCGGGTGGGCGAGCAGACCAACGTTGGCCTCCTATCGGTGCCGGCGTCGTCGAGCGCTCGGCTACTGGGGCCGGTGGGACACCTGGGCGGCTACGGGGTCCCGCTGCTCGATCGCATGACCCGCGCCTCGCTGCGCGACAAGGACGTCGTCGGCGTCGCGGGCGACCTGGACGCCGCGCGCGCGTACGTCCACGTCAACGGCAACTGGGTCACGATGGCGCCGAACGGTTGGTGGGGACGCGGCATCGCGCTCCGGCCCGATGAGGAGTACGTAGCGGCCGTGTCGCTGACTCCCGATCTCCGAGTCAAAGGCGTGGCCGGTCTCGAGGGCTGGCGGCTGAACTTCGGCGCGACACCGTTCCGCCACTCGATCCCCCGTGGCTACACCGCGTACGCGGCGCACGGCGGCGGGATCGAGGCGCAGAGCTACTCGCCATCGGGCGCCATCCCCCCGGGCTCCGTCGTGTCTTCGCCTGGCGCCGCCGTCGCATCGTCTGTCGCCGCGCCCGCGCCGGAGACGAGAGCCAAGCCGGCCGCGCCCGAGATGGTGCCGATCTCGTCTCACGCGGAGGTTCACGCCGTCGGCGTCTACCATGGCGGGCCCGGCGGGATCTCCATCAAGGTCACGCGGAGCGGCCCGGTGGTTCTCGTCCTGATGGCGTACGAGCCCGTCGTGTGGCGGCTCGACGTCGCGTCCGGGGCCGTCGTCGAGCGAGTGGTGACGATGGGCCACCACGCGCAGCAACTCCAGAACGTCCCGGCGAACGCCGAGACGATCTCGTGGTCCTACCGTGCCAACCGCGACCCGAGGAATTTCCTCTACTACGGCAAGCCGGAGGGCTACGACGGCTTCCAGCGGCACATGAAGGCGGTCTTCGGCCGCGAGGCGAGCTCGTTCCAGGGGGCCTATCGGGCGACCGAGGCGGTCGTGGACGGCACTTCCCGCGAGCTGGCGCCACCTCCGAAACCGATCGTGCTCAAGTGCGGGCGCACCACGATCGTCTGCGGCGAGGGCCAGGACCGCGTCATCTGCGGCGGACGCGAGATCCTGTGCGGCAGCCGCTAGGTCGCGGCGCCCGAGCGCGGCCTTCGTGGGGCCGCGTGGACGGAGGGGCCGCCGCGGGCTAGACTGAGCGGCGCGACCACGAGGCCGCGACGCCGGCGACCAGTGAGGAGAGGCCGCGATGACGACCCTAGCCTCCGAGACGAAGACGGGATTCGCGGCGGAGCACGACGCGCCGATTCCCTACATGCAGCGCACTCGCGACTACTATATGGCGCTCGGCTACAACCCGTATCGCTGGGCCCACTTCGCCGACGTCCCGTTCACGCCGCTGCCGGCGCCGCTCGATCGCGCACGGGTCGCGTTGATCACGACCGCCGCGCCGTTCCAGCCGGAGGCGGGCGACCAGGGGCCGCGCGCGCCGTACAACGCCGGCGCCAAGTTCTACAAGGTGTACTCGATCTCCAGCGCGAGCGTGCCCGATCTGCGGATCTCGCACGTCGGCTACGACCGCCTGCACACGACGGCGGAGGACATCAACACGTACCTGCCGCTGGCACGGCTCAAAGCGGCGGCCGCGGCGGGTCGCATCGGGTCGCTCGGGCCGCGCGTCCACGGCGCGCCGACGAACCGCAGCCACCGGGTGACGATGGAGACCGATGTCCCGGAGATGCTGCGCCGCTGCCAGGAAGACGGCGTCGACGCGGCGGTGCTCGTCCCGAGCTGACCGGTGTGCCACCAGACCGTGAGTCTGGTCGCCCGGCACCTCGAGGCCCACGGCATCGCGACCGTGATCATGGGGTGCGCCAAGGACATCGTCGAGCACTGCGGGGTGCCGCGCTTCGTGTTCAGCGATTTCCCGCTCGGCAACTCGGCCGGCCGGCCGTTCGACGTCGCGTCGCAGACGCAGACACTCGAGCTCGCCCTGCGCGTTCTCGAGAGCGCTCCGGGAGCCCGCACGACCGTGCAGTCGCCGCTGCGCTGGAACGCCGACGCGGCCTGGAAGCTCGACTACCTCGACCTGACGAAGCTCTCGCCGGAGAAGATCGCGGAGCGGCGCAAGGAGTTCGACGAGGTCAAGTCGATCGCGCGCGGCAAGCGCGAGGCGTCATGAGCAAGCCGTTCGCAGGCGTCCGCATCCTCGACTTCACCCGCTACCTGGCGGGGCCGTATGGAACCTACCAGCTGGCGCTGCTCGGCGCCGACGTGCTCAAGATCGAGTCGCGCGAGGGCGACGACACGCGCGGACAGCTCGCCGACCGCACGTGGGCCGAGCGGAAGATGGCGCCGTCGTTCCTGGCGGTGAACGGCAACAAGCGCTCGATCACGCTGGATCTGCGCCGCAAAGAAGCGGTGGAGATCGTCAAGCGGCTGGTGGTCGGCGCCGACGTGGTGTGGGAGAACTTCCGGGGCGGCGTCATGGACCGGCTCGGGCTTGGCTACGACGCGCTGGCCGGCGTCAATCCGCGGCTGATCTTTTGCGCGGTCTCCGGCTTCGGCCAGACCGGACCCGAGAAGACCACGGCCGCCTTCGACGGCAAGCTGCAGGCGATGTCCGGGATCATGTCGATCACCGGCGAGCCGGCCCACGGGCCGACCCGCGCCGGGTTCGCGATCTGCGACACGATCGGCGGGATGACCGCGGCGCTGGCCGTCGCCAGCGCGCTGTTCCAGCGCACGCACACCGGGCGTGGCCAGCTCGTGGACGTCGCGATGCTGGACGCCGCGCTGGCCTTCATCCCCGGCACGGTGTCCGAGTACACCGTGGCCGGCATCGAGGCCAAGCAGATCGGCAACGGCTCGGTGAGCCGCAAACCGACCGCGAGCCGGTTCCGTGCGCGCGACGGCTACCTGGTGCTGGCGGTGCTCACCGAGAAGCAGTTCGCCAGCCTCATGAAGGCGCTCGGGCGGGCCGACGCGCTCGAGGACCCGCGGTTCAAGGACTGGCCGGCGCGCACCGCCAACGAGCCGGCGCTGCGCGAGATCATCGAGGCCGCGCTGGCCAGCGACACGCCGAAGAGCTGGGAGGAGCGCCTGACCGCCGCCGACGTGCCGTGCGGCTCCATCTGGAAGATCGACGAGATCGTCCGCCACCCGCAGCTCGAGCACCGCGACGTGCTGCAGACGATCGACTCGCGCTACGGACCGATGCGCCTGGTCGGCGCCGGGTTCCGGCTCGCCCACGGCAGCCCCGGGCTCGACCGCGAGCCGCCGACGCTCGGCGAGCACACCGACGAGATCCTGAACGAAGCGGGCTACGGCCCCGAGGAGATCGCGCGGCTGCGGCGCGACGCGGTCATCTAGCGCGGCTCGAGCAGGAGCGTCTGGAGCGAGCGTCCCACCAGGCCGGTCGTGTCCCACAGCCGCGCCCGCGCCAGGCCGATCCCGTGGCTCTCGCCGGTCGTGGCCGCGTCCAGACACATCCACTCCCCGGCCGGAAGACGATGCAGGGCGATCGTCAGATCCCCGTTCACGAACGTCGCGCGGGCGGGGTCGACCGCGACCGCCACGCCGCTCGCGGAGTCGGCGGCGGCGACGAGGCATTCGAGCGGCGGGGTCGGCGTCTCGCCCGCGACGAGCGGGACGCGCAGCCTGAGCCATGCCGCGACCGGCCCTCGTCCCCACGTTCCCTTGGCGAGCCGCCACTCCACCGCGCGGTGATATCCCTCGTCGCCCGACATGAAGGGCAGCTCGAAGGGCGCGCTCGCCGTGGGCGGTGCCGGACGCGCCCGCGTCTCCGGCGGGACGACGATGCTGTTCCGCGCCACCCGCATGACGAGACACGTCGCTTCGATCACGGCGGCACCGTCCTCCGCGAGGACGGTGCCCGCGAGGCGCTGGACCTTCGCGCCCGCGCGGACGACGCGCGTGGCGACGGTGAGCGGCGCCAGCGGCACCGGCCGCAGGAAGTCGAAGGTCAGACGCGTGATCTGCGCGTCGGGCCCCGCCTGGCGCGCGAACGCGCGGGCGAGGAGCGCGGCCGGCGGGCCCCCATGCTGATGCCGCGCGCTCCACGGCCCGCGCGCCGATGCGGAGGGGATGAACCGGTCGCCGTCGGTGACGAAGAACGGGCTCGAGCGGGTCAGGGCGCCGGCTGCCTCAAATCGACAAGCTCGTACGCCGTGATCGGACGGCGGAACCCCTTGAGATGGAGTGGACCGACCGCCTTGACGTTCACCAGCTCCGCTACTCCGGCGTGGATGGGCTGGCTGACGAGGATCTGGTCCGGCGAGGCCTCGGCGCAGAGACGAGAGGCGAGATTGGTGACGCTGCCGATCGCCGCGTAGTCCTGCCGACCCTCGAAGCCGATCGCGCCGATCGTCGCGTAGCCCTTGGCGATGCCGATACTCAGGTCCAGGTCGTAGCCTCGCCGGCGCCACTCGGCGCCCAGATCCCGAATCCGGCTGCGCATGGCCTCGGCCATGCGAATCGCGCGCTCCTCCGGATTCGCGACCGGCACCGGATCGTTGAAGAAGATCATCATGCCGTCGCCGGTGAACCGCTCGAGCGTGCCCTCGTGCTCGAGGATGAGCCGCCCCATCTGGGCGTGATACGCGGCGAGGACGTCCGACACCTCTTCGGGCTCGGAGGCCTCCGCGAACGCGGTGAAGCCGCGCAGGTCGAGGAAGACCACGCAGATCTCGCGCCGGTGCGGTCGAAGCGGATCGGCGGCGCCGCCGCCGACGATCAGGTCGGCGAGCTGCGGCGAGAAGAAGCGCTTGAGGCGCCCGACCCGCTCGAGCTCCGCCACCTGCTCGTCGACGCGCCGCGCGAGCGTCGCGTTCCAACGGGCGATCTCCTCGGCCTGCGCGGTCACGGTGTCGTGCAGGGACTTGATCCGGAGCATGGAGTGGACCCGCGCGGAGAGCGCGGCGTGGTCCACCGGCTTGGTCAGGTACTCGTCGGCCCCGGCGTCGAGCCCCGCGACGACGTCCTTCGCGTCCGCCATCGCCGTCACCAGGATGATCGGCGTGAAGGCCACGCCCTGGAGTTTCTTGAGCCGTCGGCACACCTCGATGCCGTCGATCTTCGGCATCATCACGTCGAGCAGGATCAGGTCGGGCTGCGACTCGTTCGCGACCGCGAGCGCCTCCTCGCCGTCGCCGGCGGTGACGATCTCGTGGCCGTCGGCGGCCAGACGCATTCTCAAGATGCGGACGTTGGCCGGATTGTCGTCGGCGATCAGGATGCGGGGCGGATTTCTCACGGCGGTCCTAGCGCGTGACGGTGATCTTCTTCGAGCCTTCCCAGGCGGCCGAATGGGTGGGCTCGGCGACGGCGCGCAGCGTGCCGCCTTCGTCGAGGGCGATCGTGAAGACGGCCTTGGGATACGAGAATACCGGATGGAGATAGACGCGCGCGATCTCCGCGCCGTCCTTGTAGAGCGCGATGTAGCGGACGAAGTGCTCGGCCAGCGACGGGTGCGCGGACCCGGCGCCCACCGTCACGGTGACCTCGAACCACTGGCCCCGCTTGACCGAGTCCGGCGCCTCGATCTTGGGTGTGTGCTTCTCGTCGTACGAGCGGCGGAGCTCGCGGTACTCCGGCGTGAACTGCTCGGCCTGGCCCTGCGCGCCCACCCGCGCGGCGCCCGGCGCCAGGATCAGGACCGCGGCGGCCACGATGGCCGACGGCGTTCCGTATCTCATCGATCGTCTCCTCTCTCTAAGCCACGTACCGCGCGTCAGCTCGGGTTGCGCCGTCAGTTGTCGGGGAGGAACTTGTGGATCAGCGCCATCAGATCGCGCGGGCTGTACGGCTTGGCCAGATAGGCCGACGCGCCCGCGTCCATCGCGCGCCGGTCGTCGCCGCTCAGCGCGAACGAGGTCACGACCACGAGCGGGATCTTGGCGGTGCGGGGATCGGCGCGCAGCTGGCGCGTGGCGTCGAGCCCGGACAGCTTGGGCAGCTGGACATCCATGAGGATGAGGTCGGGCAGCTCGCGCTGCGCCACCGCGACTCCCTCCTCGCCATCGGCGGCCTCCAGCAGCTTGAACGACGTC
Organism: Candidatus Rokuibacteriota bacterium; assembly: GCA_003221515.1. Classification (GTDB taxonomy): domain Bacteria; phylum Methylomirabilota; class Methylomirabilia; order Rokubacteriales; family CSP1-6; genus AR31. Next base: position 22,827 of record QHSI01000113.1, read on the forward strand.
CGGCTCAGCAGTTGCCTCACGATTTTCCGATTGTACTCGTTGTCCTCGATGTGGAGCACGGTCCGGTCCCTCATGAGAGCTCTCCGTCGGTGTGCAGGGGCACCGTGAAGAAAAACGTCGACCCCTTGCCGAGCTCGCTGTCCACCCCGATGCGCCCGCCGTGCATCTCGACGAGTCGCTTCGTGATGCTGAGCCCCAGGCCGGTCCCGCCGTACTCCCGGGTGATCGTGGTGTCGACCTGACGGAATTCCGCGAAGATCTTGTCGATCTCGTCCTTGGGAATGCCGATGCCGGTGTCGGTGACGCGATAGGTGAGCCAGTCGCCCTCGAGGCGCACGTCCAGGTCGACCCGACCCCGGCGGGTGAACTTGAGGGCGTTGCCGGTGAGGTTCAGCAGGCACTGCATGAGCCGCCGGCCGTCGCCCCACGCCGGCGGGATGTCGGGCGCCACTCGCGCGGTGAACGTGAGCCCCTTCTCGATGGCCAGCGACTTCAGCGATGCGTGGACGACATCGACGATCTCCTGGACCGAGTATTCGGCGACGCCCAGCTCGAGTCGCCCCGCCTCGATCTTGGAGAGGTCGAGCACGTCGTTGATCAGGCGCAGCAGGTGGCGGCCGTTCGTCTGGATGTCGACGAGCGGCTCGCGCAGCTCCGTCGGGACCTCGCCGTACAGCCCGTCGAGCATGATCTCGGTGAAGCCGAGGATCGCGTTGAGCGGCGTGCGCAGCTCGTGGCTCATGTTGGCGAGGAACTCCGACTTGGCCCGGCTGGCCAGGGCCAGGCGATCATTGAGGCCCCGCAGCTGCTCCGCCGCCACCCGCTGCTCGTCGTCGAGCCGGTGGAGCTCCTGGCTCATCCAGTTCATGTGCTCCGCCAGCGCGCCGAACTCGTCGCGATTCGGCACGACGATCTTGCCGCCGAACCGCCCCTCGGCCACCTCGCTCAAGAAGCCGCGCGCCTCCCGCACCGGCAGGATGAACGACCACGAGATCACGAAGCCGGCCAGCAGCGCGAGCGCGACCGAGACGACGGCGAAACCGGCGGTCAGCCGCAGCGACCGGCCCTGGGCGGCCGCGATGCTGGAACGGAGGCTCGCCATCCGGGTCTCCTCGGCGGCGACGAGGGAGCTCACCAGCGCCTCGATCTTCTGGTAGATCGGCTCCTGCCGTGTGCGCAGCGCCGTCATGGCGTCCGCCAGTCGCCGATCGCGGAGGGCGTTGGCGATGTCGGCGACCGTCGCCATCGCGTCGTCCTGGGCCACGCGAATGGACTGGATGAGCGCGCGCTCCTCGGGCGGCGCCGCCGTCTGGAGGCGCTCGAGGGTGTCGTTGAACCGGTTGTTCTCACGCAGGATCAGGCCCACGGACTCGGCGCCCTGCGAGAGGAGCGCCATCGACGTGAAGTGCATCTGCATCGCGAGCGCCTGCTCGATCTGTCGTGACCACCCGACGCGCTCGTGGGCCTCGTCGAGCAGGGTGGTCTGGCGCGCGGTCTCGGCGACGGCCAGGAGGCTCACCGCGGTCATCGCGATGAAGAGGAGCGCGATGACGAGGAACGCGGCGAGGAGCTTCACGTGGACGGAGGCGCGGACCCGCGCCACCGCCCGCACGAGGCCGCCCAACGGAGAAGCCAGCAGCGCCACCACGGGCAGCGGCGTTCGCTCGGCGACCGTCGTGCGGCGCATGGAGACCCCCCGCGCGCCTAGCGGGTGGGCATCTCCAGCGTGATGGTGGTTGGATCCTGGTCGCCGACCACGATGTCCTTCGAGATCATCCCGAGCCGCTCCTGCCACGCCCGCAGGGTGTAGCGCCCGGCCGGCAGCCCCTGCAGCGTGAACTGCCCCTCGCCGTCGGTCAATGCATAGAAGGGATGGTCGGCCACGACGACCCAGCCCCGCATCCAGGAGTGGAGGTCGCACGTCACGCGGATGATCTCCGGCTGCGAGAACGAGATGGTGATCGTGCGTCCCTTCGGCTGCGTCCGATTGAACGGCGGGTTGTTGCTCGGCGTGCTGTGCAGGTTGTGCAGGAGGCGATCGCTGTTCAGGAAGTCGATCCGCCCGCCCGCCGGCACGATGACGACGCGGGGAGCGAACAAGCAGTCCTTCTGGTCCATGGTGGCCGTGGCCGGCGGCGTCGCGGCGATGGTTCCCGGCGGCGCCTTGTCGAGCCATACGACCGCGTTGCGAATCCCTCCCTGCGGAGACGCCAGCAGATCCTCGGCATTCTTCTCCTTGCCGCACACGTACTGGTCGATCGTCACCGGGAGCTTCCGGAGATCGGGCATCGCCCCCTTGAGCACGACCGCGCCCTTGATCGTCCCGCCCGACGCGACGTCGAGTGTCGCCAGGCCCAGCGCGAGCGCGACGACGGTCACGCCGACCAGGATGCCGCGCGAAGGTGTCACCGCCATCTCCTCTGTTTGGAGCCGACTCCCGGTGGGTCGCCGGTATGATAGCCCGTCTCGGCGGAGATCGCCGCCTGCGCTCGTGATTTCCGGAGAGCGGCCGCCGGGCCCAGGGTACACTTCCCGATCACCCGGAGCGCCACGAACTGGGCCCCGCCGGCCGAGGCGCGGCCATGGACGCGGCGATAGAGAGGACCACATGAAGGCGATCGTCTTCGACCGAGTAGGCGGCCCCGAAGTCCTGGCGCTCGTCGATGTTCCCAAGCCCGAGGTTCGGGCGGGCGGCGTGCTGATCAAGAGCCACACGATCGGCGTGAACTTCGCCGACACGCGCTTTCGCCAGGGACAGTACGCCGTCCCGGCCAAGCCGCCCGACACGCCGGGGATGGAGGCGGCGGGCGTGATCGAGGCGGTCGGAGCAGGCGTCACGAATCTGCGGCCGGGGATGCGCGTGGCCGCCTTCACCAGCAAGGCCTATGCGGAGTACTGCCTGTCCCCGTCCTTCATGGTCGTTCCGCTGCCGGATTCCGTGAGCTTCAACGACGGCGCCGCGTTCCTGATCCAGGTGCTGACCGCCTATCATCTGCTGCACACCGTCGGCTCGACCGGTCCGGGTCGGACCGTGCTGGTCCATTCGGCGGCCGGCGGTGTCGGGCTCGCGGCGGTCCAGCTGGCCAAGGCGGCGGGCGCCCGCGTGTTCGGAACGGTGTCCAGCGACGACAAGGTCGCGCTCGCGAAGTCCAGCGGCGCCGACGCGATCATCAACTACACCCGTGACAAGTTCGCCGACGAGGTGCTGCGGCTCACCGACGGACGCGGCGTCGACCTGATCCTGGACGCGGTCGGCAAGCCGACCTTCGAGGAAGGGCTCCGGTGCCTGGCGCCCTTCGGGCACCTGGCGCTCTACGGGCGCTCCGGCGGCGCCACCGACCCGCTCAACGTGGCCACGCTCTCGCCGAAGTCGCTGAAGGTGAGCGGCTTCTCGCTGCCGACGATCACGCGGAACTTCCCCGACAAGACGCGCGAGAGCGCCGAGCGCTGCTTCGCGCTCCTGCGTGAGGGCAAGCTGAAGCTGCACATCGGGAAGATCTTCCCGCTGGCCGAGGCGGCCGAGGCTCATCGCTACCTCGAGTCGCGTCAGTCGACCGGGAAGCTCCTCCTGATTCCCTAGTTCGTATCAGGATCCCATCGAGGAGAGCTCACGACCGCCGGCCGGACGGTCGAGCGTGATGATGACCACGCGGCCGTCGCGCTCGAGCCGCACGGCATCCGAACCAGCGCTCATCGTCGCCACGATCGCCTCCGTCCCGCGGTGGTGTCCGGTAGACTATCAGAACCAGTCATCCATGTATGAGGAGCTCCTCCCATGACCGAGCATGATGGGCACCTCGACGGCGTTCTCACGGGCACGCGCGTCCTCGACTTCGGGCGGTACATCGCGGGCCCGTACTGCGCGGCGCTCCTGGCCGACCTGGGCGCCGACGTGATCCGCATCGAGCGCCGCGGTGGCGGCGAGGATCGCTGGGTCGCGCCGGTGGCGCCGGACGGCGTCGGCGCGCTGTATCTCGTGATGAACCGCAACAAGCGCGCGATGACGCTCGACCCGGCGTGCCCCGAGGGCCGCGAGATCGTCCGCAAGCTCGTGGCGACCGCCGACGTCGTCGTCGCCAACCTGCCGCCCGAAGTCCTGAGATCGCTCGCCCTCGACCTCGAGAGCCTCCGTCGGGTCAAGCCGGACATCATCCTGACCACGGTCACCGCGTTCGGCGCCGGCGGCCCGTGGAGCCACAAGCACGGCTTCGACGGCATCGGCCAGGTGATGTGCGGCTCGGCCTACCTGACCGGCACGCCCGAGCAACCGCTGCGGGCGGCGGTGGCGTGGGTCGACTGCGGGACGGCGTCGCTCGCCGCGTTCGGCACGCTGGCGGCGCTCATGGCGCGCGGCAAGACCGGCCGGGGTCAGAAGGTCGAGGGCGCGCTGCTCCGCACCGCGGTCGCCTTCAACAATCCGACGCTCGTCGAGCAGCAGGTGGCCCAGCCCAACCGGGTGGCCACGGTGAACCGCGGTCAGACGTCGGCGCCGTCCGATCTTTACCGGACGCGGGACGGCTGGATCCTCACCGCCGCGATCGGCGAGCCGATGTTCGCGCGCTGGGCCGCGCTGATGGGCGAGCGGCACTGGCTCGACGATCCGCGCTTCAAGGACGACCTCGCGCGCGGCGACAACGGTGAGGCGATCTCCAAGCGCATGGCGGAGTGGACCGCGACCCGCACGACGGCGGAGGCGCTGGCCGGGCTGGAGGGCACGAAGATTCCGGCGGCGCCGCTCTACTCGCCGCAGCAAGCGCTGGAGGACGCGCACATCCGCACCGCGAAGCTCCTCGAGGACACGGACTATCCCGGACTCGCGCGCAAGGCGCCGCTCGCGCCGACCCCGGTGGATCTCTCGGAGACGCCCGGACGCTTTCGTCATCGCGCGCCCACGATCGGCGAGCACACCGCCGAGATCCTGGGCGAACTGGGCTACGATCGCGCGGCCATCGAAGGCCTGGAATCGCGCGGGGTGATCTGAGCCAGTCGAAGAAAGCAGAGCTGGGAGTGTCACGGAGACGAATTCTAAATGGGCGACCGTGGCGTCGGCGATCCATATCTGCATCTGCCCTCGTGGTCGTTCTGGCGATACTTTGTATCACCGCCCAGGGAGATCCTGCGGCGAGCTGTACTGACCTACCTGAGGGACTAGAAAACTTTATCCGGTATCACAAGGTCTATCATTTCAATGGCGACCCGCCTTCGCGCGAACAGGACGAACTCTCCCTCTGGAAGACAAAGAGCGGCACGGCCTGCTTCCTCTTGAAAACCATAGGGGCGAATTACCATCGGTGCGAGATCTCGGATACTGCATCGGTGATTGGCCCCAATACGCTCGAATTCAGGAAAGGGACCTGTACGCTCACTTTTCAAAGGGCGGCCCCAGGAACGGTCAAGCTTGTGGCTTCGCGTGGTTGGGAGCGCTTTGGGCGTGGCGGAACGTGCCCGAAGGGCCATTGTGGAATGTATGGAGAAGTCGAATCCGGCACCTTCCGGGAGAGGTAGCTAAGAAATGTCCTCTACAGAAGGTTGTGGGCGGCTCCCGTCCCGGTGCTCCCATGGAATGTAATCACTATATCCGTCGCACGCGGGGGAACGTCAGCGCCGCGGCGCCGGCCAGCGCCGTCAGGGCGAGGCCACTGGCGCCGAGGGCGATGCCGACGCCGAACAGCGACGCGAGCGCGCCGATCTGGAGCTGGCCGAGCGGCGCCAGCCCGATCGCCACGACCCAGGCGCCGCCCGCGCGCCCGCGCAGCCGCTCGGGCACGCTGAGCTGCATCAGGCTCTGCGAGAGCAGGTCCGAGACGGCGCCGAGCGCGTTCACGGCGACCAGCACGATCACGACGCCGGCATAGCCCACGACGCGCGGCGCGGCGCCGAGCGTGACCAGGCTCGCGCCGAACGCCAGCAGCACCACCAGGAACCGTGTCCCGCCGCCGCGCACCTGGCCGCGCGCCCCGACGGCGAAGAGGCCGAGGATCCCGCCGACCGCGCGTGCGGCGTTCATCGTGCCGAGACCCTCGGGCCCGACGCGGAGGACGTCGCGCGCCATGCTCGGGAGCAAGGCCTGGTGCGAGAAGCCGAGGATCTCGGCGCAGGCGGTGAGCAGCATCAGGATCGGCAGGATCCGATCGGTTCGCATCGCGGTGACGAACCCGACGACCCCGCGCCACAGCGAGCCGGCGGCGGCCCGCCGGATCCCGGTTGGCGCCGAGGCCGGCAGGAGCGCGGCGGCGCCGGCGAGATAGCCCACCGCGACCGCCACGTACGCGACGCCGGAGCCGAAGTGCGCGATCAGCATTCCGGCGCCCAGCGAGCCGACCAGCCAGCCCGCGCGCATCGCGACGCCGAGCAGCGCGAGGGCGTTGATCAGCTCCTTTGGACCGACGACGTCGTGGGTGTAGCTCTGGCGGGCGGCCCACTCGACGCCGCGGATGACCCCGGCGACCAGGGTCAGCAGCAGGAGGTGCGCGAAGCGCACGCGCCCCGCGAGCGTCAGCGCGCCGAGCGCAGAGGCCGTGAGCGCCTGGCCGGCGCCCGTCAGCATCAGCAGGCGATGGCGCGGAAATCGATCGGCGAGGACGCCGGCCGGAGCGCCGACGAAGAAGAGCGGGAGCGCACGCATTCCGAGCGCCACGCCGACCAGGAACGGGGAGCTCGTCAGCTCGAGCGCCAGCCAGCCGAGCACGACGACCTCGCCCATCGTTCCCACGGCGTTCAGGACCATGGAGCTCCCGAGCCAGCGGAAGTCCCGAAGACGGAAGATCGAGAGCTGGAGGATGCACGATCGTCCTCGCACTCTCCGGCGCTGTCAAGGCTCGGGCGGGCGCGCGGAGGTCGGCTATACTCGGCCCCGATGGGCCGCGGGAGGGGACCGGCCGCGAGCGTGGTCGAGGATCGCGTGATCCCGCCCGGGCAGTGGTGGGCGCGCGTGATCCCGCGCGGGCACACGCTCCGGATCGTCGATCTGGAGGGCAAGCAGGCTGTGGACTTCCTCTGTTACAACGCCGCGGACCCGGAGGAACGCTACAACGCGGCGGACACGATGAAGTACGCGAAGACGATCTTCCTCACGCGCGGTCACGGCATCTACTCGGATCGGGGCCGCCGCCTGTTCACGATCGTGGAGGACACGTGTGGCCGACACGACACGATCGGCGGTTGCTGCAGCGCCGAGAGCAACGAGGTCCGCTACGGCGTGAAGGACTCCCCGAGCTGCCGGGCCAACTTCCGGATGGCGCTCGCCACCTTCGGGCTCGGGCCGAAGGACATCGTCGCGAACATCAATTTCTTCATGAACGTTCCCGTGGAGTCGGACGGGGCGATGGGGATCGTGGACGGGCTCTCGAAGGCGGGGGACTACGTGGACCTGAGGGCCGACTTGGACGTGCTGGCGGTGATCTCGAACTGCCCTCAGGTCCACAACCCGTGCAACGGCTTCAATCCGACGCCGATCCGGGTGGTGGTGACGGAGGGGCCTACCGGGCGAACGCCGGCGTCCCCTGGATAACCTCGTCCCAGGGCCCGGGGAAGCGACCCTTGTCACCCGTGCCCGAGAACGGCCGCTCCCGGCGCCATTCGCTCCTCGGCAGCTCGTAGTAGACCTCGAGCCCGTTCCCGTCGGGATCCGAGAAGTACACGCCGATCGAGACGGTGTGGTCCGAGACGCTGACCGGCACGCCCTTGTCCTTGAGCCTCAGGTAAATCTCCTTCAGATCGTCGAGGCATCCCATTCGCCAGGCAAAGTGGTTCAGCCCGACCTGCCGCTTCTGCGGCCCGGGGGCGTCCTCGCCGACCTCGAAGAGGGCGACGTCGTGGGCGTGGGCCGGGTCGCACGCGAGGAACACCGCGCGCACCCTTCCGGTGTCCTTGAAGTACATCGTGTCCTGGGTGTGCAGGCCCAGGATGTCGGTGTACCAGCGGTGCGACTGCTCGGCGTTGCGCACGAAGATGTTGACGTGATCGAGGGACACCGGCCTGTACGCCATGTTCGTTCTCCTTCCGACACGATCGAGTTCCGACACGATCGAGCGGGCGCAAGTATACCGCACCAGGGTTCCCGGTCATCCGATTCAGGTGTTCACCTGATTGTCCACTGTGAAATCGGATTCCAGTATTACACCGTCGAGTTTCCACATATGGAGGTGACCGTGAGTATCGTGGACTTGGCGCTCCAAGAGCCGCTCCTCGACGGGAGCCGCGAGATGCGGGCGATCCAGTCGGTGGTCGCGAGCGTCGCGGACACGGACGCGACCGTGCTGATCCGCGGTGAGAGCGGGGTCGGCAAGGACGTGATCGCCCGTACCATTCACGTCGCGTCGGCCCGCCGAGACCACCCGTTCGTCAAGGTCAACTGCGCCGCTATCCCGACGGGGCTGCTGGAGTCGGAGTTCTTCGGGCACGAGCGCGGCGCGTTCACCGGAGCGCACCGGCGCAAGCTCGGCCAGTTCGAGCTGGCGCACCGGGGGACCATCTACCTGGACGAGGTCGGCGACCTGCCGCTGGCGCTCCAGGCCAAGCTCCTGCACGTGCTCCAGGACCTCCGCTTCTGCCGCGTCGGCGGGCACGGGATGGTCGACGTGGACGTGCGGGTGATCGCGGCGACCAACGGCAACCTGGAAGGGGCGATGGCCCAAGGCCAGTTCCGCCAGGATCTCTACTATCGGCTCAACGTGGTGGACATCCGGGTTCCGCCTCTGCGCGAGCGGACGGAGGAAATCCCCCTGCTCGCGTCCACCATGCTCGCGCGATTCAACCGTCAGTATCGGCGAGCGAAGGAACTGTCGCCCGAGACGATGGCCCGTCTTACAGATTATTCGTGGCCGGGCAACGTCCGGGAATTGGAGAACGTTATGCGACGTCTTGTGGTACTGGCCGACGGGGAGCAGGCGTTCGAGGCGCTGGTCGCGCAGGACCGGAACGGGCACGCTTCGGCGAGCCGCGCTCCGGCCGACACGTTGAAGGACGTGGCGCGGCGCGCCGCAGGCGACGCCGAGCGCCGAATCATCGAGGAAGTCCTCGAGCGCGTGCACTGGAACCGCGCCGAGGCGGCGCGCTTCCTCAAGGTCAGCTACAAGACGCTGCTGAACAAGATCGCCGAGCATCGGCTGGCGCCGCCGAGCCACGCCCGCTGACCGCCGCGCGCGCTACGCGGGTCGGCGGCGCGGCACTCGGCTTCCGGCAGCCCGAGCTCGCGGCGCACGAGCGCCGTGCCTCCGGTGGCCTGGGCCGAGGCGCGCCAGACCGGCTTCCGACGGGCGTTCATCGATCACCCGTTCAGCGAGGTGTTCGAGTTCGACGTGCCGAAGATGAAGCGCTAGGCGGCCGCCGGCGTACGCTTCGCGCTCACCTGGGACGAGCTCTCGCCGCTCCTGGGCGTGGACACGCAGGATATGGTCGCGGCGATCCGCGCGATCGGCCCGGAGCACTTCATGCTGTCGAGCGTCGCCGGGATCCCACTGCTGCCCCAGACGGTCGAGGCGTACCGCCGGCTGGCCGCGATGTTCCGCGCCTACGGGATGACCGAAGTCGAGATGCGCCAGCTCATGACGGGCAGCGCCAAGGAGCTGCTGACGCTCTCCCGAGCGTCACTTGCCCCGAGCCTTTTTCAGCTCGGCAACTCGGCGCCGCCGCTTGAGACGTCGGAGTCTTTCGACCGCACGCCGCGTTTTCGAGTGCGTAGCCATTGGATCGACCTCCTCGCCCTGTGTCTGAAGAGACGACACCACCGGGCGCGCGTGAGCTTCATACCATCGATGTCAGGTGCCTGAGCAAGGCCTGGAGGGCGGGATCGTCGGCGCCCTTCGGCTTGATTCGCGTGAACTCTTCCCGCTCTTTCTTGCGCCACAGCGGCGGCTTCGTCGCGTCGATCGCCATCTTGCCGCCAACGCGCATCACCGTCACCTCGGAGCGGTCGACGTTGGGCGCGGAGATGTCGAGCGGGTGGATGCGCTCGTACGGGATCACGATGACGTCGCGCTCCGGGTTCACGCGCGTCGAGATCGCCCAGAAGAGCTCGCGCGGGTCGTAGATGTTCACGTCCTCGTCGACGGCGATGGCGATCTTCGGATGCAGATACGGGCTTGACAGCACGCCCAGCAGCACATCGCGCGCCTGACCGTCCCAGCGCGGGGTCATCTGCACGAACACCGTGAACATCGTCACCCACGGCGGGATGTAGACGTCGTGGATCTCGGTGCGGCCGTGGATCTCGCTGAGCCGCCGATAGAGGCTCGCCTCCATCGGCACCGAGACCAGCGGCTGGTGGTCGGTGAAGACCGTCGCCTGCATGTGGCGGTAGATCGCATCGCGCCGCCGGGTGATCGCCGTGACCTCGAAGACCGGCGCCGGCCCCTCGGCGCCCTTGCTGTAGCCGGTGAACTCGCCGAACGGCCCCTCGGGCTCGCGCACGCCCGGCGGCACGATGCCTTCGATCACGATCTCGGCCTGCGCGGGAACCTCGAGGTCGATCGTCTCGCACTTCACCAGCTCGAGCGTCTCGCCCAGGACGCCCGCGCCCATCTCGAGCTCGTCGTACCCTTCGTGCCGCCCGCTGAAGTTCGCCAGGATCTCGTAGCCGGGATGGAGACCGATCGCGAACGCCATCGGCGCCGGCCGGTTCCGCTCCTGGTACTTCATGAGGTGCGCCCAGTTGTGGCGCGCCGCCATCCAGAAGCCCATTTTCCGCGGCCCGCGCACGAGCGCCCGGATGATCGCTTCGTTGCGCACGCCGGTGTCCGGATCGCGGGTGATCGTGACCCCGGAGCCGAGATAGCGGCCGGCGTCGCCCTCGGAATGAATGGGGATCGGCAGCGTCGTGATGTCGGCGTCGTCGCCGAGGAGCTTCACTTCCTTGCACGGCCCGTCGGCGACGATCTTCGAGCCGCCGGGGACGCGCGTGAACATGCGGTCGGAGAGCTCGCGCACCACGTGCTGCGGGCTCGTCCCGAGCGCCTTGGCCTGGCGCGCGCGGTCCTTCACCAGGACGTCGCAGAGCTTCCAGCCCGGAAATCCTCGGAGCCGGTTCAGCATGATCGGGCGCGGGCTCGCCGAGCAGAGCGCGCCGGCCTGGGTGATCGGATCGATCTCGTCGTCGACGCGGATCAGGTCGTCGCCGAGCGCCTTCAGGAAGTCGCGGAGATTCAGTGCCATCGTCGTCTCCTCTCTACTTCGCCTTGTCCCCACGTCCGGCCGCTTGCAGGGTGACGTCGTCGCCGACGATCAGGAAGATCACCTCGCCGTTCGAGGCCTGGTAGCGCCAGGTCTCGACGGGCCCGAGCTTGGTGATGTCGTCGGGCTTGCCCAGCACCTGCTCGAGGTCGGCGCGCTTGGAGACGTCGCGGGCCTTGGCGACGATGTCTTCCTTCGTCCCCCGGCCGCAGGCCACCAGGCCCAGCACGACCGACACGCACACCAGCGCTCTCAGCGTCGCCATCATCGGGCACCTCCCCGAACACCGCACTGCCCACAGCCTACCGGATTTCGGCCTTGACCGACGCGCGGTCCAGGGTATTAGTGGTGAGCGTTCTCGGACTGAGCGTTCAGGGGGTGCGAACATGGCGGGTCCCGCGAAGCCGAAATCCTCGAAGCGCCCCGAGGCGGCCGCGCCGGCCGCCGGCAAGGGTCCGACGCTTCCGTACACCGGCAAGGAGTTTCTCGCGAGCCTGGACGACGACCGCGAGGTCTGGATCTACGGCGAGCGCGTGAAGAACATCACCACCCATCCGGCCTTCCAGAACTGCGCCCGGATGCTCGCGCGCCTCTACGACGCGCTCCACGAGGACCACACGAGCGGCAAGAACGTGCTGACCGAACCCACCGAGTGGGGCGGGTTCACGCACCGCTACTTCCGCGCGCCCCGGACGGTGGAGGAGCAGGTCGCCGGGCGCGACGCGATCGCCGCGTGGGCGCGGATCACCTACGGCTGGCTCGGCCGGTCGCCCGACTACAAGGCGGCGTTCCTCGGGACGCTCGGCGCCAACGCGGAGTTCTACGCGCCCTACCAGGAGAACGCGCGCCGCTGGTATCGGTTCTCGCAGGAGCGCGTGCCATTCATCAACCACGCGATCATCCATCCACCGGTCGACCGCCACATCGCGCCGGGCGCGCCCGGCGGGCCCACCGACATCTACGCCCGCGTCACCAAGGAGACGGACGGCGGCCTCTACGTGACCGGCGCCAAGGTGGTGGCGACCGGCTCGGCGCTGACCCACTTCACGTTCGTGGCGCACCACGGGCTCATCCCGGTGCAGGGCCGGAACTTCGCGGTCGTGTTCATGGTGCCGACGAACGCCAAGGGCGTGAAGCTCATCTGCCGCGTGTCGAACGAGATGCGCGCCGCCATGCTGGGAAGCCCGTTTGACTATCCCCTCTCGAGCCGGCTCGACGAGAACGACGCGATCTTCGTGATGGACAACGTGTTCGTGCCCTGGGAGGACGTCTTCGTCTACGCCGACGTCGAGAAGGCGAATAACTTCTTTCCGCGCACCGGCTTCCTCCCGCGCGCGTTGATCCACGGCTGCACGCGGCTCGGCGTCAAGCTCGACTTCATCACGGGCCTCCTGATCAAGGCCACCGAGATCACCGGCGCCAGAACGTTCCGCGGCGTGGAGGCGAACATCGGCGAGGTCATCGCCTGGCGCAACATGATCTGGGGGCTCTCGGACGCGATGGCGAAGAACGCGGACCCGTGGACCGGCGGGTGCGTCCTGCCGGCCATGGAGCCGGCCGCGGCGTACCAGGTGCTGGCGCCGGAGGCCTACGTCCAGGTCAAGAACCTCATCGAGAAGACCGTGGCCAGCGGCCTCATCTACCTGAACTCGCACGCCAAGGACTTCAAGCAGACCGACTTGCGCAAGTACCTCGACCTCTACCTGCGGGGCTCCGGCGGCGTGGACGCCGTCGAGCGCGTGAAGCTCATGAAGCTCCTGTGGGACGCGGTCGGGACCGAGTTCGGCGGCCGGCACGAGCTCTACGAGATCAACTACTCGGGCAGCCACGAGGAGATCCGGCGCTACGCGCTGTTCGGCGCGCTCGCCTCCGGCCAGTACGACCGCTGGAAACAGTTCGCCGAGACGTGCATGGCCGAGTACGACCTGGACGGGTGGACGGTGAAGGACCTCGTCAACACGGGCGGGCTCGGCGCGCTCCGTTGATGGCTCGTCCGTCCGCCGGCGCCCGCTTCCGCGCCGCGCTCGCCGCCGAGCGGCCGCTGCAGGTCGTGGGCTGTGTCTACGCGTACGCCGCGCGCATGGCCGAGCGCGTCGGCTTCAAGGCGATCTATCTCTCGGGCGGCGGCGTCGCGGCGGGCTCGCTGGGGCTTCCGGATCTCGGCATCTCCACGCTCGACGACGTCCTCACCGACGTGCGCCGCATCACCGCGGTGTCGGATCTGCCGCTCCTGGTCGACGCCGACACCGGGTTCGGGAGCGCGTTCAACATCGCCCGGACCGTGCGCTCGCTGATCGCGTCCGGCGCCGGCGCGGTGCACATCGAGGACCAGGTGCAGGCCAAGCGCTGCGGCCACCGGCCCGGGAAGGCGATCGTCTCATCGGGAGAGATGGTCGATCGCGTCAAGGCCGCGGTCGACGCGCGGACCGACGCCGAGTTTGTGATCATGGCGCGCACCGACGCGATCGCGGTGGAAGGGCTGCCCGCCGCCATCGAGCGCGCCGGCGCCTGCGTGGAGGCGGGCGCCGACATGATCTTCCCCGAGGCGGTCGCCGAGCTTGCCGTCTATCGCGAGTTCGCGGCTGCGGTCGGGGTGCCGATCCTCGCCAACATCACCGAGTTCGGCGCGACCCCGCTCTTCACCGTCGAGGAGCTGGCCGGCGCCGGCGTCAGCGTCGTGCTGTACCCGCTGTCCGCTTTCCGCGCGATGAACGGCGCCGCGCTCGAGGTGTACCGGGCGCTGCGGCGCGACGGCACGCAGCAGCGCGTCGTCGGGCTCATGCAGACGCGCGCGGAGCTCTACGAGTTCCTCGACTACCACGCCTACGAGCAGAAGCTCGACGAGCTCTTCGCCCGGGAGAAGGAGTAGCCCCCGACCGGGGCGGCGCCGCGCCGCTAGACCAGACCGCGCCGGAGCGCCGTGGCGACGATCTCCGTGCGCGAGCCCACGTTCAGCACGGCGCGGATCTTCTCGAGGTGATCCTTCACGGTGTGCGGGCTCAGGTGGATCCGTCCGGCGATCTGCTTGTCGGTCAAGCCCTCGGAGAGATGCCGGAGGATCGCCAGGTCCGTGTCGGAGAGCGCAGTGACGTGCCGCGACCCGCCCGGTCGGACGGCTGGCGTCTCGCCGGACGCGGTCGCCGTGAGGATGATCTGACCCGTGACCTTCGGATCGAGCACCGAGCCTCCGCGGTACACGGAGCGGATCATCTTCTTCAGCTCGGAGAGCTGCACGTCCTTGATCACGTAGCCCTTGGCGCCGGCCATCAAACTGCGCAGCACGAGCCCGTCTTGAAGGTAGTTGGTCAGCATGATGACCGCCGTGCGCGGCACGACGTCCAGGATCTGACGGCACACCTCCGGGCCGTCGGCGCCCTCGAGCCGCACGTCGAGCAAGACCACGTCGGGGGTGCTGTCGCCGACGATCCGCAGCGCGTCCTCACCGGTCCGGGCCTCGCCGACCACGGCCATGTCGGGCTCGAGCTCCAGGGAGAGGCGGAGACCGTGGCGCACGACCTCGTGATCATCGACCACGACGATGCGGATCCTGGGCACGACCGCGCCCTCACTGACCGTCGAGGCGGAGCGGAAACGCACCGCGGACGGTGACGCCGGCACCCGGGCGGCCGACGACCTCCAGGCGACCGCCCACGCCCTCGATCCGTTCGCGCATTTGCCGCAGCCCGAAATGCCCGGGCTGGGCGCCGATCGCTTCGGTGCCGCCGGCGGACAGGCCCACGCCGTCGTCGGTCACTTCGATGGTCGCCTCGTCGCCCTCGATGCCGACGTCGACGGCGGCGCGCCCCGCGTGGGCGTGCTTGGCGATGTTCACCAGCGCTTCCTGGAGCGTTTTCTGGAGCACGTCGCGGGCCGTCGGCGACAGACCGGCCGGATCGCCACGTAGCGTGAAGGGGACCGCCATTCCCGTGAGCTCGCCGAAGTCGCGGACGAGCCGCTCCAGCCGGTTCGCGAAGGTCGTCTCCACCAGTCCTTCCGGTGAGAGGTGCCCGATGAGCTGCCGGATCTGCGCCATCATCAGCCCGGTGTCGCGGCGAATGTCCTCGAGCTTCGGATAGAGGGGCGAGGTCGAGCCGGTCCGATGCAGGCACCAGTCGAGCTTCAACCCCACCGAGAACGCGAGCTGGCTGAGCGTGTCGTGTAGCTCGTTCGCGATGCGAACCCGCTCGCGGACCCGGACCGCCTCCGCCACCTGCGCGTGCAACCGCGCGTGCTCGAGCGCGACCGCGGCGTGATCGGCCGCGGCGCGGAACACCTCGATCTGTTCCTGCTGGAATACCCGCCGCGAAATGTCCCCGACGGAGAGGATCCCGATCGGGGCGTCGTCGTGGAAGAGCGGGATCGCGAGCATCGCGCGAATCGGCGCCTCGCCGGCCTCGCGCCCGTGCTCGCGCCCGGGCATTCCGGGATCCGCGAGGAAGTCGGACGTGGCCAGGAGACGCCGGTCGTTCAGCGCCCGCGCCTCGACCGGACCGAGCCCGGGTCCCGTGAGGTCGTCGGCGGCCTCGAACCCGCTGGCGCGGGCGACGGCGACGAGCCGGAAGCCGTCGTCGGTCAGCTCGAAGAGCGTGGCCCGCGCGCAGCCGAGGAGCAGCAGCAGCGTGTCGACGATCTCGCGGCCGAGCGTGGTGACGTCGAATGACCGGGACGTGGCGTGCGCCATCAACGCGAGGGCCTCGGCCGTCCGGCGTCGCTGGCGGCTCTCGGTCACCAGGCGGGCAGTCTCGAGCACGATTGCCGCCTGGTCCGCGAAGATCCTCGCGAGCCTCACGTCCTCCCGGGTCCACAGGCCGTAGCGCCTTCGGACTTCGAGGACGCCGGTCGTCCGGTCTCCGCAGAACAGGGGAAGCGCCAGGACCATGGCACCGTCGGGCGCGCTCACGATTCGCCGCTCGCGGAACGCTCGGCCCACGGCGTCGTCGTCCGTGGGCAGCTCGGGGATTTCCCCGATGGGACTCGTCGCGAGCCGCTGAAGATCGGACGCCACCTCGACGGCATAGAGCCGGCAGCCGTCGGCGCCGAGCAGTCGCCGCAGTCCGTCCACGATGTGCTGGCCGACTTCTTGACGGTGCGGGGCGACGTCTCCCTCGTCGAGGGGGCGGGACATGAGCTCACCGAGCGCGGCCAGCTCTTCCTCGACCGCGACCTGCGGCGCTCCGTTCCGCCTGATGGTATCTGTCTGTGTATAGCCGCGCATCTGGTTTCGATCGGGCGCGATGCCGGACGACCGTGACGTGGCGCTCATCGAGTCTAGGCAGCACGCGGCAAGCGTGTCAACGCGACGACGCGCGCGGGCCGGCCCCCACGCTTGGGGGATGCCGGCCGCGAAGCACCCCTTCGCGGCCGGCCGATCACGAGCGATCAGAGGTTGGGCGGCGCCGCGCTCACGTCGGCCAGCGCCGAGCCGCGGTCCTGCTCGAGCGCCAGGTCGCCGAGCGTGACGATGCCCACGGGACGCCCGCGCGCCACGACCGGCAGGCGGCGGACCGCGTTCTCCCGCATGAGGCGCACCGCCGTGCCGACCTGATCGTCCGGCGAGACGGTGGTGAGGTCGCGACTACAGATGTCGATGAGCGTGGTCGATTGCGCGTCGCAACCGTCGGCGATCCCGCGCACCACGATGTCGCGATCGGTCACGATGCCCAGCACCTCGTCGCCGTCGACCACGACGACGTCCCCGATGCCCACGTCACGCATCGTCTTGGCGGCGTCGATCAGCGACGCGCTCAGCGGCAGGGTGATGGGATCGGGAGTCATCACGTCCTGTACGGTCTTGTGTTTGGCCATGCTCACTCCTCCCTAGTGTTCGACCTCGTCCTCCTCCTCGTCTTCCTCACCGTCCTCGTCGTCCTCGTCGTCCTCGATCTCGGCGGTAAGGAACAGCTCGACGTCGCCCTCGGCCGTCTCCAGGCAGTCCACCCGGACGCCGTCGAGAGCTTCCTGCGCCACGGGGTCGACGAGCAGCACAGTGGATCCCATGTGCTCCACGACCTGATCGTCGCCACGCACATGGTCGGCCACCAGCATCCACTGGCCGGTCGGCGCCGCGGCGACTCTCAGCCCGATCGCCGACTCGGCGATGTTCGCGGCCTGCTTCTGCTCGAGCAGCTTCTGTTTCGCGCGCTCGCTCACTGCCACCATCGCTGTTCCCTCCATCTGGGTCCCGGTTCGTGGGTTGGTTTCCCGCGGGCTCGATCGTGCCCTGGTGCGATCTCCTACGAACCCAGCGTGACCGCACCCCCGGTCCGCGTCGACCTCGGAGTAGGGGATTCGGGGTCCCGGGATCGGGGGGCCTTGGACCCTCGAAATGGCGACTGGATAAAAGCAGCTGTGGGTGATCAGAAACTGACCGGATCAGCACGGTCCACGGCGTGAGCGGATTATTTAGTTTTACCGGAATTTCACTATGTTGCCCTCCCGACTCGTCTGGCACCCCACGTGCTTCTTGTGAAGCGGCATGGACGTAAAGGACGCGGGCGCTGGGAACTCCAACCTCTTCGAGGTCATCGGCGCCGCCACGTCGGACCGCGGCGCCCAGATGCTCGAAGAGCTTCTCCAGTTGGGCATCGCCATCAGCAGCGAGGGGGATCTCTACCCTCTCCTCCAGCGCATCGTCACGCAGGCCCGCCGGTTCACCGGGGCCGAGGCGGCTACCCTCTTTCTCCGCGAGGGCTCCTGCCTGCGGTTCGCGGTCGTCCAGAACGAGATCGCCGGCCGCGCGCTGGGCGTCCAGGACAAACAGCAGCGCCTCGAGGCCGAGCGGCTGCCGCTGGAGGTGCCGAGCCTCGCCGGCTACGTCGCCAAGTCGGGCTCCGTCCTCAACCTCCCCGACGCCTACGCGATCCCCGCGAGTGCGCCCTACGCCTTCAACTGGCGGGTGGACGTCGCTACGGGCTCCCGGACGCGTTCGGTGCTCGCCGTCCCGCTGCGCGACACCTCGCGCCGGGTCCTCGGCGTGCTCCAGCTGATCAACGCCATCGGCCTCGAGGGCCAGCCGATCCCGTTTCACCCGCGCCTGGAAGAGGTGGCCAGCTCGTTCGCCGCGTACGCGGCGATCGCAGTCCGCAGCGCGCGGCTCGAGGAGCTGTCCTTCAAGGACCCGCTCACCGACGGCTACAACCGGCGCTATCTCATGCTCCGGCTCCACGAAGAGGTGAACCGGGCGAGCCGCTACCAGCAGCCGCTGTCGCTGATCCTGATCGACCTCGACGGGTTCAAGACCGTCAACGATCGCTTTGGCCACGGGGCCGGCGACGAGGTGCTCAAGCAGGTCGTGCAGTTGCTGACCAGCCAGTCGCGCCGCGACTCGGTCGTGGCCCGCTACGGTGGTGACGAATTCGTCGCGCTGCTCCCCAGCACGCCGAAGGCCGCGGCGATCGTCTACGCCGAGCGGATGCGCGCGATCATCGAGCGCTATCCGTTCCCCTATGGAAAGCTGACCGCGAGCTTCGGTGTGGCCGGCCTGCCCGACGATACCGAGAGCGTCCCGGAGCTGCTCAAGACCGCCGACCACGCCCTGTACGAGGCAAAGCGGCAAGGACGAAACCTCGTAGGAGGTCGCAAGTGATCCCGACAACCGCGTCGATCGCCCCGGCGCGGCCCACCAAGGCCGTGCTGATCGTCGACGACGAGCCGGCCATCGTTCGCATGCTGCGCGACGCGTTGGGCGTGTTCCGGCACGAGCACGCCTACAAGGTCGAGACCGCCGCCGACGGAATGGACGCGCTCGACGCGATGAAGCGTGACCACTTCGACGTCGTCCTGCTGGACATGCACATGGCACGAATGGGCGGCCTCGAGGTCCTCGAGCACATGAAGCGCATGCAGCTCCGGACGCCCGTGCTGATGCTGACCGGCAACGACGACGCGAAGGCCTCGGCGGACGCGCTCTCGCGGGGCATCCTAGCCTACGTCCCCAAGCCGTTCGACCTCCTGCAGCTCGAGCACCTGATCTCGCTCGCCGTCTGCTCCCACGCCGACTCCACCAAGCCCGCCTGACCCGTGACCGGCCTCCGCGCGCGTTACAGCGCGGCGGCGAATCGGCCGGGGGGAGGTGCGAGGGGGGCGCGACGACCACGCGGCACGCGTGCGCTGCTCCGTCGCGGCTGGGCTCCATCTGGGCGCGCATCTCCCGTCGCCACTCGTCGGGAACGGGTCGCTGCGCCCCCCTCGCACCTCCCCCCGGCCGGCCTCGCCGACGACTCACGCCAAGATCGTTAGTCGCGTCGCGCCCCGCCTGCGCGCCACTCGCCGCACAGCGTTGAGTCCGGCGGGGGTGGGGTGCGGAGGGGTCGCAGCGATCCGTTCCCGACAAGCGGCGACGGAACAAGGCGCGCCCGGATGGAGCCCAGCCGCCCACGGGCAGCGGACGCGTGCCGCGTGGTCGTCGCGACCCCTCCGCACCCCACCCCCGCCGGACTCACGGTTGACCGCGAGCGGCTGATCGCGTAAGTCTGGGGGCGTGACGGATCCAGTGACGGTGTCCGTGCTCACGCATCGCCTGGAAGCGATCGTCCAGGAGATGGGCGAGGCCATGCTGCGCACGGCGTACTCGCAGATCCTCAACTCGAGCCGCGACTTCTCCACCGCGCTCTGCGACGCCCAGGCGCGGCTGATCGCGCAGGCCGAGCACGTGCCGATCCACGTGGGCGCGATTCCGTGGGCGGTCGAATCCGTGCGCGACGCCTTCAAGGACCGCATCAAGCCGGGCGACGTGTACCTGTTAAACGATCCCTACCACGGCAACAACCACCTGCCGGACCTGACCGCGTTCGTGCCGGTGTTCGTGGGGGGCGAGGTCGCCTTCTGGTCCGTCAACCGCGCGCACCAGAGCGACATCGGCGGCTCGACCCACGGCGCCTACAACCCGGGCGCGACGGAGATCTGGCAGGAAGGGCTGCGGATCACGCCGCTCAAGCTGTACGACGCGGGCGAGCTGCGCGACGACGTGCTGCGCATGATCACGACCAACGTGCGTCACCCCCACGACTTCATGGGTGACCTGCGCGCGATGATCGGCTCGGCGCGTATCGGCGAGCGGCGGCTGCTCGCCCTGATCGAGGACTACGGCGCCGCGACGGTCGTGGCGGCGGTGGACGAGATCCTCGACGGCGCCGAGCGCCAGGCGCGGGCGTGCGTCACCGGCTGGCGCGACGGCGTCTACCGCGGCGAGTCGGTGCTGGACGACGACGGCCACGGCTTCACTGACATCTGGATCCGCGCCACCGTGACCAAGAAGGGCGGCGCGCTCACGATCGACCTGAGCGACTGCCATCCGCAGGTGCACGGCTTCGTCAACTCGTCGTTCCCGAACACGATGTCGGCGGTGCACATGGCGTTCGCGTATCTCATCGACCCGCGCACGCCGAAGAACTCGGGGACGTTCCGGCCCGTGCGGGTGATCGCCAAGCAGGGGACGATCGTGTGGCCCTATCCGCCCGCGCCGGTGACGCTCGCCACCAACCACTGCGCCCAGGAGATCGCCGAGGCGATCATCAAGGCGCTGGCGCCCGCGTGCCCCGATCGCGCGATCGCGGGCTGGGGGCGACGGTTCCGCGTCGCCATCAAGGGCACGAACCCCCGGACGGGCAAGCCGTTCATCTGGCACCTGTTCCACGCGCGGCCCGGCGGCGGTGCGACCGCCGCGGGCGACGGCTGGGAGACGGCCGGCGAAGGCCAGGCCGCCGGCGGGATCAAGTTTGGCAGCGTCGAGGTGGCGGAGGCGCGGTTCCCGCTGACGTTCGAGCATCACGAGTTCCGCGCCGACTCGGCCGGAGACGGGATGCATCGCGGGGGCGTCGGGGCGGAGCTACGACTGCGCGTCGACGTCGAGGAGCCGGCCGTCGCGAACACCGCCGGTGACGGCGTGCGCCACGCTCCGTACGGCCTCCTCGGCGGCCGGGACGGCCGTCCCCACCGCTACCGCCTCCGCTCGCGCGGCCGGCCGGACCGCGTCCTGAAGACCAAAGAGGTCGGGATCCAGGTGCGTCCGGGCGACGTGTTCCTGGTCGAGTCGTCCGGTGGCGGCGGCTACGGCTCGCCGGCGAAGCGATCGCGCGCCGCGCGCGCGCTCGACCGCGACGGCGGCTTCGTGCGCCGCTAACTCGCGTTGCTCACCTGATCATCGCCGCGGTCTCCGACGACCCGACGGCCGAGGCCGATCAGCGCCAGCCCCAGCGTGACGCGCCACGGCCGGCGTGGCGGACGCAGCGACCGGAGCCACACCTCGCGCGCCACCCTCGCGCGTGCGTCGGCGAGCCGCTCTCGAGCCAGCCACTCGACCGAGTAGACGTTCAGGTCCATGACACCGACTCCCCTCCGGCTGCACCCGCCGCGACCGCGGCGCGCTCACGCTGCGGCGCGAATTTCTCGCGCGGGCTCAGCACGATCTCGAAGCGCCCCGGTCGCGTTCCCTCGTGGGCGTCGAAAACGCCGCGGGCCGCGCGAACCACTTGCGTCACCGTGTCGGCGTTGTCGAGCTCGAGGGGGATGAAGACCTGCCACCGCCCATCCAGTCGGTGACGCACCACGGGCGAGACGACCGCGCCCAGCGCGGCGTGGATCGCGTCGGTGACCTCGATCTGGCGCGCGATCGTCGCCTCCGCACGGCGCTGGAATCGACCCGAGAACAGAAGCAGCGCCACCACGAACGCGGGCGGTAGGAACACGAGCAATCCGATGAACACTGTCAGCATGTCGACCTCCCTGATAGCCGCGCCTCGGCCGGCCGAGCCCCAGCCCCGCGACGACCTGCGGCGCGCACTTCCGTCGCTCTCTGTGACACCGCGGAGCGGTCGACGTGAAACGCGCGAGGCGGGGCTACGCCGAGAGCGGGTGCAGATCCGGGCGGCAGGCGGTGCAGGGCGCCAGGCCGGCCGACTCGGCGCGCTCGCGCGAGGCGAACAGCGTGAGGTCGGCGAGCGTGCGCGAGGGGAGCCCGCCGCACGTGGGCAGGCAGTACTCGACCTCGTTGCGGTCGCGCACGTACATGGTGTCGCGCGCCACGCGCGGATCGCGGTGCGCGCTGAGCGTGGGCACGCCTTCCAGGCCCAGGAGCCGCGTCTTGAGCGAGAGCTTGTCGCCCGCGTAGCCGGTCAGCAAGCCGGAGCTCCCGATGATGCGGTGGCAGGGCACGACGATCGGCAGCGGATTCCAGCGGAGCGCCTGCGCGACGGCGCGCACCGCCGAGCGGTTGCCGACGTCAGTGGCGATGCCCGCGTACGAGGCGACCGCGCCGTAGGGGATCGCCACCGTCGCCTTCATCACCGCGCGCTGGAAGTCGCTGCGGGCCAGCCGGAGGTCGAGCGGCCACTCGAGCCGCGTGCGCTTGCCCTGCAGGTACTCGAGCAGCTCGCGGTAGAGCGCCTCGACCTCGAGACCGTCTTCCTGCGCCTCGACGCCCGCCACCTGCGCGAGCCGTGAGAACTTGAAGCCGGTGCGCTCGCCCAGGTACTCCACCAGCGACACGCCGTGCTCCGAGCGCGCGATGAGGATGTTGCCGAGCGGCGAGGGGAACACGCGGTACATCATCAGCCGCGATCTCAGGTCCGCCAGCCGCGACTCGAGCCGCTCGCGAGCGCGGACGGCGCCCTCCATCGCCGGCTCGCGCCGGAGCACGCCCACGACGCCGTCGATCTCGCGGTAGCGCTGGAAGTCCCCGCGGCAGGCGGCGCAGAACCCAATGTGGTCCTCGACCCGCCCGCGGACCACCGGCTCAGCGTCCCCCGTCGCCGTGGCGATCAGGTCGGCTTCGATCTCGCGGCAGGACTGCGGCTTGTGCTTCATCGTGATGGCTCCATGTGCGCAAATTCGTGCCCGTCGAGACTCCGCCGGATCTTACGGAGCGCCTGAAAGACATGGGCGCGCGCGCTCTCCGCCGAGCAGTCGAGGCTTTGCCCGATCGTTTCGTAGTCGAGGTCGTGCATCTTTCGGAGGGTGAACGCCGCCCGCTGCTTCAGCGGCAGCCCCCGGATCGTGGTCTCGAGCAGCGTCCGGGCTTCGCCGAACAGCGCCACGCTCTCCGGCCCCTCGAGGTCGGTCTCGCGCTGTTCCACCGCGGCCGAAGCGTACGCGAGGCGGCGGCGCTTCTCGCCGCGGAAGTGGTTCCGACTCAGGTTCGTCGCGATCGCGAAGAGCCAGGCCCGGACGTTGGCCTCCGGAGTCAAGGTGCGGTAGGCGCGATACGCGCGCAGAAACGTCTCCTGGGAGAGATCCTCGGCCTCGCTCGTACGCGACGTGACGCGCCGCAGATATCGGAAGATCTCCGCGTGATGCGCGGCCACGATGGTCTCGAACGGCTGTGCGCCCATCATTGGTGAGAACACCGCACCGGCTCGGATGTGAAACGGCCCGCGGGCTCACCACATGATAAGGTATCTTGCTTCGACGACATCGCCGCCCGGCTCGCGCGCGGCGAGCAGCCCTAGCGGATCGCGGAGGCGCGATGACAAACATGATCGACACGGCCGACGTCGTCGTGATCGGAGGCGGAGTCGATTGACTTGACCGCACGAGCCGTCTACCTTTTTCACAGTCGCGCCTCGGCCGGCGGGTCCCCCCGCGACGGCCGGTGGCGCGGACCACGGACGCAATAGCGAGATTGCGCGGCGTCCAGGAGGATCCAATGTTCAAGCGCGTGGTGACGTCGGAGAGCGAGCTGCGGCAGCTCATGGGCACGCCGAGCGAGCGGGCGGTGAAGAAAGAAAGCGCGAACGTCGACGAGCACGGCCGCGACTTCATCGCGCGCTCGCCGTTTCTGTTGCTGGCGACGTCGAGCGCCTCCGGCCGCTGCGACGTCTCGCCCAAGGGCGACGCGCCCGGCTTCGTCCGCGTGCTCGACGAGCACCACCTCGCGATTCCCGACCGGATCGGCAACAAGCGGCTCGACGGCATGCGCAATATCCTCGAGAACCCGCACGTCGGGTTGATCTTCCTGATCCCCGGGCGCGAGGAGACGCTGCGCGTGAACGGACGCGCGTGGATCGTCCGCGACGAGGCGCTGCTGACGACGCTGTCGGCCCAGGGCAAGCTGCCCCAGCTCGCGATCGGCGTCGAGATCGAGGAGTGCTTCTTCCACTGTCCCAAGGCCTTCCGGCGCTCCAAGCTGTGGGAGCCGGCGAGCTGGCCCGATCGCGACGCGCTGCCGACGATGGCGTGCGTGCTGTACGAGAAGCTCCAGCCGGCGGGCAAGACCCTCGAGGAGTACTTGCGCGAGAGCGAGGAAGGGCTCCAGAGGACGCTCTATTGATGGCGCGGTGAGCCGCCGCTACCGCATCGGGATCGACGTCGGCGGCACCTTCACCGACCTCGTCGCCGCCGACGAGCGCGGCACGGTCACGATCGCCAAATCTGCTTCGACTCCGGCCGATCCCTCCGACGGCCTCGTCGACGGGCTCGGGCTGCTCGCGGTCGAGCTCGGCACGGACCTGCGCGGGCTCCTCGCGCAGACCGATTCGATCGTGCACGGCACGACCGTCGCGACCAACGCGCTGCTCGAGCGCAAGGGCGCACGCGTCGGGCTCCTGACCACCGAGGGACACCGCGACGTCATCGAGATGCGCGAGGGCCTGAAGGACGATCGCTACAACCTCCGCATGGCGCCGCCCGTGCCGCTCGTGCCGCGCGCGCGCCGCCTGGGCGTGCGCGAGCGCATGCGCTTCGACGGCACCGTGGCCACGCCGCTGGGCGCCCGGTCGCTCGAGACGGCAATCACCGCGCTCGAGAAGGCGCGCGTCGAGGCGGTCGCGGTCTGCTATCTCCACTCGTACCGGAATCCCCGGCACGAGTCGCTGACGGGCCGCGCCCTCGCCCGGCGCCTGCCCGGCGCGTACGTGTCGCTCTCGTCCGAGGTCTTGCCGCAGATCAAGGAATACGAGCGGGTCTGGACGACCGTGGTGAACGCGTACGTGGGCCCGGGGCTGTCGCGCTATCTCGCGAGCCTGGCGGCGCGCCTGAAGGGCCACGGCTATCGCGGCGACGTGCTGATCATGCAGTCGCACGGCGGCGTGGCGCTCGTGCGCGAAGCCGCGCGGCTCGCCGCCGGCGCGGTGCTGTCGGGGCCGGCCGGCGGCGTCGCCGCCGGACGCTACAGCGCACGCCTCCTGGGCGAGGGCGACCTGATCACGTTCGACATGGGCGGGACCTCGACGGACATCGCCCTCCTGCGCTCGGGCGAGCCCCAGCTCACCAGCGAGAAGACCGTCGGAGTGGCGAAGGTCGCGCTTCCGGCGATCGACATCCACACGCTCGGCGCCGGCGGCGGCTCGGTCGCGTCGGTGGACGCGGGTGGAATTCTCCACGTCGGGCCCGAGAGCGCCGGGGCCGAGCCGGGGCCGGCGTGCTACGGCAAGGGCGGCACGCGCGCGACCGTGACGGACGCCAATCTGGTGCTGGGGTTCCTGGATCCCGGGAATTTCCTGGGCGGGCGCATCGCGCTCGACGCCGCGGCGGCGCGCGCGGCCGTCGACGCGGTCGCCGCCCGGCTGGGCACGACGCCGCTGCGCGCGGCCGAGGGCATCTCGAAGGTGGTCAACACCAACATGGCCGAGGGGATCAAGATCGTCTCGGTCCGCCGCGGCGTGGACCCGCGCCGGTTCGCGCTGGTGGCCTTCGGCGGGGCGGCCGGGCTCCACATCACCGAGGTCGCGCGCCTCCTCGAAATCCAGCGTGTGATCGTGCCCTCCGCCGCCGCGGTGCTGTCGGCGTGGGGCATGCTGGCGACCGATCTGCGCTACGAGATGGTGCGCTCGCACGTCAGCGAGGTCGGGCGCATGACCGCCGCGGGGCTGCGCAAGCTCTTCGCGTGGCTCGAGCGAGAGGGCCGCAAGCGCCTCGCGCGCTTCGCGGGAGACGTCACCGTGCGCCGCGCGCTCGACATGCGCTACGGCGAGCAGATCTTCGAGATCTCGGTGGACCTCGACGGCGTGGATCCGGCGGCGGCGGACCTTTTGGATCAGGCCGCCGCGCGCTTCCACCGTCGTCACGAGGAGCTCTACGCGTACAGCGCGCCGGGCCAGGAGGTCGTCATCGTCAACGCGCGCGTCGCGGTCATCGGCGCGCTGCCGGTGTTGCCGGCCGGCGCCGGGACGGTCGAACGGCGCGCCGCCGCGCCGCCCGCGCGCCGGCGCGTCTGGCTGGGCGACTGGGTCGAGGTCCCGGTGCGCCGGCTGGACGGGCTCGTCGCGGGGCTCGAGGCCAAGGGGCCGGCCATCTTCGAGTCGGCGACCACGACCGTGCTCGTCCGCGAAGGCGAGCGGGTCACCGTCACGCCCCACGGCTGGCTCGACATCCGGCTCGGCTGACCGCGTGACCGCGCATCTGCGCCACAACGTGGCGGCCCTCGGCGCCGACTACGCGTTCTTCGTCGTGGGCCTGACGCTCGCCTCGCAGTCCACGCTGCTGCCCGCGTTCGCGGCCTACCTGGGCGCGCCCAACGTCGTCGTCGGCGCGATTCCGGCCGTGATGACGCTGGGCTGGTTCCTGCCCTCGCTGTTCGCGGCGGGCCACACCGAGGCGCTTCCGCGCAAGCTGCCGTTCATCCTCCGCTACACGGTGTGGGAGCGTGTGCCGTTCGCGATCCTGGCCCTCACCGCGTTCTTCATCGCGGGACCCGCGCCGGTGCTGGCGCTGGTCCTCTTACTACTGATGCTGCTGGTGACCACGGGCGTCGGTGGTGTGCTCATGCCGGCGTGGATGGATCTGATCGGTCGGGTGATTCCCGTGACCGCGCGCGGGCGCTTCTTCGCGTTCGCGAACCTCGCGGCCAGCGCCGGTGGCTTCGCCGGGAGCTTCGCGATCGCGTCGATCCTGGCGGCGGTCGCCGCGCCCGCGAGCTACGGCGTGTGCTTCGCCTTCGCCACGGTCTGTATGATCCTCTCGTATATCGCCCTGGCATTCGTGCGCGAGCCGGCGGCCATCGCCACCGCCGAGCGCGTGACGCTGCGCGCCTATCTGTCGCGGATGCCGGCGCTACTCGGCCGCGACCGGAACCTGGCCTGGTATCTCGGCGCACGGGCGTTTGCGGTCGTCGGCTCGGTCGGCGGTGGCTTCTACACCGTCTACGCGCTCGCCGCGTGGCAGGCGCCGCCCTCGCAGGTCGGGGTCTTCACCACGCTGATGACCCTCGGGCAGATGGGGGCGAACGTGGTCCTCGGCTGGCTCGCCGACCGGCACGGTCACCGCCTGGTGATCATCACGGGCCTCCTGGCGACGCTCGCCGGCAACGTCATCGCGCTCGCGGCTCCGACCCTCGGCGTCTTCGGCGCGGTCTTCGTCCTCATGGGCGTTCATCTCGCCGCGATGAACGTCTCGACGCTGAACGTGCTGCTGGAATTCGCGCCGGCCCCGGCGGAGCAGCCGACCTACATCGGTCTCGGGACGACCTTGATGGCGCCGATCGCCTTCGGCGCGCCGCTGGCCGCCGGGCTACTGGCCGACGCGCTCAGCTACTCGGCGGTGTTCGGGGTCGCCGCCGTGGCCGCCGTGATCGCGATCGGGGTCATGATCGCGCGCGTGCGCGATCCGCGCTGGTCAGTCGCGACGTCCGCCATCGTCCGCGATAGGATGGAGACCACGACGTGATCAAGCGTCTCTTCGGCGCCACTGGCGTGCAGGTGCCGGTCATCGGCCAGGGCACCTGGCGCATGGGCGAAAGCCGCTCGAGCCAGAAGCAGGAGATCGCCTCGCTGCGCCTGGGCATCGAGCTCGGGCTGACCCACATCGACACCGCCGAGATGTACGCGGACGGCGGGGCCGAGCGCATCGTGGCCCAGGCCATCAAAGGGGTCCCACGCGAGAGCCTCTTCCTCGTCACCAAGGTGCTGCCGTCGAACGCATCCGCGACCGGCACCGTCAAGGCGTGCGAGCAATCGCTCAAGCGCCTGGAGACCGATCACGTCGACGTCTTCCTCGTGCACTGGTGGTCCTCCCATCATCCGATCGCCGACACGATGCGCGCCATGCAGACGCTGGTGACCCGGGGGCTCACGCGGTTCGTCGGCGTGTCGAACTTCAGCGTCGCCCAGATGCGAGAGGCGCAGACGGCGCTGGGCGCCACCCGCCTGGCGTGCAACCAGGTGCTCTACCACCTGCGCGACCGCGGGATCGAGAGCGAGCTCTTGCCGCACTGTGGCCGCGAGCGCGTCGCGGTCGTCGGCTACACGCCGCTCAACCGCGGCGGGTTCCTGCGCGACGCGGTGGCCGAGATCGCCAAGCGCCACGGGCGCACGACGCGGCAGGTGACGCTGAACTTCCTGACCCGGCGCGCCCCGCTCTTCACCATCCCGAAGGCGAGCCAGCCCGACCACGTGCGCGAGAACGCCGCCGCGCTCGACTTCAAGCTGACGCCGGACGAGCTCCGCGCGATCGACGAGGCGTTTTGATGCTCACCACAACATGGGGGCCTCGAAGGGCCCCCCAAGCCCCCCCGCGCGCTCGGACGCGCCCCGACGGAGCCGTGGCGCGCCTCGGGTTCGCGTTGCGTGTCCGTGGGCCTCGAAGGGCCCAGGCGCTCGGACGTCACGGCGAGGGCAGGGGGGAGGCGAAGGGCTCGGGCGCGAGCTTGACGCCGTTCGCGAAGAACGACACGGTGTGGTAGAAGCCGACCAGCGCGATCGCCTCGAAGACCTGCTCGAGGCAGAAGGCCGCGGCCAGTTCCTTCCAGAGCCCATCGGTGATCGAGGCCGAGTCGTGCAGCTCGTCGACGAGGCGGATCAGCAGCCGCTCCTCCGCGCTCCACGTCGGGTCCGCCGCGTCGCCACGCAGGGTCGAACGCACCTGCTCGGGCGTGAGCGCGACGCGCTGAGCGAAGAACGCGACGTGGACGCCCCATTCGTAGGCGCAGCCGCAGCGCGCGCAGGTGCGATCGATCACGATCTCCCGGTGGCGCAACGAAAGAGGACCGCGGTCGAGCAGGCTACCGGCGCGAAAGCGCTCGTAGACGCGCGGCACGCGCGCCAGCGTCGTGAACAGCGAGAGCGGCGGCACGCCGGGCGGCATGACCCTGTCGAAGATCGCCTGCAGCTCGGGCGGGTAGGGCGGCACGACGGGCTCGACGCGGGGCGGCGACGTGGTCATCCCTCTCGACTCCTCGATGTCGGCTCGCGAATCTCCATGGTGCGGATCAGGCCGTCGCGAAGGTCGTAGACGTGGTGGACCACGCAGTCCGCCATGACGGTTCCGGCACGATCGCCGACCACCTGATGGACTTCGACGACGATCCGCCCGGCGTCGTCGGCCTCGAAGCGCAGCGGCTCGACGTGCGGATCGATGCCGCTCCACTGGCGCGTCCAGTAGTCTCGGACGCCCCCGTGGCCGTGAACGTGGCCGCCGTCCATTCCATTCGGCCAGACCACGTCGGGATGCATCGTCGCCAGGACCGACTCGACGTCGGGGGAGTTGAACGCCTCGTACGCCGCGAGCAGCACCGCGCGGTCCGTGCGCGCGGGCTCACACGAGCGGGACGTAGTCGTACTCGCCGAGACCCTGGAGGACCAGGGAGACCGCCGAGGCGTCACCGCCGTTCGTGACGAGGTGTGGCCGGCGCGCCCGAACCGTGTAGGTCTCGCCCGGCTCGAGGCGCACTTCTTCTTTCGGGTCGCGGAGGAAGAGCCGCAGGCGGCCCTGCAGAACGTAGAAGGTGTCCTGGACGTTGCGCGCGGCGCTCGACTTCGTAGAGGTGGCTCGCGTCCTTCACCGCTTCCATGCTCGGCGCCTCCTTCCCGTCGCGATGGTACCATCGCGACACTGCCACCTGGGAGGATCGCCATGGGCCAGGACCTGCTGGAAGTCGTCACGGATGGAGTCGCCGTGCTCACGCTCAACCGTCCCGACCGCTTGAACGCCATGTCGGGGCCGATGCTCGACGCGATGCTCGAAGCGCTCCCGCGTCTGGCCGACGACTCGGACGTCGGCGTTGTCGTGCTGACCGGCGCCGGCCGCGGCTTCTGCGCCGGCGGCGACGTGAAGGCGATGGCCGAGGGCCGCGAGTTCGGCGGGACGACGCTCGAGGACAAGGCGCAGGCGCTCCGCTCGCGCATGGAGGTCTCGCGCTGGCTCCACGAGATGCCCAAGGTGACGATCGCGATGGTGCGCGGCGCGGCCGCGGGCGCCGGGCTCTCACTGGCGCTCGCCTGCGACCTGCGCGTCGCCGGTGACACGGCGCGGTTCGCCACGGCGTTCGCGCGCGTCGGCTACTCCGGCGACTTCGGCGGCAGCTGGTACCTCACGCAGCTGGTCGGCAGCGCCAAGGCCCGCGAGCTCTACTACACGGCGGACATCGTCGACGCGCCCCAGGCGCTGGCGCTCGGCATCGTCAACCGCGTGGTGCCCGACACGCGGCTGGAGGAGGAGACGCTCGCGCTGGCCGGGCGGCTGGCGCGCGGGCCGCGGGTCGCCTACCGGTACATGAAGCGCAACTTCAACGCCGCCGAGAGCGGGTCGCTCAAGGATTCGCTCGACCTCGAGGCGTGGCACCACACGCGCTGCGGCATGACGGAAGACCACCGCGAAGCGGCCAAGGCCTTCGTCGAGAAGCGCGAGCCGGTGTTCAAGGGACGCTGATGGCCTTCACCGACGAGCTGTGGAAATCGATCGGTCCGATCTACGCCGCGATCCTGCATCACCCGTTCGTGCGTGGGCTCACCGACGGCTCGCTACCGCGCGAGAGCTTCAAGTTCTACGCGGTGCAGGACGCCCTCTACCTGCGCCAGTTCGCCCGGGCGCTGTCGCTGGCTGCGGCGCGCGCGCCCGAAGACGACTGGATCATCATGTTCAACGAGCACGCCGCCGGCGCACTGAAGGTCGAGCGCACGCTCCACGAGTCGTTCTTCAAGGACTTCGGGCTGACGCCGGCAGACGTCGCGTCGACGCCGCTGGCCCCGACCAACCTCGCCTACACGAGCTATCTCCTGGCGGTCGCCTACGGCTCACCTTTCCACGAAGCGATGGCGGCGCTGCTCCCGTGCTACTGGATCTACTGGGAGGTCGGCAAGGAGCTCGAGCGCTCCGGCTCCGCGGACCCCCTCTACAAGCGCTGGATCGGCACCTACGCCTCCGAGGACTTCGGCGGCGTCGTCAGGGCGGTGCTCGCGGCCACCGACCAGGTGGCGGCGCGTCTGACCCCGACGGAGCGCGAGGCGATGCGGGCGCACTTCGTCACCACTAGCCGCTACGAGTGGATGTTCTGGGACATGGGCGTCCGGCGAGAAGACTGGCCAGTCTAGGAATGGACTCCGAGCAGCTCAGGCGGGCGACCGAGATCTGGCAGGAGGCCTATCGCCACCAGATGCAGGGCGAGCTCGAGCGCGCGATCGAGCTTTACCGGAGCTCGATCGAGGTCTGCCCGACCGCGGAGGCGCACACGTTCCTGGGGTGGACCTATAGTTTCCAGGGCCGCCTCGACGAGGCCACGCAGGAGTGCCTTCGGGCGATCGAAGTCGACCCTGACTTCGGCAATCCCTATAACGACATCGGCTGCTATTTGATGCAGCAGGACAAGATGGACGAGGCGATCCCCTGGCTCGAGCGGGCCAAGATCGCCAAGCGGTACGAACCCAGGCAATTCCCCTATATGAACCTCGGGCGTATCTACGTGAGGCAGGGCCGGTGGTTCGACGCGCTCCGGGAATTCGAGGTGGCGGTGCGCCTAGCGCCGTCCGACGCCGAGCTGAGACGCGCGCTGCACTCGCTGCGCGCACGGCTGAACTGACGGTCCCGTCAGCCGGCTGACTCCCGCTGTCGCGAAGCGGGACACCGCCCGTCCCCTCGCTAGTACGTTTTCTCAGAAAAAACACGACACTTCACATCTGGCGACTTGGTTGCACTCCGCGACCCCGAGCCCGGCGTTTCCGGGCATTGAGAGGAGGGCGTTATGCATTCCGCGTGGAAGGTGGGACTGGTGCTGCCGGCGGTGGCGCTCATGGTGAGTGGATGCGTCGCCACGAGGAACTGGGTTACGGAGACCGTCAACAAGAAGGAAGTCGAGATCGATCAGAAGATCGGGGGGGTCGATTCCAAGGTGGCCGCCCAGTCCCAGCGGGTCGACGGCGTCGACACCCGCCTGAAGACCGCCGAGGGTGGGCTGGTCGAGACCGGCCAGGTGGCCAAGGGCGCGCGCGAGCGGGCTGACGGCGCCTTCACTAAAGCCGACGAGGTCGACGGTCGCCTGACCCGGCTGTGGTCGAACCGGAACGTCCGGGACCTGGTCGAGACCCAGCAGATCCTGTTCGGCTTTGACAAATGGGAGCTGAACGACAACGCGCAGACGTCCCTCCTCTCGCTGGTTAAGGAGATGAAGGAGAACGTGCGCCTCACGGTCGATCTCCAGGGCTACGCCGACCCGGTCGGGACGTACGCCTACAACGTGGGGCTGAGCCAGCGGCGCGTCGAGGCGGTACGTCGCTTCCTGGTTGAGAAGGGCGTCGAGTTGCCGCGGATCCACCTGGTTGGCCTGGGCCCGATCACCGAGAAGGGCACGCCCAACGACCAGAAGCGCCGGGTGACCGTGAACCTGATGGTGGCGAAGGAGAACTAGCAGCTCAGGGAAGGCGCCCGACGAACGACGCGATCGCGCGGCCGATCTCGTCGGGAGAATCTTCCTGGATGAAGTGGTTGCCCCTGACCGTGACCTCCTGCTGATTGGGCCAGGCACGGCAGAAGTCGCGCTGGGGTCCGGTGAGAATCGACCCCGGCTCGGCGTTGACGAAGAGCTTGGGTAGCGGGCTGGCGGCGAGCCAGTCGGCGTAGGCCTGGACCAGCCGGGCGACGTCGGCAGGCTCGCCCTCCAGCGGGATCTCGCGAGGCCAGGTGAGGGTCGGTCGCCGCGCCTCGCCTGGCTCCCGATAGCGGGCACGATACCGCTCCATCTCCTCCGGCGTGAGCCCGCGGATGACGCTCGCCGGAAGGATCCGGTCGACGAAGACGTTTTTCTGCAACACCATCTCCTCGCCCGCCGGCGAGCGCATAGCCTGGAAGATCTTGCGCGCCGCCTCCGGCCACTCCTGCCAGGTGACCGGCCTCACGATCGCCTCCATGTAGACCAGTCCCCGCACGTGAGCCGGATACCGCCGCCCCCGGTGGAAGCCGAGCGCCGAGCCCCAGTCGTGGACGACGAGGACCAGGTTCCGGTGCAGTGCGAGCGCGTCGAACCAGGCGTCGAGATATCTCACGTGGTCGGCAAGCCGGTAGCCGCTGCTCGAGGCACCGGACTCCCCCATGCCGACGAGATCGGGCGCCAGACACCGGCCGAGACTGGCGACGTGCGGGATGACGTTGCGCCAGAGGTACGACGACGTCGGGTTCCCGTGGAGGAACACGACCGGGTCGCCCGCGCCCGTGTCGACGTAGGCGATTTCGGTGTCGAGGACCTTGACGCGCTTGCGCGGGTGCGGATCGGCGACGGACAGGGGAGTCATGGCCCAATTGTAAGCGTAGCCGCGCGTCATCTCGGTCTGCACCGGCCCGGGCGCGACGGCGTTGACGCGCACACCGTAGCGGCCGGCGTCCCGCGCGAGCCAGCGCGTGAAGGCGATGACACCACCCTTGCACAGCCCCGCCTCCCGGGAGGATACGCTGCTACGGGCCTGCCTACGAGATAATGGTCCGGATGATCGGGTCCCGTTTCACCCCCGAAGTGCGTCGAGCACTCAGGATCGACATCTCCGCGACGCTGCTGTTCACGGTCTTCGCGGGGCTCACGGGCCCGTTCATCGGCCTGATCTTGCGTCGCGAGCTCGGCGCCACGCCGCTTCAGCTGGCGATCATGTCCTCGGCGGGCGGCGCCTGCCTGCTGCTCTCGCTCCTGTGGGCGCGCGCGTTCCGCGGTCGTCCGCCCCTTCCGTATCTCGTGTGGCCGGGCGTGGTGGCGCGCGGCGTGTTCCTGCTGGTCCCGTTCGTGAGCTCGGCGTGGTCGTTCGTCGGCCTCGTGATCGCGCGCGACTTCTTCGGCGCCGCCGCGGGGCCGGCGCAGGCGGCCGTCGTCGAGCGCGTGTACCCGCGGGACATGCGCGGCCGCGCCCTGGGGCTCGTGCGCATGATCGGCGCCGTCCTCGGCATCGGGCTGGCCCTCGCCGCCGGCCAGCTGTTCGAGCACTTCGACTATCGCTGGATCTTCGCCGTCGCCGCCCTGCTCGGGATGGCCGCGAGCCTCCGCCAGCGCCGGCTCGACGTGCCGCAGCCGGACCCTGACGGTGAGGCGCCGCCGGCCGGGTTGCTCGACGCGTGGCGGGCCGTGTGCGACGACCACGCCTTCCGGAGGCTGCTGATCGCGTCGTTCCTGTTCGGCTTCGGCTGCTGGATCCAGACCCCGGCGAATCCCCTCTTGCTCGTCGACGTGTTGCACGTCGGCGCGGCGCAGGTGGGCGTGCTCGCGGCGGTGGCCGCGGTGGCGACGCTCGTCGGCAGCGTCTACTGGGGATGGCTCGTCGATCGGCGCTCGAGCGTCGAGGCGCTGCGCATCATGTACCTCATCGGCTCCGCCACGCCGCTGATCTACTACATCGCGTGGAACCCCTGGGTCCTGGTGGCGAGCTCGGTCACCGATTCGCTCCTCTCGGTGGGGCTCGAGCTGGTGTGGATGATGGCGGTCATCGACGCCGCCGGACCGCAACGCACCGCGCACTACGTCGCGATCGGGTCGACGCTGGCGGGCGTTCGCGGCATCGTGGGGCCGCTCGTGGGCGGGCTGGTGATCCAGTCCTATGGCGTCCACGCCGTGTACCTGCTCGCGGCGATCCTCATGCTCTCGGGTACGTTGCTCGTCACTCGGGAGCCGAGCGTGCGCGTGTCGGCGCCGGTGCCCGCGGCGTGAGCGCCGGCCGGCACCCCCTCGAGTGCGCCTAGTTTCGGCCTGGGTGGAGGGCCGGCGTATACTCGGGCTCGTATGCGTTACCACATAATGAAGACCATCGTCATCGGAGCCCTGCTCGTGATCGCGGCGCCGGCATGGGCCGGCAGCCCCACCGACCAGCTTCGGGAATACACCGACAAGGTCATCAAGGTCCTCGACGATCCGGCGCTGGCGGGGACCGACCGCCGCGCCGCGGTCCGCAAGGTCGCGCTCGAGGCGTTCGACTCCACCGAGACGGCCAAGCGCGTGCTCGCCCGACATTGGCAGGCCCGCACGCCGGCCGAGCGCGACGAGTTCATCCAGCTCTTCGCCGAGCTGCTGGAGCGCACCTACATCACCCGGATCAACGAATACGGCGGGGAGAGGATCAAATACGTCGGCGAGTCGATCGACGGCGACATGGCCATCGTCCGGGCCCGGATCCTGACGAAGAACGGCACCGAAGTCCCGGTCGAATCGCGGATGCTTCGGCACGGCGACCGCTGGCTCATCTACGACGTCGTCATCGAGAACGTGAGTCTCATCGCGAACTACCGATCCCAATTCGACCGGATCGTCCGGACGAGCTCCTACGAGGAGCTGGTCCGGCGCCTGAAGAGCAAGCCGGCCCCGTAAGGCCCGCAGGTGGATCGACGGCCCGAGCCTCCGCACCACCTTCCGGGAAGACTACGGACCGGAGCCGGCTCGCATCCCTCTCAGGCCACCCTCGGTACAAGCCGGCCTCCAACGCACCCGCTCCAATGATAGATTTGGAAACGTGAAGACCCTTCCGCTCGCTCGGCTGCAGGCTCGCGAGGATCATGTCGAGGCGTTCAAGGCGCTCGCCCACCTCACGCGCCTCGAGATCTTCTTCTTGCTGGTTCGCCGTGGGCGCGAGGTCCCGGCCGGCGAGATCCAGGCCGAGCTCGACATCCCGGGGCCGACGCTCTCGCACCACCTCGACCTGCTGCGGCGCGCCGGGCTGGTCCAGAGCCGCAAGGAGGAGCGTTTCGTCTATTACTCGGCACGCTCCGATATGGCGTCGGAGCTGGTCCGCCTGCTGACGGCCTGCTGCTGACGGATCCGCCATGAGCCCCGCTCCCGCCACGGCCGCAACGATTCCGGTGGAGGTCGCCTCCTGGGTCACGAAGTTCGTCGGTGGCGACGGGACGGGGCGCCGCATCCTCGAGGAGCCGCTCACGCCGGGCGCGACCGTTCGCAGCATCCTGGCCGGCGCCTCGGCAAAGTTTCCGGAGCTCCACGGCGCCCTGTGGCACGGCAACGAGCTCGGCGAGCACATCGAGGTGCTCGTGAACGACGCCGTGCTGGGCATCGACCACAGCCTCGATTCACCGCTTCGGCCCGGGGACCGCATCACGCTGCTCGCCCAGTTCATGGGCGGCTGAGCGTGGCCACCTACCAGATCGTCGTCTGGAAGGATGTTCCGGCGATGGTCGAGGCGCGCGACGAGGCGGAAACCGTCACGCGCCCGCTAAGCGATCGATTCCAGCAGCTCATCGACTCGGTCGCGATGCAGCTCGGCATCC
>QHSI01000087.1 GCA_003221515.1 Candidatus Rokuibacteriota bacterium
CGTACCGCACGCGCCGGAGGGTCGCCAGCTGTCGCCGCGTCGGGCTAGGCTCGGATCCCCTTCCAATCGCCTGCCTTCTCGAACGCCGATGCCGCCCGGTAGATCGACATCTCGTCGAAGTGCTTCGCGATCAACATCATCCCGGCCGGCAGCCCGTCGCTGAGCCCGCACGGCAGGCTCATGGCCGGATGGCCGGTGACGTCGAACGGCGCGGTGTTCGGCAGCATCTCGAACGCCCGCTGGATGATCTCCATCCGTGGCGCGTCTGGCTTGGGGAGCGGCGTGGCCTTGAGCGGTAGCGTCGGCATCAGCAGCAGGTCGTAGTCCTTCAGCACCGCGTCGTAGGCGGCGCGCAGCGTGCGCGCGAGGTTCTGGCACTTCGCGTAGTAGTGGCCGCGGTACTTGTTCAGCGCGTACTGGCCGAACAGGATCGTCGTCTTCAGCGTGTCGGAGAACTCGTCGGCGCGCTGGCGCCAGGCCGAGTGGGCGTCGATGAGGCTCGTGACGTAGAGGCCCTTCCAGTTGAAGCCGAAGCCGTTACCGTTCAGCATCTGCCAGGTCGCGCCCTCGACGGCGATCGGCGTCCAGATGGCGGGGCCGGCCAGGTGGAACGGGATCGACACCTCGTCCACCTGCGCGCCGAGCTGCTTGAACGTCGCGGCACCCTTGCGCACCAGCGCGTCGACGTCCGACTCCGAGCTCGCGTGGCCGAAGCCTTCCTTCACGACCGCGATCTTCATGCCGCGCGCGTCACCCGTCAGCGCGCTCGTGTAGGCGGCGGTCTTGACGTTCATCTGGCGCGGATCGAGCCCGTCGGGCCCCGCCAGCACTTCGAGCAGAAGCGCGTTGTCGGCCACCGTCGCCGTCATCGGGCCGGTGTGATCGAGCGTCAGCTCGATGGGGAAGATCCCCGTGTAGGGCACCAGGCCGTGCGTGGGCTTCAGCCCGTACACGCCGCAGTAGGCGGCGGGGATACGGATCGAGCCGCCCTGGTCGCCGCCGATGGCCATCTCGACCTCGCCGGCGGCCACGACGGCGGCGCTCCCCGATGACGAGCCGCCCGCCGAGTAGCCCGCCTTGCGTGGATTCTGCACGGGCCCGGCCGCGCTGGTGTGGCTGCCACCCGAGAAGCAGAAGTACTCGCAGTGGACCTTGCCCAGGATCGTGCCGCCGGCGTCGAGCATGCGCGTGACGATGGTCGCGTCCACGTCGGGGACGTACCCCTCCAGCGTGGAGGCGCCGTTCATCATCGGCACGCCGGCCAGGCACACGTTGTCCTTGAGCGCGATGCGCTTGCCCCGGAGCTTGCCGGAGGACGCGCCGTGGACTTCGCTCTTGTAGTACCAGGCGTTGTACTTGTTCTCCGCGCCCTCGGGCCGATAGCCGGGCGTGCGCGGATACTTCACCGCCGGCATCGGGTCGGCCATCGCCTCGATCGCGTGATAGGCCGCCACGTTGCCGCCCATGGTCTCCAGGAAGAACGCGACGTCGGTCTCGGATAGATTCAGCCCCAGTTGCCGGCCGACCGCCTTGAGCTCGTCGGGAGTCGGAAGCTTCGCGCTCGCCATGAGATCCCTCCGTTTGCGGGCCTTATTGATCTGGAAGGTACCACCCTCGCCTAGCCAGGCGCACCCTCCGCGGACTCCCCGTCGCTGTATCGGCGGTTGGAGATTGACCGCGCAGCCCCCGCAACGGCAACCTACGGCTGCCGCGGCCACTCGGCTGGATGATATCATCGTGATATCAGAGGAGGGTGACCGGGTGGCCCAGGTCGTGATCCGAAACATCGAAGAGGACGCGATGCGCCGATTGAAGTCGCGCGCGGCCCGGAAGGGCGTCTCGCTCGAGCGAGAACTCCGGACGATCCTGACCGATGCGGCGCGTGCCGACCGCTCCGGCTTTGGCCAGCGGGCGGCGGCATTTCGTCGGAAGCTCGTCGGTCGCCGCCACAGCGATAGCACGAGGTTGATCCGGAAGGACCGCGATCGGTGAGCTGGGTTGTCGATGCCAGTATCGTCGTCAAGTGGGTGATCCCCGAGGTGCTGAGCGACGAGGCCGACCGCGTCCGTGACGGCGCGGACGACGTTCTTGCTCCCGATCTGCTGCTCGTCGAAGTGGCGAATGCGCTCTGCCGCGCGCGATGGACGTGGCGCGACGCCTGACTCATCCAGTCTACGACTGCGTTACCTCGCGCTGGCCGAGCGCGAGCACGCCGCCTTCGTCACCGCCGATCAGCGGCTTCTGCGGAGGCTGTCGACGCGGAAGCTCGGCATCTCGATCGTCGACCTTCGCGCCCTCTGAGCTAGCCGTCACAGCGCGACGTCGCCGAGGAAGATGCGCTTCACTTCCGAAGACCGCAGCAGCTCCTCCGACGGGCCGCTCAGGATCGTGCGCCCGGATTCCAGCACGTAGCCGCGGTCGGCCAGCCGCAGCGCCACCTCCACGTTCTGCTCGATGAAGACGACGCTGATGCCTTCGTCGTCCCGAATTCGCCGGATGAGGAGGCCGATGTCCTGGGCGACCCGCGGCGCCAGGCCGAGGAACGGCTCATCGACCATGAGCAGGCGCGGGCACGCCATCAAACCGCGGGCGATCGCCACCATCTGCTGCTCGCCGCCCGAGAGTGTATGCGCGAGCTGCCCGCTCCGCGCCCGCACGACGGGAAACAGCGCCTCCACGCGCGCGAGCGTTTCGGCGCGCACCGGGCGTGCCCGAGGGTTGTGGGCGCCCAGCAGCAGATTGTCGAGCACCGTGAGGAAAGGAAACAAGCGCCGACGCTCGAGCACGTGGGCCAGGCCGTGGCCGGCCGCGCGGTGCGGCGGAAATCCGTCGACGCGCTGGTCGAGGAACGTGATCCGCCCGGCGCGCGGATGCACCAGCCCCGAGATCGTGTTCATCAGCGTCGACTTGCCCGCGCCGTTCGGGCCGAGCACGCAGACGATCTCCCCCTCGTCGACGCGGAGCTCGGCGCCCCACAGCACCTGGAAGTCGCCGTAAGCGACGTCGAGCCCCTCGACCGTCAGCATCGGGCCGGTCATTGCGTGTATGCCAGGCCCAGATACGCCTCGACCACCCGGCGATCGCGCGTCACCTGATCGGGCGGGCCGTCGGCGATCACCTCGCCGAGCTGGAGCGCCACGATGCGCTGGGCGACCGCGGTGATCACGCGCATGTTGTGCTCGATCACCAGCACCGTGAGGCCGCCCGCGTGCAGATCGCGGACGAGCTGCACCAGCTCGGGGATCGTCCGCTGATCCACGCCGCCGGTGACCTCGTCGAGCAGCAGCACACGCGGCTCGGTGGCGAGCGCGCGCGCCAGCTCCAGCCGTTTGCGCTGGCCGGTGGACAGCGTGCGGGCATGGGCCTCGGCCTTCTCGGCGAGCCCCACCTTCCCCACCAGCTCGCGCGCCCGCTCGCGCGCGTGGCGCACGTCCCGCGTGCGGGTGAGCGCACCGACCATCACGTTGTCGAGCACGGTGAGCCCCTGGAACGGCCGCAGCTTCTGGAACGTGCGCGCGACGCCGCGCCGGCAGATTGCGTCAGGCGAGAGGCCGGTGAGCCGCGCGCCATCGAGACTCACCACCCCCTCGTCGGGATGGTAGAAGCCGGTGATGATCTCGAACAGCGTCGACTTGCCCGCGCCGTTCGGCCCGATGATGCCCACCAGCTCGCCCGGCGCCACGTCGAACGAGATCCCCTGGTTGGCGACGATGCCGCCGAATCGCTTGGAGACGCCGGCGATCGACAGGAGGCTCATGTCTCGGCGCGCGCAGTGACGCGCCGGCGCAGTCGCTCGCCGATCCACCCGACGAGGCCGTGCGGGACCCATCGCACCATCACGATGAGCGCGCAGCCGTAGACGATCAGGTAGATGCCGATGAGCCTGGTGCCGATGCCGCCGAACTGGGCGCGGAGGTACGTCTCGACGGTCGTGATGAGCGCCGCGCCGAGGAACGGGCCGAGCGCCGTGCCGAGGCCGCCGATGATCGCCGCCAGCGCGAACTTCACCGACAGATCCACCGAGAACACGTAGAACGGGTCGACGAACCCGATATAT
This sequence comes from Candidatus Rokuibacteriota bacterium, assembly GCA_003221515.1. Classification (GTDB taxonomy): domain Bacteria; phylum Methylomirabilota; class Methylomirabilia; order Rokubacteriales; family CSP1-6; genus AR31. Next base: position 4,058 of record QHSI01000087.1, read on the forward strand.
TGCGCCCACAGCGCGCCGCAGGCGGCGGTGAGCGCGGCGCTGGCACAAATCGCGGCGACCTTCAGCCACCGGGCCGGCACGCCGAGCGAGAGCGCGGCGTCCTCGTCCTCGCGCACCGCCACCAGCTGGTAGCCGCGGCGCGACCGGTCGAGGTAGAGCTGCAGCAGGTACGCGAGCACCGCGAGCGCCAGCGTGATCCAGACCCACACCCGCTTGTCCGCGATGCCGAGGGTCCAGAACCCGGGGCGGAACGGGACCGGGATGCCCTCGGAGCCCGACGTGAAACCACGCCAGCGACTGCCGACGATGAGCAGCACTTGCGAGAACGCGATCGTCGCGAGCACGAAGTACGGGCCGCGCAGGCGGTTCGACAGGTAGCCCACGACGAGCCCGATCGCCATCGCCACGAGGGCGCCCACCGCGAGGCCGAGCCACGGCGAGAGCTCCCACCGGGTGACGACCAGCCCGGCGGCGTACGCGCCGATGCCGAAGAAGGCGGAGTGGCCGAGCGAGATCTGGCCGGCGTAGCCCCCGGCCACGTTCCACGCCGCCGCGGCGCTGCCCCAGATCAAGATCAGCACGAGGCTGTCGAGCAGGAACGCGTCGTGCACGACGAGCGGCGCCAGCCCCGCGCAAACGAAGACGACCGCGGCCGGCGCAACGGCCTTCACGTGCCGAGCGCCTCGGCGCCGCGCTGCCCGAAGAGCCCGGCCGGGCGCACCACGAGGATGCCGATGAACAGCAGCAGGTAGAGCACCTCCTTCCACGCCGTGCCGATCGTGTACGAGCCCGCCACCTCGACCGCGGCGACCGCGAGCGCGGCGATCAGCGCGCCGGCCATGTCGCCGAGGCCGCCCAGGACGACCGCGACGTAGGCGATCAGCACGAACTGCAGGCCGGCGGTCGGGTACACGGGATAGATCGGCGCCAGTAGCACGCCGGCGGCGCCGACGCAGGCGATGCCCACGGCCCAGGTGATCGCGTAGACCCGGTCGGTGTCGATGCCCATCAGCGCGGAGGCATCGCGATCCTGCGCCGTTGCGCGCATCACCTTGCCGATATAGGACCAGCGCATGAACGCGAAGAGGCCGGCGGTGAGGGCGACGGCGAGCGCGAAGGCGACGATCTGCGCCACGTTGAAGGCGGCGCCGCCGATCCGGACGACCACCGCGTAGTAGTCCGTGCGCAGGAAGCGAGCGTCAGCCGTCCACAGCACCAGCGCCAGGTTCTGGAGCGCGATCGACAGCCCGACCGTCGTGAACACCTGCACGTTGTGCGAGGCGTGGACGATCGGCCGCATCACGCCCCGGTAGCTCGCCCAGCCGACGGCGAAGGAGATCGGCAGCGACAGGACCAGCGTCACGTACGGGTCGAAGTGGAGCCGCGCGAACGCGAAAAGGGCGAGGTACATCCCGAGCATGAGGAACTCACCGTGCGCGAAGTTCACGACGCGCATCACGCCGAAGATCAGCGTGAGCCCCACCGCGATGAGCGCGTAGATGCCGCCCAGCAGCAGCGTCGAGACGATCAGCTGCGGGAGGACGGTCACCTACTTCCGCTGGTCCCAGGGACCGAGCGGAATCCACTTGGCGCGATGGGTCGTGAATTCCTCCGGCCACACCGTGACGAGCGAGCCGTTCTGCCACTGCAGCATGTAGTGCTGCACGCGCGCGTTGGAGTTCTGCCCGGTCTCGTCGAACTTCACGCCCCAGCCGTTGACGGCCGAGCCGACCGGCAGGTCGAGCGCCAGCACGGCCGGGCGGAACTTGTCGAGGTCATCGGTCTTCGCCGCGTCGAGCGCCAGCTTCAGGACCCAGAGGCCGCCGGCGGCGAGCTGATGGCCGCCCGCCAGCACGTCCGAGCCCGTCTTGGCCTTCACCGCTTCGCGGAACGCGCGCTCGACCGCCTGGCCCTCCGGCCGGAGCTTCTCGATGATAAAGCCCGGGCCGGGCTCGAGCAGCGCGAAGGGCCCGTTGGCGTCGTTGCCGAACGCCTTGCCGAACCCCGGTGTGCCATATCCGGTCGCGCCGGCGTGCACGACGGCCTTGACCTGGAAGTTCTGCTCGCGGGCCTGGCGCCAGAACAGGATGGCGTCCGGGTCTCGCGCGATGTGGTGGAGGATGTCGGGGTTCGTGGCCTTCAGCTTCAGGATGACCGGCGTCAGGTCGTTGGTGGAGGACGCATAGTACTCCGGCCCGACCTCCTGCATGCCGAACTCCTGCTTGGCGCGCTGGCGGGCGGACTCGGTCACGCTCTGTCCGTACGACGAATCCTCCGAGAGGTAGGCGATCTTGAGCTCGCTGGTCTTCTTGCCGAGTCGGTGCGCCAGGTGCTTGGCGATGAACTCGACGTTGTACCAGCCGAACCCGGTGCCGTCGATCTCGGTGCGGAACACGTTCTTCAGATTGCGCCGGGTCATGCGCGGATCGACGCAGGACGTCTCCCAGTAGATGACGTTCTGCCGCGCCGCCGCCTCGCTGGCCGCGCCGCAAAGCGTGGAGGAGAACGTCCCTGTGATGATCTTCACGCCCTCGCGCGCGGCCAGTCGCGTGGCCTCCGAGGCCGCCGCGGTGGGGTCGACGGCGTCGCCGACGGCGAAGACGAGCTTCTTGCCCATCACGCCGCCAAAGCGGGTGTTGATGAGGTCGCGCATGATCTCGTAGCCCTCGACGTGCAGCTTGCCCTGCACCGCGAGATTGCCGGTGAGCGGCTCGAGCACGCCGATCTTGTACTCGCCGGTCGGCGCCTGCTGACCCTGGACGATGCCGGCGCCGAGCGCCAGCGCGACGATTCCCAGAACGATCACGGTCCACATCGCAGTCTTCATCACGACGACTCTCCTCTCGACATGAGCAATTCAGCGGCAGCGTCTCGGCGCAAAGCGCGAGAGGGATTCTAGCATTTCCGCTAGAATCCACGGGGGGAGGGGCAACGTCATGAGCGGTCAGCTTCGCGTCCTGCACTACGTGAACCAGTTCTTCGGGGGCATCGGCGGCGAGGACCAGGCCCACGTCGGTATCACGGTGAAGGCCGGCGCCGTGGGTCCGGGCCGGGCTCTAGAAAAGGCGCTGGGCGACGGGGCGCGCGTCGAGGCTACGCTGATCGGCGGCGACAACTTCGTCAGCGAGCGCGGCGAGGAGGCCTCACGCGCCATCGCCGCCGAGCTCGACCGGCTCAAGCCCGACCTGCTCGTCGCCGGCCCAGCGTTCGGCTCGGGGCGCTACGGCCTGGCGTGCGCGCTGGTCTGCAAGGTCTCGCAAGCCCAGCGCGTCCCCGCGATCACGGCGATGCACCCCGAGAACCCCGGCACCTCGAGCGCCCGGCGCGGGATCTACATCGTGCCCACCGGCCTGTCGACCACGTCCATGCAAGCCGCGCTCGACGCGCTCGCGCCGCTGGCGCGGCGTCTGGGCCGCGGCGAAGCGCTCGGGTCGGCCGAGGTGGACGGCTACATGCCCAGGGGCGCGCGCCGCGTCCACGACCGGGGGCGCCCGGGCTATCAGCGCGCGCTCGACATGCTCCTGGACAAGCTCCACGGGCGGCCCTACCGGTCGGAGGTGCCCTACGCCGCGCCCGAGCGCGTCTCCCCCGCCCCGCCCATCGCCGATCTCTCGCGCGCCCGCATCGCCATGGTCACGACCGGCGGCCTCGTGCGGAAGGGCAACCCCGACAAGCAGGTCTCGGCGAACGCCGCACGCTATCACCGGCACGCCGTGGCCGAGCTCGAGTCGCTCTCGCCCAAGGACTGGGAGGCCTACCACGCCGGCTACTTCAATCACATCGTCAACAGCAACCCGAACTACATCCTGCCGCTCTCGTTCCTGCGCGATCTGGAGCGCCAGGGCAAGATCGGGCGCGTGCACGAGCACATCTACGCGCTGCCCGGCGTGAGCACGCCGGTGGCGGTGTCCGCGGGGCACGGGCGCAGCATCGCCGAGGATCTGAAGGCCAGCGGCGTGGACGGCGCGCTGCTCGTCGCCACCTGAGGAACCTGCAATCGTTGCGGCGCAACGATAGCCAAGGAGATCGAGCGCGTGGGAATCCCGGTGGGAATGATCTCGGCCATCTACAACTTCGCCCTCACGACCGGCGCGAACCGCGTGATCCGCGGCGCCCGCATCGAGCACGTCTGCGGCGACCCCACGTTGAGCCCCGAGAAGGACTACGCCTTTGGCATGCGCATCGTGACCACCGCGCTCCAGACGCTGACCATCGCGGTGCCCGGACCCACGCTCTTCGACCCGATGGCGCCGGGCAAGACGTGAGGTACGCGCCGCAGGCCGTCGCGGGGCTGGGGCCCCGCCGGCCGAGGCGCGTCTGTAGAGAGGAGGCAGCTCATGCGTCTTGAGATGGGCACCTTCCCGGTGAGGGACATCGTCTTCGGCCGGACGACGCGCTACGACGCCGGCCGGCTCACGGTCGATCGGGACGCCGTGCTGGCGGCGGTGCGGCAAGATCCACGAATCGCCAGCGCCGAGCTCGAGATCGCGAAGCCCGGCGAATCGGTGCGGATCTGGCCCGTGCGCGACGTGATCGAGCCACGCGTCAAGGTCGAGGGGCCGGGCGTTTGCTACCCCGGCATCTGCGGGCGCGAGATCGCCACGGTGGGCGAAGGCCGCACGCATCGGCTGTCGGGCATGGGCGTGGTCGAAGTCTCGAGCGTCAACTGGCACGACGCCGGCGGCGACTTCGTCGAGACCTTTCTCGACATGTCCGGGCACTACGGCGAGATGTACCCTTACCAGAAGCTCGTCAACCTCTGCCTGGTCGTCGAGCCCGACGCGACGCTCAACGAAGAGGTGAAGAACTACGCGGCGCACAAGGCGGCGCTCACCGTCTCCGACCAGCTGGGCGAGGCGGTGCGCTCGCTCACCCCGCCGGAGCGCGAGGTGTTCGAGCTGGCACCCGTCGATCCGTCCCTCCCGCGGGTCGTCTACATCTGGTGCGTGCATTCGCCGCAGGCCATGTCGGGCTCACCCACCGCGTTCTGCACGGCCACCTACGGCCTGACGCAGCTGACGCCGCCCTGGTATCTGCACCCGAACGAGATCCTCGACGGCGCGCTCACCGGCCCCTATCGCACCGCGTTCGCGATGTCGTGGACGGTGGCGAACAACCCGCTGTTCCTCGATCTCTACCGCCGTCACGGGCGGGACTGGAACTTCCTCGGCGTGATCTCGCTGCGCACGGAGTGGACGACCCAGACCGAGAAGCAGCTGATGGCGAATCAGACCGCCAAGCTCGCGAAGCAGCTCGGCGCGCAGGGCGCCGTCGTCACGTGGGACGCCGGCGGCAACGAGTTCATCGAAGTGGTCCGGAGCATCCAGGCCTGCGAGCGGCTCGGCATCAAGACCGTCTTCCTCACCAGCGAGGACGACGCGACCGACGGCGCGCCCACGATGCTCGAGCCCCTGCCCGAGGCCGACGCGATCGTGAGCACGAGCTTCTTCAAGAACGTCACGCTAGCCGTGCCCGAGGCGCCCGCCGTCTCGCGCGTGATCGGCCTGCCGACGAAGATCGTGCGCCGGGGCTCGACGATCGGTCTTCACGGTGGCGTCGATGGGGGAACGCTTCCCACGACGGGACCGCTGCCGCCGCCCTGGCGCTACGACGACCACTACGGCTTCAGCAGTCTGAGCTGTGCCGAGTGAAGCGACAGACTGGCTGGAAAGCAAGTCGCCGACCCGTCAATCGGCCGACTCGGCCATGATCGGGGCCTGAGCCGACCTCAGCAAAGGAGGGCATGTCTCATGAGCACGCCCATGCGAAGGATCGCACGTCCCGACGGGGCCGCAGGACTTCGCCGTCACCTTACGCGTCCGGGTCATCGACCAGAACGGTCAACGCGGCGAGGCGAGGAAGAGCCTCTTCCTGCATCACGACCCTGACCTGCGCGCGGGGTTTCCCCTGAAGCTTGGTGCCTCCGGCGTGGTTCAGCGTCATCGCCGTTAACATTCCGGTCGGCTGACAGTCCTCTCCGTGATTTCCCCACCTACAGTTCCCTAGAGTCAGTTCCCTAGAGTTCTCGGGCGAAATTCAGTGTTTCTCCCAATTGTTCTTTTCTCCCGCCGCCGTATCGTGATGCGCAAGAAAGACGCCGCGCGCGGGAAGGAGGGCTCCAGCCCTCATTGCGCAGCCGGCGTGATCTCCGGCGCGCTCACGGAGCTCGCGGCAATGGGCCAGGCGGGCGGAGCGCCCACCAACGGCAACGGATCGCACGGAGGTTTAGGAATGGGTCACACAGTTTCCCATCGCAGAGGCGTCGTCGCAGTCGCCGCGATGGTCGTGGCTCTGCTGGTATGGCCAGTAACCAGCGAGGCTCAACTCGGCGACCTGACCGGCACCATTACGGGGACGACGGGCACCATCACCGGGACGACGAGCACCATCACCGGGACCCTGCTCGGCACGACAACGGTGCTGGGGGGCACCGGGACTCTCGTGGCCGGGACCAGTGACGCTCTCAGCGCCTCGTCGTTGACAGGGAGTGTCGGGTCCCTTGTCGCGGGGGAGGTTCTCCGCGCCGTCACGATCGGCTACCCGGATCAAATCGACTCCGAAGCTTCGCTCGCGGCCCTCGCCCTGAACGTCGCCGGGACGAACATCGGCGCCGACTTCGTCATGTCACGGGCACTCGCGGTCGTGGACGGGGCCTCTGGCGTTTCCAACATCGACGGTCTCACGATCAACGGGATCCCGATTCCCGTGACGGGAGACCCGAACCAGACGATCGGTATTGCTGGAGGCGTGCTGATCATCAACGAACAGCAAGTCGGGTCGGACGGCACCATGGTGGTGAACGCGCTACACGCGGTCGTCTCCGGCATCGCGGATGTGGTGGTCGCGTCTGCGCAGGCCGGCCTCAGCGGCGGGAGCGCCCAGGCGCTGCAGGCCTCCTACTAGGTGCCAGGACCTTACCTTGAGACTGACCAGCGAACCGTCTCGACGCGAGCGGAGGAAGAACGATGCGTAAGCTCATCAGCGTACTTGGAATAGCGGCGTTGGCGCTCGCCGCCGGGGCCCCCGCCAGCGCCTGGGTCACATGCGACTTCCTGACGGGTGGCGGCTTCATTGTTCGCGACTCGGGCGCGAAGGGGAACTTCGGCATCGGTGGCTCATGCAGGCCAGGCGGAGACGGGCACGGGCTGTGGGGACATCTCGAGTACCACGACCACGGCACGGGCCTGAACGTCCACTGGCTCACCATCACAGCGTATGTCGACGGCGGAGACGACGGCACCGACCCCAAGACACACCAGCCGAAGGGGACCCGCATCATTTGCGGCACGGCCAGGACGAACCAGTTCGGTGACGTCGATTGGGCCGTCAGGGCCAAAGACGTCGGCGAACCAGGCGTCGATGACGAGTTCGTCATTCAGCTGAGCCAAGGCTCCGCGGTCGTCTACACCACGTTGTCCGATTCGAACCACACGTTAGGCGGCACTGGCCCCGGCGGCGGCAACATTCAGCTCCACAAGCCGAACCCGTCAATCACGGAGTCCTTCACGGAGCTGAATCCAACGACCTGCCCCGCCTTCTACGCGTCGTAATCGACGTCTGCAACCGCTCCCAGGGTGTTCGCGCGAGCGCCCTGGGGGCGGCTTCCCGCAGCGCGAAAAACAGGAGGGAGGTGAACAGGATGAAAGAGCTGCGCATCGAAGAGCTCGAGCAGCTGCAGCGAGTAGCGAGAGAGGTTTATTGAAGTCCGTTCTGCATCCTCGTCCATAAGTCCTCAAGCCCAGGGGCTGTCCCAAAGGGCACGCGTAGCTGCCGAGTGTTCATCTCGGTGAGCCATCCGACGCTCTTTTGAAAACGAATTTCCGGAAAGGTTTCCGGAAAGGTCGGGTATTTGTCCGTCCACA
>QHSI01000088.1 GCA_003221515.1 Candidatus Rokuibacteriota bacterium
CATCAGGGCCTCGAACCCGCGCACGCGCCCGGCCTCGACCGCGACCAGGACCCGCGACGGGCCCTCGCCGAACAGGGTCAGGTCGGCGCGCGCGTCGCCCGGAAGGGCCGCCGTGCACCCGATGAGCTCGCGCCCAGTCACGCATCCCTCGGCGAGCGTGACCGCGATCCCACCTTCGGAGCAATCGTGCGTCGCGCTCGCGAGCCCGGCGCTCACCGCCGCGCGCACCGCCCCTTGCACGCGTCGCTCGATCTCAAGGTCGAGCGGCGCCAGCCGCCCGGCGAGCCGGCGATGGCGCGTCCACAGGTATTCGCTGCCCCCGAGGCTGACGTTGGTCGGCCCCAGGAGCGCGACGCGATGGCCCGCGCCCTGGAACCACTGGGTCGCGCGGCGGCTCGCGTCGTCGAGCACGCCCACCACGCCGATGACCGGCGTGGGCAGAATCGCCTGGCCGTTTGTTTCATTGTAGAAGGAAACGTTGCCCCCGACCACCGGCACGTCGAGCGCGCGGCAGGCGAGCGCGATCCCCTCGACCGCTTCGGCGAATTGCCAGAGGATCTCCGGCCGCTCCGGCGAGCCGAAGTTCAGGCAGTCGGTGACGCCTCGGGGCTCGCCGCCCGAACAGGAGACGTTGCGCGCCGCCTCGCAGACCGCCATCGCGGCGCCCTGCCGCGGGTCGAGGAACACCAGGCGCCCGTTGCCGTCGGTCGACACCGCGAGCGCGCGGCTGGTGCCCTTGACGCGGAGGACCGCGGCGTCGGAGCCCGGCAGCACCAGGGTGTTGACCCCGACCTGCTGGTCGTACTGGCGGAAGGCCCACTCCTTCGACGCGATCGTCGGCGAGGCGAGCAGCTCGACCAGCGCGGCGCCGTAGTCGCCGGGCTCGGGTAGCGTCAGCGGATCGAATGCCCGCAACTCGGCGAGCGCCGCGGGCTCGGCGGTGGGCCTCGAATACTTCGGCGCTTCGGCGAGAAGATCGACCGGAACGTGCGCCACGACGTCGCCGTTGAGGCGCGCCGTCAGCTGGCTTTCGGCGGTCACCCGCCCGATCTCGACGGCGTCCAGCTCCCACTTGGCGAACACCCGGCGCACGTCCTCTTCACGGCCTCGAGCGGCGACCAGCAACATCCGCTCCTGGGATTCGGAGAGCAAGATCTCGTAGGGCGTCATGCCCGTCTCTCGCTGGGGCACGCGGGAGAGCTCGACGTCCATCCCGGTGGCGCTCCGCGCCGGCATCTCCGAGGTGCAGCACGCGAGCCCCGCAGCCCCCATGTCCTGGATGCCGACCACCGCGCCGGTCCGCATCACCTCGAGGCACGCCTCGAGCAGCAGCTTCTCGGTGAACGGATCGCCCACCTGCACCGTCGGGCGCCGCTCCTCGGCGTGCTCGTCGAACGTCGCCGAGGCCATGGTCGCCCCGTGGATCCCGTCGCGTCCGGTCTTGTTGCCGACGTAGAAGACCGGATTCCCCGGCCCGTCGGCGCGGGCACGAAAGATCTGGTCGGCCCGCACGAGGCCGACGCACATCACGTTCACGAGCGGGTTGCCCGCGTACTCCGGCGCGAACGCGATCTCACCGCCGACCGTCGGACAGCCGAAGCAGTTGCCGTACCAGCTGATGCCGGAGACGACGCCGTTGACCAGGTGGCGAGTCTTCGGGGTGTCGAGCTCGCCGAACCGAAGCGAGTCCAGCAGCGCGATCGGGCGCGCACCCATCGTGAAGATGTCGCGGAGGATCCCGCCCACGCCCGTCGCCGCGCCCTGGAAGGGCTCGATGAACGACGGATGGTTGTGGCTCTCGATCTTGAAGACCACGGCCCAGCCGTCGCCGATGTCGATCGCGCCGGCGTTCTCACCGGGGCCCTGCAGCACGTGCGGCCCGCTCTGCGGCAGCCGCGCCAGGAACACGCGCGAGTGCTTGTAGGCGCAGTGCTCCGACCAGAGCGCGGAGAAGAGGCCCAGCTCGGCGTAGGTGGGCTCGCGGCCGAGCCGCGTGAGGATGCGATCGTATTCTGGGGCCGTGAGGCCTGCGTCCAGGGCCAGGTCGAGCGTGACCTTCGGCTCGGCCCCAGTCAATCCCGCCTACCGCTTGAGGAAGCTCCCGTCCTCGACGAGGCTTCCGAGGAGGGACTGGAACATCAGGAGACCGTCGGTGCCACCCATCGCCGTCTCGGATGCGCGCTCCGGATGGGGCATCATGCCGAGCACCGTGCCCTCAGGGTTGACGATCCCCGCGATGTTGTCGAGCGAGCCGTTGGGATTGCTCGCCCTCGTGACGCTGCCGTCGGCGGCCGCGTACCGGAAGACGACGAGATTCTGCTGCTTGAGCCGCGCGAGCGTCTCGGGATCAGCGTAGTACTTGCCCTCGCCGTGCGAGATCGGCATCGTCAGGATCTGGCCCGGCCGGAGACCACGCGTGAACGGTGTCTCCACGTTCTCCACCACCAGGTGGGTCGACTGGCAGCGGTACTGGAGGCATTCGTTGCGCGTGAGGACGCCGGGCAGCAATCCCGCTTCGCAGAGGATCTGGAACCCGTTGCACGAGCCGAGCACGAGCCCACCGCGGGCCACGAAATCGCCCAGGGCCTCGACGACCGGCGAGCGGCCCGCGACGGCGCCGGCCCGAAGGTAGTCGCCGTACGAGAACCCGCCCGGCAGGACGACGCAATCGAACGGCGCCAGCTCTCGCTCGCGGTGCCAGACGTACTGCACCGGCTGGTGCAGGACTTCCGAAATTACATAGTGGAAATCACAATCACTCCACGTACCGGGGAACACGACCACGCCGAATCTCATAGCGTCCACATCTTAGCGTCCAGCCTCACGTGGGGCAAGGTCGTCGACGGTTTCGATCGTGTAGTCCTCCAGAATCGGGTTGGCGAGGAGCTGCCGGCACATCTCACCGACGCGGGTGCGCGCCTCCTGCGGTGTCGCGTCGGCCACGTCGACGTCGATCACCTTGCCCACCCGGAGATCCTTGAGCTCGGAGAAGCCGAGCCCGGCGAGCGCGCGCTTCACCGCCGCGCCCTGCACGTCCATGATCCCCGGCTTGAGCCTGACGAGGACGCGCACCTTCACTTCGTGGAGACCTCTCCAGTCACCAGGCGGCGGTAGACCTCCTGGTAGGCTTCTTCGACGCCGCCCAGGTCGCGGCGGAATCGGTCCTTGTCGAGCTTCTCCTTGCTCCGGCTGTCCCAGAGCCGACACGTGTCGGGGGAAATCTCGTCGCCCAGATAGAGCTTTCGGCTCTGGCGGCCGAATTCCAGCTTGAAGTCGACCAGCAGGAGACCGCGGCGCGCCAGATGCGGCTTCAAGATCGTGTTGATCTTGAGGGCGGTGCGTTTCATCCAGGTCAGCTCGGCGGGTGTCGCGAGCCGCAGCATCCGGACGTGCTCGTCGTTGAGCATCGGATCGCCGAGGGGATCGGACTTGTAGTAGAGCTCGACCACCGGCTGCGTGATCGCCGTGCCCTCTTCGAGCCCCGTCCGCTTGGCCAGGCTGCCGGCGACGACGTTGCGCACGATCGTCTCGATCTTGATGATGTCGAGCCGCCGGCACAGCATCTCGCGATCGGACAGCGTGGCCAGATAGTGGGTCGGCACGCCGGCCCGCTCCAGGCGCTCGAACAGCGTCGCCGACATCCGGTTGTTGATGACGCCCTTGCCGACGATCGTGCCCTTCTTGAGCGCGTTGAAGGCGGTCGCGTCGTCCTTGAAGTACTGGACGATCGTGCCAGGCCGGTCCGTCTCGTAGACGATCTTGGCCTTGCCCTCGTAGAGCTTCTCGCGCGTCTCGACGTTCACCGGCGTCCTCGCTTTCACTGGGTCAGTCCCAGACGCTTGAAGATCGCGTCGACGCTCCTGAGATAGAACGACGGATCGAAGCAGCCCTTGAGCTCGTCCGCCGAGACCCGCTCGATAACGTGAGAATCGGCGGCAAGCAGCTCGAAGAACGGGCGGCGCTCCTTCCAGGCGCGCATGGCGTGGCGCTGGACGATCTCGTACGCGACCTGGCGCGGCAGCCCCGCGTCGGTCAGCTTCAGGAGCACGCGCTGCGAGTAGACCAGGCCGTGGCTCAGCTCGAGGTTCTCGGTCATGCGCGCGGTGTCGACGTCGAGCCCCTCGACGACGAACGTCGTGAGGTCCAGGAGGTAGTCGAGCACGATCGTCGAGTCGGGCAAGATCACGCGCTCGACCGACGAGTGGCTGATGTCGCGCTCGTGCCACAGCGCCACGTTCTCGAGCGCCGCCAGCGCGTTGGTCCGGACCAGGCGCGCCAGCCCGCAGATGCGCTCGGCCAGCTCCGGGTTGCGCTTGTGGGGCATCGCGCTCGAGCCCTTCTGGCCTTCGCCGAAGGGCTCCTGGGCCTCGAGGATTTCGGTGCGCTGGAGCCCGCGCACTTCCAACGCGATCTTCTCCAGCGACGCGGCGGCCACCGCGAGCATCGCGCAGAACTCGGCGTGACGATCGCGCTGCACGATCTGGGTGGAGATCGGCGCCGCCTCCAGGCCGAGCTCGCGGCAGACCTCGGCCTCGAGCTCGGGCTCGACGTGGGCGAAGTTGCCGACGGCGCCCGACAGCTTGCCGACCGCGATCGTCGCGCGGGCGCGCTGGAGCCGCTCGAGGTTCCGGCCGGCCTCCGCGTACCAGACCGCGACCTTCAAGCCGAAGCTCGTGGGCTCGGCGTGGACGCCGTGGGTCCGGCCGATCGTGAGCGTGTCCTTGTGGAGAACCGCCAGGGTACCCAGCGCCCGCTGGAGTCGCTGCTGTCCGGCGATCAGCAGGTCCACCGCCGCCCGGAGCTGCAGCGCCGTCGCGGTGTCCCAGACGTCGTTGGTGGTGAGGCCGATGTGGACGAACCGTGAGTCCTCGCCCAGCTGCTCCTCGAGGCTCGTGAGGAGCGCGATCATCTCGTGCTTCACACGCTCCTGGATCGCGAGGATCCGCGCGATGTCGACCCGGGCCTTGCCGCGGATCCGGCCCATCGCGTCCGCGGGGATACGACCACGCCGGGTGTAGGCCTCGCAGACCGCCAGCTCGACCCTGAGCCACGCCTGGTACTTGGACTCCTCGCTCCAGATGCGACCCATCTCCGGGCGGGTGTAGCGGTCGATCACGCCCACACGATAGAGCAAAACCGCAAACGATGGAAGCGGGAGTTGGGCTGGCCACTATGGGTAGCGGTCGTGGGCCCTCCAGGCGGGGCGAACTCGGTTACCAGCAGGCTTCGAGCTCGGCCGGCGCGACGCACAACCGATCCGCGCCGGCCACGGGCGCCTAGTGGTGCAGGAGCTCGCGCGGCAGGTTGCGGCGGTCGAGCGGCCCGAGCGTCGTCAGCGCCAGCCGATCCTCGTCGAGGAGCTCGGTGACGAGCGTCTGGACTTCCTCGTGCCGCACCCCGTCGATGGCCGCCAGCATCGCGTCCATCGAGAGGAACGTCCCGTGGTGCATCTCGTGCTTGGCCAGGCGGTTCATGCGGCTCGAGGTGGACTCGAGCGAGAGCATGAGGCTGCCCTTGAGGTGATCCTTGGCGCGCTTCAGCTCGTCCTCGGTCACGCCCTGCTTCTTCCAGCCCCTCGCGCTCGCGGACCTCCTGGAAGAGCCGCGAGGACATGCTGCCGCCGATCACGTCGTTGAGCAGGAACAGCGCGTACCGCTCGGGCGCCGAGTGCCGCAGCCCCGGGAAGCCCAGGATGAGGTGAACCTGCTCCAGCGTCTTGTTGACGATGTTCACGCCCGGCCTGGTGATCGGCGGCGTGGCGGCGCGAGTCGTGGCTCCCCGCTCGAACCCCTGGAAGCCGGTGCTGAACAGGTTGATCACGTGATCGTGCGTCGCGTTGCCGGCGACCGAGATCAGGATCCGCGGCGGCACGTACTCCTCGGTGAAGTGGCTCAGCGCCGTCTGGCGATCGTAGCTGGTCACCGCCTCGCGGCTGCCCAGGATCGGCCGGCCCAGCGGGTGCCCTTCCCAGATCTGCCCGGCGAACAGGTCGTGGATCACGTCGTCGGGCGTGTCCTCGACCATCTTGATCTCCTGCAGAACGACCGACTTCTCGCGCTCGAGCTCGTCGGCGTTGAAGAGCGGGTTGAGCAGGATGTCGGCGAGGAGATCGACCGCCAGCGGCAGGTGCTGGTCGAGGACCTGAACGTAGAAGCAGGTGTGCTCCTTGGTCGTGAACGCGTCCATCTGACCGCCGACCGAGTCCATCGTCCGCGCGATCTGCTCGGCGCTGCGGGTGGCCGTCCCCTTGAACACGAGGTGCTCGATGAGGTGGGACATCCCGCAGCGGTTCTCGGCCTCGTGGCGCGAGCCGGTCTCGACCCACACCCCCACCGCCACCGACCGCACGTGATCCATGCGCTCGGTCACGACACGGATGCCGTTCGGCAGCGAGCCCTTCCGATAGCCCTCGCTCACGTACCCGCCTCTCAGTCCCGCGGCGGGTTCGCCGCCTGCGGGTTCTTGAGCTTTTCCTTGTCGGCCAGCGCCGGCTGATCGCGCAACGCCATCTTCCGGCTCAATCTCATCTTACCGTTGCCGTCGATCTCGATGACCTTGACCAGGACCTCGTCGCCCTCGGTCAGAACGTCCTGGACGGTGCGGATCCGGCTCTCGGCGATCTGCGAGATGTGCAGCAGCCCCTCGGTGTTCGGGATGACCTCCACGAACGCGCCGAACTCGACGATCTTCTTGACCTTGCCGAGATAGATCCGGTCCAGCTCGACCTCGCGGCAGATGTCCTGGATGATCGCCAGCGCCTTCTGCACCGACGCGTTATCCGGTGAGAACACCGTGACCCGCCCGTCGTCCTCCACGTCGATCTTCGTCCCGGTCTGCTCCTGGATGCCGCGGATGACCTTGCCGCCGGGGCCGATGATCTCGCGGATCTTCTCGGGCCGGATCTTGATCGTGACGAAGCGCGGCGCGTACGGCGAGAGCTCGGGCTTCGGCTTCTCGATGGCTTCCCGCATCTTCCCGAGGACGATCATCCGCGCGTCGCGCGCCTGGTTGAGCGCCGCCCGCATGATGTCGATCGACACGCCGGCGATCTTGATGTCCATCTGGAGCGCGGTCACGCCCTTCTCGGTGCCGGCGACCTTGAAGTCCATGTCGCCGTAGTGGTCCTCGGCGCCGTTGATGTCCGTCAGGATCCCGACCCGGTCGCCCTCCTTGACGAGCCCCATCGCCACGCCGGCGACGTGGGTGCGAAGCGGCACTCCCGCGTCCATCAGCGCGAGCGAGGCGCCGCACACCGAGGCCATCGAAGACGACCCGTTGGACTCCAGGATGTCGGAGACGATGCGGATCGTGTACGGAAACTCTTCCTTCGGCGGCAGCACTGGCTCCACGGCCCGCTCGGCCAGCGCGCCGTGACCGATGTCGCGCCGCGAGGGAGATCCGAATCGCCGGACCTCGCCGACCGAGAACGACGGGAAGTTGTAGTGCAGCATGAAGTGCCGGTAGTGGTCGCCCTCGAGGGCCTCGATCTTCTGCTCGTCGGACTTGGTCCCCAGCGTCGCCGATACCAGCGCCTGCGTCTCGCCTCGCGTGAAGACGCTCGAGCCATGGGCGCGCGGAAGGTAGCCGATGTCGATCGAGATCGGGCGGATGTCGGTCACGCCACGGCCGTCGACCCGGAGCCCGCGCTCCACGATGAGCCGCCGGACCTCGGCCTTCTCCACCACCTCGAATGCCGCGCGGATCGCGCCCTTCTTGGTCTCGTCGGCGCCGATGGCCTGGAGGACGTCGTCGAACACGCGCCCGACGGCCTCGGCGCGCCCCTGCTTCTCGTGCGTGGCCAGCGCCGCGGCCAGCTTGGGCCCGGCGAGGCTCTTCACGCGCGCCTCGATCTCGAGGTCGCGGCCCGCCGAGGCGTCGAAGGCCCACCGGGGCTTGCCCGCGCGCTGGACGAGATCGCGCTGCGCTCGCGCCAGCCGCTTGCACTCTTTGTGGCCGAACGCGATCGCCTCGAGCATCGTCTCCTCGGGGATCTCGCTGGCGCCCGACTCCACCATCAGCACTGCCTCCTCGGTCGCGGCGATAACGAGCTCGAGGGGCGATTCCTTCTGCTGCGTGGTCGTGGGGTTCGCGATCAGCTTGCCGTCGACCAGCCCGACCCGCACGGCGCCGATGGGCCCGTCGAACGGGATGCCCGACAGACAGAGCGCCGTCGAGGCGCCGTTGATCGCCAGGACGTCCGGATCGTTCTCGTGATCGCCTGAGATCACGAGGCAGATCACCTGCACTTCGTTGCGGAACCCGTCGGGGAAGAGTGGTCGGATCGGCCGATCGATCAGACGAGAGGTCAGCGTCTCCTTCTTGACCGGCGCGCCTTCTCGCTTGAAGTAGCCGCCGGGGATGCGTCCGCCGGCGTATGCCCGCTCACGGTACTCTACGGTGAGCGGGAAAAAGTCCTGCGCGTCCTTCGCGCCTTTGGCAGCCACGCAAGTGGCCAGGACCATTGAGCCGCCGTACCTGACGACGACGGCGCCGTCGGCCTGCTTGGCCACCTTGCCCGTTTCGATGGCCATGCGCTGCCCGTTGATCTCGACTTCTACAGTGTGCGTCATACGAAAATTGTCCTCGCGTATCAGCCGGAATCCGGCGAACGCCGTGTGGAGCGGGCGGTCAACCTGCCCGCTCGCGGGCCCCCGGAGCCGTTCCGTCCGAGGACCGATCAGTGAAGTGTGACTCCGCCGTCAACGGCGGATGCCGAGCTTGTCGATGATGACCCGGTATCGTTCCGGAGCCCGGACCCGGAGATACTCCAGCAGACCTCGCCGCTTGCCGATCAGCATCAGCAGCCCGCGGCGCGAATGGTGATCCTTCGTGTGCTGCTTGAAATGGTCGGTCAGGCCGTTGATGCGCTCGGTCAGCAGCGCGATCTGCACCTCGGGCGAGCCGGTGTCGCCCTCGTGGGTGCGGAATTGCTCGATCAGACTCTTCTTCTTGTCGACAGCAAGCGGCATGCGCCACCCCTCCAATCGCCGCGCCCCGGGGAGCCATCGCTCCCACGCCAGGGCGGGTTCCAAAACTCCTTGTTTTGTCCACAGATACGCTGGGAATGTACCACGCGAGCGTGGCGAAGTAAAGCTCACGGAAGGGTTACGGGCTCTGACGCGCTGCGGCCACGTCGAGCGCGATCTGCTCCCGCAGCGCGTCGACGCTAGGGAACTTCCGCTCCTCCCGGAGCCGGCGGAGGAACGTCAGGGTCACGCGCTCGTTGTACAGATCACCAACGAAATCCAGGAGATGAGCCTCCACCGCCAGCTCGTTCTCGCCGAACGTCGGACGCACGCCCACGTTCACAACGGCTTGATATCGGACGGCGTGCACGCCCATCTGGCAGACGTAGACACCGACCGGCAGCCCCAACGGGCGCTCGGTTTTGACGTTGGCCGTGGGGAATCCCAGGGTCCGTCCGCGGCCGGCGCCGCGCACCACCTCTCCGCGAATCGAGTACGGACGGCCCAGGAGCCTGGCGGCCGCCGGGAGGTCACCGCGCTGGAGCGCTCCGCGGATCTCCGACGACGAGACGGCGACGCCGTCCATCGTGAACGCGGGGACGATGTGCGCCTCGAAGCCGAGCGTGCCCGCGAGGCTCTCGAGCAATCGGGCGTCGCCGCGCGCGGCCCGCCCGAACCGATGGTTGAACCCCACGACGATCTCGCGCGCTCCGAGTGTTTTGATCAGGACGTCCTTGACGAAGGCCTCCGGCTCGACAGCCGCGACTGCCCGCGTGAACGGGATCACCACGGTCGTCTCGATGCCGGTCTCGGCGATCAGCTCGAGCCGCTCCTCGAGCGTCGTGATCGGCAGCGGCGCCTTCTCGGGCTGGAGCACCTCCATCGGGTGGCGATCGAACGTGCACGCGAGCGGGCGAAGCTTCTCGCGCCGCGCCTGCGTCACCGCGGTACCGAGAATGGCCCGGTGACCGAGGTGGATGCCATCGAAGGCGCCCAGCGCGACCACGGCCGCGATCGACTCAGGCTGGTAGGACTCGAGTCCCTGAACGATCCGCATGCAGGATGCGCACGGGCTTGACCTTGCTCCCGCCCGCGATCAATTCGCCGACTCCGATCACCGGTCCGTCGCCGTCGTGCACTCGCACGAGGCTGCCCGCGTCCACCGCCGGCGGCACGACGGCGGCCGCCTGCCCATGGGTGAACAGCGCGCCGCTCGGGCCGTCGAGACGAACGACGGGCCAGCCGGCCAGCGCCGTCTCGATGGGGCGCACGCGAGACCAGAGGTCGATCTCACGATCGAGGAGCTCGCCCCAGGACACCGCGTCGCGGACCTCGTAGGGCCCGACGCGCAGTCGCACGAGATGCTCGACGGCGCCGCCGCACCCGAGTGCCGCGCCGAGGTCGGCCGCCAGCACCCTCACGTACGTTCCCTTGCCGCAGACCACCCGCAAGGTGGCGCGCGACCCCTCGAGCTTCTCGATCGTGATCGCGCGGACGAAGACCTCCCGGGGCGCGCGCGCCACCTCGATTCCGGCTCGCGCCAGCTCGTAGAGGCGTCGCCCCTCGTGGTGGATCGCCGAGTACATCGGCGGCACCTGCTTGATGCGGCCGACCAGCCCACGACAGACGTCGGCCAGACGATCCCGCGCGATCTCGCCCACCGGCGTCTCGGAGAGCACCCGGCCGCTCACGTCGTGGGTGTCGGTCGTCAGCCCGAAGCGGACCGTGGCGAGGTATTCCTTCTCGTGGTCGACGAGATACGGCGTCAGCTTGGTCGCCTCGCCGACGAGCACCGGCAGCACACCGGTCGCGTCCGGGTCCAGCGTCCCGGCGTGGCCGATTCGCCGCACGCCGAGGCGGCGGCGGACGATCGCGACGACGTCGAACGACGTCGCGGGGGCGCCTTTGTCGACGACCAGGATCCCAGAGCGCGAGGAGTCGCGGGTCACGACACCGGGCTCCCGTCGAGGGCGCGCCTGACCGCGGTGAGCACGGCGCGCTGTGCCTCCGCGAGCGGCCCGGCGACGGTGCAGCCCGATGCGTTGACGTGGCCCCCGCCGCCGAACTGGGCCGCGATTCGCTGGACGTCCACGTCGCCCTTGCCGCGGAGGCTCACCTTCACTTGGCCGTCACGCTCGCGAAGTAGACAGGCGACGCGCACCGTCGCGATCGAGCGCGGGTAGTTCACGAGCTCCTCGGACTCCACGACGCGCTCGGGCACCGCGCCGGACGGCAGCGCGAGCCAGCCGAGCTGCCCGTCCTCGCTGACCTCGACCCGCGACAGCGCTTCGCCGAGCCAGTGGAGAGCGTCGGGGGCGCGGCGCTCGTAGAGCGACTGCGACACCAGCTCCGGTCGGGCGCCCGCCGCGACTAGCGCGGCGGCGATCGTGAACGTCCGGGGCGTGACGTTCGAGTAGCGGAACGAGCCGGTGTCGGTGTGGACCGCGGTGAAGAGGTTCGTCGCGATCGCGGGCGTGAGCGGCGCGGCGAGCGCCCGGAGCAACTCGTACACCATCTCGCCGGTCGCGGCCGCCGTCGAGTCGATCCAGTTCACGTGGCCATATCGACGGTTGTCCGGGTGATGGTCGACGTTCACGATGACCTTGCCGGCACGCCGGGCCTGGTCGATCAACCCTTCGGTCCGATCCGGATTCGGGCAGTCCGTGAGCACGACGAGGTCGAACGTCCCGTCGAGCGTCCGCAGTGGCCGGTAGCGATCGACGCCCGGGAGAAACGCGAGGAGTGCCGGCGCCGGATGGGGTCCGCCATACGTCACGCTCCAGCCACGGCTCTCGAGCGCCAGCCCGAGGGCGAGGAGCGTCCCGAGGACGTCCGCGTCGGGATGGACGTGACCCAGCATCAGCGCCCGACCGCGGCCGCCGAACGGGGCCAGGACCGCGCTGGACGGCAGCGTATCGGTGTGCTCGATCCCCATCGTCACCGCGGCGGGTCCCCGCCCACCTCGCGGAGCAGCGCCTGGATGCGCGCCGCGTGCTCCATCGACCGATCGGGCCGGAAATCTAGTTCGGGCGTCACCCGGAGATCCAGGTGCTGGCGGAGCCAGTTGCGGATGAACCCGCGCGCGCTCACCAGGGCCGCCATCGACGCCGTCCACTTCGCGTCGTCACCCAGCACCGACACGAACACCTTGGCGGTGCGCATGTCGCGCGCGGTCTCGACCTCGGTGATCGACACGAATCCGAGCCGCGGATCCTTCAGCTCGCGCTGGAGGAGCATCGAGATCTCCTCCTTGATGAGCTGGTTGACCCGATCGAGCCGCTTGCCCTGCATCACAGAATCTCCACGGACGTGTCGAGCACCTGGCCCTCGACCGTGTCCTCGATGTAATCCAGCGCCTTGGACACGACGGTGTTGGCGTGCCTGGCGTCGGCTGAGACGTAGGCGACGGCGAGCGTGGCGCGCTGCCAGACGTCCTGGTGGTCGACCTCGGCCACCGCGACCTCGAACTTCGCGCGCACCTTTTCCTTGAGACCCTTCAGGACGTGGCGCTTGTCCTTCAGCGAGGCGGCGTCCGGAAGATGCAGCTCCACGAGTCCCAGCGCGATGCGCGCGGCCGACACGGCTTCCTCCGGCGCGCCGGCCGCTACAGCGTGCGCGCCACTTCCTCGCTCGAATAGACCTCGAGGAAGTCGCCCGGCTGGACGCCGGTGGCGCCGTCGACGCCGATGCCGCACTCGAGCCCGGCCAGCACCTCGCGGACGTCGTCCTTGAACCGCTTCAGCGAGCCGACCGTTCCCTGGGCCACGACTTCCTCGCCGCGCCGCACCCGCACCTTCGCGCCGCGCACGATCTTGCCCTCCGCGACGAAGGAGCCGCAGATCGGGCCGAGCTTGGAGATGACGAAGATCTGGCGGACCTGGGCGCGGCCCAGCGCCGTCTCGCGGATCTCCGGGGCCAGCATCCCGGCGAGCGCCGCCTTGAGGTCGTTGATCGCTTCGTAGATGACGTTGTAATTTCGGAGATCGACGCCGTTCGCCAGCGCCTGGGTCGTCGCCTTGGGCTCGGCCTTCACGTTGAACCCCAGGACGAGCGCGTTGGACGCGGAGGCGAGCATCACGTCGCTTTCGGTGATCATGCCGACCGAGCTGTGGATGACCTTCAGCTTCACCTCGTCGGTCGAGAGGCGTTCGAGCGATTCGGCCAGCGCCTCGACCGAGCCCTGCACGTCGGCCTTGAGGATGAGCCGTAGCTCCTTCACCTCACCGGTCAGGATCTGCTTCTGCAGACCTTCGAGCGTGATGCGCGTCGTGGTCTTGCCCTTGAGCTTGTCGCGGTCGAGCCGCATGGTGGCGATCTGTCTCGCCTTGCGCTCGTCCGAGACCGCCACCAGCACGTCGCCGGCGGCCGGCACCCCCGAGAGCCCCTGGATCTCCACCGCGTCGGACGGGCCCGCGACCTTCACCTTCTTGCCGGAGGGATCGATCAGCGAGCGGACGCGGCCGGAGTACGAGCCGACGACGACCGCGTCTCCCTCGCGCAGGCTGCCGTTCTGGATCAGCGCGGTGGCGACCGGACCGCGACCGCGGTCGAGCCGGCCTTCGATGATGACTCCCTTGGCGGCGCGGCTCGAGTTGGCCTTGAGCTCCAGGATCTCCGACTGGAGCGCGGTCATCTCGAGCAGCTGGTCGATGCCGGTCCCCATCTTGGCCGACGTCGGTACGAAGATCGTCTGGCCGCCCCACTCCTCCGGGACCAGGTTCAAGTTGGACAGCTCGCGCTTCACGCGTTCGGCGTCGGCCTCGGGCCGATCGATCTTGTTGATCGCGACGATGATGGGCACGTTGGCGGCGCGCGCGTGGTTGATCGCTTCTTGCGTCTGGGGCATGACTCCGTCGTCGGCTGCGACCACCAGGATGACGATGTCCGTCGCCTGCGCGCCACGCGCCCGCATCGCCGTGAACGCCTCGTGGCCCGGCGTGTCGAGGAACGTGACCTTGCCGTGCGACGTCGTGACCTGGTACGCCCCGATGTGCTGCGTGATGCCACCGAACTCCTTCTCGGCGACCTTCGACTTCCTGATTGCGTCGAGCAGCGAGGTCTTGCCGTGGTCGACGTGACCCATCACGGTGACGACCGGCGGGCGCAGTGAGAGCTGGGCCGGATCGGTGTCCTCCTCGTCGACGACGTCGCCTTCGACCGAGCGGATCTCGACGTCGAAGTTGAACTTGTCGGCCACCAGCTTGGCCGCGGTCGGATCCAGCAGCTCGTTCACCGTCGCCATCACGCCGAGCTCGAGCAGCGTCTTGATGACCTCGCCCGACTTGCGCCGCATCCTCTCGGCGAGCTCGCCGACCGTGACCGATTCGGGCACGCGGATCAACTCGCGCTTGACTTCGACCGGCGCCGCCGGCGGTGCCTCGATGACCGCGGTCGCGACGGCGGCCGGGGCCATCGGAGCGGGAGCGCCCGATGCCGCGGGCGGAGCGACGACGGCGGGGCGCACCGGGGCCGGCGGCGACGGGGCCACGATCCGCGGCGGCGGTGGCGGTGAGGCTGGTCGAGCCGGGGCGATCGTGACGCGCGGGGGCGCGAACGGTCCCGCCGGTAGCCGCGACGGTCGCGGCGGCGGCGCGGGCCGCTCCAGCGGCCGGAACGGAACGATCTTGGGCTCGGGTTTGCTGGGGGCCGCCGGCGGCGGCGCCACCGTGGCGGCCGGCCTCACGACGGCCGGCTCGGAGGGAGGCGCGACGACGAGAGGTTCCAGAACGATCTCGGGCTCGGGAATCGGGATGATCGGCACCTCCGGAGCGACCTCCGGGACGGACGCGGCCGGCTTGGGCTTGACGATCGTCGCCGCCGGCTTGACCTCCGCCAGCGCGTCGTCTTCGGTCTTGGGCTTCTTGCCCCGCGATGCCGGCTTGGCCACGCCTTCTTCCTTCGGCTTCGGCACGCGCTTGGGCTTCGGCGCTTCCGGCAGATCCCGCCCCTTGCCGAGCTTGACGCGCAATGCGTTGGCGAGGGCGCTGTCGAGGGGACTCATGGCCCGGACACCCTTGTGTCCCATCTCCTCGGCGGCGACCATCAGGTCCTTGCTCGTGACGCCGAGTTCCTTGGCGAGCTCGATCACCTTTATCTTTGCTGCTGCCACGTCCCCTTCACCTCCCTCACGCTTTCACTGCTGCGTCGATCGCCTCGCGCGCGGAACACTCGACCGCCCCACACGCGCGTTCGACCACCGCGCGCCGTCGTCCGGCACGCGCGTTTGCGATCACAAGCTCCGGGCCGACCTCGCTCGGCGCGCGGAACGCGTGCGTGAGCCGCCCACGGCTGAACGCGCGTTCCATGCACTCGGCATCGGCACAGACGTAGGCCCCGCGTCCGACCGCGCGTCCGTCCGGATCGGTCACGACACGGCCGTCCGGTCGTCGCACCAGCCGCACCAGCGCGCCCTTCGGGCGGGCCTGGCGACATCCGAGACAGGTCCGACGAGGTCCCGCGTTCATGAGGAGCTCGAGCTCTCAGGCGAGTCCGGGCGAACGTCGTCGTCGGCCACGCTCACGCTGTCCGGCACACCGTGGCTCGCCATCCACTTCTCCGCGGCCAGGTAGATCGCGTCCACCTCGTCGCCGACCTCCGGGATGGCGGCGAGCCTCTCGCGCCCGGCCTTCATGATCGCCGCGGGCGAGCCGAGCCCCGCGGCGACCAGGGCCTCGGTCGCCGCGGCGCCCACCGGCAGCGAGGCCAGCGCCGCGCGATCGGCCGCCACCGACGGGTCGCGCGGCGAGCGCTCCGCCTCGATCTCGGACTCGCTCTTGATGTCGATCCGCATGCCCGTCAGCTTCGCGGCCAGCCGCGCGTTCTGTCCCTTCTTGCCGATGGCGAGCGACAACTGGTTGTCGGGCACGATCACCAGGGCCGAGGGCTGCCCCTCGCCCTCGGCGATCTCGTTGATCACCACCGACGAGACCTTGGCCGGCGACAGCGCGCGAGCCACGAACGTGGACGGATCGTGCGACCACTCGATGATGTCGATCTTCTCGCCGCGCAGCTCACGGCTGATGACCTGGATGCGCGTTCCGCGCAGCCCGACGCAGGCGCCGATCGGGTCGACGTCGCGCTTCGTCGACGCGACCGCGACCTTGGCCCGCTCGCCGGCCTCGCGCGCTGTCGCCTTCACGAGGACGATCCCTTCCTGGATCTCCGGGATCTCGGTCTGGAAGAGCCGCGCCAGATAGCCCGGGTGCGTCCGGGAGAGCGAGATCTGCGGGCCCTTGGCGGTCCGCCGCACCTCGAGCACGAACGCACGGATGCGATCCCCCGGGTTGTAGCGCTCGCCGGGGATCTGTTCGCGCTCCGGCAGGATCGCTTCGGCCTTGCCAATTTCCAAGATTACGTTGCGCTTCTCGATGCGATGCACGATGCCGCGGAGGATCTGGCCTTCCTTGCCGGCGAACTCCGAGTAGATGCCCTCACGCTCGGCGTCGCGCACCTTCTGGAGAATGACCTGCTTGGCGGTCTGGGCCGCGATCCGGCCGAAATCCTGCGGCGGCCGCTCCTGCTCGAGCTCGAGCTCGTCGTCGAGCTCGGCATCGGCGTTCAGCGCCTTGGCGGCGGTGAGGCTGATCTCCTGCTTGTCGTCGGCGACCGCCTCCACAACTTTCTTCCGGCAGTACACGCGCAGGTCGCCGCTCTTGCGGTCGATGTGCATCCGCAAGTTCTCGGCGGCACCGAGGGTCTTGCGCGATGCCGAGAGGAGGGCAGACTCCAGCGCCTCGAAGAGGATCTCCTTGTCGATCCCCTTCTCGCGCCCGATCTGCTCGATGACGCTGATCAGCTCTCGGTTCATCGACTCCGTAACCTGCCTGAGATTCTACGCCTTGCGGGGCCAGGGGACCTCCGCCTCCAGCCGGGCCTTGGTGACGCCGGCTCGTCCAAGCTCCACCCGCTCGCCCCCGCGGTCCAGCACCAATCGCTCGGGCGTGACCTCTGTCAGACGCCCCCTGATCTCCTCGCCACCGGCCAGCCAGCATCGTACCTGTTTGCCGACCGCCCAGCGGTACTCTCGCTCCTTCCGTAGCTGTCGATCGAGTCCGGGCGACGACACTTCGAGGTCGTAGCCGCCCTCGATCACCGCGGCCGCGTCGAGCACGTCGCCGACCTCGCGGCTCAGGCGCTCGCAGTCGCCGACCTCGATCCCGCCCGGCTTGTCGACGAAGAGGCGTAACACTCCGCGCGGACGCAGCCCGCGCCACTCGAGGTCGACCAGCTCGAGCCCGTGTTCGCCCACGACCGGCGACACCGCTTCCTCGATCAACGCCCCCCTGTCCGTTTCATCCATGGCGTCACTCCTACGGGACCCCAAAACTCCCACCCGCACACAAAAACTAAAAAAAGCGGGCTAGGCCCACTTTTTCAGGAATTTAGCACGTACGGTGGGCAGAGGCAAGGCATCGACGCACGGCGGGGACACAGCGAGCGAGGCTTGCCGCCTTTGATGTGGGACTCGAAGATCTCCTTCAGATCCGACTCTTGCACCCCCCCGTACCAGACGTTGTCGGGGTAGACGACCATCATCGGGCCATGGCCGCACTGCGAGAAGCAGCCGGCCTTGTTGATCCGGACGTCTGTCTTCAGGCCGGACTTCACCGCCTCGTCGCGCAGGTACTTGACGAATTGCTCGACGTTGCCCTGGGTCGGGCAGGAGTCGCCGGACGTGCACACGAAGACGTGGCTCTCGTACTGTCCCATCAGTCGGCCTCCACCGCCGCTGTCTTCGCGGCCTTGCGCTCCGTGATGAACTTGTCGACTTCCTCGCGCATGGCCTGGACGATCTCCTGCTCGGCCACTTTGCGGATGACCTCGCCGTTCTTGAAGATGAGGCCGATCCCGCGGCCTCCGGCCACGCCGATGTCCGCCGCCCGCGCTTCGCCCGGGCCGTTGACCTCGCATCCCATCACCGCGATGTGAATCTCCTCGTTAAGCCCCTTGAACTCGTCTTCCACCTCGCGGGCGAGCTTCACCAGGTCCACGTCGGCGCGCCCGCACGACGGACACGCGACGAAGGTGAGGCCGCCCTTGCGAAGCCCGAGCGACTTCAAGATGTCGATGCCGACCCGCACCTCTTCGACCGGGTCGGCGGACAGCGAGACGCGGATCGTGTCGCCGACGCCTTCGGAGAGGAGCGCGCCCAGACCCACCGCGGACTTGATCGTCCCCACGCCCGGCGTCCCCGCCTCCGTGACGCCGAGGTGGAATGGATACTCGACCTTGTCGGCGAGCATCCGGTAGGCCTCCATCATCATGAGCGGATCGGACGCTTTGAGTGAGATCTTCATCTCGGGATAGCCGCAGTCCTCCAGGATTCGGATGTGGCTCCTTGGCGACGTTGACGACTTCCTGCACGAAGCCCTTGCCGCCGATGTTCCCCGGGTTCAGCCGGAGGCCGTCCACCCCCTGCTCGAGCGCGATCAGGGCGAGCTTGTAGTTGAAGTGGATGTCGGCCACCAGCGGGATCCTGATCTGCCGCTTGATCTCGCCGAGTTTCTCGGCGGCCTCCCGAACCGGGACCGCGCACCGGACCACGTCACAGCCCGCCGCCTCCAGCGACCAGATCTCGAGCAGCGTCGCCTGGACGTCGCGCGTGTCGGTCTTCGTCATCGACTGCACGGTGATCGGAGCCTCGCCGCCCACCTTGAGGTTCCCGAGCTGGATCTGCCTCGTCGTTCGCCGTGTGATCATTCGCTGTCCTATCTGAAAAACTTGAACGCGTCGATCCGTACCAGGTCATTGTAAATCGCGAACACCATCAGGAGCAGGAGAAGAACGAGCCCGAGCTGCTGAGCGGCCTCGCGCTTCTTGAGCGACAGCGGGCGTCCCAGCACGCCCTCGATCACGAAGAAGAGCAGGTGCCCACCGTCGAGCATCGGCACCGGCAGCAGGTTGAGGACCGCGAGGTTCACGCTGATGAACGCCGTGAAGACGGCCAGCGACGGCAGTCCCTCTCTCCGCTGGCGCTCGCCTTCCGTCGCGATCTGGATCGGGCCACCGAGGTTCGAGATCGATAGCTCGAGCTTGGCGAGCTTCCAGAGCCCCTTGGCCGTCAGCGCCGACATGTCCCAGGTTTTGACGACGCCTTCTCTGACCGCCGTGAGGGGCCCGTACGGCTCGTAGCGCACGACCTTGGTGACGATGTTGACGCCGATGCGCCAGACCTCGACCTCCCCGCCCGTCGGGTTCTTTTCCTTCACCGAGACCGCCGTCACGGTCAACCGCAGCCGCGTCTCGCCGCGCTGCACGGTCATCTCGAACGGCTGGCCACCGCGCTTCTGAATCGCCTGCGTGATCTCTTCCGGAGTGAAGACCGGTTGCCCCCCGACCTCCAGGATGAGGTCGCCGGCCCGAAGGCCGGCCCGCTCCGCGGCCGAACCCGGAATGAACGAGCCGATTTGCGGCGTGAGCTGCGGCCCCGCCCCGAGATCCCAGATCTCGCGCGCTTCCTTGAAGATCGGATCGCGCGTGGTCGTTCGCCGCGGGGTGACCGCGATGGTCCGCTGGTCGCCGGCGCGCGCCACCGTCAGCTGGAGCGCGCGGCCGGCGGAGCCGGCGATGGCGTGGTCGAGATCCTCCCAGTACGACACGGGCCGCCCATCGACGGCGGCGATCGCGTCACCGGTGCGCAGTCCGGCGGCGATCGCGGGTCCATCGTCCGCGACGCGCCCGATGACGGCGGGCCACACCGGTCGCCCGATCGTCGCGAGGACGACGCTGAACACCACGATGGCCAGGACGAGGTTCATCCCCGGCCCCGCGAACACGATCAGGAAGCGAGCCCACAGGGGCTTCAGCGCGAAGGCTTTCGCCGGATCGTAGACCGGCGCGCCGCCTCCCTCGAGCGGATTCTCCTCGCCGACCATCTTCACGTAGCCGCCCATCGGAATGGCGGACAGGCAATATTCGGTTTCCGGCCCGCGCCAGCGGGCCAGGACGGGACCGAAGCCGATGGAAAAGCGCTCGACCCCGACGCCCGTCCAGCGCGCGACGAGGAAGTGGCCCAGCTCGTGGACGAGGATCAGGATCCCGATGACGACGATGAACGTCGCGAGCGTGGTGATCGTGCTCACGCCGGCCGTCCCGATCGCTTCTCGATCGCCCCCTGCACGAACCGGCGCGTCGCGGCGTCGGTCGCGACGCAGAACTCGATCGATCCGAGCTCGCCCCCCGGCGCGCGCTCGAGCGCTTCTTCGATGAGCTCGGCGATGGCGGTGAAGCCGATGCGCCGGTCGAGGAAGGCCCCCACCGCGACCTCGTTCGCCGCGTTGAGCACCACCGGCGCGGCGCCGCCGCTCTCGAGCGCGGCGCGGGCCAGGCGCAGGCACGGGAACTTGTCGGGGTCGGGCGCGTAGAACGTCAAGTGCTCCACGCGGGGCAGATCGAGCCGGGCGGCCGGCGTCGGCCGGCGCTCGGGATAGCTGAGGGCGTAGAGGATGGGCACCCCCATGTCGGCGACGCCCAGCTGGGCGATCACCGAGCCGTCGATGTACTCGACCATCGAGTGCACGATCGATTGCGGATGCACCACGATCTGGACCTGATCCGGGGCCACGTCGAACAGCCAGCGCGCCTCGATGACCTCGAGGCCCTTGTTCATGAGCGTCGCCGAATCGATCGTGATCTTGGCTCCCATTTTCCACGTCGGATGCCGCAGGGCGTCCTCGACGGTGACGGTGGCGAGTCGCTCCTTCGGCGTCTCCCGGAACGGACCGCCGGACGCCGTCAGCAAGATCCGATGGACGTCAGACCGGCGGTGGCCCACGAGACACTGGAAGACCGCGCTGTGCTCGGAGTCGACCGGCAGGAGCTTGACGCCTTTCGCGCGCGCAGCCGCCGTCATCAATGGCCCGGCCATCACGAGCGTCTCCTTGTTGGCGAGCGCCACCGTGCGCCCGGCCTGGATGGCGGCCATCGTCGGGAGGAGCCCGACGCCACCGACCAGCGCCGAGACGACGATGTCGGCGTCCACGGTGCGCGCGAGCGCCGCGAGGCCGTCGGCGCCGGCGAGGAGCTCGGGTCGCGGCGCCGGCAGGAGACGCGCCAGCTGATCGCGCGCCGCTCCGTCCAAGAGGGCGACGGCCCGAGGTGAGTACTTGCGACAGAGGTCGGCGACCAGATCGACGTTCGATCCCCGCGCCGCCAGGCCCACCACCGAGAATTCCTCGGGGAAGCTCGAGACGAGCTCCAGCGTGCGCCGACCGATCGATCCGGTCGCACCGAGCAGCGTGATGCGCTTCATGCGCGGCACCAAGCGTACAACGAGTAGAAGTATAGCGCCGGGGCGTTGAACAGCAGGCTGTCGACCCGGTCCAGCATCCCGCCGTGGCCCGGGATCAAGCTTCCGGTGTCCTTCGTCCCGATGCTCCGTTTGACCGCGGATTCCGCGAGATCTCCGACCTGTCCGAGGATGCCGAGCGCCGCGCCGGCGCCGGCCGCGCCGATCGCGCTGCATCCGGGAAGCCACCACAGACCGAAGCCGAGCGCCGCCGCGATCGACACCACGATCTGGGCGACGGAGCCCTCGACGGTCTTACGCGGGCTCAGCACCGGGGCGATCCGATGGCGGCCAATCGCCGAGCCGACCACGTAGGCCGACGACTCGCCCGCCCACGTCACGCCGACCAGGAACAGCACGAGCCCCGGACCGTCGGCCCGCCCGTGCAGCCAGATCGCGTAGCCGAGTAGCCAGCCCACGTAGACGGCGCCGAACAGCGTATTCGCGGTGCGCTCGACCACCGGACGTCCCGCGGTCCAGAGTGGGGCGCTGAAGATCAGCAGTCCGCCGCCGACGAGCACGATCTCCGGCGTGGGGAGCCAGACGTAGAGGCTCGTGGCGAAGCTCGCGGTGAGCGCGGTACTCACCCCGACGCAGAGCCACGTGTGGATCGGTCGGCCGGTGCGCTCGAACATGCGGGCCAGCTCTCCGCACGCCAGGAGGCTCGCCGCCACCACCAGCGCCTGGAAGGTCCACGGCGCGGCGCTCGTCGTCACCCAGACGAACAGGGGCACCAGCACGATCGCGCTCGCGACGCGCCGCCACGCGGGCGGCACGCCGGCCATCGCGCCGCGGATCGTCATGCTGGCCACGCCGGCCCTCCCCACGTCACACCTTCCCGAACCGGCGCGTGCGGCCCTGGAATTCCGCGACCGCGCCATAGAGATCCGACGCCGTGAAGTCCGGCCACAGGGTCGGTGTGATCCAGAGCTCGGTGTAGGCGATCTGCCACAGGAGGAAGTTCGAGATCCGCATCTCGCCGCTGGTCCGGATCAGGAGATCGGGATCCGGGATGTCGGCGGTGTAGAGCGCTGCGCTGATCACTTTCTCCGAGATGTCCTCGGGTCGGAGCTCCCCAGCCTGGACCTGGCGCGCCAGCGCGCGGAACGCGTCGATCAGCTCGTCACGGCCCCCGTAGTTGAACGCCATCAGCACGTTCAGCCCGGTGTTCTCCCGGGTCGCGTGCACCACGTGGTCGATGCCACGGCGCACCGCCGCCGGTATGCCGTTGGTCCGGCCGAGCACGCGCAGTCGGGCGTTGCGCTCCATCAGCTCCGGAAGCTCCGAGTGGATCGCGCGCTCCAGCAGGCTCATGAGGGTCGAGACCTCGTCCTCCGGACGGCTCCAGTTCTCCGTCGAGAACGCGTACAGCGTGAGGTAGCGCAGGCCGAGCGCGTCGGCGGCACGGACCATCGCCCGCGCGGTCTTGACGCCTTCGTGGTGGCCGGCGACTCGCGGCAGGCCACGCCGCGTCGCCCAGCGCCCGTTGCCGTCCATGATGATGGCGACGTGTTCAGGAACTGGCTGAGCGCGGACCGTCTCGAGCAGCTCCGCTTCGCGCTGTGCGCGCGTCATACGATGGTCATCTCACAGAACGTCAGAATGACAAAATCTCCTGCTCCTTCTTCTTCAGCAGCTCGTCGACTCTCGCGATGAACTTGTCGGTCGTCTTCTGGATCTGATCGTGGCTGCGCCGCTCCTCGTCCTCGGAGACCTTCTTGTCCTTGGCCAGCGCCTTGAGCCGGTCGTTGGCCTCCCGGCGGATATTGCGGACCACGATGCGCGATTCCTCGGCGATCTTGTGCACGGTCTTGGCCAGCGCCTTGCGCCGCTCCTCGGTCGGCGACGGCATCGCGAGTCGCACGATCTTGCCGTCGTTGACCGGGGTGAGCCCAAGGTCCGAGGCCATAATCGCCTTCTCGATGGCCTTGAGCTGGCTGGTCTCCCACGGTTGGATCACGAGGGTCTTCGCGTCCGGCACCGAGATGGACGCCATCTGGTTCACCGGCGTCAGCGTCCCGTAGTAGTCGACGCGGATCCCATCGAGCAGCCCGGCCGAGGCACGCCCGGTTCGGACCGCCGCAAACTCCCGCCCCAGCGCGTCGACCGCGCCCGTCATCTTCGTTTCGACGTCCTTGATCACGCTCTGCGGTGTGTCCGCCATCTCACCCTCCCGACGATACGATCGAGCCGACGGGCTCGCCGAGGACGATCCGCTTGATGTTCCCGGGTCGCGTCAGGTCGAAGACGATGATGGGCAACTTGTTGTCCATGCAGAGCGAGATCGCGGCGGCATCCATCACTTGCAACCCGCGGCTGAGCACGTCCATGTACGTCATCCGCTCGAGCCGCTCCGCGCGCGCGTCCTGCTTGGGGTCCGCCGAGTAGATGCCGTCGACCTTGGTCGCCTTGACGATCACGTCGGCACCGATCTCCACCGCGCGGAGCGCGCCGGCGGTGTCGGTCGTGAAGAACGGGTTGCCGGTCCCGGCCGCGAAGATCACCACGCGCCCCTTCTCCAGATGGCGAATCGCGCGCCGGCGGATGTACGGCTCGGCCACCGCCCGCATCTCGATGGCTGAGAGCACGCGGGTCTGGAGGCCGGCCTTCTCGAGCCCGTCCTGGAGGGCGAGCGCGTTGATGATCGTCGCCAGCATGCCCATGTAGTCGGCGGTCGCGCGGTCCATGCCGACGGCGCTCGCGGCGACGCCGCGAAAGATGTTTCCGCCGCCGATGACGATCGCGACCTGAACGCCGAGCGACGCCACGTCGCGGACCTCGTCGGCGACGCGATCGAGCACGGGCGGATCGATCCCATAGCCCTGGTTCCCGGCGAGCGCCTCGCCCGAGAGCTTGAGGACGATGCGGCGATAGGCCGGGCGGCCCGGGGCGGCGCCCGCCGTCACGCTACCCCGCCTCGCCGATCTGGAATCGGCAGAATCGCTTGACGACGATCCGCTCGCCTGTCTTGGCGTTGAGGCCATCCACGAGCTCGCGGACCGTGGCCTTGCCCGACGCATCCTTGATGAACGGCTGCTCGAGCAGGCACTGCGCAGCAAAGAACTTCTCGAGCTTGCCCTCGACGATCTTGTCGATCACCTGCGGCGGCTTCTTCTCGGTGGCCATCTGACCGCGATAGATCTCGCGCTCCTTCTCCACGACCTCGCCCGGAACGTCTTCTCGCGCCACGTACGCGGGGTTGGCCGCGGCGACCTGCATGCCGAGATCCTTCACCAGCTGCTGAAAGTCATCCGTACGCGCGACGAAGTCGCTCTCGCAGTTCACCTCGATGAGCACCCCGAGCTTGGCGCCGGTATGAATGTACGAGCCGACGACGCCCTCGCGGGCCTCACGGTGCGCCCGCTTCGCCGCCTGGGCGAGTCCCTTCTTCCGAAGATACTCGACCGCGGCTTGCAGGTCGTTTTGGGTGGCCTTCAAGGCGTCGTTGCAGTCCATCACACCCGCTCCGGTGAGCTCGCGGAGCCGCTTGACCAATTCGGCGGCAGAGGCCATCGCTACTCCTCCACCTTCGCCGCGACCATCTCGGCGACCTCGGCCTGGGCGTCGGGCGCCGCTTCCGCCTCGTCCTTGCCCAGGGTGCCGCGGCCCTCGTTGATGGCGTCGGCGATGCGCGAGGTGATCAGCCGGACCGCGCGGATCGCGTCGTCATTGCCGGGCACGGGATAGTCAATACCGGTGGGATCGCAGTTCGTGTCCACGATCGCGACGATCGAAATCCCCAGCCGCTGCGCCTCGGCCACCGCGATCTTCTCCTTGCGGGGATCGATGATGAACACCGCCGCCGGCAGCTGGTCCATCAACTTGATGCCGACCAGCGCCTTCTCGAGCTTCTCCCGCTCCCGGTCGAGCTCGAGCGCTTCCTTCTTCGGAAGCCGCTCGTACTCGCCCGTCTCCTTCATCTCCTCGAGCTTCTTGAGCCGGGTGATCGACTTGCGGATCGTGGTGAAGTTCGTGAGCGTCCCGCCCAGCCAGCGCTGGTTCACGTAGAACATCCCGCAGCGGCTCGCCTCCTCGAACACGGTCTCCTGGGCCTGCTTCTTGGTGCCGATGAAGAGCATCGTGCCCCCGCCCGAGGCCAGGTCGCGCACGAACGCGTACGCCTCCCGGAACTTCTTGAGCGTCTTCTGGAGGTCGATGATGTAGATGCCGTTGCGCTCACCGAAGATGTACTTCTGCATCTTGGGGTTCCAGCGCTTGGTCTGGTGCCCGAAGTGCACTCCGGCTTCGAGCAGCTCCTTCATGGTCAATGCCGCCATAACGTCCTCCTTCGGTTTGCCTCCGCCGCGCTCAGCGGGCCCGCTCCTGTGGGGCGCCGCCACCGATGGCGCGCGACGTGTGTGATGTGTGCTACGTCGTGTACTTCGAGTTGAGCCGCACGTACTCTTCGCTGAGATCGCTGGTCCAGACGCGGTCCTCGCCGCGCCCGATCCCCAGGTCGATGGTGATGTCGTATTCCGCCTGTCCCATGATCTTGCGCACACGCTCCAGCTGGATGTCGTCCTTGAGCATCCCACGCTCGACCATGCGCTCGTCGCCGAACGCGATCGAGACCTTGTCCTGCTCGACGCGGGCGGCCGATTTACCGAGCGCCATCATGATCCGGCCCCAGTTGGGATCGGCGCCGTTGATCGCGGTCTTGACCAGCGGCGAGTTCGCGACACTGCGGGCCGCGAGCAAGGCGTCACGCCGGCTGGCCGCCCCACGCACCGTGACGGCCACGATTTTCGTGGTCCCCTCGCCGTCGGCCACCAGCATGCGCGCGAGCTTCGTCATCACCGATTCCAGCCCGTTCGCGAACTGGCGCAGCCCGCGCGCCCCGGCCTCGAGCGACGTGTTCTCCGCCAGGCCGTTCGCCAGTACCGCCACCGTGTCGCTGGTGGACTGGTCGGAGTCGACCGTGACCCGGTTGAAGGACCGATCGACGCCCCGCCGCAGTGCCGCGTCGAGCGCGGTCCTGGTAACGACCGCATCGGTCGCGACGAAGCAGAACATCGTGGCCAGGTGCGGCTCGAGCATCGCGACGCCCTTGGCGATCCCGCCGATCGTCACCGGGCGTCCCCCGACGTCGAGCCGCAGCGCCGCCTCTTTGGGCCGCGTGTCGGTGGTCATGATCGCCTCGGCCGCGCTCCGGCCGCCTTGCGGCGAGAGCGACTTCGCGAGCTTGGGCAGCGCGGCGCGGATCTTGTCCATCGGCAGCGGAACACCGATCACGCCGGTCGCGGCGATCAGCACGTGCGCCGGGGGGATCCGCAGCAACTCGCCGACCTGCTTGGTCATCTCGCGCGCGTCCTTGATGCCGCGCTCACCGGTGCACACGTTGGCGCACCCGCTCGACGCCACGATCGCCTGCGCCTGCCCGCCGCGCACGTGTTCGCGCGATACCAGTACGGGGGCGCCCTTGACCTGGTTCGAGGTGAACACCGCCGCGACGCGGGCCGGCGTCGAGGAGTAGATCAGCGCGAGGTCTTTCTTGCCGCTGGGCTTGATGCCCGCGGTGACGCCCCCGGCGAGGATGCCGGGCACCGCGGTGATGCCGCCGTCGAGCCACTCGATGTCGGGCCCCATCCTAGGGATACACCGGCGGCGCGTCGAGCCCGGTGCGTTCGCTCCAGCCGAACATCACGTTGAGGTTCTGGATGCCGTTGGCCGAGCCGCCCTTGCCGAGGTTGTCGATGGCCGACACGCACACGGCCCGGTTCGTGCGATGATCCGTGACCACCGTGACGTCGCAGAAGTTGGATCCGACGACGGTACGCGTCGTTGGGCGCTCACCCTCGTCGAGAACGCGCACGAACGGCTCGTCCGCGTAGAACTCGCGGTAGACCTCCAGCAGCTCGGCCGTCGGGAGCACGGTGGAGAGCGGCACCGACGCGGTGGTGAAGAGCCCGCGGTTGAGCGGCAGAAGGTGCGGGGTGAAGGCGACCCGCAGCGGAGCGCCGGCGAGGGCGCCGAGCTCCTGCTCGATCTCCGGCGTGTGCCGGTGGGCGGCTAACCCGTAGGCCTGCACGTTCTCGTTGGCCTCGGTGAACAGGTACATCGGTTCGATCTTCCGCCCCTGGGCGCCGGCGCCGGTGACTCCCGATTTGCCGTCGATGACGATCCCCTCGAGTCGTGCGAGGCCGGCCCGCAACAGCGGCGCTGTCGCGAGGATCGCGCCGGCTGGATAGCAGCCGGGTGCCGCGACGAGGGAGGCTCCGGTGATCGCCTTCCTATGAAGCTCTGGCAATCCGTAGACCGCCTCGGCAAGCCCGGGCCGATCGATGTGTGGCGCCTTGTACCAGGTCACGTAGTCGTTAGCGTCGCGCAGCCGATAGTCGGCCGACAGGTCAATGGCGCGGCAGCCGCGCCGCCGCAGCACTGGCACCGCCTTCTGCGATTCCATGTGGGGGAGCGCCAGGAACACGACGTCGGCGACGGAGGCGAGCCACTCCGGATCGAGGTCGTGGAATCTTAACTCGCTGAGCCCGCGCAGGTGCGGATAGGCCTTGCCGAGCGGCTCGCCGGCGAGGCGGTCCGAGGTCACGCCGGTGAGCTCGATCTTCGGATGGACGGAGAGCAAGCGCAGGAGCTCCTGGCGGGCGCCGGGCTAGCCGTACTTCTTTCGCTCGCGCATCCGCGGATCTCGGGTGGGAAGGCCCGCCTTCTTGAGCGGCAGCCGGAACTTGTCGTCGAAACGAGCCAGCGCCCGCGAGAGGCCGTGGCGCACCGCACCGGCCTGACCCGTCGGTCCGCCACCACCGACGGTCACGAACACGTCGAACTGGCCGACGGTGGCCGTCACCTCGAGCGGCTGCGCGATGATCATCCGCAGCGTCTCGCGCGGGAAGTAATCCTCGAAGGCGCGGCGGTTCACGACGATGCGGCCGGCGCCGGGCCGGATCCACACGCGCGCGACGGACGTCTTGCGGCGACCTGTCGCGTAGAATCTGTCGACCACTGCGGCCATCAGCGACCCTCCGCCTTGGTGATGAGATTTTCGGGGCGCTGTGCCTGATGCGGATGCGCGGCGCCGCGATACACCTTGAGCTTCTTCGCCATCGCTCGCCCGAGCCGGTTCTTCGGCAGCATGCCCTGCACCGCCCACTCGATGACGCGCTCGGGATGCGTCTTCAGCATCGTCTCGGCGCTCACCTCGCGCAGACCACCGATGTAACCGGAGTGCCAGCGGTACTGCTTGTCCCGGAGTTTACGCCCCGTGAGGTGCACCTTCGAAGCATTCACCACGACCACGTGATCGCCGACGTCGAGGTGCGGCGTGAACGTGCTCTTGTGCTTGCCTCTCAATATTGACGCGATGCGGCTCGCCATTCGCCCGAGCACCTGCCCGTCGGCGTCGACGACGAACCATTTGCGTTCTATCTCGCTTTCCTTTGGAAACAACGTCGGCATCAGCGTCCCCTTGAAGGCTCTAAGTAGGCGTCCACACAGAAAAAATCGCAGGCCATACTGTAAAGGACAAGGCGGGGTATGTCAACGGATCTTGGTCTTTTCCCGCCACGGACAAAGCGCCCGCACCGGGCAGGCCGGACAAAGCGGCTTGCGCGCCACGCAACAGCGGCGCCCGTGGGTAGTCAGAAGATGGCACGTGAGCGTCCACTCCCCCTTCGGAAGTACGTCAGTCAACTGGTCGTGGATCTCGTCCGGGTCCTCGGAGCGCGCCAGCCCCAGCCGCTGCGAGATCCGGAACACGTGCGTGTCCACCGCGATGGCCTGCTCACCGAACGCGTTGCCGAGAACGACGTTCGCGGTCTTGAGACCCACTCCGGGCAGCGAGGTCAGCGCCTCGCGGGACTTTGGCACCTCGCCACCATGCGTATCGACGAGCGCCCTGGCCATCCCGATGATCGAGCGAGTCTTCGACCGGAAGAAGCCGGTAGAGCGGATCTCCTGCTCGAACGTCTCGGGCGCTGCGCGCGCGTAGTGGCGCGCGGTCGGGTACTTCTTGAAGAGGTCCGGGGTCACCATGTTCACCCGCTCGTCGGTGCACTGGGCGGCGAGAATCGTGGCCACCAGGAGCTCGAGTGGGTTCCCGAAGTCGAGAGCGATCTTGGCATCGGGATAGGCTTTCTTGAGCTCGCGGATGATCTTCTTCGCCCGAGCCCGCTTGACGCCTTTCGACTCTCGCATTGGCGGCCTCCCTAATTCGCAGCCGCGCCTCGGCCGGCGGGGCCCCAGCCGGACGACGGCTTGCGGCGCGCCCTACTAGGGCTTCGTCGTGATCCTGACGGCCTCAGGCGTGACGTCGACGCGTCCGATGCGCACCGGCACCGGCAGACGCCGGGCCAGCCTCGGCGACGGATCGTAGTTTCGCACCACCCAGTTCACGAATGTCGACGGAAGAGGGATACCCCCGACGCTGACGTGCTCGGCGACCAGCGTGAACGGACGGTCGTCGGCTGGCAGCAAACGAATACGAGCCGCCACGTCGGGCCCGGGCTGAGTGATGACGAAGGCGGCGGCGCCAGGCTCGAGTTTCACCGAGGCCCCCCTGAACTCCTTCAGCTCTCCGAGGAACGCCTGCAGGTCCTTCTCGCGGACGGTCACCTGCTCGATCGCGACACGCCCGGCGTCGAGGGGATCGAGGCGCCCCGCCGTGTGGACCGCGAACGGGTTCACCAGGACGTCCTCGAATGCCACGCGTACGTCGTGGACACGCAGGCGAGCCGCCTTGGGGCGCCGGAACTCACCGACGACGGCCGACGCGGCGCGGATCTCGATGCGGCCAACTCGTCCCTTGAGAATCGTCTCGTCGTGGACGACGCGGACCTCGAGTCCTTCGACGTCGCGCGCGACGTCGGCGAGCGCTTCGCGCACCGCCGCTTCCACCTCGCGCGAGAGCGCCGCGGGTGTCGCGTCGGCCGCCTCGGTGAGTCGGCGCGCCCGCACGCTCCCGGTCGATCCGTCCGGCAGTGGGAAATCGGCAATAATCGGGTAGACGCGGGCGAGATGTGGGTCGTCGCGCAGCCGTTCGCCGACGCGTCGCGGCTTCTCGACCGTCCACGAGGGGCCGAGCGCGCCCGTCTTGAGAATCATGTACTCCACCCCGATCGGGTCGCCCTCCCAGGCGCGCACGAACTCGAGCGGCAGTCCGTCCCGGGCGGCGTAGTATCTGAAGTTGCTCACCGAGAAGAGGTTGTCGTTCGGGACGACGCTCACGGTGGCCGCTCTGCCGCCGCTGTCGCGGCTGATCAGCCCCAGGATCTCCCGGTGGTGCCAGTCCCCTCTCCGTGGCGCCGACTCCACCACGAGCGGCACGCCGACCCAGGGCAGCGTGAGTCCTCGCGGGAACGCGGACGCGGTCACGCCGACCTGGAGGGCGCAGACGACGCCCAGGATGATTCCGGCGACGCGGCGCCCACGAGGGGGAACGCCGCCGAATCCTAAGCCCGCGAGGACCGCAGCGATCGGCAGCAGCGGCAGCGTGTATCGCAGGTCCTTGTTCTGGAGCAGCTGGAGCAGGACGAAGGGCGCCAGCAATGCGGTCACGATCAGCCCCTGTCGCCGCCAAAGGGCCACGACGAGTCCGGCCGCGCACAGGAGGACTGCCAGGATTCCGAACTGAGGAGCGAACCAGGTCGGGTAAACGAGGAGTGCGCTGCTAGTCAGCGGCTCCGGCTTGCCGGCCTCCGCCGCCTGCTTGAACGAACGGCTGGTGATCTGGGCCAGGAGTCCGAAGAGTCGGGGGCCGTACCACGGCGCGCTCACGACGGCCCCGACCAGGACCGCCAACGCCACGTTGATCCAGGCGCC
This sequence comes from Candidatus Rokuibacteriota bacterium, assembly GCA_003221515.1. Taxonomy (GTDB): domain Bacteria; phylum Methylomirabilota; class Methylomirabilia; order Rokubacteriales; family CSP1-6; genus AR31. The sequence continues at coordinate 31,024 of QHSI01000088.1, forward strand.
GGCTCTTCTGGTGCGCGCCACTAACAGGACAAGCGGCGCCAGTACGTACGCCGCGAATGTGGGCTTCGTCAGCATTCCCAGGCCCAAGAGTCCGCCGGCCACGAGGGACCAGCCGCCGTGCGTGAACCCGTCCGTCTTCAGCAGCACGAGGATCGTCAGGGGGACCAGCGCGGCAAGCGGCAGGTCGAGCTGAAACCTCAACGACGAGAACACCACGAACGGCGCGGTCCCGAAGATGACCGCGGCGACGACCCCCTCGGTGCCCCCCGCCACGTGCCGCCCAAGAAGATACACGGCCGCCATGCCGAGGCCGAGGAACGCGAGAACCACGGCCTGCGACCCGATCGCATCCGATGGCGCCAGCCGGTACACGAGCGCGGCAGCGCAGGGCACCACGGGCGGATAGAAGGTCGATCGTCGCGAGCGCCGCCAGAGCTGCGAAGGCGCCCGCGACGATCGCGCGCTCGCGCGCCACGGCGGTCACCGCCGCGCGGAGAGGAACCGCGCGATCCGGTCGAGGCCTTCCTGGATCCGCTCGACGGAGGACGCGTACGAGAACCGCAGATAGCCCTCGGCATTGGCGCCAAAGGCGGCGCCCGGCGTGACGGCGACGTGGGTCGCATCGAGGATCTCGTAGGCGAGACTCACGGAGTCGGACGACAGGTGGCGGGCGTTCGCCAGAACGTAGAACGCTCCGGTCGGCTCGGCGCCGACCCCGAAGCCGATGGACCGCAGGCCAGCGATCATGGCCCGCCGGCGTTCGTCGAAGATCGCGCGGAACCGGCGGCTGTCCTCACCCGCCTCACGAAGCGCGGCGACTCCCGCCCACTGCACGAACTCGTTGGTCGAGATGAAGAAGTTGCCGTAGAGCTTCTGCAGCGCGCGGATGTGCTCGCGCGGCCCGATCACCCAGCCCAGGCGCCAGCCGGTCATGGCGTAGGCCTTCGAGAAGCCGTTGAGGACGAGCGCCCGGTCGGTGAACTCGAGAATGGTCCGGTCCGGCGCCTCGTAGCTGAGGCCGTGATAGATCTCGTCGGAGACGATCAGCGGTCCGTGCTCTCGCCCGAGCTCGGCGATCGCCGCCATGCGCTCGGGGGACAGCACGGTGCCCGTGGGATTCGCCGGCGAGTTGATCACGATGGCCCGCGACCGAGCGGTGAGCCGCTCGCGGATCGCCTCGGGCCGGTACTGGAAGCCGTCTTCCTCGGTCACTCCGACGTAGACCGGTCGTCCGTCGGCGTATCGGATGAAGTTCGGGTAGCACGCGTAATACGGGTCGCTCAGCACGACCTCGTCGCCGGGATCGAGCAAGTGGCCGAAGAGGAGCAGCATCGCCGGCGAGGTTCCGGCCGTGACCAGGATCTGATCCGGTGAGACGTTCACGCCATAGGTCGTCACGTAGTGCTCTGCGATCGCCTCGCGCAGCGCGAGGATCCCGAGGCTGTGCGTGTAGCGAGTGCGACCATCCTTGAGCGCACGCTGGAGTGCCTCCCGGACCACGAGGGGCGCCTCGAAGTCGGGCTCGCCAAACTCCAAATGGACCACGTCGATGCCAGCTCGCTCCAGCGCCTCGGCACGCTCACCCATCTCGACGGCCAGGAAGGGCTCGATCTCCAGGATGCGCCTCGCGAGGTTCACCGGCCCCTCCAGATGCGCAACCGGGCTCGCACGATCTGGTTCACCATCCCCGGTCCGTGACGCAGCACAGCGACCTTGCTACCCGCCTGATCTGCCCAGTTGATCGGCACCTCGACGATCCGGCACCCGCTCGCCTGGGCCAGCAGGAGCAACTCGACGTCGAAGGCGAAGCCCCGTGTCACGAGCGCGCCGAAGAGTCGCTCGGCGACCGCGGCGGTGAACAGCTTGAAGCCACACTGTGAATCGGCGATGCCCTTGAGGCCGCACCGGGCGACCAACCAGTTGAATACCCGCCCGGCCACGACCCGATGGCGAAGGGCGGTGACCGACACGGCCGCGTCGACCAGAACCCGGGAGCCAATCACCACGTCGGCGCCGGCCGCCAGCGCTGGCTCGAGCCGCTTGAGCTCAGCGATTGGGGCGGCGCCGTCGGCATCCGCGAAGAGCCGGTGCTCCCCCTTGGCCGCCAGCATTCCCGCCCGTACCGCGGCGCCCTTGCCCTCGTTTCGCGGAAGGCGCAGGACCCGGACCGTGGCGCACCGCCGTGCCTCGACCAGCTCTGGCGTGCCGTCGGTCGAGCCGTCGTCGACGACGATGACCTCGTACGGGTCGCCGCGCCCTTCGAAGTACTGCACGATCTCGTCGAGGTACGGCGGCAGACGATACACCTCGTTGAACGCCGGGACGATCACCGACCATCGAGGTGTCACCGGATGCCGGCGACGTCCCGGCGCGGCCGCCGCCGGGCGGTTGCGGTCTCGGCCGCGGCGCGCACCACCCCCTCGGCGACTGCGGGCGCCACGCTCTTGTTGAACACGCTGGGGATGATGTACTCCTCGCTCAGCTCGCTCCGGCTCACGCACGCCGCGAGCGCCCGGGCCGCCGCGAGCTTCATCTCGTCGTTGACCGATCGCGCGCGGGCGTCCAACAGTCCTCGGAAGAATCCAGGGAAGCACAGCACGTTGTTGATCTGATTCGCATAGTCCGAACGCCCCGTTGCCATCACCCGAACGCGCTTGCCCGCTTCCTCCGGCCGAATCTCCGGCTCCGGATTCGCCATGGCGAAGACGATCGGGTCGCGGGCCATCCGGCTCAGGTCGCGGACGGTCAGGATCCCGGGCACAGAGAGGCCGATGAAGACGTCGGCACCCGCCAGGGCGTCGCCGAGGCTTCCCACGATCCGCCTGGGGTTTGTGGAGGTTGCGGCCCACCGCTTCATGAAGTCCATGCCCTTGGTTCGGCCTCGATGGATCGTCCCGTGCTCATCGACACCGATGATGTCGCGAACCCCCATGGACTGGAGGATCTTGATCGTGGCGGTGCCCGCCGCGCCTACGCCTGTCACCACCACTCGGATCCGCCGCGCTTCCTTACGGACGATCTTCAGTGCGTTGAGCAGGGCGGCCAGCACGACAACCGCCGTCCCGTGCTGGTCGTCGTGGAATACGGGGATGTCGAGCTCCTTGCGCAGCCGATCCTCGACCTCGAAGCACCGCGGCGCGGCGATGTCCTCGAGATTGATGCCACCGAAGGCCGGGGCGATCAGCTTTACGGTCTCAACGATCTTGTCGGGTTCCTTGGTCGCGAGGCAGATCGGAAACGCGTCGACGCCGGCGAACTCCTTGAAGAGCATCGCCTTACCTTCCATCACCGGCAACGCCGCCTCCGGCCCGATGTCGCCCAGGCCGAGCACCGCGGTCCCGTCGGTCACCACGGCGACGGTGTTCTTCTTGATCGTCAGGGAGAAGGCGCGCTCACGATCGTCCCGGATGGCCAGGCATATCCGAGCCACGCCTGGCGTGTACGCCATCGAGAGGTCGTCTCGAGTACGGATCGGTGCCTTGTTGCGGATCTCGATCTTGCCGCCGAGGTGCATGAGGAAGGTCCGGTCCGAGACCGCGCCGACACGGATACGCCCGACGCGCCTCAACCGGTTGACGATCTGCTGCGCGTGAACGCCGTCGCGCGCCTTGACCGTGATGTCACGCTCGGTTCGGTCACGCGTCGTCTCGACCAGGTCCACGGCTCCGATGTCGCCTCCGGCATCCCCGATCGCCGACGCGACCCGACCGAGCATCCCAGGACGGTTCGGAATCTGGAGCCGAACGGTGAAGCTGTAACTCGCGCTCGGGGTGATCACGCCGTCGATTCTACATTCTTGGGCCCGCCCCCGTGAGCGGCCATCGCCCGCGCCCCGCCTGGAACTTGAGCACCAGCGACCGGGTTGTTGCGTTGGCGAAGCGGGAATGGCTGTAGAGGAAACTCCCGTGAGCCCCTCCGTGAAAGACCTGATCGATTGTCGTAACCCAGATGGGCTATGCCTAGCGAAGACCACCCCAGCCCTGGCGCCGGCAAACTCTCGACGTGATCGTGAATTGTCCTCGCCGAGAGCCGGTCAGAGCGATGATACGCGGGACCGGGCAAGAATCTGCCCGGACGTGAAACGCCAGGCACCGATTGCGCATCTGAACCAACAGGAATCTGTATAAAGACTGGTGACACGATGACATTTAGAGAAGCTTCTCCGGACACTCTTGAGGCCACCTCGGCGGCCCCGATCGATCCGGCTGAGGATCGAGAGATCCCCGTCCAGGTGGAGGATGAGGTGGAAGAGTCCCCGCAGGCGGTTGCCGAGGAAGCCGATGCTCGGTTCGCGCCCAAGGGTGAGGATCCCGTCCGTCTCTACCTGAAGGAAATCGGTAAGGTCTCGCTGCTGACTGCGGCTCAGGAAGTCCAGATCGGTCGACGGATCGAGGTCGGCCAGATCGCGCTGCGCCGCACGCTCGCCGGGATTCCGATGGCGGTCACCGCCCTCCTGGAAGTCGGCGACAGGCTGCGTCGGGGCGAAAGCTCGCCCGACGACGTCATCGTCCTGGCCGAGGGGGGCGAGCTCGAAGCCAAGGCGATTCGGCCGGTGCTTGCGCAGTTCGCGCGTATCCGCCGCCTGGAGCGCAAGATCGTCCGCCTCGAGGAATCGCTCCTCACGCGGCGCCGGTCTCGCATCGGCCGGAAGACTGCGACCACGGCGGTCGCCGTCGCTCGCGAGTCGATCCAGAAGGTGGTTGCGGAGATGCCGCTCAAGCCAGCCCTGATCGACGACCTGGTCGCTCAGGTGCGTCGTCGCTGGGAGCGTCTCTGCGAGCTCGACCGAGAGAGTCGCCGCGGCCGCACTCCGGCCGCGGCGCGCGAAGGCCGCGCGCTCGAGCGTCTGGTCGGGCTGCCGCGCCGGCACCTCGGCCCGCTCCTCGAGCAGATCGAGCGCAGCGACCGCACGGTGCGCCAGGCCAAGCGCGAGCTGATGGAGGCGAACCTGCGTCTGGTCGTGTCGGTCGCCAAGCGGTATCTCGGGAGCGACCTGACCTTGCTCGACCTAGTCCAGGAAGGCAACATCGGGCTCATGAAGGCCGTCGACCGGTTCCAGTATCGGCGCGGATTCAAGTTCTCGACGTACGCGACCTGGTGGATCCGCCAGGCGATCACCCGAGCGATTGCCGACCACTCGCGCACGATCCGGATTCCGGTTCACATGGTCGAGACGCTGAACAGGATCTCCCGGGTGAACCGTAACCTGGTCAACGAGATGGGGCGTGAGCCGACCCCGGAAGAGCTCGCTCAGCGCACGGGGGTGCCCGCGAAGAAGGTGCGCCTGATTCTCGAGTCGTCCCGCAGGCCCCTGTCACTGGAGACGCCGATCGGGGAGGATTCCGAGCTCGGCGACTTCCTCGAGGACAAGTCGGCAGGCTCACCCAATGAGACGCTCCTGAACCAGGACCTCACGAATCAGGTGGAGCGGGCCCTCTCGATGCTCTCGCCCAAGGAGAAGGAGATCCTGCGTCTCCGCTTCGGCATCGGCGAGGAGAGCGAGCACACCCTCGAAGAGGTCGGCAGGCGCTTCGACGTCACGCGCGAGCGCATCCGCCAGATCGAGGCCAAGGCGCTCCGCAAGCTCCGCCATCCGCTGCGCGGCCGCAACTTGAAGGCGTTCATCGAAGGGTAGGTTGATTTACTGGGGGCCGCGAAAGGCCCCCCAGACCCCCAGGGACGACCTCCTCGCCGAGGGTGCTCGCGACGTCGACCTCCTACTCCAGCACGGCGACGACGTCGCCTTCCTGAACGGTCTGACCTTCCTGCACCTTGATCTCCTTCACCGCGCCGGCCCGAGGCGCCTCTACGGGGATCTCCATCTTCATGGACTCGAGCACGATCACGGCGTCGCCGGCCGCGACGCGATCGCCGGGCTTCGTGGGGATCTGGAACACGACCCCGGTGATGTGGGCCTTGATCTCCTCAGGCATTGAACGCTCCTTGTTCGAGCATCTGGGTGTGCACTCGGCCCTGCCGGAACTCGTTGCTGGCGATGACGCGGCGGAGGAACGGGATCGTGGTGCGGACGCCCTCGATCGCGCTGCCGTCGAGGGCGTCCGCCATGCGCTGGACCGCCTGCGCCCGCGTCGGCGCGTGGGTCACCAGCTTCAACAGCAGCGGATCGTAGTGGACGGACACCGTGCTTCCCGCGTCGATCCCGGATTCGATCCGGATGCCGTCCCCCGAGGGCAGGACCAGCTTCGACACCGTGCCCGGCGACGGCAGGAAGCCCTTCGCCGGGTCCTCGGCATACACGCGACACTCGACCGCCGCCCGGCCTTGGACAATCTCGGTCTGGGACCATGGCAGCTGCTCGCCCGACGCGACCCGGAGCTGGGCGACGACCAGGTCGAGCCCCGTGGATTCCTCCGTGACCGGGTGCTCGACCTGGAGCCGGGTGTTCATCTCCAGGAAGTAGAACTCCCCGCTCTCTGAGACGAGAAACTCCATCGTCCCCGCGTTCGTGTACCCGATGGCGAGCGCGCCGGCCACCGCCGCCCTCGTGAGGCCCGCCTTGCTCGACTCCGAGAGGTTCGGCGCCGGCGATTCCTCCACAAGCTTCTGGTGGCGCCGCTGGATCGAGCACTCACGCTCGTGCAGGTGTACCACCCGCCCCGAATCGTCGCCGAAGACCTGGATCTCCACGTGCCGCGACCGCTCCAGATAGCGTTCGACGTAGAGCTCCCCTGAGCCGAACGCGGCCTGGGCGCGACGCGAAGCCGTCGTGAACGCCGTCGGAAGTTCGGCCTCTTTGCCGACGCGCGCCATGCCAATTCCACCGCCGCCGGCCGCCGCCTTCAAGATGACCGGAAAGCCGACATGACCTGCCACACGCTGAGCCTCGGCGGCGTCCGCGACCGGCGTGAAGCTTCCGGGCAAGACCGGGACTCCTGCCGCCGCCATCAACCGGCGCGCTTCGATCTTGTCGCCCATCTTTCGGATCGCGTCTGGCTTGGGGCCGATGAAAACGATGGTCGCGTCCCGGACCGCCTGGGCGAATCGCCAGTTCTCCGAGAGAAAGCCGTAGCCGGGATGGATCGCGTCGGCCCGCACCTGCCGCGCTGCCTCGAGGATACGCTCGGCACTGAGGTAGCTCTCGCGGGCCGGGGCCCCGCCGATCGGCACAGCCTCGTCGGCGTCGCGCACATGGACGGCGTTGCGATCGGCCTCGGAGTACACCGCGACGGTCCGGATCCCCAGCTGACGGCAGGCGCGGAACACCCGTCGGGCGATCTCTCCCCGATTGGCAACCAGGACGGCGCGAATCACCGCCGATCAGGCCGGGCGGGGGTCCCGCCCCAAGACGTCGAGGGCGGCTACGCGCCAGCCGTCGGCGGCCGAGGTCCACCGAGTCAAGACGACGACCGAGCCAGCCGACCCGTCGAGCCGCGTCTTCACGAGGTGCTGGTGGCCGAGCCGCGCGAAGGCGACGACTTTGTGTCCGGCGTAATCAGCGGCGCACAGGGTTTCCCAGGCGACGTCGCCGATCGCCACTCCCGGGGCGAGCCAGTGGGACAGCGCCTTGGAGTCGCGCGCGACGAGCGCCGCCGCAAATCCGCTGAGCGCGTCGCGGAGCCCTGCCGGCACGGGCCATGTGCCGGTCGCCGTCTCGAGACGGATGAACTCGCGCGCGTCGTCCGAAAGATCGGCTGGGAGCGGCTCGACTGGCGTCAGGGGCGACGATGGCATCCCGTCGCCCGCCACACCGCCCGCCGCCGCCAGCAGCCCGTCGAGCCGGGCCTGATGCACTCTCGCACGCTCCTTCGCGGCCGCCGTGCCACCCAGGTGGCCAAGGATCTCCCCGCCCGCGACGATGTGCCTGGTTTCGTCCTCGATGCAGCGCGTGAGGATCCGTCGGGTCGGAGGCTCGTAGACCGGATTGGCGCGCGCGAGATGCTCGCGGTAGGTCGCCCGGAGATGCGGCTTGAGAACGGAGTAGACGCCGACCAGCCGCTCCACGGTCTGGTCGGGCGCCTCCGGCTCCTCGATCGCGTCCATGAACGTGGCGATCGAGGGGTTGGCCGACTCGGACTCTTGGGCGTGGGCGCGGAGCTCCGGCAGCCGCCGGCCGAACGCGTCGCAGTGTTGAGCCAGATCCCAGACGTGACGCCCCATCAGGAGCTTCGCGGACAGCTCGGGGGTGAGCGCGATCCAGCCGCCGAGGGCGCGCATCGTGCGCTCCACGACGTAGCGGTAGTTCCTCAGGAGACGGGCGGAATGCTCGGCGCTGAAGGTTCCTTCGAGGGGCTGCGCCACGAGCGCTAGTAGACTTGCGACCGCTGGGTCGTCTTGATCAGCCGCTCGATCTCTTCCTCGGTGAACCCGGCCAGGCGCCGCACGTCGGTCGCGATCGAGATCGACACCGCGTCGTGATCTCCCTCGCGCCGGACGCCACCGAGGTTGAACCGCTCGTCGATGTTCTCCTGGAACTCGATGGCCCGGCGCCGACGCTCGGCATCGCCCTCGGTCAGCTTCGTGAGCCACTTCGACCCCATGCGGACGTGGGTGATCTCGTCGGCGAGGACGAAATCGACCGCGCGCTCGAGGACCGGGTCGCCGATCTTCCGGGCGATGTGGACGAGCTGGTTGAAGACGTCGCACGCCAGCCCCTCGAGGCCGCGGTTGACGCCGGCGACCCGCGCCGCGGCGTCCTCCGCGCACGCGCACCGCCAGAGGATCGTCGTCTCGGGGAACTCTCCGGCGTAGCCCCCGAGGTGGTCGAGCAATCTCAAGTAAATCTCGACGTGGCGCGACTCGTCCCAGACCTGCCGCGCCATGTCCATCGTGAACTCCCAGGGCGCATCCGGAAAATCGCACACGCTCCGGCCCGCGCCCTCCATCGCCTGCAGTTCGCCGACCATGATCCCGTGAACGCGTTCCTTGATGGATTCGGCGCTGGCGAGATCGGGGAACGGCGGAAGACCCTGCGAGACCTTGAGCTCGGCGACTTCTCGCGCGCGCATCCTGACGAACCGGTCTTCCCGCGCGAGCTTGTCGTAGGCGATCGGACGATCCATCGAGGCCTCCAGGCGAAATGAACCGCTGTTCAGCGCAGTGTAAACGAACGCCCGCCGGGTGGCAATCGCGCGCACGGTTCCAGAAGACGATTGACGGCGGACGCCCCCCTCGATATAACCGGCGAGTTTCGCTACCCTAGTCGGACGGCGGCGCAGGTGGCTGGGCAACGGCGCCCGGGATTGGAGGCCGGTTCTGGAGATCGTCCTGCAGTTGACGTTGAACGGCCTCGCCGTCGGTTGCATTTATGGTCTGGTGGCGCTGGGATTCGTCCTCATCTATAAGGCCACCGAGCTCGTGAACTTCGCCCAGGGCGACCTCCTCATGCTCGGTGCCTTCACCTGCTACATGTTCGTCGTCTGGTATGGCGTCGGTTACTGGCCGGCGTTCGCCCTCGCGATCGCGCTGGTCGGGATCTTCGGCGCCGCGCTCGACGCGATGGTGCTCCGCCGCGTCATCGGTCAGCCGCAGTTCGCCGTCGTCATGCTGACGATCGGCCTCGGCGCGATCTTCCGCAGCTTCGCGTCGATCGCCTGGGGGTCGGAGATCTACACGCTGCCAACCCCGTTCAGCGCCAAGGCGACGCGGATCGCCGGCGTCACGGTGAGCCACGAGTACGTGTCCATCATCGTCGGCACGGTGCTCCTGTGCGTCCTGCTCTACGCCTTCTTCGCCTACACGCGGACCGGCGTCGCCATGCAGGCCGCCTCCCAGAATCAGCTCGCGGCGTACTACATGGGCATCCCGGTGAAGCTGATGTTCTCGCTGGTGTGGGCGATCTCGGCGGGTGTGGCGGCCATCGCCGGCGTGTTGCTGGCGCCGGTCTCGCTGATCGACATCAACCTGGGGTTCATCGGCCTCAAGGCCTTCGCGGCGGCGGTGCTCGGCGGATTCGGCTCGATACCCGGCGCCTTGGTCGGCGGCATCGTCATCGGGCTGATCGAGCTGTTCTCCGGGGCGTATCTACCGCAGGGGTTCAAGGACGTTGCCGCGTACGTGGTCCTGCTCATCGTGCTCGCGGTCCGGCCGCAGGGCATTTTCGGGGCACTCGCCCGGAAAAAGGTCTGAGGCGTGCGCGTTCTCTTCAAAACCTCCTACACCCAGGACCTCGAGCTCTTCCGCGACGGCGTCCAGCGCAACTGGTACGCAGCCCTCCTGGTCGGTCTGCTGATCGTGCCTCTCCTGGTGCCGTCGTACCTGGTCGACATCAGCCTCGTGTTCATCTACGGGCTCTGCGGCCTCTCGCTCATGGTGCTGGCGGGCTACACGGGACTGGTCAGCCTTGGACACGCGGCGTTCCTCGGCATCGGCGCCTACGCCCACGTCTATTTCGTCCACGACTGGGGCTTGCCGTGGGTTGTGTCGGTGGCGCTCGCGTGCGTGGTGACGGCCGCCGCGGGCGTCCTCGTGGGCCTCCCGGCGCTCCGGATGACCGGGGTCTATCTCTCGATCGCGACACTGGCCTTCGCCCTCATCATCCAGGAGATCCTGACCCGCTGGGAACGGGTCACCGGCGGGCTCAAAGGCAAGCCTGTGGACAAGCCCGTCATCTTCGGTGTCAACCTCGGCGGCGACGTGGCGTTCTACTTCCTCAGCCTGGCGTTCCTGATCGGGGGACTCTGGTTCACCGGCAATCTCTTGAGAGCGCCGACCGGCCGGGCCTGGGTGGCGATTCGCGACAGCGAGATCGCCGCGCAGTCGATGGGCGTCAA
>QHSI01000144.1 GCA_003221515.1 Candidatus Rokuibacteriota bacterium
TCATCGGCACCCGCCTTACCGGCGGCCCAGATCGCCGATCGGGCGCCGGTGCCGTATCGGGACCTGATCCGCGCGGCGGCCGAGCGGCACAAGCTCGCGCCGGAGCTCGTCGAGTCGGTCATTCGTGTGGAGTCGAACTTCAAAGCGCGCGCCGTATCGCCGAAGGGCGCGCGCGGCCTCATGCAGCTCATGCCCGCGACGGCGGCAATGCTGGGCGTCCGCAACGTCTTCGACGTGCGCCAGAACCTCGAGGGCGGGGTCCGACACCTGCGACATCTGGTCGACCGCTACCCCGGCAACCTTGCGCTCGCGCTCGCGGCCTACAACGCGGGCGTGGAGGCGGTCACGCGGTACGGGGGTATCCCGCCGTATGCGGAGACGCAGGCGTACGTCGCGCGCATTCTACGATTGCTCCAGCGCGCGGAGCTGCCGGCCGCCGCCGAGGCAGCAGGGCTCTACCGCTACGAGGCGGCCGACGGCCACGTCGTCTACTCCAACCTTCCGATCGACAAGCTCTCGGTGGGCGTGCGGGAGATGCTCGCGGAGCGGCAGCAGCGAGCAGGGCTGACCGAGTTCCCGTTCTAGGCTGGCTTGTCCCCCAGTTGCGGCTCCTGAGCGGGTGTGATGTCATGTGGACCTCCGGAGCACCGATTATGGATCGAGGGGGACTTCTATGCGGCTGGCCGGCAAGGTCGCGGTCGTGACGGGCGGCGGGAGCGGGATCGGCCGCGGGATCGTGCTGGCGATGGCGCGCGAGGGCGCGGACGTCGCCATCCCCGACATCCAGGTGCTGAACGCGGAGAAGGTCGGGGCCGAGGTCAAGGAGCTCGGCCGCAAGGTCATCACGATGAAGACCGACGTCACCAGCTCCGCCGACGTCAGGGCGATGGTCGATCGCGTTCGCGACGCGCTCGGCAAGGTCGACATCCTCGTCAACAACGCGGGCTCGGCGTCGCCGCCCGGCATGCCGTTCACCAACAACACCGAGGAAGACTGGGACCGCACCTTCGCGGTCAACACCAAGTCGGTCTTCCTCACCTGCAAGGCCGTCGCGCCGCACTTCATCGAACGCAAGGCCGGGCGCATCATCAACATCGCGTCGATCGCCGGGCCCATCGCCGCGGTGACGATGCCGCCCTACAGCGTGGCGAAGATGGGCGTGATCACGCTCACGCGCGTCGTCGCCAAGGAGCTGGCGCCGCACGGGATCACGGTGAACGCGATCTGCCCGGGCGTCCTGTGGACGGAGTTCTGGCAGAAGCTCGCCACGCACATCGCCGAGACCACCCCCGCCTTCAAGGGCATGACGGCGCGCCAGGTGTTCGACAAGCGCGTCGCCGACATCACGCCCATGAAGCGCGAGCAGACGCCCGAGGACATCGGCTGGGCCGCGGTCTTTCTCGCCTCCGACGAGGCGCGCAACATCACCGGCCAGGCCCTCAACGTCGACGGCGGCGTGGTGATGCAGTGAGGAGCCAGTCATGAGTGACCTGCTCTACGAGGTGAAGGACAAGATCGCGACGATCACGCTGAACCGCCCCGACAAGCTGAACGCGTTCACGCGCGACATGATCGACGCCTGGGCCAAGGCGCTGGGCGCGGCGCAGGCCGACGACAGCGTCAACGTCGTCATCGTCACCGGCACCGGACGCGCGTTCTGCTCGGGCGGCGACGTGGGGCGCATGCGCGAGGGCGAGCCGAATGCGCTCGACGGCAAGAACAGCCTCTGGGAGGGCGTGCACCGGGTGCCCAAGACGCTCGAGACCGTCGACAAGCCCGTCATCGCGATGGTCAACGGGCTCGCCGTCGGCGCCGGCATGGGCATGTGCGTCATGTGCGACCTGCGCGTGGCCGCCGAGTCGGCCCGCTTCTCCACCGGCTACGTGCGCGTGGGCCTGGTGCCCGGCGACGGCGACACGTACTTCCTGCCGCGTCTGGTCGGCGCCGCCAAGGCGCTCGAGCTCCTGTGGACCGCCGATTTCATCGAGGCGCCCGACGCGCACCGGATGGGGATCGTCCAGCGCGTGGTGCCGGACGCCCAGCTGAAGGACGCGACCTACGCGCTGGCCCGCCAGATCGCCGACGGGCCGCAGATCCCGATCCGGATGATCAAGCGGCTCGTGTACCAGAGCCTCAAGCTCGATCTGCGCACGCACCTCGACCTCGTGTCGTCGCACATGTCGATCGTGCGCCAGACCGCCGATCACGCCGAGGGCGTGGCGGCGTTCAAGGAGAAGCGGCCGCCGAAGTTCCAGGGGCGCTGAGCGGGCCTAGCCTCGTCCCTTCAGCTTCGGGTCGAGCGCGTCTCTGAGCGAGTCGCCGAACAGGTTGAAGCCGAACACGCCCAGGCTGATCGCGATGCCGGGGAACAGGGCGATCCACGGCGCCTTCTCCGCGTACGACGGGGCGGAGCCCGAGAGCATCAACCCCCACGACGGCGTCGGCTCGGCCGCGCCCAGGCCCAGGTAGGACAGCGCCGCCTCGGCCAGGATCGCGGCGCCGAGCTGCGCGGTCACCATGATGATGTAGGGCGCCATGACGTTCGGGATGATGTGCTGCAGGAT
>QHSI01000077.1 GCA_003221515.1 Candidatus Rokuibacteriota bacterium
GAACTACTTCAAGAACAACGTCATGGGCTCCGGCCCCTTCAAGTTCAAGAGCTACACGCGCGGCTCGACGTTCGAGGGCGAGCGGAACCCCGACTACTTCGTCAAAGACCGGCCCTATCTCAACGGCTACAAGTACTTCATCAGCACCGAGACATCCGTGCGGGCCGCGGCGGTCCGGTCCGGCCGCGCCCACGTCGAGTTCCGCGATCTGCCCATGGCCGAGGTGGAAGCCATCACGAAGCATCTCGGCGACAAGGTCGTCGTCCAGCAAACCCCCTTCGTCATCCACTTCGACATCGCCATCAACAACACCGTGAAGCCGTTCACCGACATTCGCGTGCGGAAGGCCCTGAATCTTGGGATCGATCGGTACACGGGGAGCAAGGTCCTGTACGCGCTCACGGGGCTCCGGGACGTGGGGGCGTTCACGCGTCCCGGCACGGAGTGGGCGATGGCGCCGACCGAGCTCGAGAAGTACCCGGGCTTCGGACGGGACGCCGAGAAGAACCGGGCCGAGGCCAGGCGGCTCCTGGCCGAGGCCGGCTACCCCAACGGCTTCAAGGTGGTGCTGAAGAACAGAAACATCAAGCTGCCCTACCAGGACTGGGCGGTGTACGCGATCCAGGAATGGCGCAAGATCGGGATCGAGGCCGAGCATCGGCCGCTCGAGACGGCGGCCTGGTACGCGGACGGCCGCGACCAGGGGAACTTCGAGGTGGTGGTCTTTCCGACCGGCCACTTCGTCGACGAGCCCGACGCGTTGCTCGCGCCGTTCATCACCGGGTCTTCTCAGAACTGGGCTCGCTTCTCCAACCCCGGGATCGACGACCTGTACGCCCGGCAGGCGCGGACGCTCGACCCGGTCGAGCGTCGGAAGCTCGTCATCGACCTCCAGAAGATCGTGCTGGAGAACGCGTACCACATCCCCGGTCTCTGGTGGTCCCGCAACGTCGTGCACTGGGCCAAGATGAAGAACTGGGTGGCGCCGCCGAGCCACTTCACCAATCAGAAGCTCCAGGACGTGTGGCTGTCGGAGGACTGACATGCGACGCCATCGGACGATCATCGCCGTCGTTGGGCTCTGCGGTCTGCTCGCTTCTCTGGTCGTGGTGGCGCCGGCCACGGTCCAGGCGGAGACGCCGCGCCGGGGCGGCGTCCTGCTCGCGGCCATCGCCGCCGACGCGCCGAGCCTCGATCCGCATCAGGAGCAGACCTTCGCCACCATCGAGCTGGTGGCGCCCCTCTACAGCACGCTGATCCAGATCGACCCGCTCAGCTACCCGAAGATCATCGGCGACGCGGCCAGTGAGTGGAAGATCGCGCCCGACGGACTCACCTACACGTTCAAGCTACGAGGGGGGATCCGGTTTCACGACGGCTCACCGTTGACGGCCGCCGACGTCAAGGCCACCTATGACAAGATCGTCTTCCCGCCCGCCGGGGTCCGGAGCATCCGGAAGAACGCCTACGGCGCGATCGCGAGCGTGGAGGCGCCGGACGCGACCACCGTGGTCTTCAAGCTCAAGTACCCGTCCGCCTCGCTGCTCGGGAACCTGGCCTCGCCGTGGAACGTCATCTATCCGAAGAAGTACCTGGACCGGGACCCCAACTACTTCAAGACGAACGTGGTCGGATCGGGGCCGTTCAAGTTCAAGAGCTACACGCCCGGGTCGACGTTCGAGGGCGAGCGGAACCCCGACTACTTCGTCAAGGACCGCCCGTACCTCGACGGCTACAAGTTCTTCGTCAGCACCGAGACGTCCGTGCGGGCGGCGACGCTGCGTTCCGGGCGCGCCTGGATCGAGTTCCGCACCATGCCCCAGTCGGAGGTGGAATCGATCCGGAAGCAGCTCGGGGACAAGGTCGTCGTGCAGGACACGGCCGCGACCGGACTGTTCGGGATCGCGATGAACCAGACCGCGAAGCCGTTCACCGATATCCGCGTCCGCAAGGCCCTCACGCTGGGCATCGATCGGTATACGGGGAGCCGGGTGCTCTACCCGATCGCCAGCCTGAAGGACGTGGGGGCGCTGATGCGGCCGGCCACGGAATTCGCGATGTCGGAGTCCGAGCTTCAGAAGCTTCCGGGATTCGGAAGGGATATGGAGAAGAACCGGGCCGAGGCGAGGCGGCTCCTGGCCGAGGCAGGCTATCCCAACGGCTTCAAGGTCGTCCTGAAGAATCGTAACGTGAGGGTTCCGTACATCGACTTCGGCGTGTTCGTGATCCAGGAGTGGCGCAAGATCGGGATCGAGGCCGAGCACCGGCCCCTCGAAACCGCGGCCTGGTTCGCGGACGGGCGCGACCGGGGGAGCTTCGAGGTCATCGTCAACGGCGTATTCAATTATATGGACGACCCCGACCTGTTCCTCGAGCGCTACACCACGGGGGACACCAACAACTGGGGTCGCTTCTCCGATCCCCGCATCGACGACCTCTTTGCGCGCCAGACGCGGGCCCTCGACCCGGCCGAGCGCAAGCGGCTCGTCAACGACATCGAGAAGATCGTGCTCGAAAACGCGTACCACATTCCCGGCCTCTGGTGGGCGCGCAGCGTGGTGCACTGGGCGAAGGTGAAGAACTACGTCGCGCCGCCCAATCACTACTCCAACCAGAAGCTCCAGGACGTCTGGCTGGCCGAGGACTGAACGAGGCGCCCCGGGCCTCCTTTACAGGAGGCACGAGTTGACAAGCTTCCGATCCTGGGGTTCTCGAACCCTATTCGCCGCCGTCACCCTCGTGGCCCTGA
The DNA here is from genome assembly GCA_003221515.1 of Candidatus Rokuibacteriota bacterium. Lineage (GTDB taxonomy): Bacteria > Methylomirabilota > Methylomirabilia > Rokubacteriales > CSP1-6 > AR31. The sequence goes on from QHSI01000077.1 coordinate 2,750, forward strand.
TCGGTCTGGCGACCGTCACTGCCGTCGAGGCGGCCGACACGCCGCGCCACGGCGGAATTTTGCTGGCGGTCATCGGCGCCGACCCGCCGAGCCTCGACGCGCATCAGGAGAGCACCTTCGCGACGCTCCAACTGGTGGCCCCGCTCTACAGCACGCTGCTGCAGACCGACCCGTACAGCTACCCCAAGATCATCGGTGACGCCGCCACCGAGTGGAAGATCTCGCCGGACGCGCTGACCTACACGTTCAAGATCCGCCCGGGGATCAAGTTTCACGACGGCTCGCTCCTGACGGCCGCGGACGTCAAAGCCACGTACGATAAGCTCCTCTTCCCGCCGGCCGGAACGCGCAGTATCCGGAAGAACAGCTACTCGGCCGTCACGAGCGTCGAGGCTCCCGACGCGAGCACCGTCGTCTTCAAGCTCAAGCACCCGTCGGCGTCGCTGCTGGAGAACCTGGCCTCGCCGTGGAACGTGATCTACCCGAAGAAGTACCTGGACAAGGACCCGAACTACTTCATGAAGCACGTGGTCGGCTCCGGCCCGTTCAAGTTCAAGAGCTACACGCCGGGCTCGACCTTCGAGGGCGAGCGCAACCCCGACTACTTCATCAAGGACCGCCCGTACCTGAACGGCTACAAGTTCTTCATCAGCACCGAGACCTCCGTGCGGGCTGCCGCGATCCGCTCCGGCCGAGCCTACATCGAGTTCCGCGACATCCCCAACGCGGAGGTCGAGGCGATCAAGAAGACACTCGGCGACAAGGTGGCGGTGCAGCAGACGCCCATGACCGGTCAGTGGGGAATCGCCATCAACAACACGGTAAAGCCCTTCAGCGACGAGCGCGTGCGCAAGGCGCTCACCCTCGGGCTCGATCGCTACACGGCGGGCCGCGTGCTGTTCCCGCTCGCCAGCCTGCGCGACGTCGGCGGGCTGCTGCGTCCGGGTACGGAGTTCGCGATGCCCGAGGCCGAGCTGCAGAGGCTTCCCGGGTTCGGCAAGGACATGGAGAAGAATCGTGCCGAAGCCAAGAAGCTGCTGGCGGAGGCCGGCTACCCCAACGGCCTCAAGGTCGTGCTGAAGAACCGCAACGTGAAGCTCCCGTACCAGGACTTCGCGGTGTTCGCGATCCAGGAGTGGCGGAAGATCGGCGTCGAGGCCGAGCACCGACCGCTCGAGACCGCGGCCTGGTTCGCCGACGGCCGGGATACCGGAAACTTCGAGCTGATCATCGGGCCGACCGTCGAGGCCAGCGACGACCCCGACATGTTCCTGCGGCGCTACACGACCGGGGACGCCCAGAACTGGGGCCGGTTCAGCGATCCCGTCGTCGACGACCTCTTCTCGCGGCAGTCCCGGGCGCTCGACCACGGCGAGCGCAAGAAGGCGATCCTCCAGCTCCAGAAGACCGTGCTCGAGCACGCCTACTACATGCCGGGCCTCTGGTGGTCGCGCAACGTCGTGCACTGGGCCAAGGTGAAGAACTACGTCGCCCCGCCCAATCACTACGCCAACCAGAAGCTCCAGGACGTCTGGCTCTCGGAGGATTGAGGTGGGCACCTACCTCGCCAAGCGCCTGCTCCTGATCGTCCCGACCCTGCTCGGGGCCGCCGCGCTGGTGTTCGTGATCATGCGCGTCATCCCGGGCGACGTCGCGCTGCTGATTTTCGGCGGTGACGCGGGCGGCCACATCGATCCCAAGCAGCTCGCCGCCATGCGCGAGCGGCTCGGTCTGGATCAGCCGTTGATCGTGCAATTCGGGACGTGGCTCTGGGGCGTGCTGCGCTTCGACTTCGGCACCTCGCTGTGGACGGGTCGGCCCGTCATCGAGGAGTTGCTGGTGCGCCTGCCGCTCTCGCTCGAGCTCGCGCTGGCGGCCACGATGGTCTCGGTGATCATCGCGATCCCGTTCGGGATGCTCGCCGCGATCCGCCAGGACACCTGGATCGATTACGCCGTCCGGGTGATCAGCATCGGCGGCCTCGCGATCCCTTCGTTCTGGGTGGGCATCCTCTGCATCCTGCTCCTCGTGATCTTCTTCGGCTGGGGCCCCCCGCTCGAGTTCACGCCGCCGTGGATCGACCCGTGGGCGAATTTCCAGATGATGGTCTGGCCGATCATCACGGTGGGCTATCGGTATGCCGCGGTCACCACGCGCATGACCCGGTCGACCATGCTCGAGGTGCTGCGCGAGGACTACATCCGCACGGCGTGGGCCAAGGGCCTGCACGAGCGCGCCGTCGTCATCCGCCACGCGCTGAAGAACTCGATGCTCCCGGTCATCACGCTGGTCGGCACGGAGTTCGCGTTCCTGATCGGCGGCCTGGTGGTCACCGAGACGGTCTTCACGCTGAACGGCGTGGGCCGGTTCGTGGTGGACGCGGTGGCCCACCGGGACTACCCGGTCGTGCAGGCCCTGATCTTCCTGACGGCGTTCAGCTTCGTGCTCGTGAACCTGCTGGTCGACCTGACCTACGCGTGGTTCGACCCGCGGATCCGGTACCGCTAGCCATGGCGACGAATCTCGAGCTGGCGCACGCGACCGCGTCGGCAGCGCTGTCACCGCGGCTCAGCGCCGCCGAGGAGGTCGTCAAGTTCATCCGGACGAAGCCGCTCGGCGCCGCGGGGGCGCTGATCATTCTGGGGATGATGGGGCTGGCGTTCTTCGCGGGGGCCCTGGCGCCGTACGACCCGTACGTCGGCGACTACGGGCAGCAGTTCGTGCGGCCGAGCGCCGAGCACTGGTTCGGCACCGACGAGTTCGGGCGCGACGTGCTGAGCCGGATCATGTTCGGGGCGCGCATCGCCCTCTTCGTCGGCTTCACCGCGTCGTTCTTCGGCTGCACGATCGGCGCCCTGCTGGGCGTGATCAGCGCGTTCTGGGGCGGGCGGGTCGATCTGCTGCTCGAGCGGCTGATGGACATCCTGCTGGCGTTCCCCCAGCTGATCCTGGCGCTCGCCATCGCGTCG
>QHSI01000089.1 GCA_003221515.1 Candidatus Rokuibacteriota bacterium
CTCGATCACATGCGCGGCACGCTGTCGGCCGCCGTGGACGAGATCACGTGGGTGCTGACCGCGTTCCTCGTCGCCAACGCCATCAGCGTGCCCATCACCGGGTGGCTGACCGACCTCCTCGGGCGCAAGCGGCTCTTCATCGTCGCCACGGTGACCTTCACCCTCACCTCGGCCGCGGTGGGGGCGGCGCCCAGCCTGGCCTTCATCGTGATCGCGCGGTTCCTGCAGGGGCTGGCCGGGGGGCCGCTCGTGCCGCTCTCGCAGGCGACGATGATGGAGACCTTTCCCGCGAGCCAGCGCGGGATGGCGATGGCCGTCTGGGGCATCGGCATCATGTTCGCGCCGATCGTCGGGCCGACCCTCGGCGGCTGGATCACCGACAACTGGAGCTGGCGCTGGGTGTTCTACATCAACGTGCCCGTCGGGGCGGTGGCGGTGCTGCTGGCGTGGCTGTTCGTCCCGGACTCCACCGAGGAGCGGCCGGCGGTGCGGCGCGTGGACGTGCCGGGCCTCGTCCTGCTCGTGACCGGCGTCGCGGCGCTGCAGTTCGTGCTCGACCGCGGCCAGCGCGAGGACTGGTTCGCCTCCTCGCTCATCGTGTGGCTGAGCATCGTGGCCGCGGTGGCGCTCGTGGCGCTGGTCGTGCGCGAGCTAAGCGTGGCGGAGCCGGTGGTCGACTTGCGCGTGCTGCGCCACCCCACGTTCGCGGTGGCCACGTCGGCGATGTTCGTCATCAGCATCGCCTTCTACGGGATCATGGTGCTCTCCCCGCTGTTCACGCAGATCCTCATGGGGTACACGGCGATGCTGGCGGGGCTGGTGCTGGGCCCGGGGGGCCTGGCTACCCTGATCACGATGCCGATCGCCGCCGCCCTCTTGAACCGTATCGACCCCCGCTGGATCATCGTGACGGGCTGCGCGGTGAACGCTTACGCCATGTACCTGATGGCGAGCCTCACGCTGGAGGCGAGCTACTGGGACGTCATGCTGCCGCGCTTCATCCAGGGGCTCGGCATCGGGCTCACCTTCGTGCCGCTGTCGACGGTGGCCCTCAGCGCCGTCCCGATGCGCGAGATGGGTCACGCCTCCGGGCTCTTCAACTTCATCCGGACCGCCGGGGGCAGCATCGGCATCGCCACGATGGCCACGCTGCTCCAGCGCGGGGCCCAGGTCCATCAGGCGCAGCTGGTGACCCACGTGAGCCTCTACGACCCGGACGTGTGGAACCACTACCAAACGCTGGCGGACACCTTCGCCGAGCGCGGGGCGGACGCCGTCAGCGCAGAGGGGCAGGCGCTGGCGAGCCTGTACGAGATGGTGCAGCGCGAGGCGCTGTCCCTGTCGTTCATCGACAACTTCTGGCGCCTCGCCTGGATCTTCGCCGCCGTCGTCCCGTTCGTCCTGTTCCTCGGCCGGCGGCCCCGGGTGGTCGAGGCGCCGGCCGACGTCGAGCGTCCGGCCGCGATCGTAGAGGTGTGAGGGCGGCGACGATTTCTACACGATGCGGTTGACCCGCGGTGTCGTCGCGATGTGCGCGGCCCAGGCCTGCGCTCAGATCGGAGCCTTCGGCGTGGCGGCGCTCCTGCCCACCTTGATCGTCGGGTGGTCGCTCAGCAACACCGAGGCCGGCTGGATCAGCGGGATCTACTACGCCGCCTACACGTTCGTCGTGCCGCTGCTCTCGTCGCTGACCGATCGCGTGGATCCCAAGCGTGTGTATCTCGGCTCCGTCGCGCTGACCGCGGTCGCCTTCGCCGGCTTCGCCTGGGTCGCCACCGGCTTCTGGTCGGCGCTCGCCTTCCGAGCGCTGATGGGCGCCGGCTGGGCCGGCAGCTACATGCCGGGACTCAAGGCGTTGAGCGACCTGGCCGAGGGCGCGCGCCAGTCCCGAGCCGTGGCCGCGCACGCGGCGGCCGTCGGCGTGAGCGGCGCACTCTCGTTCGCCGTCGCCGGGGCCGTGAACACCTGGCTCGGCTGGCGGTGGGCGCTCATGCCGGGGGCGCTCGGGGCTGCGCTGGCATTCGTGCTGGTACTGGTCGGCCTGCCGGCCCGACCGCTCAGGGCTGCCGCCGGCCCGCGCGGCGCACTGCTCGACTTCCGGCCGATTCTCCGCAACCGATCGGCGCTCGCCTACTCGATCGCCTACTGCGTGCACACGTGGGAGATGTCTGCGCTGCGCGGCTGGGTCGTCGCGTTTCTCACGTTCGTGGCCGCCCAGACGCCCGGCGCGTGGACGCCGCTGGCGCCCGCCACCGTCGCCAGCGTGATGGGCCTTCTCGGCGTATGGGCCAGCGTGTGGGGAAACGAGCTCGCCATTCGATTCGGCCGCCGCCGCTTCATCCTTGGCGCACTGCTCAGCTCCGGCGCGCTGGCGGCCGTGATTGGTTTCAGCGCGGCGCTGCCGTACGCGGGCGCCGCGGCGCTCATCCTGCTGTACGCGATGCTGATCTGGTCCGACTCGTCGTCACTGACCGCTGGGAGCGCCGGCAGCGCCGACCCCGGCCGGCGCGGCGCGACCCTCGCCGTCCACTCGACGCTCGGGTACGCCGGTGGGTTTCTCGGTCCGCTCGCCCTCGGCGCGACGCTCGATCTCCTCGGTGGCGCCAGCGTCGTGGGATGGGGCGTGGCATTCGGCCACGTCACGGTCGCGCTACTTCTCGGAGCGCTCGCGTTCGTGTGGCTGCGCCCGGCTGATCTTGCCGGAGATCGGCCGGTAGTCGCGGCCTGACGTCGAGAACCCGATCTCAGACCCTTCGTTCCACGACCACCCACCCCATTTGCCTGAGCAGAGCGTCGATGCGCACCGTGCGCCGTCCTCGCAGTCGGCGGTCCACTTCCGTCGGTATAACCTGCCGACGTCGTTCGGCGTGCCGTCGGTCGAGGATTACATCAATGTCGGCGTGATTGGCAAAACTGTCTTTCAGGGATCCGTGCAGGAACGGATCACGACGCGCAATGATAAAGAGGAACCGCCGCACAGGTGGTCGCTCCTTTAGCGCAAACCAACGCAGCAGATCATGTCAAGGGTCTTGCACAGACTTGATGTAGCGCGCGATGTTCCGAATATCGTCGTCGCCGATGAGGCCCTTCCACGGCGTCATCCCCGTCCCCTGTCGTCCGTTCCGAACGACCCGAAGGAAGTCGTCCTCCGTTCCCTTGAATGTCCGAAGATTTGCGGCGGCCGGGGTACCTTTCGCATCGGTCCCGTGGCACTGTGAGCACTGGGTCAGGTAGGTAGACCGGGCAGAGCGCAGCTCCGGAGTCAACGCCGGGGCGTCGGGCCCGATCTGCGACAGCGCGACCCCGTATCGCACGAGGATATCGGGGATCTCCTTCGACTGAAGTTGTCGGATCGTCTGGTCGACGATCTCCTTGAGCTCTCGATCGCTCTTGCGCACGGCCGCGCCGATCTCGAGCTCACGGGTAGGATCGCGGATCTCGACCGCCTGAAAGCCGGGGTTCTTCTTGACGAACCAGCCGGCGAGCGGCGACTCCATGACCGCGGCGTCGACCTCGCTGTTGACGAGAGCGGTGAAGATCTCCTGGGCACTCCGATAGATCTTCCGGTTGTATCCACGCTCGTAGACGAGGGTGTCGCTGAGTGTCATCGCCTGGACCCCGATGACCTTCGCCCTCAAGCCTTCGAGCGAGCGCACGGCGCCGAGGCTCGGGGAGACGATGGCCTGACGCATCACGTAGTACGGCACCGAGACGATCAGGCGAGGCTTGTCGTCGGTGAATCGCGGAGTCAGGGGCAGCCCCATGATGAGGTCGCACCGCTCCCCGTAAAGCTGACGAAGCACGACGATTTCCCGGACTGTCGGAACCCAGTGCACGCTGAACTCGGCGCCCACGGTCCCGGCGATCGCGCGGGCGATCTCGACCTCGAAGCCCGGGTCGGTCGCGACCTGGCTGGAAAACGGCAGGTTCGACGGATCGGCGCAGAGCCGGAGCCGTCGAACCTCGCCGTCGGTGCTCGCGGTCGCCACCAGAACGATGGCGACCGCGAGCCCCACGACTCTCATTCACTGAGCCCGAACACCACCACCACGTCGCTGAAGTTCGTCTTGAGGGCGGCGCTCCACTTGGGCTCCTTCCCGAACCACACCTGGGACCTGAGCGTGCCGCCCGCCGCGACCGCGATGTACTGCTTTCCATCCACGGCGTAGCTGATGATTCCGCCCGACTGCGGCGTCCCGAGGTTGAAGGACCACAGCTCCTGGCCGTCCTTGGCGTTGACGGCGACGACCTTGCCCTCGGCGGTGCCCTGGAACACCAGATCGCCGGCGCGGTGGTCAAGGTGTGGCTGATCAGCGGCGTTCGATTCGACCACTCCCAGACGATCTTGTTTTGGTTCACGTCGAACGCGCGCAGGACGCCCGCCTGCTCGTTCTTCGAGAAGTGCTCGGTGGTGACACCGGTGAAGAGCTGACCCTTCTTGTAGGTCAGATCCGAGACGTACGCGTATTTCATGCAGAACTCGTTCGACGGGATGTAGAGGTACGCGGTCTTCGGGTTGAAGACCTTGGGCTGCCAGCCGGTCCCGCCGAGCAGCGACGGACAGACTTCAACGGGAGGTCCACCCATCGTCGGTCGCAGCCCCGGATTCTCGATGCCCTTGCCGGTGACGGGATCTGGTCCGCCCCAGGTGAGCGACTTGATGAAGGGCGCTGCCGAGAGGAACTTCCCGGTGACCCGATCGAGGGTGTAGACGTATCCGAGCTTGTTGGCCTGGACGAGCGCCTTGTGGGTCTGGCCGTTGCGAACGACGTCGATGACGTGGTGCTCGGCGACCGTGTCGAAGTCCCACGGCTCGTTCGCCAGGTATTGGTGGTACCACTTCAGCTTTCCGGTATCGAGGTCGAGCGCGACGGCCGACATCGTGTAGAGGTTGTCGCCCCGACGCATGTCGGCGATCCACGGAGCCGGGTTCCCCGTACCGAAGTAGAGGAGGTTGGTGGCGGGATCGTACGTGCCGGCGTGCCAGACGGCGCCGCCGCCGATCTTCCACGTGTCGGCGGCCCAGGTCTCGCTGCCGGGCTCACCCGCCGCGGGGATCGAGTACCAGCGCCAGAGACTCTTGCCGGTCTCCGCATCGAACGCCTCGACGAAGCCCCGCGGCCCCATCTCCCCCGGGCCGGCGATGCCGACGATCACCTTGCCCTTGACGACGAACGGCGCCTGCGACACGAAGTACCCGTCGGCGTAGTCGGCGATCGTCGTGTCCCAGACCGGTTTGCCGGTCTTCGCTTCGAGGGCGACGAGATGCGCGTCCAGCGTGCCGAAGATCACCCGGTCCTTGTGGAGCGCCACGCCGCGGTTGTGTGGAATGACGCGGACGAGCGCCCCGACGTCCTCCGGGATCCTCCGCTCGTGCCGCCACAGGGGCTCGCCGGTGACCGCGTTCAGGGCGTGCACCCGGTTGAAGGCGAGGGCCGTGGAGGTCGTGAACATCACGCCGTCGTTGACGACCGGCGTCGTCTGCTGATCCCCGACCGTTCCTCCGGCGAAGATGAACTTCGGCACCAGCTTCTTGACGTTGGCGGTGGTGACCTGATCGAGCGGGCTGTAGCGCCAGCCCGAGTACGTCCGGTTGTACATGAGCCAGTTGGCGGCGTCGCGGTCGGCGTTCAGCAGTCGATCGTCGGTGACGTCACGCCAGTCGGCGGCGAGCGCTGCCGTGGGCAGCATGAGGCAGAAGACGGCGAGTGCGGCGACGACGAGTCTCACGAATGGGCCCATGGGGTTCTCCGCTGGACTGCACGAAGGTTCGTTCGCTAGTCAACGAGGACGAGGGTGGTCGGGGGCGACTCACCTCCCTTCCCATCCGGATGCCGGCGATCCTAGTGCGCTCCGGCAATCCCTGTCAACGCCGCCGGAGTACATCCCGTACGGGGTCCCGACTTCGCCGAGTGATTGTTCCGGCAGAGGATCCTCTGGAGGCAACCGAGGTTTCGATAAGGTTTCCACCCTAACCAGTGAAGGGGAAATCCTGCTGAGACAGCGTGCCTTCGACTAGCTGCAGGGCACCACCTTGAGCCCGGTCTTGAACGCGACGTCCTCGACCTGAGGCCCACCATGATCTCGCCGTGCTTCCGTTCGTCCTCTTCTGTTCGGCGAGACGAGGTCATTCGGGTCCGTATCTTCGAGGCACACAGGGTCCACGAGCGATGTCAGGCGACGAGAGTGTTCCAGCTTGGTTTGACTCGTCATCCTATTTGATCGAGCATCGTAGCGATGAGCCGTAATGATTCCGATAAGTGCTTCAGGAGCTGGACCGCCGCCGCGTGCGGGAAGGCATTCGAGCTCTCCCTGATCCAAGAACTGATTGATCCAGCGACTTCGCGGGACGAGAGAATAACCTAGACCGAGGAGAATCGATGCCTGATTTCCCGACAGTGGTTGCAGCAATTCGTGATGCCGTGTGCGCCATCTTACGGGTTAAACAAGCCCGGGCTCAGGGTCAGTTCGAGGTTGCCTTTGTTGGAAGTGGATGGTGCATCAACGCCGGGCGCTACGTCGTTACCGCACATCACATCTTCAACGACGGCATTGCAAGGAACCTTGCCGATAAGTTCTTTGTATTCATCGTGCCCGGCAATGGTCCAGCCGCATATCACACTCCGGTGGTTGGCGTACCGTTCGAGGATGCGGCGATTGACATGGCGATCCTGGAGATTGCCGCGCCGCCAAACTACCAACTCAGTGTGATTGGAGTGACGTTCAGTTCTCCTCCAGACGGAGCTCGTGTGCTTACTTTCGGCTTTCCTTCACCTTCAATCGTTGCAGCGAATGTCGACACACAGGGAAATTGGCTCGGTGGAAATTTGCTGCTGAAAGGACACGCTAATGAAGGAATCGTTTCGGCGCAGTACAACCTGGGATCCGACTATGTCTACGAGCTAAACGTGGGCTGGCATCATGGAGAGAGTGGAGGACCAGTCTTAACGCTCGATCCCGTCGCTGCCTTCGCGATGATGCAGTTCTATCGCAACATTCAATCACCGCACGGTGTTGTCGCGGGCCCGCACATGGGTAGGGCACTGTCACAGATGAAAGCAGCTCTGAGCGCCCACGGAGCAATCATTGTCTAGTCCCGTCAGATCTGACGCGACGTTGCGGGGTTCTCCACCATAATGACCACGGGCCCGATCAGCCGCCCCTGGGCTCGACCTCGACGGTCAGCCGGTCACCGTGCGCCGAACGTTTCCGATCACCCTAGACCCTGGGCCCACGCTGACTCGGCTCGGAGGTCTTTGCCTCATCGCCGGCGAGCTTCCGTAGGATGCGGGTCACGTACTGGCGCGTTTCCCCATAAGGTGGAATCCCGCCGTGTCTGATTACCGCGCGCTCGCCGGCGTTGTAGGCGGCAAGGGCGAGCGGCAGATTGCCGTTGAATCGGTCCATCAGGCTGCAAAGATGCCGAACGCCGCCCTCGATGTTTTCGAGGGGATCGAAGGGATCACTCACGCCGAGCAAGGCCGCCGTCTCGGGCATGAGCTGCATCAGCCCGCGCGCGCCTGTGCGGGAGACCGCGCGCGGGTTGAACTCCGACTCGGCTTCGATGACGGCAGCGATGAGGTCTACCGATATACCGTATCGGGTTGCGACTGCGCTGATCACGGCATCGATGTCCATGCTGCTCGCGGTGCGCTGGGGTTCTGCCCGAGGCGCTGCGGGGGCGTGGATGACGTGAGGTGTCCCGTGCGCACTGGTTGGGCGAGACGCCAGATAGCCCGGGACCATCGTCAGGAGGAGAACGCCAACGCCGAGCAGGTGCCGACTGGCGAACGGTCGCGCTTCGGCCCTCGGCGACGGTCCCGTTTCCGGCGCTGCGCCTGCCAGCGCGTGCGGGCAGAGTCCCGATGCCAGCCCTGGACACCCTGCGGGCACGATAGCCCAGCCCCTCGAGCGCAGGAGCCGGTCGATCGTAAGGGACGAGCGGCGATCGCCCTGGCGTCGGTCAGTCGCAGAGAGCCCCGAACGCACCCGCCGTTCCGCGACGCGCCGATCCAAGAGCACTCGAACAGACTCGTTGTATGCGTACGCCCGCTGGAAAAGCTCGTAAAGGTGAGCCCGATTGTCCCCCACGATGAGGAGTTGCGGAACCCGCCCGGGCTGGTCAGCGTCGCGTGGCCTCTCCGATCGGCTCTCGTGGCCACAGCCTGGGCAGGTCGCCAGGCCGCCGCTTTGACTTTTCGGATTTGAGCTTTGCATGACAGGAGTCTCGGGCAAGTCTGATACCGAAGCACGATCACCGCAGTATCAATGATTTCCGCGACCCTGGCCAGGAGCGGGCCTGGTGAGTCTCTAGGCGGGCAGGTCATTCTCGGACCACACCACGCAAGGGGCGAGTCGTACCGGACAAGCGCCTCACACAACTTTACCGGCCAGAGAAACGCGCTTTCCGGATCCGCCCTGCGGGGCGGCAGTTTGTCAGGCCCGAGCCGGAGACGCTAGCACTGGGCACAAGACACCTGTGCCGACGTTCCAAAGCAAGCTGGAGCGACATCTCCACCTGCAGGTCGGTGTACCGTCGAGCGGACGATGAGGGTTTCATGCACTCGACCTCAAATACCTACCTCGGTCTCTCTAAAGCGACACGCCTCGTGAGTTCGCCGATGATGGTCCCGCGAGCCGCCTCGCTGGACTCGTTCACCGGGACGCCGAGAGCCGCTCCGATTCGCGCGTAGAGCCCCGTGCCTGCGTGATAGGTGCGAGAGCGCGCCCTGCCGACAGGACGAAGGAGGCCCGCGGCAACGACCGCAGCGAGATCCTTGGTCGCGGTCGCAACGCTCACGTCGGCGAGGGAACGATAGTAGCGAGGGGTGACGCTCCGGCTGAAGAACGCATCCCACACCGCGTTCGAGCAGCGCGGATCAAGGCCGGCAGCAGTCACCGCCTCCTCGACCGCCGTCCAGACTCTCTGCTGAACTCGTTCCCTCAGGTCGAGCGCCCGAACTTGATGGAGCTGAGCCTCCAGGTGAGCACGGATGAACGGCGTGACGTCGGCATTCGGATCGAAGGTATTCCCGAGGCAGCGGAAGCTCGAGTAGTACTCGGAGCGATGGCGCCCCCACCACTCCTCAAGCGACGTGAACTCAGGAAGCTTGAATCCTCCGCGGTACATCGCCAGCGACGCGACGACGCGCGCAGCGCGGCCATTTCCGTCCGTGAACGGATGGATTGCGGCCACTGCCACGTGGATCCACGCGGCACCGATGGCGGCATGCTCAAGCCCCTTCTCGATGACCGAGCAGGCGCGGTCGACGAGCTCGGGTACGTCCTCAGGAGGTGGCGGCTGAAACACGAGCTCGCCCGTGCGGTTGTCAATGAGCTGTGCTGGCCCGATTCGGAGCCGTCCGGCGCCGGCGCCCCAGTTGCCGGCGAGGATCCGATCATGGAGGCCGATGAGGAGCTCACGAACCCACTTGAAGGCTATGTCATCGGCGCGGCGCAGGACGAAGCTCATCGCATCGCGGTACCCGCGGACGAGCGCGGCGTCCTCCTCCCGCGTGCGAGCGGGACGATCGCCGGCGAGGATATGGTGAACCTCCTCGACGGTGACCGGGACGCCTTCCATCGACGTGGACGCAGCGACGGCTTCCGCCTCGAGGTCGCGCCGGAGCCGACCCGCCCACGACCGGGGGACTGGACCCCGATAGTCGAGCTGGGCTTTCCATCGGTCCAGCTCGGCCGTCAGGTCAAGCGCAGTCGAGGCATCGTAGGGCAGGAGCATGCTTTGATTGTACGCATAATCAGCTAGCAGATAATCAGATTAATCTGAAGCGGGTGTTAAACTTGATACATTCCTTATCGGGCCGAGTCGGCCGGTACTAGCAGCACGCGCGTGCGGCGCACGCTGAGCCCCTCAGCGCCCTCGTCATTGAGGCGTGCGATGACGACGCGCGTTCGGCGGCGAGCTGTGACGAGAACGCGCTCGGCGTGGCCCGGACGCACGTACCAGGCGTGATCACCTGGGGAGAGCCGCGCACTCAGGACAAGCGCGACGGCGCCCCGCACCGGCCGCCAGCGCACCCGGAGCGGACGCAGGAGCGCCCCGAGCGAGGCGACAACGGCGCCGAGGACGGCGAGCGACGCGCGCGAGGCGCTCGGGAGGGCTACCGCCGCGCCCCCCCAGATGGCGAGATAAGCGGCGAGAGCGTCGAGCCAGCCCAGCACGCGCGCCGTCGCGGTCCAGCGCGTGACCGCCGCGGGCAGAGGACGCAGAGGACTCCGCATGTCCGCGAGTCAGCTCCGAGGGTTTTGGCGCAGACTACCGAAGGCCATAGATCCGATCCTCGCCGCCTTCAGACTACGCCTGGGAACCGCACGTGCGCTTCTGATGGGCTCCGCTGAGCTGTCACTCCGCAACCTCCCGGCAGTGCGGGATCACGCGCTCGCCGAAGAGCTTGATCGCCTCCATGATCTTCTCGTGGGGCGGTCCGCCCGAGTGCGCGTGCCGGAAGCGCAGCAGGAACGTCTCGGCACCGGTCGCCTTCTGCCAGCGATGAAACTCGCGCACACACGTCTCAGGTTCGCCGAGGACGAGGCGATCGGGCGCGAGATTCTCGAGCGTGAACGGCGTCCCTGCCGGGATCGAGCGGAATTCCGCGAGCTTGTTGTCCCAGTAGTACTTGTAGGCCGCCATCACGTGCGGCCCGTACACGGCCTCCGCCTCGGCCCGCGTGCGGGCCACCCAGGCGTCCCGCATCTGCACGACGTGGGCCGGGCGCCCGGCCTCCCGGGCCGCGTCCTTGTAGACCGTCGCCAGCGCGGTGGCGTTCGCCATACTGGTGCTGGGCGTGCCGACGAAGCCGTCGGCGATCCGGCCGGCCCGGCGCGCGGCGGCCGCGACGCTGGCGCCGATCCAGAGGGGCGGGCCGCTCTTCTGGTAGGGACGCGGCATGATCCGCACGTCCTCCAGGTCGTAGTGCTTCCCGCGGAACGAGAACGGCTCGCCGGCCCAGCAGAGGCGGAGGATCTCGACGCTCTCCTCGAAGCGCGCGAGGCGCTCGTCCATCGGGACCGAGAAGGCGCGGAAATCGGCCGGCTGGTAGCCGATGCCGACGCCGATGACCAGACGGCCTCTGGACACGAGGTCCAGCGTGATCGCGTCCTCCGCGAGGTGGACGGGATGGTGCAGCGGCAGGAGGATCACCGACGTGCCCACACGGAGCGTGCGCGTGCGCGCCGCCACCGCCGTCGCCACGATCAGGGGTGACGGCAGGAACCCGTCCGTGTCCTGGTGGTGCTCGCCGAAGAAGCACGAATCGAAGCCGCACGACTCCGCGAGCTGCGCC
>QHSI01000114.1 GCA_003221515.1 Candidatus Rokuibacteriota bacterium
GTGCAGGCGTGGTCGGCGAGCATCGTGACCGCGCCGGTCGCGCACGCCGGATCACCACTCCAGCCCGCGAAATACGAGCCGGCCGCCGGCGCCGGCGTGAGCGTCACGACGGTGCCCTCGGTGAACTGGGCCGCGCAGCTCGGGCCGCACGCGATCCCGGCCGGCGCGCTGGTGACGCCGCCGCTTCCCGTGCCCGTCAGCCCCACCGTCATCGTGAAGAGACGTGGTACGAGCGGATTGCGTGCCACGACGACGGTCGCGTCGGCGCGGCCGTACACGATCGTTTCGCCCCCGGACGAGAAGACGATCGATCGCACACCTTGCGTGGTGCGGCCCGGCGTCAGCCCCGTCTCCTGGTCCAGGATCTTCAGGAGGCTGCCGTCGACGGTGCTCCAGAAGCGAATCGTCGCGTCGTCGCCGCTGGACGCCAGCGCGGCGCCGTCGGGCGAGACCGCAAGCGTCACGATCGTGGCGGTGTGCCCAACGAGCGGCGACCCGACCGCGGTGCCATCGGCCACGCGCAGGCTGACGATGCTCGCGCCCGCGCTGCTGGTCTGGCTTGGTTTCACTCCGGCCGCGAGCGTCTCACCGTCGAGCGAGAAGGCAAGCGCGGTCACGTACTGCCCGTACTGCAGCGTGGTGAGGGGCGTCCGGCTGATCGTGTCCCAGATCTGGACCTGCTTGCCATCACCGATGATGGCCGCGAGACGAGTCCGATCGGCGGAGACCGTCAGGAGATTCCCGCCCGTGCTCGGGTCCTGGGCCAAGAGCGAGACCGAGCCGTCGATCAGGCTCCACAGCTGGATCGAGTTGTCGGAGGAGCTGCTGGGGTACGAGGCGACCGTCTGGCCATCGGCGACAACCGCCAGGCTCCGGCGGCCGGGGATCGGATTCCCCGAGGGGATCTGGAGCAGGCTGCCGTTGGAGACGCTTCGGGCCGCGAGCGTCCAGGTGCAGCACACACTGGCCGACACCAGCGTCTGGCCGTCCGGTGAGAGCAAGATCGCCGATTGCCCGAGATCGGGGATGGTGAGGGCCAGGTTGCCGGTCGGCGCGTCCCAGAGCTTGAGCGCATTCGGCCCGAGGGGATCGGTTTGTCCAGTGATGGTCTCGCTAGCCGCCGCCACGGTCGCGTCGTCTGGAGTGAGCGCGACCTTCCAGATGAAGCCCGAATAGGCCGTGAGCGTGCGCTGGAAGCTACCGTCCGCGACGTTCCACAGCCGGAGGCTGAGGATGTAGTTGCTCTGGAGGGAATAGCGCGCCCCGGCCGAGACGAGCGTCTGGCTGTCGGGCGAGAACGCGATGACCGCCTGGCCGCCGGCGTGCGGGCTCCACACGGCAAAGGGCGCCGGCGACGGGTTGGCCAGGTCGGCGCGCCGGAAGAGCTTGATGATGGAGTGGAGCGTCGTGGCCGGCGGCGGATCGTGCTCGAAACCCGAGTATGCGAGCGTCTGGCCGTCAGGCGAGAAGCCGAAGCCCCCGAAGGTCAGTCCGGATGCGCTGACCAGGGCCACCAGGGCGCCATCGAGCGCGCTGTAGACCGCGCCGCCGGCGGTCGCGAGCAGCTGGGCATCGGGCGAGAAGGCGGGGTTCAATGGACCGCCCGCGTTGATGTTCAGCAGCGCGGCGCCGTCGGGGATCCTGATGATGTCCAGGCCGTTGCTGGACATCGTGGCGACACGATCGGGCGTAGACGGGTCCGGCGAGAACGAGAAGGGCCCGTAGGACGGGCTGTCGAACAGCACTGTCCAGTCGGCCACGCGCCAGATGCGCAGCCCAGCGGGCCACCCGCTCGTGATGGCCAGGCCGAGCATCTGGCCGTTCGGCGAGAACGCGAGGCCGCAGAGGCTGAGGCACCCCACCTGGCCGGGGAACGCTCCAGACAGCGTCCGGACCACGCTTCCGTCCGCCACGCTCCACACGAGAACGGAGTTGTCGTTCCCGGCCGAGGCCAGTAGCGTGCCGTCGAGTGAGAAGGACAAGGACCTGATGGTGGCGACTGCCTGGTACTGCGGAGGCGGCGCCTGGTGGCCGGTAAGGGTGCGCAGGAGCATGCCGTCGGCAGCACGCCAGAGCTTGATCGTCCCGTCGTCACCGCCAGAAGCGATGATGGACCCATCCGGCGAGTATTGGACCGCCGTCGCCGAGTGCGCGTGTCCGCCCCGCATCCAGAGGACGTCGGGCCGCTCGGCCAGCGCCGGCCCGGCCGTACAGAACAGCGAGGCCACGATCACGGACGCGGTCCACCGATCCAAGCGAAGTGATTTCACGGGGTGCCTCCCTCTCGAGGGATACCGGCGAGCGGTTCGGGTCTCCGTCCACTATAGGTTTTGAGACCCGTGAACCAGAAGATTTCTCGTTCACGCCGCCGGCGCAGACCTGTCCAGCCTCGCGCCCGACGGTGTCCGTTTTCTGTCGCCGATCGGCACCAGCGCTCAGCCGCGAAATCCAGGCGGTAACTCGTGCCGTAGCGGACGACCGACGCCAACAGCGGTGCGCGCTGTCAATCGGGATTCGATCGGACGGATCTGCTGGTCGCTGGGGATTTTCTGCGGCGGTGCCGGAGTGCTCTTGTCAGGCCCGCGCGGGCTCGGCGACGGAATCGCGCAGCGCCAGGCAGAGCGGGATCGTCGTCAGCACGATGGCGGCGACGATGACGAGCGTGAAGGTGACGCCGGCCACGTCGCCCAGCACGCCGTAGAGGGAGGGCGCCAGCGCCGAGGCCGCGATGGTGGTGGTGTAGTAGAGCCCGTACGCGCGCGAGCGCCGGTTGGCGTTGACGAGATCGGCGACCGTGCCGTAGAGGACGGACGAGGTTCCGTTGAGCGCCACGCCGATCAGCGGCAGGATCGCGAGCGCCAGCGGCAGCGGCGCCGCGATGATCGCCAGGATGCCGAGCGCGGTCGCGCCCTCGGTGAGCACGACCGTCCGGATCACGCCGAGCCGCTCGGCGACGAGGCCGCAGGCGAACTTGCCGGCGGCGCCGCCCGCGAAGAGCAGCGCCATCGCCGTCCCGATTCCCGCGACCGAGGAGCCCTTCGCCATCAGCGCGAACGGCAGGAACGTGAGGAAGCCGGTCCGCGTTGCGTTGTCGATCATGCCGATCGCGGTCAGTGCCTGGAAGCCGCCCCGGTCGCGGATGCCCCATCCCGAGCTGACGGCGCCAGGCGCCGCCGAGCCGTCGTCCACGTCGGGCATTCCGGTGTCGAGCCGCGCCAGCACCAATATTATTACGATCGCGGCCGCGATCCCGAGGACGCCGTACGCCGCGCCGGCCCACCGCCAGCCGACGACGCTCGCCCCGAACGCGACGACCAACGGGACCACGACCTTGCCGAGGTCGCCGGAGACGTTGTAGGTCCCGAGCGCCGCGCGCCGCCGGCCCGTCTCGTACGCTTTCGCGACGAGGGACGACGACAGCGGGTGCTGCACGCCCGAGCCGAGCCCGGCGATCAGCAGCACGGCCAGTAGCGACAGAAAGCCACCGGTCGCGCCGGCCACGATGAAGCCGCACGCGGTCACCGCGGTGCCGAACGCGAGGAGCCACCGTTCGCCGAGGCGCTCGGCGAGCAAGCCGGCCGGGATCTGAAACGCTGACATCCCACCGCTGTAGGCGGTACGGATCATCCCGACCTGCGCGAAGCTCAGTCCGAACTCGGACGCCCACAGCGGCAGCAGCACGTAGAGGATGTCGGAGAATCCGTCGTGGACGAAGTGAATACTACAAGCGGCCGCGAGCACCGCACGCGCGCGGGATCTCACGCCACGATCATCCCCGTGCCTCCAACCCCGTTCAAGTAGAATACCGGCGACGGTAGTGCGAGCCGAGCCGGTTCGACCGGCGAGGCGAGCCTACAAGGTTCGAGATGTCGGAGGGCGGAGCATGACCATCAGCATCACGCGCGTGTACACGCGAACCGGCGACAAGGGCGAGACCGCCCTGGTCGGCGGCAAGCGCGTCCCCAAGGACTCGCCGCGGATCGTCGCCTACGGGACCGTCGACGAGCTGAACGCGGCGGTCGGCCTGGCGCGGGTCTTCAACGCCGAGCGCCTCGCCGAGGGCGAGCGGCACCGATGGCTCGACGAGGTGCTCCGGAAGATCCAGAACCAGCTCTTCGACCTCGGCAGCGAGCTGGCGACGCCCCCCGACGCCGCGTACGAGGGGATGTTCCGGATGAGCGAGGGCGAGGTGAAGGAGCTCGAGGATCTGATGGACCGGTGCCAGAAAGATCTGCCGCCGCTCAAGTCCTTCATCCTGCCGGGCGGCGGCCGGATCCACGGATTCCTCCATCAGGCGCGCACCGTGTGCCGTCGCGCCGAGCGCGAGCTGCTGGCGCTCTCCCGCGTCGAGCCCGTCGGCGAGTGGCCGCTCCGCTATCTGAACCGGCTGAGCGACGCGTTCTTCGTGCTCGGCCGCTGGGTCGGCAAGCACCTGGGCGAGCAGGAATACCTCTGGGAGCGCGGGCTGTCGAGCCACGCCCGCGCGAGGAAGCCACGCTCATGAAATTCGGCCTGTTCTACGAGCTGTCGGTGCCGCGTCCGTGGACCCGTGAGTCGGAGCGCACCGTGTACGACAACGCCCTCGAGCAGGTGAAGCTCGCCGACGAGCTGGGATTCGATCAGGTGTGGGCGGTCGAGCACCACTTCCTCGAGGAGTACTCGCACTGTCCGGCGCCCGAGCTGTTCCTGACCGCATGCGCGATGGTGACGAAGCGGATCCGCGTCGGGTTCGGGATCGTGGTGTGCGTGCCGCAGTTCAATCATCCGATCAAGATCGCCGAGCGGACGGCGGTGCTCGACATCCTCTCCGGCGGCCGCGTCGAGGTCGGCACCGGCCGCTCGGCCACCTGGACGGAGCTGGCCGGGTTCAACGCGGACCCGGACAGCACCAAGAAGAGCTGGGACGAGTTCGTGCGCTGCCTGCCGAAGATGTGGACGTCGGACAAGTACGAGTTCGAGGGCGAGTTCTGGTCGATGCCGCGACGGACGATCCTGCCCAGGGTGTACCAGCGCCCGCACCCGCCGATGTGGGTCGCCGTCACGAGCCCGGGCACCGAGCTCGACGCCGCCGACCGCGGCCTCGGCAGCCTCGGGCTCACGTTCGGCCAGTTCGCCGAGCAGGAGACGCGCATCGCCGAGTACCGGCGGCGGATCCAGCTCTGCGAGCCGGTCGGCGAGTTCGTGAACGATCAGGTCTCGACCGTCAACTTCCTCTACTGCCACGAAGACGAGGCCGCCGGCCTCAAGACCGGCCGGCGCATGGCGGACTACTTCAACTATCTGGCCACGCAGCTCATCTCGGTCCGCGAGACGTATCCGTCCAAATCGTACCCGTCGCTCGGGCTCTTGCCGCAGCTGCGCCGTCAGGCGACCGGACCCGACAGCGGAGAGCAGGCCGGCGAGGGCCTCTGCCTCGGCGGCCCCGAGCGCATCACGCGCGCGCTGAAGCGGTGGGAATCCGTCGGCGTGGACCGCGTGAACTTCCTCGTCAACACCGCGGAGATGATCCCGCAGACCGAGGTGCTGGCGAGCCTCCGGCTCTTCGGGCGCGAGGTCATGCCCGCGTTCAACGGACGGAAGGACTGATGCCGCTCTTCGGTGAGCTCGAGATCGACGCGGTCGCGCCGGCGCTGCCGCAACTCCGCGACCTCGACACCGAGGCGTGGGAGATCCCGAAGGCCGAGATCGTCCAGGTGGCCTACGAAGTCGCCGACGGCACCCGTACGCTCCTGCCGCGCGCGCTGCATCCGGCGATTCCCGAGTACGTGACCTTCGTGGTGACGCGGTATCCCGAGAGCCCCGTCGGGCCCTTCGACCTGGCGCAGCTGCGGCTGATGGCGCGGGCGGGGGTGCACCCGCGCGGTTACGTGCTGGGCGCGGTCGCGTCGACCGACGCGGCGGTGGCCGCGCTGCGCGAGCGCTGGGGCTACCCGGTAGTCCGGGGTGAGGTCGCGTTCCGGCGCTATCACGACCGGGTGGCGTCGACCGTGCGCCGCGGCGGCGAGACGATCCTCGACATCGCGGTGGTCGATCCAGAGGTGATCGCGGGCGGCGATCTTCAGTACATCCACGCCGTCACGCTGGCGCGCGTGGACGGCGCCGCACAGCTCGTCCAGGTGGATCCGCACTACACGGTGCACCGCGCCGCGCGCGGCCGGGCTCAGGTGGGACGGTTCGCCGCCGCCGCGTGGAACGCCGCGGCCGTCAGGCTGACGACGCCGATCTCGGCGAGCGCGTCGACGTGCGACACGGATCTCCCGCGCATCCGCTTCGTGATGGACCCGCAGATCCCCGTGGTGAGCGGAACGAAGAAGGTCCGCTGAGTCAGGCGCGGGGGGCCGGCGCGTCCAGCGCCTGCCGCAGGCCCTTCAGGAGCCCGTCGGGCGTGAACGGCTTCGGCAGCAGGATGATGCCCGGATCCAGGACGCCGTGGTGGCCCAGCGCGTCGTCCGTGTATCCCGACATGTAGACGACCTTGATGCCGGGGCGGATCTCATCGACCTGGCGCGCCAGGTCCGGCCCGCTCATCTGCGGCATCACGACGTCAGTGAGGAGCAGGCAGATCTCGTCGCGATGCTGGACGCACAGGCGGAGCGCGTCGGCCCCGGTCGGGGCCTCCAGCACCGTGTAGCCGGCCATCTCGAGGATCTCCCGCGCCAGTTCGCGCACGTCGGCCTCGTCCTCGACCAGCAGGACCGTCTCGGAGCCCCGCGTCGAGCTACTACGTTGCTCGACCTCCGGCCCGGCCTCTACCGTGGCCTCGTCCACGTGCGGCAGGTAGATGTCGAACGTCGTACCCTTACCCTGGACGCTCCGCACCCCGATGCATCCGTTGTGCTGCTTGACGATGCCGTAGACCATCGCGAGCCCGAGGCCGGTGCCGCGGCCCTTTTCCTTGGTGGTGAAGAACGGCTCGAAGATGCGCGCGACGACCTCAGGGCTCATGCCGACGCCGTCGTCGGCGACCGAGAGCCGCACGTGGGGACCGACGCTGGCGTCCGGGTGCTCGCGCACGAACGCCTCGTCGAGCTCCACGTCCGCCGTCTCGATGACGAGCCGGCCGCCCCGCGGCATCGCGTCCCGGGCGTTGATCGCCAGGTTCATGAGCACCTGCTCGAGCTGGGTGCCGTCGGCCTTCACGGTGTCGCGCGGCGCGCCGGGCAGGGTCACCAGCGTGACGTCCTCGCCGATCAGACGTCGCAGCATCGACACCGAGTCGCTGACGGCGGTGTTGACGCTGAGGATCTGCGGCTGGAGCACCTGCTGCCGGCTGAACGCGAGCAGCTGCTTGGTGAGCGCCGCCGCGCGCAGCGCGGTGCGCTGGATCAGCTCCATGTCTTGTATCAGCTTGGTGCCGGGCTCGAGGCGCTTCAGGAGGATCTCGCACCGGCCGTGGATGATCGTCAGCAAGTTGTTGAAGTCGTGGGCGATGCCGCCGGCCAGCCGGCCGATCGCCTCCATCTTCTGGGCCTGGAGCAGGGCGTCCTTGGCGCGCGATACCTCTTCGGCGGAGATCTGCACCTGCTGGAAGAGGCGCGCGTTCTCGAGCGCGGTCGCTGCCTGCGACGCGAACGCGGTGGCGGTCGTCTCGTCCTCGGCCGAGAAGCCCTCGAGCCGGCGCGTGCGGATCGACAGCACGCCGACGACGCGCTCGCCGACCTTGACGGGCACGCCGAGGAAGTTGCGATATCCGAGCCGCCTGACCGCTTCGCGATGGGCCGGGATGACCCGCGGGTCATCGGTGAGGTCGTCGATCCGTACCGGCTGTCCCGACGTCGCCACGATGCCGCTGAGGCTCTCACCGAACTTGAGCCGCTCGACCGACATCGTTTCCTTGGCGTCGCCCCAAAGCCCCGCCACCACCAGCTCGTCGCCTTCGACCAGGCGAAACCCGACCGACTCCGACCCGAGGACCTGGCCGCACGCGGCGGCGATCGCTTGCAGGAGCTGCTCGGTCGGCTGGACCTTCGACAACTGGCGGCTCACGTCCAGGAGCGCCTCGAGTCGCGCCTGGTGGGCGCGCTGCGCCTCGACGAGCTGGGCGTTGCGGATCGCGATCGCCGCCTGCGCGGCCAGCCGCGTCAGGAGCTCCTCGTCCCGGTCGGTGAAGGGGCGGGCCACTCGGTTCTCGACGTAGAGCAGCCCCTCGATCCGCTCTTCCGTCTGAATCGGCACGACGAGCACCGCCACCACCCCCTCGCCCGCCGCTACCGTCTTGAAGTGGCCGCTGACCCGTGGGTCGTTCGCGTAGTCGCTCGTGCGGAACGGTTTCCCGGCGAGGAGGGCTTGCCCGCCGGCGCCGCGGCCCGGCTCGATCCGCGTTCCCAGGTGGCGCTTGCGGGCGCCCGACGGACGCATGACCATCCCGTTGTCCTTGGGGTCGCGGATTGCGATCTCACTGAGGTCCGCGCGACACAGCTCGCGCGCGCCCTCGCTGACGCGACGGAGGATCGTGTCGAGGTCGAGCGAAGCGGTGATCTGGCTCGCGAGGTCGGCGAGGATCTCGGCCTCCCGCCGCCGCTGCTCGGCGTCACGGAACCACCGCGCGCGCTCGAGCGCCATGGCGGCCTGATCCGTGAACGTCTGGGCCAGCCGCATCTCGTCGACGTCGAAGACGCGCCCTTCGCGGTCGCCAACCGCGATTGCGCCGACGACACGATCGTGGACGATCATCGGCAGCGCGAGCATCGATCGATACGGGCGCGTCTCGATGACCGCACGCTGCTCGGGTGTCAAGGTGATGCGCGGGTCGAGAAGAATGTTCGTGGTGGCGATCGGCCGTCGGGTGGCCACGGCGCGGCCGCTCGCGCCGGTGCCGGGCGGGAACGTCATCTCGCCGATGACGTCGTCGCCGGAGACGCTTCGACCTACCAGTTGGCCCGTAGCATCGTGATGCCTGAGCGAGCACGTGACGACGCCCAGGAGCGCCCGCAGGCAGTCGGCGATCCGGCTGGCCGCCTGGTCGGCGTCGAGCGCTTCGGTGACGAGGCGTCCCACGTCCGCGAGGACCTCGGCCTCCCACCGCCGGCGAGTCGTCTCGGCGTAGAGTCGCGCGTTCTCCAGGGCGATCGCCGCCTGGTCCACGAACGCTTGCGCCAGCCGGATCTCGTCCGGGCTGAAGACGCGGCCGGTGAGGCCATGGGCGGACATCGCGCCGAAGATCCGGTCGCCGACGACCAGCGGCAGCGCGAGGATCGACCGGTACTCGAACGCCTCCAGATGCGCGCGCCGGTCGGGCGCCAGCGGGATCCGGGGGTCCGTGAGGATGTCGGACGTGCACACCGGGCCGCCCTGGCGCACGGCGAGACCGACGGTCCCGATGTCACGCGGGAGCGTGCGGTTCCAGTCGACCTCTTTCCCGGCGCCGGCCAGCAGCACGAAATCCCCGTTCTCGGCGTTGATCTGGTAGAGCGAGGCCATGCCAGCGCCGAGCAGGCGGCACAGGCTCTCGACGACGCGCTGGCCGACCTCGGTGGGCTCGAGTGACTGCGAGATGAGCCGACCGAGCGCGGTGAGGCTCTCGGCCTCGCGCCGCCGGGCGTCCGTCTCGGCGTGGAGACTCGCGTTGCCGATCGCGATGACCGCATGGTCGGCGAGCCGGCTGAGCGTGGCCTCGTCCCGGTCGGTGAACGGGCGCGCCGTCCGGTTGAAGACGTAGAGGAGACCTTTGATCTCGTCCTGCCGGATCGGGACGACGATCTCGGCGACGATTCCCGCCGCGCGGACGCGGTCCGTGTAGTCGCGGGTAATCCGCGGGTCCTCGGCGTAGTTGACGGTCCGGAACGGCTGGCCGGTCGCCAGGACGAGCCCACCCGCTCCCGCGCCGGGCCGGACGAGGATCCCCTCCAGCGCGTCGGAGCCGACGCCGCGGCGATGCTGCATGCGGACCGCGTCGGTTCCGGGCTCGCGCAACGCGATCTGGGCGCCGTCGGCGCCGGTGAGCTCGCACGCGCCGTCGACGATCCGCGCCAGGATCGTTGCGAGATCGAGCGAGCCGTTGATCTGCCCGATCACCTCGGCGAGCACGTCCGTCTCGTGCCGGCGCCGGGCGGCATCGTCGAAGAGCCGGGCGTTCTCCAGCACGAGCGCCGCCTGGTCAGCGAACGCCTGAGCCAGTCGAACCTCGTCGTCGCTGAAGACACGCCCCTCGGCCGCGCAGGCCGCGAGGGCGCCGATCACCCGGTCCTTCACCAGGAGCGGCACTCCCAGGATCGCTCGATAGGAGACCGTTTGGAGACGCTTGCGGATGTCGGGGGCGTGCGTGATGCGGGGGTCGTCGAAGAAGTTGCTCGAGGCTATCGGCCGACGCTCGTTCACGACCAGACCCACGACCCCGGTGCCGCGCGGGAAGACGATGCCGGGGCCGAGAGCCATTTCTCCTTCGCCGGAGAGCGCGACGGCCTCCAGATCCCCGGTCTCGGGAAGGACACGGTAGAGCGCGGATTCCTCGACGCCGAGGAGCGTGCGCACGCTTTCGACCACGCGGCGCGCGACGGCGCCCCGGTCGATCGTCTCGCTGCAGAGCCGGCTGAGCTGCACCAGCGCCTCGGCCGCCAGGCGTCGCCGCTCGCTCTCGGCGAAGAGGCGCGCGTTGCGGATCGCGCCGGCGGCCTGCGCCACGAACGTCTCGATCAGGTCGTGGTCCTCGCTGGGGAGTCTGAAGGGCTGCGCGGCGAAGAGCGCCACGACTCCGAGCAGCGACTCGCCGTGGATGATCGGCAGCGAGTACACGCTCCGCAGGCCGTGCGCGATGAACCACGAGGGGTTGCCCACCCGCGTGTCGCCCGACAGGTCGTCGATCTGCAATGGACGCCGCTGGCCGGCGACCCAGCCGGCACCGCCCTGACCGTAAGCGAGGTGTCGGTGCGGATAGCCTGCGCCGAGCACCTCGTCCGAGAAGGCGCGCAGCTCGAGCGTACGCGTGGCCTCGTCCGCCACCCACACCGCCACCAGCCGGGTGTCGGTCAGCTGCGCCGCCGCGGTCGCGATCTGGCCGAGGATCTGGTCGCTATCGAGCGACGACGAGACGAGGTCGGTGAGACGGGCGAGCGTGTGAAGCCGGCTCGCCGGCACCTCGGGAACCACCACGCGCGCGCCGGGGGTGCCGCGCTGGGTCATGGCGAGGTGAGCCGCCGAATCATCGCCGCCGCGCCAGGTCCAGTTGCCGCGTCGCCGACACCAGCGCCATGCCGACGGCGCACACGATGGCGGCGAGGAGGACGGCCACGCCCTCGGGAACGACCGACGCTGTGGCGCCGGGACCGACGGTCGTGCGCTTGTCGTTCGCCGGCTGCGCGGCAGGGGCTGCTCGGAGCTGGCTGAGCACCGCCAGGGTTTTGTCGCCGAGCCGGACGAGGGCGCTCACCTGGGGCCCGGCCGTACGCCTGCCGTGGGCTGCGGGCCCGGCCAGGATCTCTCGGCCGAGGTCGTCGATACGGCGGAGCATGTGGTGCGCAGCATCCAGGAGCTGGAGCCGCTCACTGCCCTCCGTGTCGGCAACCCCGCGGTCGACGACGGCGCTGGTCTCTTTCAGTCGCGACAGCAGGTGCGCGAACCTTTGACGGTCGGAAGCGCTTCCGGTGAGCGCGTACCGCTGGGCCGCCGCCGCGAGCGGCTCGAGCGCCGCCTCGACGTCCTCGAGCCTCAGGTGCAGGTGCCCTTCGTCACCGGTGCGGGCGTCAGCTCGCGCGGTTGTGTGCGCGCCCCCGATGCTGAACACCACCAGCGCCAGGCAGAGCGACAGGGCAGCGATGACGCAGCCGTACTGCCCGGTGCGCGTCATGCGTGAAGCCTCGCGGTGTACGAGACCGTGGCGTTGGAGGTCGCCTCGGCATCCCCCGGGAAGACCCGTACCACGACCTTGTCGAGGCGCTCGAGGTCCACCGGCTTGTGGAGGTATTGGACGATGCCGAGCTGCCGTGCTTCGACCTCGGTCGTGGGCCGATAGTCGCCCGTAGTCACCACGACCGGGAGCTCGGGCGCGCCCGAACGGAGCCGCCTGACGAGGTCGAAGCCCGTCATGTCGAGCAATCCGACGTCGACGATCGCAAGACCGAGACGGTATCGCTGAGCGAGTCGCAGAGCCTCGAGACCGCTGGCCACCGGATAGGCCCTGAACCGCGCACGCAGGAGAATCCCCGCGAGCCGGTCCGCCGCGGACTTGTCCCCGTCCGCGACCAAGATCCAGCGCGCTCTGGATGTCTCCCGGGGGCTCATAGCCAGTGGATGGAGCAGAATCGGTGCCAGTGGGGGGAACTCCCGATAAATCGCGCTTTTAAAGCGGAGATACGTGGGCGGCCCGCCACCCCTTTGACACTATTGGCAGCCCGATGCTGCGCGAGTGGCTAGATCAGACCGAACTTCTTGATGCGGCGATAGAGTGTACGAACGGTGAGGCCGAGCGCGCGGGCCGCTTGCTCCTTGTCATTCCGGAATCGATCGAGCGCGCGTCCGATGAGGTCGCGCTCGGCCTGATCCAGCGTCGGCAGCGGCTCGCTGCTGGCCGCCGCCGGCTGCTCGGCCCTCACCGAGAGCTCCGGCAGGTTCGCGCGCTTGATCTCGTCGCGCGCGCCGAGGGCGAACGCCCGCTCGAGGACATTCTCGAGCTCGCGAACGTTGCCGGGGAAGTCGTAGCTGGTCAAGGCGGCCATGGCGTCGGGGGAGATGCCCTTGACCTCGCGGCGGAAGCGCTCGTTGAACCGCCGGAGGAAGTATGCGATCAGCGCCGGAATGTCCCCCCGGCGTTCCCGCAGCGGTGGCACCACGATGTGGACGACGTTGAGCCGGTAGTAGAGGTCCTGGCGGAAGCTGCCGTTGCTCACCGCGGCTTCCAGGTTCTTGTTGGTCGCCGCGATCACCCGCGCGTTGACGGCGTGGGTCTTGGTCGAGCCGACCGGCCGGATCTCCTTCTCCTGGAGCACCCGGAGCAGCTTGGCCTGGAGCGCGGGCGGCAGCTCGGCGACCTCGTCGAGGAAGAGCGTGCCGCCGTGCGCCGAGCGAAACAGGCCGAGAGCATCGGCGACCGCGCCCGAGAAGGCGCCCCGCACGTGGCCGAAGAACTCCGACTCCATGAGATCGGCGGGGATCGCGCTGCAGTTGACCGGGACGAACGGGCCCTTGCCCCGGCCCGACTGCCGGTGGATCGCCGCGGCGACGAGCTCCTTGCCGGTACCGCTCTCGCCCTCGATCAGCACGGGGGAGTCGGCGTCCGCCACCCGGGCGATCACTTCGCGAACCTGCGCCATCGACGACGAGGCGCCCACGAGGTCCTTCGCCGTGAGCTGGTCGGCGAGCTGGCTGCGCAGCGAGTGCACTTCACGGCTGAGGAAGCGCTTCTCGAAGACCTGGCGCAGGAGGTGCTGGAGCTCGTCCAGGTTCAGCGGCTTCATGAGGTAGTCGTAAGCGCCGGACTTCAGCGCCTGGACCGCCGTCTCGACCATCGGATTGCCAGTCAGCATCACGACCTCGAGCGCCGGGTCGTGCCGCTTGATCTGCTCGAGTACTTGGAGCCCGTCCATCTCGGGCATCCAGATGTCGACCAGCGCGGCGTCGAAGATCTGGTGGCTGATCAGGTCGATCGCCTCGCGGCCATTGGCGGCGAGGGTCGGGTCGTACCCCCAGCGCGACAGCGCTTCGCCCAGGAGCCCTCTGATGTCGGTGTCGTCGTCGACGATCAGCACCCGCGGGCGGTCCGTCATCGCGCTCAGCTCCGCGTCCGGCGGTCGCACCGTGCGAGAAACTCGAGGACGGCGCGGTTCCACGCCTCGGGCTGGTCGCGATTGCCGAAGTGGCTCGCCGGCGAGAGGACGACCAGCCGGGAGCCGCGAACCTTTCGGTGCATCACCTGCATCGGGCCGAGCGACGGATCGCGATCACCACCGATCAGCAGCACCGGCACCCGGAGCCGCCGGAGCTCGTCGGTGATGTGGTCCATCGCCAGCAGCGCCCGGAGCGAGTTCGCGTACCCGATCGGCGAGAGCCGCCGGTACTCCTCGTAGAATTCCTCGCGCGCCCCCGGATCGAGCGCGAGCCGCTCGGAGACGTTCGGGTTGGCGGCCATCGCGAACTCCGCCATCGCATCCATGCCCTTGGTGAGCGTGATCTCGATCGAGCGCGCCCGCATGAGGAGGTTCTCGACCGAGAGCGGCAGCCCGGCCGCCGAGGACGAGTTGGTCACCACCAGCGATCGCACCCGCGCGGGACAGCGCAGCGCGAACCGCGTGGCGATCCCACCGCCGAGCGACAGCCCACCGACGTGCGCCTTGCGGATCTTGAGGCGGTCGAGCACCGCCGCGAGGTCGAGTGTCCAGCGCTGGAACGAGTAGCGGGCCGGATCCTCCGGGCTGTCCGACCGCGCGTGGCCGCGCGGCTCCCAGAGCACGAGCCGGTGGTGGGCGGCGAGCGCGTCGCGGTTGACGTCCCACATGTCCGCGTTGCCGCCGATCCCGTAGGCGAGCACGAGCGGCGTGCCGCTGCCGTGCTCCTCGTAATAGATCCGAGTCCCATCGGGGGCCTTCGCAAATGGCACGGGGGTATCTTAGCCGCCTGCCCTTCCGCCGCCTAGGGTTTCGCCGAGGGTTTCGCGCTTGACAGCCCACGCTTCGATTCAGTATTTTTAAACCGGCGTTAAGCCCAGCTAAATCACCTGCTCCGCGGGAGTCCCGATGAAGGTTCGCATCGCGCTGACCGTGAACGACGAGGTCCACGAGGCGCTCGTGCCCGTGCACAAGACGCTGCTCGAGGTCCTGCGCGAAGACCTCGCGCTCACCGGCACCAAGCACGGCTGTGAGCTCGGCGAGTGCGGCACCTGCACCGTGCTGGTGGACGGACAACCCGTGCTGTCGTGCCTCGCGCTCCCACTGGAAACCGAAGGCCGGCGGATCACGACGATCGAGGGACTCGCGGACGGCGCGCGCTTGCATCCGCTCCAGCAGGCCTTCGCGGAGCTCGGCGCCGCCCAGTGCGGATACTGCACCCCGGGCATTCTCCTCACCGCCGCAGCACTCCTGAGCGAGCGGCCCAGCCCGACGCGCCAGGAGGTCAAGGAGGCGCTCGCCGGCAACCTGTGTCGCTGCACGGGCTACACGAAGATCCTCGACGCCGTCGAGCTGGCCGCGCTTCGAATGGAGCGAGCTCGGACATGACCAAGAACGACTTCGCGGTGGTCGGCCAGCCCCTTCCGAAGGTGGACGCGTGGGCGAAGGTGGTCGGCGAGACCCGGTACGCCGACGATCTGTTCCTGCCGCGCATGGCGTACGCCAAGCTGCTGCGCAGCTCGCACGCCCACGCGCGCATCCGCTCGATCGACACCGCGCGGGCTCGCGCGCTGCCGGGCGTCTACGCGGTGGTCACCGCCGCCGACCTGCCGCCGGTGAAGTTCGGCATCCTGCCCGTGTCCCAGGACGAAGAAGCGCTGTGTGCCGACAAGGTGCGCATGGTCGGCGATCCCCTCGCGGCCGTGGCCGCGGTGGACGAAGAGACGGCCGACCTCGCATGCCGGCTGATCGACGTCACCTACGAGCCGCTACCTGCGCTCATGTCCATCTTCGACGCGCTCGCGCATCCCGAGGTTCGGATCCACGAGTACGGCGACGGACCCAACGTCCACAAGAACGTGGCGCTGCAGTTCGGCGACGTCGACGCCGCGCTGGTGGGCGCCGACCTCGTGCGAGAGGACGTCTTCTTCTTCGAGGGCAACACGCATCTGCCGATGGAGCAGCACGCCGCCGTCGCCCACTGGACCAGCGACGGCAAGCTGACCCTCTGGTCCTCGACCCAGACGCCTCACTATGTCCACCGGGTGCTGGCGAAGGTGCTCGCCACGCCGGCCGCCCACATCCGCGTGATCGCGACGCCGGTCGGTGGCGGCTTCGGCGGCAAGACCGATCCGTTTTCCCACGAGATCGTCGCCTGTCAGCTCTCGAAGCTCACGGGCCGTCCGGTCAAGATCGCGCTGACGCGCGAAGAGGTCTTCTACACGCACCGCGGGCGCCACCCGGTCCTCATGTGGATCAAGACCGGGTTCACGAAGCGCGGGGACATCACCGGCTGCCACTTGCGGACGTGGCTCGACGGCGGGGCCTACGGCTCCTACGGCGTCGCGTCCACGTTCTACACGGGCGTGATCAACCCGGTGACCTACAAGATCCCCGTGTACAAGTTCGAGGGCGCGCGCATCTTCACCAACAAGCCGGCGTGCGGGCCCAAGCGCGGCCACGGCACGCCCCAGCCCCGGTTCGCGCTCGAATGCCAGCTCGACAAGGCGGCCGAACAGCTGGGGCTCGATCCCGCCGACCTGCGCCGGCGGATCGTCGTCGAGCCCTATACCAAGACCGCCAACCATCTGACGGTCACGACCATCGGCCTCGGCGAATGCATCGACAAGGTCGTCGAGGCGTCGGGCTGGCGCGCCAAGCGCACCCGCTACGGCGTGACCGCCGCCATGGGGAGCCAGCCGACCGGGGGGAGTCGAGAGGGAGGTGCAGGCTGTACGCATCTCGTACAGCCGGAACCCCCCTCTCCAAAAAAACCCGGCATCGGCATCGCGTGCTCCGCGTACATGACGGGGGCTGGGACCGCGATCTACTGGAACGACATGCCTCACTCGGGCGTGATCGTGCGCGCCGACCGCAGCGGCGGCGTCGCGATCCTGTGTGGCGCCACCGACATCGGCCAGGGGTCGGACTCCGTGCTCGCGTACCTGACGGCCGAGGTGCTCGGTCT
Organism: Candidatus Rokuibacteriota bacterium; assembly: GCA_003221515.1. GTDB lineage: Bacteria > Methylomirabilota > Methylomirabilia > Rokubacteriales > CSP1-6 > AR31. The sequence continues at coordinate 16,723 of QHSI01000114.1, forward strand.
CGAGCCGGTGGACGTCCAGGTGTTTCCGGCCGACACGAGCCTCACGCCGGTCGACCTCGGCTCGTACTCGTCGCGCGTGACGCTCATGTGCGGGATGGCGGCGATCCAGGCCGCCGGGCGCCTCCGCGACGCGATCTTCAAGGCGGTCGCGCGGAAGCTCGAGGTCGACCCGGCCGCGCTCGTGGCACGCGAGCGCAAGATCGGCGTGCCCGACGACTGGGACAAGGCGGTGAGCTTCGCGCGCGCAGTCGAGCTCGGCGAGGCGATGCACGGGGTGCTCGCGTTCCCCGGCTCCTACGCGCCGCCGAAGCGCGCCGGCAAGTACAAGGGCGGCGGCGTGGGGCCCTCGCCGTGCTACTCGTACTCGGCGTGCGTCGTCGAGCTGACGGTGGACGAGGAGACCGGCACCGTCGACCTCCGCGACGTGTGGATCGCCCACGACATCGGGCGCACGCTGAACCCGCTCCTGGCCGAGGGCCAGGTCGAGGGCTCGATCTACATGGGCATCGGCGAGGCGCTGATGGAGGAGCAAGTGTTTAGAAAGGGCCTGCACAAGCAGCCCTCGATGCTCGAGTACAAGAGCCCGACCACGCTCGAGACGCCCGAGATCCACACGATCCTGGTGGAGACCGACGATCCCGAGGGGCCCTTCGGGGCGAAGGAAGTCGGGCAGGGGCCGTTGCTTCCCGTCATCCCGGCCATCGCCAACGCGATCCACCACGCGCTCGGGATCCGGATCGATGAGGTGCCGATCACGCCGGACAAGATCCTCAAGGCGCTCGAGCTGAGGCGACGGGGCAAGCCGCCGCGGGTGGGCCCGGAGCGCCTGCCACTCTTCACGTTCAAGGACCCGCTGGTCGTCGAGTCGGCGTTCGGTCAGCCGGCGGACGCGATCGGCGTCCGGCCTTTCCAGTCGTGACGCGATGATCAGGCTGCCGTCCTTCACGTACCTGGCGCCCCGCACGCTCGCGGAGGCGGCGACCGCGATGGCCGAGCACGGGCGCGACGCGATGCTGGTGGCCGGCGGGACGGACCTCTACCCGAACATGAAGCGACGGCAGTTCGAGCCGAAGGTGGTGGTCGGGCTGCGCGGAATCCGGGAGCTGCGCGGTGTGCGGGTCGAGAGCGGCGGCTGGACCATCGGCGCCGGCACGACCCTCTCGGAGGTCTCGACGCACCCGGCGATCGCGCGGGATTTTCCGGCGCTCGCAACGGCCGCCGGGCTCGTGTCCTCGCCGCAGCTCCGCAACATGGGGACCATCGGCGGGAACGTGTGCGTGGATACGCGGTGCAACTACTACAATCAATCCTACGAGTGGCGCAAAGCGATCGGCTTCTGTATGAAGAAAGACGGTGACATCTGCCTGGTGGCGCCCGGAAGCTCGCGATGCTGGGCCGTGTCCTCGTCGGACACGGCGCCCGTGCTGTGGGCGCTCGGGGCGCGCCTGCGGGTCGTCGGCGCCGGCGGCGAGCGCATCGTGCCGATCGCGGCGCTCTATCGCGACGACGGCATCGAGTACCTCGCCAAGCGCCCGGATGAGATCGTCGCTGATGTCCTGCTGCCGCCGGCCGACGGCTGGCGCTCGGCGTACCTCAAGCTTCGACGGCGCGGCTCGTTCGACTTTCCGGTGCTCGGCGTGGCGGTCGCGGCCCGGATGAACGGCGACGTCGTCCGCGAGGCGCGGATCGTGCTCGGCGCGGTCGCGTCGTTGCCGCGCCCGGCCGAGCGGGCCGCGGCGGAGCTCGTCGGGCAGCGCATCACGCGCGATCTTGTCACGCGAGTCGCGGACCTGGCGGCCGGCCCCTCGAAGCCCCTCGACAACACCGACTTCACGCATCCCTATCGCAAGCGCGTGACCCGCGTCTTCGTCGCGCGCGCGCTCGCCGCCATCGGCGGGCTCGGCGACGGCGGGCCGGCGTCGGAGGAAGTCGCGTGACGCCGCTCGGCGACCGCATCCGCCGGCTCCGGGCCGAGCGCGAGCTGCAGCAGCGCCAGCTCGCCGAGAAGGCGGATCTCACGCCCAGCATGGTTTCGCAGATCGAGTCGGGGCGGCTCACGCCCTCGCTCCACACGCTCGGCAAGATCGCCGCCGCCTTCGGGGTGCCGATCGCCGCGCTCTTCGACGGCAAGCCGGCCGGCAGCATCGTCGTCTCGCACAAGCGCGACTACCCGGTCGTGTCGTTCGACGGCTCGTCGGAGCGGTGGGCGATCCTGGGCGCGGGGCTCTTCCAGGGGAAGATCCGCGCGGTCGTCTCGACGCTCGGATCGAAGTCGAAGGGGGTCACGACCGAGAAGGTCATCATCAAGCCGGGGCAGATGAAGCTCTTCTACGTGCTGGAGGGCCGGGTGGCCCTCCACTACAACGGCGACCGCCACGTGCTCGAGCTCGGCGACAGCGCCTTGCTCGACGGTGGCGTGCCGCACGGCTGGGAGAACCTCGGCGCGAAGCAGGCCCAGGCGCTCTGGGTCATTCTGGGGTAGGTCATGGCGGAATCTGTGGATCGCGTTGGGGTGGACTTTCGGACGGAGCCGGCGCGGTACCGGCACTGGAAGCTGGCCGTCGACGGCCCGGTGGCGACGCTGGCCCTCGACGTCAGGGAAGACGGCGGGCTCAAGCCGGGCTACGAGCTGAAGCTCAACTCGTACGACCTCGGCGTCGACGTGGAGCTCTACGACGCCGCCCAGCGGCTGCGCTTCGAGCACCCGGAGGTCGGCGCCGTCGTCGTCACGTCGGGCAAGGAGCGGGTCTTCTGCGCCGGCGCCAACATCCGGATGCTCTCTCAGTCCACTCACGGCTGGAAGGTGAACTTCTGCAAGTTCACCAACGAGACGCGCAACGCGCTCGAGGAGGCGACGGCCGAGTCCCGTCAGCTCTACCTCTGCGTCGTCAACGGCGCCTGCGCCGGCGGCGGCTACGAGCTGGCGCTGGCGACGGACTGGATCATCATGGCCGACGACGGCAACACCGCGGTCTCGCTCCCGGAGGTGCCGCTGCTCGCCGTGCTCCCCGGCACCGGCGGGCTCACGCGGCTGGTCGACAAGCGGCGGGTGCGCCGGGACCGCGCGGACTTCTTCTGCACCGTCGCGGAAGGGATCAAGGGCGCGCGCGCCGTGGAGTGGGGGCTCGTGGACGAGGTCGCGCCGCGCTCGAGGCTGCCGGAGCTCGTGAAGCGCCGTGCCGCCGAGTTCGCCGCCCGCACCGATCGGCCGTCCGACGGGCGCGGGGTGGCCCTGACGCCACTGAAACGGGCGATCGACGGCGACCGGATCCGCTACAGCCTCGTCGCCTGCGACCTCGACCGGGCGCGCGGGCTCGCCGAGATCACGGTGAGCGGGCCGGGCGGGCCACCGCCGGCGGACGTGCGCGGCGTCCACGAGGCCGGGTGTGCGTTCTGGCCGCTGGCGCTGGCGCGCGAGCTCGACGACCTGATCCTGCACCTGCGCACGAACGAGGAAGAGATCGGCCTCTGGATCTTCGAGACGGCCGGGCGCGCCGATCTCGTCGACGCGTACGACCGCGCGCTCGCGACGTGGCGCGACGACTGGCTGGTCCGCGAGATCCGCCTGTATCTCAAGCGGACGCTCAAGCGCATCGAGGTCTCGTCACGCTCGGTCTTCGCGTTCGTCGAGCCCGGCTCCTGCTTCACCGGCACGCTGCTCGAGCTCGCGCTGGCCGCCGACCGCGCGTACATGCTGGACAGCACGCGATCGGGAGACACGGCGCCGCCGGCGGCGATCCGCCTCACGGAGATGAACTTCGGCGCGTATCCGATGATCAACGGGCTGACGCGGTTGGCGAGCCGCTTCCTCGCCGAGCCGGGGCGCGTGGACAAGCTTCGGGCGCGGGTCGGCGAGGAGCTGGACGCGGCCGCCGCGCTGGAGGCCGGGCTGGTCACGTTCGCGCCCGACGACATCGACTGGGACGACGAGGTCCGGATGGCGATCGAGGAGCGCGCCGCGTTCTCGTCCGACGCGCTCACCGGCATGGAAGCCTCGCTGCGATTCGGCGGCCCCGAAACGCTCGAGAGCAAGATCTTCGGGCGCCTCTCGGCGTGGCAGAACTGGATCTTCCAGCGGCCGAACGCCGTCGGCCCCAAGGGCGCGTTGCAAGTCTACGGCACGGGCCAGCGCAGCGAGTTCGACCGGAGGAGAGTGTGATGGCCGGCGTGGACTACAGCGAGCGGATCCCGAACAACGTGAACCTGGCCGGCGACCGTCGGCTGCAGCGCGCGCTGGAGGAGTGGCAGCCGAAGTTCCTCGACTGGTGGATGACTATGGGTCCGCACGGCTTCCAGGAGAAGGACGTCTACCTGCGCACCGCGGTGAGCGTGGACGCGCAGGGCTGGGCCCAGTTCGACTGGGTCAAGATGCCGGACTACCGCTGGGGCCTGTTCCTGGCCGAGGCCGAGCCCGGCCGCACGATCGGCTTCGGTGACCATCTGGGCGCGCCCGCGTGGCAGGACGTGCCGGGCGAGCACCGCGGCGTCCTGCGCCGGCTCATCGTCACCCAGGGCGACACGGAGCCGGCCTCGGTCGAGCAGCAGCGCCACCTCGGCCGGACGTGCCCGTCGCTCTACGACCTGCGCAACCTGTTCCAGATCAACGTCGAGGAGGGCCGCCACCTCTGGGCGATGGTGTACCTGCTCGACGCGTACTTCGGCCGCGACGGCCGCGAGGAGTCCGAGGCGCTGCTGCAGCGCCGCTCGGGCGATCGTGACAAGCCACGCATCCTGGGCGCGTTCAACGAGAAGACGCCGGACTGGCTCTCCTATTTGATGTTCACGTACTTCACCGACCGCGACGGCAAGTACCAGCTCGCGAGCCTCGCCGAGAGCGGCTTCGATCCGCTGTCGCGCACGTGTCGCTTCATGCTCACGGAGGAAGCGCACCACTTGTTCGTCGGCGAGACGGGGATCGCGCGCGTGGTGCAGCGCACCTGCGAGCTCATGCGGGACGGGAAGACCGACGACGTGCGGAAGCTCGGCGCGATCGACCTCGCCACGCTGCAGAAGTACATCAACTTCCACTACTCGGTGTCGCTCGATCTCTTCGGCTCCGAGGTCTCCACCAACGCCGCGAACTTCTACACGATGGGGCTCAAGGGGCGGTTCGAGGAGGCCAAGAAGCACGACGACCACCGGCTGAAGGATGCCACCTACACGGTGAACGAGCTCGCCGGCGATCGGATCACGACCCGCGAGATGCCCGCGCTGCCGTCGCTCAACGAGCGCCTGCGCGACGACTACATCGCCGATTGCCAGCGCGGGGTGGACCGCTGGAACCAGGTCATCAAGCGGCACGGGATCGACGTGGAGCTGCGGCTGCCGCACCGAGGATTCCGTCGCGCCATCGGCCTCTTCTCCGAAGTGAAGGTGTCGCCGGACGGCCGAGTCGTCAGCGAAGCCGAGTGGGGGGCCAGCAAGTACGCGTGGCTCCCAACCGAGGCCGACCAGGCGTACATCGAGAGCCTGATGCAGCCGGTGACCGAGCGCTCCCAGTTCGCCAACTGGATCGCGCCGCCCGCCCGCGGCGTCAACAGCCAGCCCGTCGATTTCGAGTACGTGCGACTCACGTGAACGCCTCCGACCTGCTCCCCGCGCAGTTCAACGTCGCGACCTGGTTCGTCGACCGAAACCTGGCCGAGGGCCGCGGCGCCTCGCCGGCGTTCGTCTACGAGGACCGCACGCTCACCTACGCCGACGTGCTGGATCTGGTCGACCGCACCGGCAACGCGCTCCTCGAGCTCGGCGTGGGGATGGAAGACCGCGTCCTCATGCTCTGCCTCGACGCGCCGGAGTTCATCGGCACCTTCTGGGGCGCGATCAAGCTCGGCGCGATCCCGGTGCCGGTGAACACGCTGATGCGCACCGCCGACTATCGATACTTCCTCGACGACAGCCGCGCCAAGGTGGCGGTCGTCTCCGCCCCGTTGCTGGGCGAGGCCGCGCCGGCGCTCGCGGAGGCCCGCTACCTCCAGCACGTGCTGGTGGCCGGCGGCGCGCCTGGGAGATATTTGTCCTACGAGCAACGGGTCGCCCAGGCCTCGCCGAAGCTCGCCGCCGCCGATACCTCGCGGGACGATGCCGCGTACTGGCAATACTCGTCGGGCTCGACCGGCTTCCCGAAGGGCGCCGTGCACCTGCACCACGACATGGTCATCTGCTGCGAGACGTACGGGAAGCACGTGCTGGCGATGCGGCCGACTGATCGCGTGCTCTCGGCCGCGAAGCTCTTCTTCGCCTACGGCCTGGGCGCCACCGGATTCCTCCCGATGAGCGTCGGCGCTCAGGCGCTGCTCTACCCGCAGCGGCCGACTGCGGAGGCGATGTTCGAGCTCATCACGCGCTACCGGCCGACGATCTTCTTCGGCGTCCCGACGCTCTACGCCGCCATGCTCGCGGTGAAGGAAGTGGAGTCGCGGTTCGACACGTCGTCGCTGCGGCTCTGCGTGTCGGCGGGCGAGGCGCTGCCCGACGCGCTCTACAAGCGCTGGGGCGACCGCTTCCGCGTGGAGATCATCGACGGGATCGGCACCACGGAGATCGGCTACATCTTCATCTCCAATCGCCCCGGGTTCTCGCGCCCGGGCTCGACCGGGCTGGCGGTGCCCGGCTACGAGCTCGCGATCGTGGATGACGAGGGCCGCCCGGTCCACCGGGGGGATATCGGGAACGTCCGCGTCAAGGGCGACTCCACGATGGCGTACTACTGGAACAAGCACGAGAAGACCAAGGAGACGTTGTTCGGCGCGTGGATCCAGACGGGGGACAAGTACTATCAGGACGAGGACGGCTACTTCTGGTACTGCGGCCGCGCTGACGACATGCTGAAGGTCGGCGGGATCTGGGTCTCGCCGGTCGAGGTCGAGGCGACGCTGGTGCGCCATCCCGCGGTGCTCGAGGCCGCGGTGGTCGGCGCGGAGGACACGGATCGTCTCGTCAAGCCGAAGGCCTTCGTCGTCCTCAAGGCGGAGGCGAGCGGGGGTGACGCGCTCGCCGACGAGCTCAAGGCGTTCGTGAAGGACAAGATCGCGCCCTACAAGTACCCGCGCTGGATCGAGTTCGTTACCGACCTGCCCAAGACCGCGACCGGCAAGATCCAGCGCTTCAAGCTGCGGACCTGAGCCGGTCCCGACGGTGTTCGACCGCACGCTGGAGACGCTGGGGCCGGAGCCGCTGCGCCACCACCAGTGGCGCCGCTTCCGGGTGATGGCCGGCGAGCTGCTCGCGTCCAATCCGTTCGTGGCGCGAAAGTGGCGCGCGGCCGGCGTGGTCGCCCTCGACGACCCTCGCACGTGGGACGACTTCCGACGGCTGCCGTTCACGCGCACGTCGGAGCTCGTGGACGACCAGGCCGAGCACCCGCCCTTCGGCACGAATCTAACCTTCCCGCTCGAGCGCTACGTGCGCGTGCACCAGACCTCGGGGACGAGCGGCGCGCCGATCCGCTGGCTCGACACCCAGGAGTCCTGGGAGTGGTGGGCGCGCTGCTGGGGCTTCGTGCTCCGAGGCGCAGGCGTGGGGCCGGCCGACCGCGTGTTCCTCCCGTTCTCAGCGCCGGCGGGCCCTTTGCAAAGGCGATCCCAATTCTTACGCCCATCGGCTACTATTTTCTGTGCCACCTGACGCATCGCCTGGAATGAACGAGAACGCGGACGACGAAGGATCCATCCCTCAGGCCGCCCCCGACTTGGCGGCGCCGCTGGGTGACACCGTCACCATCTTCTTCAGTGATATCCGTGGGTTCACGGACTACACGGAGCGTGAAGGTGACGAGGCCGCCCGGCAGATGCTCCGTGGATACCACGCCATTGTCCGAGAGAAGATCGAAGAGGTCGGCGGTACGGTCGTCAAGGAGCTCGGCGACGGCTTCATGGCCACCTTCCGGGGGGCTCGGCCGGCTATCCTGTGCTCGATCGCGATCCAGCGGGCCATCGCCCAGGCGAAGCGACGCCAGGCGGGAGAGGGGATCGAGGTCGGCATCGGCATCAACACCGGCGAGCCGATCCAGGAGGGCAGCGACTACATCGGCCTCGACGTGAACTTCGCCGCGCGCATCTGCGCGATCGCGAAGCCGGGCCAGATCCTCGTCGCCGAAACGACCCGCTGGCTCGCCGGCCGTATCGAGATGCGGCGGTCCGACGGGGGGACCGTGGAGTACCTGGATCGCGGGCTCCACGAGCTGAAGGGCTTTCCGGAGGCCAAGCGGCTTTTCGAGGTCACGTGGCGGCCGGGCGCGTTCGGCGAGGCTTCCGCGTCCGCCGAGACGCCGGCCCCGGGCGGGGAAGAGATCGCGGCGTTCAAAACGGCCGTGCAGCGCGCGATCGGCGTGCTCACTCGCGTCCTCGGCGTCACGCACCTCGACGACCCCGCGTTCCCGGCGCTCCTCGAGTGCCAGGCCAAGGCGAGCGAGCTTCGGCTGGCCCTGTCGCGCGCCACTGGCGACCGGCGTGGCGTCACCGCCAAGGAAGTCCTGGAGTGGGTGGCCCCGTTCGAGACGTTGCTCAGGCTCATGCTCGAGCGGAACACGCTGACCGAAGAGCGCTGGGCGCAGCTCGACACCTTGGTCGCTCGCGCCTTCGGCCGGCCGCTCGTGAACGCCGTCGCCCGGGGCCGGCTCGCCAGCGGAGCCCCGACGGCGACGACGGAGAAGTTGCCACCGGCGGGTGCGGCGAAGGAGCCCACGCGGCCGACCGTGGACCGGAGCTCGGCCGCCGCGGCGTTGGCGCCGCCGCCCCTCGATCCGCGCGCCGCCGGCATCCGCTGGTGGGCCGGCGCCTACGCGGCCTGGAGCCAGTGGAAGCCGTCCGGCATCGCCTGGGCGCACGCGCTGCGCGCGGAGGTCGAGAAGTATCCCTACCTCCTCAGCGTCAACATCCGGGCCTCCGCCGATCACGACGACGGTCAGCTCGCCGGCGGCTACTTCCTGCTGCTCGAGCATCTCGAGAACGAGTCGCCGACGCTCATGCGCACCGCTCTCGATCGCGCGATCGAGTCGGCCCAGGGCCTCGAGCCGCGCGTGCTGGGCCCGCAGCTCTATCAGCTGCTCGTGGAACGCGGCCGGCTGCGCGACACCTACGCGTCGTTCGTGCGCGACGTGATCCAGGTCGCCATCCCCAATCCAGGGATGTGGGCCGACTGGGGCGTGGTCGAGACCGACGACACCACCACCGTGATCTCGCGCCCGCCCCCGACCGTGGGCGCCATCGACGAGCAAGTCGAGCAGATCAGCGATCCTCAAGAGCGGACCACCGACCGCGTGTTCGACCTGACGCTGCAGCCGCTGACCACGCGCTTCTTCTACATGAAGATCCCGGAGAAGCTGAAGACGCCGCGCGACGCGGAGCTGCGGCTGACCGCGGACGGCCAGCCCTCGGGCCGCGCGTGGCACTGGACGCTCAAAGACAGCCTCACCGGGCGGTCGGATCCCAAGCTCTTGCCGGTGGCCGGCATCCCGCTCGCGGGCCTCGGCCGGGATCCCATCAGCCTCTGGGTCGCCGTGTTCAACCCCGATCCCGACGAGGTGGTGAGCTACGAGCTGATCCTCAGCGCGAAGCCGGCGCGCCCGGCAGCGCCCAAGTGGTCAGCCTTCACGCCGCCACCTCCGCCGCCGGCCGCGCGGCCTCGGTGAAGACCCGCACCGGCGATCCCTGGACGCCCGCGCCCGACTACGGGCGGGCGCTCCCGGCCTTCACGGTCAACCTGCTCGTCCGCGACATCCCGCGCGCGATCGAATTCCAGAAGCGCGTGCTGGCCGCGAGGGTTCACTACTCGGACGGCGACTTCGCGGCCATCAACGTGGGCGGCGTCGAGCTCATGCTGCACGCCGATCACACCTACGACAAGCACCCGTGGCACGCGCCGCTGGTGCGGGGGGATCGGCGCGGCCTCGGCGCCGAGTTGCGGGTGTTCGGTGTGGACCCGGACGCGGTCGAACGCCGCGCCCGCGAGTATGGCTCCAGCGTGGTCCAGCCGGCCACGACGAAGGCGCACGGCTGGCGCGAGATGATGGTGGAAGATCCCGACGGCTATCTCTGGGCCGTCGGCGTGCGCGCCTGACGGTCGGCGACGACTACTGCTGTTGCTGCTGGGCGCTCATGTCGTCGACGGCGCTGACGGCCCGGTCGGGCGGCCGCGCGGGGACCTCGCGGAACACCGGCAGGTCGATGTGGCGAAAGTCCTCGCGGAGCGTCGAGACGGTCTTGCCGGGCACGACCTCGGTGCTGACCTGGGCCTTCAGTGTCTCCCGCGCGACGCCGCGATAGATCCCCTTGTTGGGCGGCACGTCGTCGTAGTGACGGCCGTGGCCCACGACCACGTAGCGCTCGTCCACCACGCGGTTGTGCGTCGGGTCGAAGGGTACCCAGCCGGCCGTCGCCGAGTAGAGCTCGACCCACGCGTGGCTCTGCGAGGGCTCGCGCTTCTTGCGCTCGACGTGCAGGTAGCCGCTGACGTAGCGGCAGGGCACCTGGCGGAGCCGGAGCAGGCCGAGCATCAGGTGCGCGAAGTCCTGACACACGCCGGCGCCGATCTCCAGGAAGTCTTCGGTCGTCGAGTCGTAGGTGGTGACGTTCGTCCGGTACTCGAACCGCTCGTGGATGTAGGTGCCGAGCGCCGCCACCTGCTCGCCGAGGGGTGCGCGCGGCGCGAGCCCGACCGCTTTGAGCGTGGCGCGAAGCGTGGGCGAGAGCTTCACCGGGCCGCCGAACTCGAGAAAATCGCGCAGCGGGTAGGGGAGTCCTTCCTCCGACGGGCGCTCGCCGAGCGACGCGAGCGAGACGGCGGCGCCGTGCGTGTGGACGAGCGAGCGCGTGGACACCGCGATCCGGTCGTGGAACTTGGTGATCGTGAAGTGGTGGGCGATGTTGTCGTTCCAGTCCCGGTAGCGGTGCACGCCGGTCCGCGGGCCGACCGCCAGCTCGAAGGACGAGACGGTCTGCTGGGACGTCGTCTTGGGCTGGACGCGCAGCTCGACGAACGACTCGCTGATGAATCCGTCGTACTCGAACGCGAACTGGTGCTCGATCTGGATGTTCATGTCACGAAGTACTGGGTGGCGATCGCGTCGTGCGCCTTCGCCAGCTCGGCGACCACGCGGTCGAGCAGGTCCGCGAAGTCGCCGCGGCTCATCAGCGCCTCGTCGTCGTAGCGGAGGTCGGCGTGAAGCTTGCCGACGATCCGCGCCGGCGCGGTGAGCGCCGCCGGCCCCGAGATCGCCGCCAGGTAGTCGCGGACGATCGAGGCCCCGTAGCGAAGCGAGCGCGGCGAGTCGGGGTCGAAGAGCAAGAAGCCGATCACGAGATTCGGCTCGAGCCGGGCGCCGTAGACCCGCCGGTAGTTCTCCAGCGACGAGAGGCCGCGCAGCAGGCTCCGCCACTGGGTGTAGTAGAGCGGGGCGTCGCCGCGCGCCTCGGCGGCGAGCAGCGCCGGGAGCTTGGCGCGCAGGACGAGCGCCGACCGTAAGCTGCGCTCGAGCGACTCGCCCAGCTTGAGGAAGCGCCAGCCCTCGTCCCGGGTCGACGTGTGCTCGATCGCCCCCACGACCGTGAAGATGCCCTTCCGCGTGGCGCCGAGCGCGTCGCGGAAGGCCGGGAGGTCCATCATCCCTTTCCGCTCGTACGCTTCGAGCGACCGGAAGACTTCGTTCAGCGCCAGGAACACCTCGAGCGTCAGCGCCTCGCGGACCGAGCGGGCGTTCTCCCGCGCTCGGCGCAACGAGAAGTGGATGGAGTACGGATTGCTCCCGTCGATGAAGAACGCGTGAAGGTACGGCATCGAGAGCGGCGCGAACGGCGCGACCTCGCGCGAGAGCTGCGCCGACGGGAAGATCGCCAGCATGTCCTTCCAGGCGGTCTGGGCAAGGTCCTCGGCGAGCCCGTGGGTCTCGGTCGAGAAATCCTCGGTGACGAGGAGCAGGCGCGTGATGTTCTCGGCACGCTCGAGATACCGGCCCATCCAGTAGAGCGAGTCGGCGACGCGCGAGAGCATCAGGCGCCGTCCTTCGAGGCCAGGACCCAGGTATCCTTGCTGCCGCCGCCCTGCGACGAGTTGACGACGTACGAACCGGGCCGCAGCGCGACGCGCGTGAGCCCGCCCGGGAGCACGCGGACGGACTCGCCGTAGAGGATGAACGGCCGCAGGTCGACACGCCGCGGCTCGAACTTGCCCTCCGTGTAGGTCGGGTGCGACGACAGCTCGATCAGGGGCTGGGCGATGTAGTTGCCGGGGTTCTTCTTCATCTGCCCGACGTAGGTCTCGATCTCGCGCTTGCTCGCGAAGGGCCCCATGAGCATGCCGTACCCGCCGGAGTCGCCGGTGGTCTTCACGACCAGCTCACGCGCGTGGTCGCGGATGTACGCGAAGTCCTGGGGGCGCAAGCCGAGATACGTAGGGACTTGGGGCAGGAGAGCATCTTCGCCGAGGTAGTACCTGATGAGCGCCGGCATGAAGGCGTAGACCGATTTATCATCGGCCACGCCCGCGCCGGGCGCGTTGGCTAGCGCCACGTTGCCCTCGCGATAGACGTTCACGAGCCCGGGCACGCCGAGCATGCTGTCGCGTCGGAACGTGAGCGGATCCAGGAAGTCGTCGTCGATCCGACGGTAGATCACGTCCACCTTCTGCTTGCCGCTGGTCGTGCGCATGTAGACGTAGTTGTCCTCGACGATCAGGTCGCGCCCCTCGACGAGGGCGATCCCCATCTCGCGGGCCAGGAACGAGTGCTCGAAGTAGGCCGAGTTCGCCATACCCGGGGTGAGGATCACGACGACCGGCTTCTCGCTCGACCGCTGCGCCGTGTGCAGGAGCGTGTCGAGCAGAAGGTTCGGGTAGTCCTTGATCGGCCGGACCCCGTAGTACTTGAAGAACTCGGGGAAGACGCGATTGAGCGTGTTGCGGTTCTCGAGGACGTACGACACGCCCGACGGGCAGCGACAGTTGTCCTCGAGCACCAGATACTCGCCCTTGTCGTTCCGGATGACGTCGGTCCCCACCACGTGGGTGAAGATCTGCCGCGGCGGGGTGACGTTCAGGAGCTCGCGCTTGTACTCCTTACGAGAGAGCACGAGCTCCGGCGGGATGACGCGGTCCTTGAGGCACTTCTGGCCCTGATACACATCGAGGATGAAGAGGTTGAGGGCGGTGACCCGCTGGACGAGTCCCGCTTGCAGACGCTCCCACTCGCGCGCCGGGATGACGCGGGGCACGAAGTCGAACGGGAAGATGCGCTCGGTGCCCTCCTTCTCACCGTAGACGGTGAAGGTGATGCCCTGGTCGATGAGCGAGAGCTTCTGCAGCCGCTCGCGGCGCTCGATCTCGTCCTGGGTGAACGACTCGAGGATGGAAACGAGCGGCCGGTAGTGCTGGCGTGGCGCGCCGGTCTTGTCGAAGGCTTCGTCGAATGCGCGCGTTTCGGGCACCCATTTCATGGGGCCGAGAATAGCATCTCAGCACGGGAGCGCCATCGGGGAGCGCCGAAGGACAGCTCGCTGCGCCAGTCCCTACGGACGGCGATCCGCGGTTGGATGTCGGCCGTAGTCGTGGTAGTGAAAGACGGGCATGGCGACGTCGGGCACAGATCTGCTCACGCGGATGGCCGCCGGTGACCGCGAGGCGTTCGCCGTCTTCTACGATCGCTACGCGCCCGTGGTCTTCCCGCTGATCTTGCGAATCGTCCGCGAGCGCGCCGACGCCAGCGACGTGCTCCAGGAAGTGTTCTGGGAGGCGTGGCAGAGCGCCGGCCGGTACGACTCGGCGCGCGGGAGCCCCGAGGCCTGGATGGTGATGCAGGCGCGCTCGCGCGCGATCGATCGTGTTCGGTCGACGCGCCGACGGAGTCGCACGTTCGTGGCGCCGCTGGATGAGGCGGTCGCCGCCGCGCCCGCCGCCGATGCCGCGCGCGACGCCGCGGAGGTCGCCGAGGACCGCGGGACGATCCGCAGCGCGCTCGAGCGGCTGCCGGGGGCACAGCGCGAGGTCATCGAGCTCGCGTACTACGCGGGGCTCACGCAAACGGAGATCGCCGAGCGCCTCAAGCAGCCGCTCGGCACGGTGAAGACGCGGATCCGACTCGGCCTCGAGCGGCTGCGCGAGGTCGTGAGGGCGAGCCCATGAGCCACGAGCCCTTCGACACGCTCGCGGCGGCGTGGGCCCTCGGCGCGCTCGACGGCGAGGACCGCGCGGCGTTCGAGCGCCACCTGGCCGAGGGGTGCGATGTCTGCGCGGCGGAGCTGCGCTCGTCCGCCGAGGCGCTCGCGGCGGTCGCGCGCTCGGTGCCCCCGATGATCCCGCCGCCCGAGGTGAAGGCGGCGCTCCTGGGGCGGATCAACGCGACCGCACCGACGCGTCGCGACGCGGCGCGACCACGGCGGCTGGTCTGGGCGGTGGCGTCGCTGGTCGCGGTGCTCGCGGTCGCCGGCTTCACCGCCACCCTCGTGGCGACGCGCTACGAGGCCCGCCTGGGCCAGATGGCGCGCGAGGCGGCGGCCCTGCGCGAAACCGTGCAGCGCGACGAAGCCGCGCTGCGCGAGCAGACCGCGGAGTACCAGAGCGCCGTCGATCTCTTGCGCGATCCGGCGACTCAGGTCGTGCTGCTCCGCGGCCTCGGGCCGAATCCCGAGGCCAACGGCCGGGTGATCTGGCATCCGACCGCGGGCGGACATCTGATCGTCGCCAACCTGCCGACGGCGCCGGCGGGCAAGGCCTACGAGCTGTGGACGATCGGCGACGGGGCACCGCGGCCGGCCGGCCTCTTCCGGGTCGACGCGTCGGGACGTGGAACGCACCGCATCGAACCACTGGCGGATGGCCAGCCGGTCAAGGTCTTCGCGGTGACCCTCGAGCCCGAAGGCGGTGTGCCGGCGCCGACGGGTCCGATGGTGCTGGCCTCGGCCAGGTAGCCCGACCTGCCGATCAGCCCCGCCGGCGAGCGGCGTGGAGGACGGCGACGATCGTCATCGCGTCCTTGATCTCGTCGCGCTCGACCATACGGACGACCTCGGCGAAGGGAAACGCCCGCACCTCGATGAACTCCGTCGGATCGGCCGGGCGAGACGCCGGACGCAGTCCCTCGGCGAGGTAGATGTTCGCGGTCTCGTCGAGAACGCTCTTGGAGGTGTGGAAGGCGCAGACCTTCACGAGTCGGTCGGCGACGTAGCCCGCTTCCTCCGCGAGCTCGCGCTGTACCGCGGCCGTCTCGCTCTCGCCCGGGTTGACGGAGCCGGTCGGCATTTCCCAGTAGAAGTCGCGCGCGACGTAGCGGTACTGGCCGACGAGCACGACCGTGTCGGCATCGAGGAACGGGAGGACGCCGATGCAGCCGCTGCACTGCACGACCCCGTAGATCGTCGTTCGACCGTCCGGCAGCTCGACCTGATCCTCGCGCACGCGGATCCAGCGGTTCTCGTAGACCGGACGGCTCGCCAGCGTCCGCCACGCCGTTCGCGCGAGGGCGGTTTGCGGGTCGTGCATCGCGTTGGAGTATACTTCGTTCCCTATGAGCCTTCCGAAACCCGTCGAAGCACTGTGGAGCGCGCTGCAGGCGGTGCGCGCCGACGTGCTCGCCGAAGCCGAGGGCCTCGCGCAGCGCCAGGCCGACTGGAAGCCCGGCGAGAAGGAGTGGTCGGTCGGCGAGATCGTGCACCACCTGACGATCGCCGAGATCGCGACGGGCAAGCTGACCACGAAGCTCGCGCGCGAGGCGGACGCGGCCGGCACGCGGTCGCCGTTCCCGGCGGGTCTCGCGCAGTTCAAGCCCATGCCTGCGGTGCCGATCGGAGCCGCCGAGGCCCCCCCGGTCGTCTGGCCGGAGCACGGCAAGCCGATCGGCGAGCTGATCGCCACCATGAAGGCCACGCGCGAGCGGAGCCGCCAGTCGATCGAGCGGCTCGCGACGCTCGATCCGCAGCGGCTCACGTTCAAGCACTTCCGCCTGGGCGAGCTCGACCTGGCGCAGTGGTGGATGCTTCAGGCCAACCACGACGGGATTCATCTCGCCCAGATCCGGGACGTCAAGCGCGCGCCGGGGTTCCCGCGGAGCTAGCGGGGCAGCGGTGAAGGTCATCCTCAGAAATCCACGGCGCGAGGTCGACGTGGCCGGCAACCGTCGGGTGAAGGAGATCCTGCGCGAGCTGGCGATCGTCCCCGAGACCGTGCTGGTGATCTGCGGCGACGCCCTCGTCACCGCCGACCACATCGTGCGCGACGACGAGACGATCGAGCTCCGGCCCGTGATGTCCGGTGGCGCGGGCTCTAGGCCGTGAAGTGCCGCAAGTGCGGGGCGCCGGCCGCCCTCGAGCTGCGACGTCACAACGCCGCGTTCTGCGAGCCGGACTTCCTCGAGTTCTTCCGGAACCAGGTGCGCGAGGCCATCCGCAAGCACCGGATGTTCACCAAGGACGAGCAGGTGCTGGTCGCGGTGTCCGGTGGCAAGGACTCGCTCGCGCTCTGGGACGTGCTGATCGACGAGGGCTACCGTACGACGGGGCTCTACCTCGATCTCGGCATCTTCGACTATTCGGTGGAATCGAAGGCCCGGTGCGAGAAGTTCGCCGCGGCGCGGTCCGTTCCGCTCATCATCTCCGCGGTCGCCGAGGAAGTGGGCGCGCCGGTGCCGGTCATCCAGTCCGTGACGCGGCGGCCGCCGTGCTCCGGCTGCGGCCTGTCCAAGCGCTACCTGATGAACCGCGTGGCGCTCGAGCATGAGATCCCCGTGGTCGCGACCGGTCACAATCTGGACGACGAGGCCGCCACGCTCTTCGGCTCGGTGATGCACTGGCAGATGGATGCGCTGCCCCGTCAGTCGCCCGCGCTGCCGTCCACGCACCCGAAGCTGGTCCGCCGCGTGAAGCCGCTCTATCGCCTCTCCGAGCTCGAGACCGCCGCGTTCGCGTTCATGCGGAAGATCGACTACATCGTGGAGGAGTGCCCCTTCGCGGCCGGCGCGACCTCGATCGCCCACAAAGAGATCCTGAGCCGCATGGAAGCAGCCTCGCCCGGCGCCAAGCACAACTTCCTGTTCGGCTTCCTCGACCGCGCGCGCCCGGCGTTCGAGCAGGCGGAGGGGGTCGCCCTCAACGAGTGCGCGCGCTGCGGCCAGGTGACGACCGGGACGATCTGCGCCTTCTGCAAGCTCTCCGACCAGGTCAAGCGCCGGGTCTCTTAGCTCTCTCGCTTGTTTCCGGCGCGGTTTGCGCCATCCCCCGACGACCCGGTAAGATGAATCGTTCGCCAGTTTTCGAGGAGGACTCTATGGGTGATGCCGTCATCGTTGGCGCCGTGCGCACCGCCGTGGGCCGCAAGGGGGGCAAGCTGTCGACCATTCGCCCCGACGATCTGGCGGCGCACGTGCTCACGCAGCTGATCGACCGGGTGAAGGTCGACCCGGCGGAGGTCGAGGACGTCATCCTGGGCTGCGTCGATCAGCTCGGCGAACAAGGGTTCAACATCGCGCGCAACGCGGCGCTGATCGCCGGCCTGCCGGTGGACGTGTGCGGCACGACGCTCGACCGCATGTGCGGCTCGGGCCAGCAGGCCGCTAATTTCGCGGCGATGGGCGTGATGGCTGGGCAATACCAGGTGGTGATCGCGGGCGGAGTCGAGCACATGACGCGCGTGCCGATGGGCTCCAACGCCGTCGGGCCCGGCGACGGGCCGCTCTCGCCCAAGCTCCAGGAGCGCTTCAACATCGTCCCGCAGGGCATCTCGGCCGAGATGATCGCCGAGAAGTGGGGCCTCAAGCGCGAGGAGCTGGACGAGTTCGCCGCGCAGAGCCACGAGAAAGCCGGCCGAGCGATCGCCGAGGGCCGGTTCAAGCGCGAGATCGTGCCGGTGACGCTGCCCGACGGCGCGGTCTTCGACACCGACGAGGGCGTGCGCGTCCCGGTGAATCGCGACAAAATGGCCAGCCTCGTGCCCTCGTTCAAGCCGGACGGCGTCGTCACCGCGGCCAACTCGTCGCAGATCTCCGACGGCGCCTCGGCGCTGATGTTCATGTCCGAGGCCCGCGCCAAGGCCCTGGGGCTCAAGCCGCGCGCGCGCGTGGTCGCCACGGCGCTCGCCGGCGTGGATCCGGTGATCATGCTCACCGGGCCCATTCCGGCCACGCAGCGCGTGCTCAAGAAAGCCGGCATGACGCTCGACCAGATCGACCTGATCGAGATCAACGAGGCGTTCGCCTCGGTGGTGCTCGCCTGGGAGCGAGAGCTTCACCCGGACATGAGCCGGGTCAACGTCAACGGCGGCGCCATCGCCCTCGGCCATCCGCTCGGCTGCTCGGGCGGCAAGCTCATGACCACGCTGCTGCACGAGCTCGAGCGCACCGGCAAGCGCTACGGCCTGCAGACCATGTGCATCGGCTTCGGCCAGGGCATCGCCACGATCATCGAGCGGCTGTAGCCGAGCGCTCCGGAGGGACCAATGGCTGGGTTTCGCTGTGCGAAGTGCGGGAAGGTCGCGATGGCCCAGAAGATCTGCTGCGGACGCCCTATGAAGCGCTCCTAGACGGCGGCGAGTGCGTCCTGGATCGCGGCGTCGAGCTCGTTGATCCGGACGGGCTTGAAGAGACACTTGCGGATCCGGAGCGACTTGAGCCGCCCGTGGTCCTCCTCGCGCAGCCCCCAGCCCGTGATCAGCAGGATGGAAGTCTGGGAATCGACCCGGCGGACCCGCTCGGCGAGCTCCCAGCCGTTGATGCCGGCCATCCCTAGATTGCTCAGCACCACGTCGAACCGGCCGGGCGCGTAGGCGGCGAGCCCGGCGCCGCCGCCGGCCGCGGCGGTCACCGTGTGGCCCACGCTGCGCAGCTGCTCGGTCAGCGTGCCGAGCACCTTCTGATCGTCGTCCACCAGGAGGACCCGCGCCGGCCGTCGCGCGCGCCGCAGCGCCGTGTCGGGCGCGGCGCCCACCGGCTCGCTGGCGACCGGGAAGGTGAGGGTGAAGGTGGCGCCCCGCGCCGGTTCGCTCTCGACGCGGATGTCGCCGCCGTGCCGTCGCACGATCGAGTAGACCATCGACAGGCCCAGGCCGGACCCGGAGTCGCCCTTGGTCGAGAAGAACGGCTCGAAGATGCGCCGCCGGACCGGCTCCGGCATGCCGATGCCGGTGTCGGTCACCGTCAGCACGATGTGGCGCCCGAGGTCGCTGCGGGTGTCGATCGTCAGCGTGCCACCGTCGGGCATCGCGTCGAGGGCGTTCAGGATCAGGTTCGTCAGCACCTCGATCAGCGCCGGCGGCCGCCCGTTGATCGTCTCGATGGTCCCGAGGTTCAGCCGCAGATCGAGCGGTCGGTTGTCACGCGCGATCTTTTCTTCCCAGCGCGGGCGGATGAGCGCGACGGCGTCGTGGACGATCTGGTTCAGGTCCACGCCGACCGGCGGCTCGTCGGGGCGCAGGCGCGCGAACTGCTGGATGCGGCGCACCGTCTCGGAGCCGTCGACTGCCGCCGCCTCGACGATGTTGAGCGAGCGGCTGACGAACTCGGCGTCGCGTGGGTTCTGCTTCATGAGCTGCGCGTAGCCGAGGATCGCCTGCAGAAGGTTGTTGAAGTCGTGCGCGATCCCGCCCGCGAGCTGCCCGAGCGCGGTGAGCTTCTCGGCCCGCCGGTGCTGGGTCTCGATCTCACGCTGCGCGGTGATGTCGCGGACGATCGCGATCAGCCCCTCGAGGCCACCCTGCCGCCCGTGGCGGGCCGACAGGCTCACCGCGAGCTCCACCGGGCGGGCCTGGCCGACCGTGACGCTGGTCTCGAAGGCGTGGCGGTCGGTGCCGTCGGCAAGCTGGCGCTTCGCTTCGCCGTAGTCACCGCGCGGGAGCAGCTCGGTGATGGGCCGGCCGTTGGCCTGCTCGGCGGTGAGACCGAAGATACGCTCGGCGGCCGGGTTCCAGATGCGCCCCTCGATGCGATCGTCCGGCGAGACCGAGATGATGGCGTCGCCGGCGGAGGCGATGAGCTGCTCGAGCGAGCGCTTCGTGTCGGTGATCTCGCCGTAGAGGCGTGAGTTCCGGAGCGCGATGGCCAGGTATTCGGAGAGCATCTCGAGCAGCTCACGCTCGCGCGGATCGATGACCCGCCGGGACGGCCGGTTGTCGATCAGCAGGTAGCCCAGCAGGCCGCCGCCGTCCTGGATCGCGCACGTCATGACGGTCGGCGGGCCCTTGTCGGCGCTCTGGGGCGGCTCCGGGACGATTTCGACCTTGTCGTAGCCGAGCGCGGTCCGAAGCTGCTCGGTGACGGAGGCGGCCAGGCGCTGCGGATCGAGCTGCTCGACGATCGTCCGCGAGATCTCCCGAACGATCGAGAGCTGAGTGACCCGGAGCGACTGCTCGGCCGCTTCGCGGCGGGCCGCCTCCTCGAGCTTCCCGGAGTTGGCCGAGAGCTGGCGCATTTCCTCCACCAGCTTGGCGACCTGGCCGCGCGCGCCGAGCTCGGTCTGGCGCCGCAACAACGCCCGGTGGACGACGTCTTCCAGATCCGCGCGCGAGAACGGCTTGATGAGGTACTCGAAGGCACCGTGTGTCAGCGCGTGCTTGACCGTCTCCAGCGAGGCGTAGGCGGTGATCATCACGACTTCGATCGCCGGATCGGCGCGCTTGACGTGGCGGAGGAGCTCGAGCCCGTCCATCTCGGGCATCTTGATGTCCATGATGACGACGTCGGGCTGGAACCGCCGGAGATGGTCGAGGGCCACGCGCCCGTTCTCGGCCGTCTGGATCTGGTAGTGGGGCTTGAGCAGCATGCGCAGCGACTCGCGCGGACCGAGCTCGTCGTCCACGACGAGAACCCGCGCGAGCGGTGAAACCGCGGTGACCGCCATGCTCATGCCGTCGCGAGTGGGAGCGACACCAGGAAGTGCAGCTCGTGCCGGCCCTGCCGCACCGTCAGCTGTCCGCCGACCGCTTCGACGAGACGCTGACTGACGGCCGGCCCGACGTCGAGCAGGCTCTCCTGGACCATCTCCACCGGATCGAAGACACGATGGAGCTTGTCGGGCGCGACGGACGCCGTGCGCGAGCCGATCAGGATCCGCACCATCTCGCCGCTGTCACGCTCGGAGTGCCGCGCCACCGACACCGAGACGCGCGCCTGGTCGTCCGGCGAGTTGTGCGCGAGATACCAGATGAGGTACGAGAACGCCTTGCGGAGGTGCGCGGGATCGACCTTCACGACTTGCGGCGTGGTCTCGCGCGTGACGTCGAGCTGCAGCGGCTTGGCCGGCAGATCGTCGACGAGCTCGATCGCCGTGACCACATCATCGACGACGCTGTGGATGTCCACGGTCGTAAAGTTTAGCTCACCTTCCGTCACCAGCCCTGCAAGTTTCTCGAAAACCTCGACGAGCCGCCGGACGTCCCGGCGGACGACCGAGGAGAAGTGACGGCGGAACTCCGGGTCGTCGTACCGCTCGCCGATCAGCTCGATGAAGGTGTTGATCGAGACGAGCGGATTCTTGATCTCGTCGGCGATGCGGGCCACCACGCGCGTGAGGAGCTGGGTCTGCTCGACCTGCCGCCGCTGCGTCAGCAGCTCTTTCTGCGACGTGCGGTCTTCGAAGACGAGCACGGCGCCGAGCGGCGTCCCGTCCTCGCCGCGCACCGGATAGGTGGAGACCTCGAGCCAGAGGCCGCGCAGCGCGAGCTGGATCTCGTGCCGGGCCGCCGCGCGCCCCGTCCGCAGGGTGTCGTAGAGCATGTCGCCGAGCGGCGACGGCAGCGCGCGCAGATCCTGCTTCATGACCTCGCCGGCCGACAGCTCCAGGATCTCCTCCGCCCGACGATTCATCGTGGCGATCCGGTGGTCGCGGCCGATCGTGATCACGCCGCTCGACATGTGGGCCAGAATGCGCTCGCTGAACTGCTGCTCGCGCTCGAGCCGGTTGTGCAGGGCGATGTCGCGGATCGCGGTGGCCAGGTGCGATCCGAGATCGAAGAGCGTCTCGGTCTGGCTCCGGCCGTAGCTCGAGCCGACGACGGGCTGGCCGACGGTGAGAATCGCCACCAGCTCGCCGTGGGCCAGCAGCGGCACCGCCAGGACGCTCTGGAGCAGTCGGAGCTCGCGCGCGACTTCCGGATCCGGCAGGTCTTGCAGCCGGGCCGGCCGGCCCTGCGCGGCCAGCCAGCGGGCGAGGCCCTGGCCGGCCGAGAGGTGCACGCCGCCGACGATCTGGGGCACGAGACCACGGTGAGTCGCCACGCGGTACTCGGCCGGGTCGCCGGCGGGCAGGAGCAGGGCCATGCGCGTTGGCCGGACCAGCTCGCCGATCGCGTCGAGGAACATTTCGAGCGCCCGTGGCAGGTCGAAGCCGGCCGCGAAGGCCCGTGTGAATTCCCGGAGCACCCGGGCGAACGCGACGCCTTCCCAGGGCTGGTCCGGCCCGGCGGTGCCCGGGTGATCGGGTGCCAGACTGGACCGAAGCCCAGTAATTTCCCGCGTCAGCCTCAACTTGTCAGTTACGTGACGCAGGGTCCCGTCGAGTTCGCGCTGCGTGAAGGTGGCGGGGAGGACGAGATCGGCCGCCTCGGCCTCCTCACCGGTCACGCCGATCGCGATCGTGAGCGTCGAGGGGGCAATCTGCTTCACGCTCGCGACGAACGTCTCGAGGCCCCTGGGCATGCCCCCGCCGCGCAGGATCACGTCGATGTCGATGAGCCGGAGCGTCTTCAGCGCTTCCGGATCGCTCTGGGCGACGAACACTGAATGGTCACCCAAGGCCGAGACGAGGCGTCCGCGCAGCGCGTCGTCGGCCGTGACGATGAGGATGGTGTTCACGTCGCCACCGTGGCCACGACGGCGAGCGGGAAATCGATGGTGAAGGCAGCGCCGCCGTCGTCGCGGTTGGCAGCCCGGAGCCTGGCGCCGTGAGTCTGGGCGATGGAGGCACAGATCGCCAGTCCGAGTCCGGAGCCGCGCTCCTTGGTGGTAAAAAACGGGTCGAACACGCGCTCCAGAATCCCCGCCGGGATACCGCCCCCAGTGTCCACCACGGCGACAGTAGCATGGTCGGCCCTGACGGCTAGCTCTATCCGCACCATGCCGCCCGGCGGCGTTGCCTCGTGCGCGTTCATCAAAAGATTCAAGAACAGCTGCTCGAGCTCCGAATGATCGCCCAGGATCAGGCACGGCGATGGGCCCGGCGCCGAGGAGACGACGACGTTCTTCTCCGTGAACGCCGGCCCCATGGCTTCGATCGCTTCGGCGATCGGTGCCCGTAGATCGAGCAGATGACGCGGGCGTTCGCCGGGGCGCGAGAGCGTGCGCAGACGGTCGAGGAGCCGCTCCATTCGTCCGATCTCGCGCGTGACGATCCGGCCGAAGTCGTCGATGAACCGATCGTCGCCGCGCCGGCGCGGCAGGAGCTGGGCAAAGGTCTTGACCGAGACGAGCGGGTTTTTGATCTCGTGCGCGATCCCGGACGCGAGCATCTCGAAATACGCGAGCCGTTCGGCGCGGCGCCGCTCCACTTCGAGCTCCTTGAGCGGCGTCAGATCGCTGAAGACCGCGACGGCGCCCAGCACCACGCCGTCTGGGTCGTGCAGCGGCGACGTCGCGCAGATGATCGGCCTCGTCGTCTTGCCGTCCGACAGGCTGATCTCCGGCTGCGTCCGCGCGTTGCCGTCGACCACGGTCTCCGTGAGCATCTCCCGCACGTCCGCCGGCAGCACGCTCACCGACTGATGCCGAACGCGTTCCGCCGGCAGGCCGGTGAGCTGCTCGGCGGCGCGGTTGAACAGCGTGATCTGGCCGGCGGCGTCGACCGCCACCACGCCGCTCTCGATCGTGGCGACGATGTTGTTGAGGTGCTCGTTGGCCAGCACGACCTGCGCGTAGAGCTGCGCGTTCTTCACCGCGATCCCGGCCTGGTTGGCGAGCGTCATCAGGAGGTCGAGATCCTGAGGGTAGAAGGGATCGCCGGAGAGCTTCGGTCCGACGACGATGGCGCCGATGACCCGATTCTCAGAGATGAGCGGCAGCACGAGCGCCCAGTTGAGGCGCGCCAGCGCGTCGTGCAGCCGCTGCCGCTCGTCGGTCAGCCGTTCACGCGCGATCTCGTCGGTGAGCAGCAGATCCTTCGAGCGCATGAGCGCCGTGATGATCTCGCCCGGCGCGTCGTCCGGCGTCTCGAAGCTGCTCTGCGCGAGGCGTTTCTCCGCGATCGCCTGGCGAAACGCTCCGCCGGACTCGGCGAGATTTCGGTCGAGGTAGACGGCGGCGCCTTCGGAGTTCGTCGAGGCCGCCACGGTGTGGTTCATGAACTGCAGCAGGATCTTGAGATCGAGGACACCCGTCAGGGCGCGACTCGCCTCCCGCAGGGTGCGCTGGTAGTTCACGTGCGTGCGATAGACGTATCGATCCAGCAGCCGCCCCGCCGCATCGCGCGTCAACGGAATCAGCAGACCGACCGCGACGACCGCGGCGATCAGCGCGACGAGCTCCTCGGGATTCAGGTGATCCGAGAGCCTGGGCCACGCCATCGCCAGCAACGCCACGACCGGCACGAGCGACACGGCCAGCGCGAGAGTCAGCGTGAGCCCGCGATGGATCACGAGGCGAACATCCATCAGCCGATGGCGGATGATGGCGTGCGCGACCAT